>JAXLQQ010000092.1:0-18506 GCA_046331525.1 Blastocatellia bacterium
CGCTCAAAGCATGTCGGAATTTTGTTTCACCCAGTAACATTTCGTACGCCAAAATTCCCGCTGCGTACAAATCGGCCTGTTGCGGCTCGGCATTGCGACCGAGCGTTGGTTCGATCATTTCCGGCGCGACGCATTTCGCTGTCGCCATTCCCTCGCCCGCTTGCGATTGCTTGACGGATTCCGCGATGCCGAAGTCAGAGAGATACGCGGTGCCGTCGTTGCCGAGCAGAATGTTGCTCGCCTTCAGATCACGATGAATCACGCCGCGCGCGTGAATCGCTTCGAGGCCGGAGAGAATTTGATCGAGCCAGACAATCGCGCGTTCTGGTTTGACGCCGCCCTGTTTGATAACATCGGCCAGCGTGCCGCCCTCGATGTAATCCATCACCAGATACAACTTGCCTTCCCACACGAGCGCATCGCGCACCATCACGATGTTTGGATGGGCGGGCAGATGCGCCAGCAATTCGGCTTCGCGCTCGAAACGTTGCTGGATTTCAGGATGACCGGCGAGGTCAGCGAGGATTTCTTTGATGGCGACGTATTTCTTGAATTGCGGATGCAGCGCTTTGTAAACCGCGCCCATCGCACCACGTCCGATGACTTCGAGGACTTCGTATTTATCTATTCGTTGCATGGCCTCTGCCTGTCTCCTGCTGCGGTAGCAACTCTACGTTTGAGCGTGAGGGGAGCAAGCTACTCGTAACTCTGAATTAAGCCGTATTGGGGCTGTCGTGACAGCGCGGAAACTAACGTAGCAACAGGCCTTTGTCAAGATTTATGTCAGCCCGCAGACAACTGATGACTGCCCCCTGACCGCTGACCAAAAATTCACAGAGATTTTAGTAACAGTCGTCAATCATCAGTCGTCAATCGTCAGTGGCATTGCGCCTCCTGACTTATTCGATTTGGTCATTGGCATGCGCTTTCACAGATGCAACCATCTCTTGCCAATACGAGCGCAAAAACGGCGGATTTTCCAAACTATCCAGCACATACGAACGATCCGCGCGCGCCAAATCCAGCACGGAAGTAATCATCTCTTCCTGGTAAAACCCAGCCTCGGCAAGCGGAATGCCGTTCGGTTCGCGGATGAAGGACATGCCGCTTGAAGTCTGTAACCCGTCGGGCGATTGGCCGATGGTGTTCGCTACGCAGTGGAAGATTTTCGTGTTCGGGCCGACGGGTTGCTGCGCGCGGCCAGAGATGCGCTTCCAGGCGACGGCTTCGATTTCGTCGGAACTGCACGAAGGATGAAACAGAATCTGCGCGCCCGCCATCGCAGGCAACCGATACAATTCAGGATGTCGCCCGTCGCGGCAAATGACCATCGTGCAGGGAATACCGTCAATTTCAAACAGCGAAAGCTTATTGCCGCCGCGACAATACTGCTTTTCATCGCGCCCGGCCATATTCACTTTCGCGTATTCGTGAACGATCTGGCCGGAAGGGTTGATGACGTGCATCAGATTCAAAAAGCGATCCGCCGTCTTTTGAATCGTGCCGACAATCGCCCAGACATTGTGTTGCGCAACAGTTTCGCAGGTCTGTTCCAGCGCCGCCTGCACCGCTTTCGGCTCCAGTTCAATCACGTAGGGAAAGTAATAACTGGTCAGACTTGCTTCAGGAAACAAGACGACGCGCGCACCCGCTTCAGCAGCAGCTTGCAGGTAAGTCTGCGTGCGTTGCAGGTTGTAAGAAAGAGGTTTCGCCCAGTGCATCTGGACGCAGGAAACGGTCAAGGTTTTCGGAATATTTTCAGACATAATAAAGTGGGGCAGGTTCTTAGCCTGCCAGGTTGCTAAAAGATTGCCGTGGCAAAAAACGAAATGGCAGGTTGAGAACCTGCCCTACGCCATGGTCAGCCTAGCGCGAAAAGAACCGGCTTGGCAAATCTCTGGCGAACCAAAAATCAGCTTGACGCCAAGGCAAGCCACAGCGTACCTTGAGCAAGTTCCCCGCGCCCCGCCGCGATTACGTTTCACCCAGTTACAACAGCCCACCTCATCTTTCACCTTATGACAGATCGTTATTTCAAGTCGCGTGTGCTGACCGAGCAAAGTGCCCAAACCATCGCGGGCAGCGGCCACGCGGATCGCCGCATTGAGCCGCCCATCGTTTTTGTGCGTGCTGAAGGCAATCGGCTGTGGGACGCCGATGGCAACACCTACACCGATTTCCACGCCGCTTTTGCCGCACACCTGCTCGGCCACAATCACCCGGAAGTCAACGCCGCCGTGAGTCACGCAATGGAACAGGGCTGGTCACTGATGGGCAGCGGCGCGACCGAATGGGAAATGCAGTTAGCCGAACGATTGCGCGCCTATGTGCCGTCGCTGGAACGAGTGCAATTTACGAGCAGCGGCAATGAAGCCATCGCCCAAGCCATTCGCCTGAGCCGCGCTTGGACGGGCCGCGATGACATCATTGTCACGCTCGGCGGATACAACGGATGGAACAACGATGTCGCGCCCGTGATGCTGCCGGAACTTACGACTATCGGCCCGCGCGTTACGAACAGCGAATACGCGCCCGCGCCCATTTCCGCTGGCATTCCCGAAACGTTGCAACGTCACGTGCACCTGGTCAACTTCAACGATGCCGCTTCGGTCGAAGCCGTGCTGCAACGTTATCCGACGGCGTGCGTCATCACGGAACCCGTGCTGCACAATTGCGGCGTGATTCCGCCCCAGCCAGGGTATTTGGCGGCCTTGCGCGCGTTGTGTGATCGCTACGGCGCGCTGCTGGTGTTTGATGAAGTGAAGTCCGGCTTTCGCTCGACGCTGGCGGGCTATCAATCGCTCGTTGGGGTGAAACCGGATTTGTCAGTACTGTGCAAGAACATAGCGAACGGCTTTCCGCTCGGCGTCATCGGCGGGCGTGCCAGCGTGATGGCCCTGCTGGATTCGCCTGATCCGTCGTGGTCGGTGCGGATGATGGGCAGCTACCATATTCACCCGTTTGCCGCCGCCGCCGCCATCGCTACGCTCGAAATTTTGCAGCGCGAAGATGTCGCGTTGTATCAACGACTGGAACGATTAGGGAATCGTTTGCAAACCGGATTGACAATGGTTTTTGCTGAACTCGGAATCACGGCGACGCTTAGTCGTGTGGGCACAGCATTTTGTGTGTATTTTATGGATCACGCGCCCGTGGATTGGCACGATCTGATGACGCATCACAATTTCGATTTGGATCGCGTGTACCGGCGCGCATTGATCGAACGCGGGCTGTATCTCTTTCCGCAGCCCTGCCGCCAGGGCGCATTGAGCGCGGCGCATACGCGCACTGACATTACACAACTTATTGAAGCAAGCCGCGCCATTCTAAAAGGCTTTTGCCAACCCTTGCGCGCCTCCAGCACAAAATAAAGGCGCGCAACAGCAAGTGGCAGGGATTTGAAATTGTAGATTTGAGATGAGGGATTAGAGGAGGAAAGTAAAATCCCCCATCTCAAATCTACAATTTCAAAGCTGCAATCTCCAATCTCACCCCTCCACTGCCGCTTCCTTGATTTCCAGTATTCCTTTGTCTGCGTCCATCGTGGCCAAAACGCCGAGCGGCAGGGTTAGCTGATCTGCCGTGTGGCCAAACGTTAAGCCATAAAACACGGGTATGCGGAGCGGTTGCAACATCGCATCCAGCACTTCACCCAAAGAGAAATTTGAGCCGAGCGACGGTTTGTAATCGCTGGGGCCGCAATCCACGCATTCGCCGACGATGACGCCCGCCGCGTCGTTTAGCTTTCCGGCCAGTCGCAACTGCGTCAGCATCCGGTCAATGCGGTAGGGTTCCTCGCCAATGTCTTCGAGCAGCAGAATTTTGCCGCGACAATCAAGTTCGTACGGTGTGCCCATCAGCGTGGAAATCAACGTCAGATTGCCGCCAATAATCGGTGCCGTCGCCGTGCCGGAACGAATCGTGCGCAGTGGATGCGAGGGGCGAATCGTGTTGCTTTCCGGCGGATTTGTCAGCACGCCGAGCGGCTTGGCGGCAAACATCGCCGGGCGAAAATGCTGCTGTGTATACTCCGTGAATTCCGACAACATATTCGGCCCGTGAAAGGTCACGAGTCCTGCGTGTTTGTGAATCGCCAAATGCAGCGCCGTGATGTCGCTGTAACCCAAAAAGATTTTCGGATTGCGCCGCAGCAAATCGTAATCAATACGATCCAGCAAATGCTGCGCGCCGTAACCGCCCCGCAAGGCAAACACGGCGTCTACGCTCGTGTCCCGAAACATCGCGTGCAAATCATCCAACCGTTCCTCTGGCGAAGAACCGAAATAACCGGCGCGCCGCCCGACGTTTTTGCCGACTTTGACCTGAAAGCCGAAAAACTTCAGCGCGCGCGCCGCCATTGCCAGCCGATCAGGATCAGTCGTCGGTGTGGCGGGCGTGATCAGGCCAATCGTCGCACCAGGTTTGAGCGCGCGTGGTTTAATCAACGTTGTGGCTTTGGGTTGCGCGGTTGCGGCATAAGTGATGCCCGCGCTTAGGCGGGTAAGAAAATTTCTGCGTTCCATTTGCTGTCCTCTGCGGTGGTCGTTTATGTTGCAACGTATGAAAACGCAAACTAAAACATCCGGCAATCAAGTGCAATCGCTTGCGCCCGGCATTGAGGTCAAAGCTTCTCCGATTGATGGCCTCGGCTGTTACGCTACGCGCGCTTTTCGGCGCGGTCAGCGCATTGCCGAATACGTCGGCGAGCGCATTTCGCGCCGCGAAATCAAACGCCGCTTGCAGGGAGCCAAACGCATTCATATCTGCGCGATTGATACATACTGGGCGATTGACGGCAGCGTCGGCGGTAACGGCACGGAGTATATCAACCATTCCTGCCATCCGAACGGCGACCTGAAAATTATCAATAATCGAATTTTTTTCTATGCCGCCCGCAACATTGCGCCCGGCGAAGAAATCACGCTTGATTACGTTTCGTCCTGGCACGATGACGAAACGAAATGTTCCTGCGGCGCGCCCAACTGTCGCGGCACGATCAATCAACTTTAAGAAGGCCTCCATTACCCCTCCCACCTTGCACATGCCCCCTTCCTACTCCCGGAATTATTCGGAGTAGGAAGGTATGATGGAACAATGGCAGTTTCTTTCGCTGCGATCTCTTTAACTGGCGGCGAGTTCTTCTTCCAGCAGTTGGCGTTCATACAAATCCGCGTACTCGCCATCCAGCCGCATCAATTCTTCGTGCGTGCCGCGTTCGACGAGGCGTCCGTGATCCAACACGCAAATCAGATCGGCATCTTCCACAGTCGAGATGCGATGCGCGACAATCAACGACGTGCGGCCTCGCATCTACGTGCGGAGTTCCGTAAAATCTTTTCTTCGGTGTACGTGTCTACGGCAGAAAGCGCGTCGTCGAGGATGAGGATTTTCGGTTCGCGGATGATGGCGCGGGCGATGGCGGTGCGTTGCTTCTGCCCGCCGGAAAGCGTGATGCCGCGTTCGCCGACCAGCGTTTCGTACTGTTTGGGAAAGCCGCTGATGTCTTCCGCCAAACCGGCAACAGCAGCGGCGCGGGTGATCTGTGCGGGTTCGGTTTTCTCGACGCCGAACGCGATGTTTTCCGCCAGCGTTTCGCTGAACAAAAACGTTTCCTGCGTGACGTAGCCGATGTTTTCGCGCAAGGTTTCAAGCGCCAGTCCGGATCGGCACGCCATCTATCAAAAACCATTCCCGGCGCAGCATCCAACAAACGCGGCACCAGATTCATCAGCGTAGATTTCCCTGCTCCCGTCCGCCCAATAAACGCCACCGTCTGCCCCGGCTCAATCACCAGATTGATGTCGCGCAACACCTCCGGCAAGTTATCAGAATAACGAAACGTCAAATCGAAACTCAATTCTTCCCTCAATCTCTCCCCTCTCTCCGTCTCTCTCCATCCTGCTATCGGCAATCGCCGGTTCCACCTGCATAATCTCGTGCATTCGCTTCAAACTCGCCGTGCCGCGTTGCACGAGATTCGTCACGTAGCCCATCGCAATCAGCGGCCAGATCAACTGCTCCAGATACAAATTGAACGAAGCGAATTCGCCGAGCGTCATCCGACCGAGCGCCGTTTCTCTGCCGCCAAACCAGAGAATCTCTTCAAAGCCGAGGCAAATCAAAAACTGCATCAGCTGGCGAAAGACGGCAGAGAGTTTGACCAAATCCAGATTGCGATCCACGTACTGTTGATTGAGTTTGTCGAACGTGGCAATTTCAGCTTCTTCCTGCGCGTAGGCGCGAATCACTCGCACACCGTTCAGATTTTCCTGCGCCCGCGCGGAGATGTCGGAAAAGAACGCCTGAATCTTTTCAAACCGGATGTGAATCTGTTCGCCAAACCATTTCACGCACAGCGACACAAGCGGCATTGTGATGAGCAAAATCAGCGTCAGCTTCCAGCTAATCGCAAACATAATCGGGACGACGATCAGGCAGCGAAAGATCGTTTGCTCGCCGTACATAATCGCCGGGCCGACGATTTGCCGCACCGCGCCGAGGTCATTCGTCGCCCGCGCCATCAGGTCGCCCGTGCGATTGTCCTGATAAAATTGCAGCGGCAACCGCTGCAATTGCGCGTAAAAATCGTTGCGCAAATCGTATTCGATGAACCGCGACATATTGATGAGCGTGCGACGTTGGAAGTAAAGAAACACGCCGCTAATCAGGCTCGCGCCCACAATTAACAGCGCGTGGCGCGCAATGATTTCATACGTCACACCGCTGTGTTTTAAATCGTCAATCGCTTTGCCAACCTGATTGGGAACAAAGACGCTGAACGCTGTCGAGCACAGCACAAACAAGGTGCCGAGCACCAACCGTCCCCAATATTTCTTTTGATAACTCAGCAACCAGGCGTTGCCAGTCGGAAATTTTGTTTCACTCATAAAGCCACAGATGCGCGGCCTTGCCAGAACGCGCGATTGACAATAACAGCACGCCCCGCCCCAACACGTCAAATTTCCGATAAATGAAAAGAATGCCTGGCAACTGACAACCGACCACTGACCACTGACCCAAAATTCTCTGCCCGGTCAGAGCGAGAAGATTTTTAGCCAGTCGTCAGTCGGCTATCGTCAGTTAAGTGGTGGAGGGCTCCATCTGTGGCAGCGGTTCAGCCTGCCGCAATTTCATCGGCTGTTTCTGCCAGTACGTCAGTGACCGCCACACCCATTCCATCGGGCCGTAGCGAAAAAGCCGCAGCCAGATCGGGCTGACAACCAGCAAAAACACCCAGACGGCCAGCACGACGTAAAGCAATTGATACCGCTGCAATTTGCCGAACAGCGCGAAGCCGTAGCCATAAAACAGCGTCGAGCAAATCACACTCGTCGCCAGATACCCGCTCAGCGCCGTTTGCCCGACTGCTGCCAAACGTGAAGTAAGCCATTGCAGCGAGCCGTGCTTGACGATCAGCATAATCAATCCGATGTGGCCGAGCGCAACCAGCAGGCGTCCGCTGTCATAACTTCCCATAAACAGCATCATCCCGCCGACAGGATAAAAATGGGTCTTGACCAGATACCAGCCCACAATGGCATTCAGCCCGCCGCCGACCAGATAGCCGAACAGCATCAGCTTCAGGTAAAACCCGTTCGAGCGTTGCCCGGTCAGCACGCCCATCAGCAACAGCGCCATCCCGATCAGCATCATCGCGGCAATGTCGTGAATGGCGAAGCGGTACATGAACCCCGATTGCATCTGCGCCACCTGCGGCGCGCGATAAGCAAACAGCTTCCCGTAACTGCCGCGATGCGCCGCTAGGTCTTTGTCTGTCTTTTCCTTGTCGAGCGTGAATTCCTTCTGCTTTTCTTCCCATTTCTTCTGGTCGGCCTTTTGTTCGTCGGTTAATTGCTGGCCCGTAGCGGCGGCGCGTTCAGCAGCCTGGGCGCGGGCACGAATCTTGTAATCGTCATAACCCATCCAAAAAAATCTACCGCTGCCGATGAGCAAAAGCACGATGCCCGCGACAAGCAACCATTTCGGATTCGCCTTACGCAGCGGGAAGAGAAACAAACCGAAGACGCCGTACGGATAGAGAATGTCGCCCCACCAGATAAAATAGGCGTGCAGGATGCCGAATAGAATCAGCCACATCGTCCGCCGGTAAAAAATATCGGCCACGCGCAAACCGCCGCCGCGTTCGTCGCCGCGCGTCACCAGCAACACGACGCCCGCGCCAAACAGCATCGAAAACAGCGCCCGCATCTTGCCCTCAAAAAACACCTGACTGACAAACCAGTAAGCCAGATTGGCGCGCGTGTTGCCGCCATTGAGCGTCGTATTTGTCGGATCGTTGCCGCCGCCAAAAACGAGCGCAAAAGTCAGGATGTTCATCAGCAAAATGCCCAGCACGGCACAGCCGCGCACGACATCTACGGCGGCAATGCGCTCCTGCTGTGCGACGGGGGCGACGCCGACAGGTTCAGCCGGGGGCGAAGTGGAAAGAGAATTGACGGGCAGGTCTTCGACGGTTGCGACCGCCGCCGACAGATCGGTTTCAGGTTGCATGCGTGGCTCCTTTCGGGGTAGGCAGGTTGTGTTGTACTGCAACCCGCTCGCGCCTGGCATTCAGCGAGCGAGAAAATGCACTCCAGGAGATGAAAGCACCGTGAATAAATTTTGTGGCGAACGTTATGAAACCGCGTTGAGTGTAGAGGCTTTTCACAGCAACGTCAATTCATCCATCGGCATACTCAGGCTGGCGAAATCACGCGGCATCGCCTATCCTTGCGGAAAATTTTACCAGGAAGAATTTATGCTGACTTTATTTCATACTGCCGCGACGAACGAACCGCTCTTCGCCGCTTTATTGCAGGAAATCGCGCCTGAACTGCCCGTGCGCCACATCGTAGACGAAACCATTTTGCCCGCAGCCCGCGTCGCAGGCGTGACGGACAAACTCGCCCAGCGCGTGCAGGATACGATTCTCGACGCGCTGAACACAGGCAGCGATGCCGTCCTTTGCACCTGCTCCACAATTGGCGCGGCGGCGGAGGCAACGCAAGCCTTCACCGACAAACCCGTGCAGCGCGTAGACCGCGCGATGGCCGAAAAGGCGATCGGCCTCGGCACCCGCATTCTCGTTGCCGCCGCCCTGACCAGTACGCTGGAACCGACGCGCGAATTGTTGCTGGACGCCGCGCAAAAAGCCGGGAAAGAAATCGAACTGATCGAAGTTTTCTGCGCCACCGCCTGGCCGAAATTTGCGGCTGGAGATCGTGACGCCTACTTTGCCGACATTGCGGCAGAATTGCACAAAGTCGCCGCACAAGGCGATGTCATCGTGCTGGCGCAGGCTTCGATGGCAGGTGCAGCGGCGCTGTGTGCCGATTTGCCCATTCCCGTTTTGAGCAGTCCCCGCCTCGGCGTCGAAGCGGCGGTCAAAGCGTATTACCAACAAACCACGTAGGGGCACGCGGAGCGCCTGGGAGCGCACGCGGCTCGCGTGCTGAAGTGATACGTCGTAACTTTTCTCGATACGCTTTCCACGCCTCAGCACGCGAGCCGCGTGCGCTCCCAGGCGCTCCGCGTGCTGACAGTGCGCAAGTGGACGGGCGTTTTCCAACGATTACAACTATGACTTCAGCGCGAATAACAAACCATTTCGTTTTTCTGTTTGTGCTTTTCTTGATTGCGGGAGCGGCATGGCTTCCTAAATTCACCGCTTCAACCGCCCAAGCCAAACTCAAATGGTACAAAGGCAACACGCATACGCACACGCTCAACAGCGACGGCGATTCGACGCCGGATGAGGTCGTGCGCTGGTATCGGGAGCACGGCTATCAATTTCTGGTGCTGACCGATCATAACTATTTGACCAGCGTGGACGGATTAAATGCGCTGCACGGCGCGAACGAAAAATTTCTGGTCATTCGCGGCGAAGAAATCACGGACGAATTCGGAGGCAAACCCATTCACATCAACAGCCTCTTTCCTGAACAACTCGCCCTGCCACAAGGCGGCAAAAGCGTGCTGGACACGATGCAGCGCGACGTGGACGCGATTCGCGCCGCGCGCGGCGTGCCGCACATCAATCATCCGAATTTTCACTGGGCCATCACGGCGGAAGAGTTGCAGCAACTGCAAAACGACAAACTCTTCGAGATTTACAACGGGCACCCACAGGTCAACAACCTCGGCGGCGGCGGGCGTCCGGGGCTGGAAAAGATGTGGGATTTGATTTTGCAAAACGGCAAACTGCTCTACGGCGTAGCGGTGGATGATGCGCATCACTTCAAACGTCCGTGGGATTCGAGTGCCTCGACGCCGGGACACGGTTGGGTGTACGTGCGCGCCGAAAATCTGTCGGCGGCCAGCATTGTTGCGGCGCTGGAACGCGGCGATTTTTACGCTTCGACAGGCGTGGAATTGAGCGAATACGAGGCGAGCAACAAGCAAATCAAGCTGACGATCAAGGAAACGAAGTACAGCAAATACGTCGTGCAATTCATCGGCGCGGGCGGCAAGGTGTTGCAGGAAACCGTGACGAATACGGCGGTTTATGAAGTGCAGGGCAACGAAAAATACGTGCGCGCCAAAGTTACCGAATCCAACGGCAACTATGCCTGGACACAGCCGGTGCGCGTGCCATAAGCGCAAGAGCTAGCGCGGAAATTGATCGGGATTATCAGTAAACAGCGCGTCCACACCGAGCGTTTTTAAGTAATAACTCATCTCTTCGCGCACATTCACAAAACGGCTTTGCCTCTTGGTTGTCACAGTGTACGGCGTCACGCTCAACCCGGCGGCGTGGGCGCGTTTGACGAGTTCGGCGTCTACTAAATTTTTGTCGGGGCCAATGCCAACCGCGAAGGCGCGCGTTTTTTTCAGCCCCTCAGCAGTAAGCCAATCTTTCTGCTCGCCGCTAATCAGATACACGAGCGGCAGTTTGGTTTTTAATTCTTGCTTCATTTTGCGCAATGATTCGGCACTGAACGATTGAATAACGACGGGCGTGCTTTTGTCAGGCAGGTTATTCTTTTTGAGCTGCGCCAGCACAAGCTTTTCCATATCAAAGCCGCGACTGCCGTAATATTCGGGCGCTTTGGTTTCAGGATACAAACCCGCTTTGCCGCGCACTAAATCAATCGCTTCCTGCCACGTCGCCACGCGCGCGCCCGCAAACTTTTTATCGAACCACGATCCGGCATCCAGTTGTTTGATTTCTGCGAGCGTAAAATCACAGACCTCCCACCGCTGCTTGCCGTTTGCCAGATTGAAGCGGTCAGGGAAAACTTCTTTGACGTTGGTCGTGCGTTCCAGCGTTTCGTCGTGTAGGCAAACCAGCACGCCGTCTTTCGTGATTTGCAAATCCTGCTCGACAAAATCCGCGCCTTGTTGCAGGGCGAGGCGATACGCTTCCAGCGTGTGTTCCGGCGCGTAGGCGGAAGCGCCGCGATGGGCGATAAGAGTTTTCTTTTGATATTGCGCGGCAGCGAATCCACACAACGCCAGCAGTAGCGCAAGACACAAACAGACGGGTTTCATAGTTTCAGGCTTCCTCTTCTTCTTCGTTCACAACATAGCGGCGCATCAGCCCCAGGTCTTTCAACTTTTGTTGCAGGCTTTGGCGATGCATACCGACTTTTTCGGCAGCGCGCGTGACGTTGCCGTTGGTTTCAATTAGACAGCGTTCGATGTAGGCTCGCTCGAACGCCTTGCGCGCTTCGCGGAAATCATCCAGAAACGGAATTGGCAATACGTCGCCGTCAAAACTCGTCGGCGCAGGCGCAGCCGCTTTGGCTGGAGCGTTAATTTCTTCGGGCAGATCATTGGCGTTGAGGGTTGCGCCATCGGCCAGCACGGCGCTGCGTTCGATGACGTTGCGCAGTTCCCGAATGTTGCCCGGCCACGAGTACGTCATTAGCTTTGCCAGCGCAGCCGCACCGAGGCCTGTGCATTGCAGGCCATAGCGCGTGGCGTAGCTTTGCAGAAAATGTTCGGCAAGCAATGGGGATGTCGGAGGCGCGTTCGCGTAGCGGCGGCAAATTGATTTGCACGACGCGCAAGCGGTAATACAAATCGGCGCGGAACTTCCCTTCCTCAACCGCTTTTTCGAGCGCGACATTCGTGGCACTGATGACGCGCACGTCTACCGGAATTGACTGCGACGAGCCAAGCCGTTCGACCTTTCGTTCTTCCAAACACGCAGCAGCTTGGCCTGCGTCGTCATACTCATATCGCCGATTTCATCCAGGAAAAATCGTACCGCCGTGCGCCATTTCAAATTTGCCTTTGCGCTGCGTCGCCGCGCCCGTGAACGCGCCTTTCTCGTGGCCGAAAAGTTCCGATTCGATCAATTCGCTCGGCATTGCGGCGCAGTTCATCGCAATGAATTGGCCTTGCCGACGGTTCGCGCTGCGGTCGTGAATCGCACGCGCCACGAGTTCTTTGCCCGTGCCGGATTCGCCGCGAATCAAGACGGTGATGTCCGTCGCGGCAACTTTGGCAATCAGGTCGTAAACTTTCTGCATCCCCACGCTCGCGCCAAGCAAATCGCCCGTGCCTTTAACCGCCGCGAGTTCTTCTTTCAGCCGTGCATTCTCGGCGCGCAGGCCGCGTGCTTCGAGCGCGTTTTTCACGACGAGGCGCAATTCATCCAACTCAAACGGCTTTGCCAAATAATCATATGCACCGGCTTTGATCGCCTCGACTGCTGTCCGTTCGGTGCCGTGCGCGGTAATCATCACGACCTGCGGCGCGTTTTCCTGCACGGCCAGTTCGTGCAGAAATTCCATCCCGCTCGTGCCGGGCAAGTTGTTATCGAGCAGGATCAAATCGGGCTTGTATTGCGCGATGAGGAAGCGCGCCTCTTCGACGCTGCTGGCCTCGGAGGCCGGATAATTTTTCAGCGCGCGCCGCATCCCCAGCCGCGCGGCTTCTTCGTCGTCAACGATGAGGATCGTAGGATCGGGCATAGTTGCTCACCAATGTTACGCGAGAGATTCTTCGTGCATCTTTGTGTCCTTCGCGGGGAAAGTCAAACTGAATTGCGCGCCGCGTCCGTTACGAACGGGACTGATCAAAGTCAGATTCGCGCCGATTTCACGCACGCGCCGCGCGACAATCGCCAGGCCGAGACCAGTGCCGCGCTGCTTGGTGGTAAAGAACGGCGTGAAGATTTTGCTTTGCAACGTGGCGGGAATGCCGACGCCGTTGTCGGTGACGGAAATCGTCAACGGCTCGTGGCTGGCGAGATGAATCTGTTTTTCGCCGTCTTCGCTCGGCATCGCTTGCGCGGCGTTGAGGACAAGGTTGATGAGGATTTCTTTCAGCGCCGCAACGGTAGCACCGTCAAGCAGCGGATCGGTTGGCAAATCAGTCGTCACGCGCACGCCGCGTTCCTCGCATTCGGCGCGCGTGAGGGCGAGGACGTTGTGGACAATTTCGCTAAGCGACGCGGAGGCAGCAGCGACAACAGCCGGACGCGAGAAGCTGAGCAGTTGTGTGACGCTGCGATTCAGGCGGTTGATTTCGTTGGTAATCAAATCCAGATCGCGCGCGTATTCCTGTGCCACCGCTTCATCTTCGCGCATCACCTGAGCGATGGACTTGATGGAACTGAGCGGATTCTTGATTTCGTGCGCGATGGTCGCCGCCATTTGTCCCATCACAGCTAAGCGTTCACGCTCGGCCAGTTCGCGTTCGAGGTTTACTTTTTCTTCGAGCAACAAGGCGCGTTCGATGGCAATGGCAAGATGACCGGACAGCACAGCCAGCACTTCGCGTTTTTCCGCCGTCAGGGCAGGAGGGAGGCAGCGCACAAGCATCAAGCCAATCACTTTTTCTTCGCGCCAGAGGGCATAACAGGCCAGCGCGTTGAGTTCGCGCAGGAAGTCGGCTTCTTCAACCTGTGTCAATTGCCACTGCTCGGCGTGGCGAAAAACTTTTTGATAAGCAGGATCATTCGCCTCCGTAATCAGCCTGATTTCATTAAGCGCAAGTGCGGCGGCGAGGTGTTGTTCGGCAAAGGCGATGAATTGGGCGAGTGAATTGTAGTGTGCCGCATCAGCTCCGACCTGCGCGACCAAATCCCGATACAATCCGACTTCGCGCGTGAAGAGGCGTTGAATGTTGCGCTCTGTCACGCGCCGCATCGGCTCGGCCAGCAGCATCAGTCCTAAAATCAAAATTGCTTCGACGACGCCTGCGCGCACGGAATAATTCGTTTCAATCAACGAAGCAAGGCGGCGAATGCCGTAGAGATAAATCACCATCACCGTCAACGCGAAGGCGGCGTAGACGAAGCTTTGCCGGATGACCAGTTCCAAAATAGCGATAGCGATAAATGTAATACGCAATCAACGCCGTCGGCACGAGCGACGACATCTTCGCAATTGCTTCCAGATATTGCTGGCCGCCCCACTTACGCGCGCCGACGATGTAAGCAACAACAAGCAGCGCGCCCATCACGAACAGCGTTAGGGCTAAAGCTTGAAAAAGTGCTGTTCGCGCGTGGTGTGATTTTGCGTGAGAGATACCAGTTGATGCCGCCACTTTTTCCCCACAGCACAGCGGCAATCCAGAGAATGAACAAGGTCAGAAACGGCACGAGCTTTTCGACTGGCAGCGCATAGTTGCCGCCACAAAAACGACAGCGAGTACGGCAGCGCCAGCAGTGGCAGATAACACAACACAATGCGCCAGCGCAGGTATTGCGGCCTCGCGTTGTCATCCAGCCATTGCCACAACCGCATCTGCGCGTGCAGCGTCAGCGGCGGTAGGCAAGAGAGCGCCGCATACGCCATAGTGTCCGCCAGTCGGCGCGCGGTGACCGCTCCATTGAGGTCAAGCAAATCAAAAATTGTCTGACAAAACCGAAAAACCAGACGCCGATTACCAGCCCCAGCCACAGCAGCATTCGTTCGCTGTTGCGCGTGCCACGTTGTCGAAAGAAAAGCCAGGTGAGATAGAGATGAAGCGCCGCGCCAGTCGCGTAACCGATCAGCTTGAGCAACAGGAGGGACACGGGAGAAAAGTGAGAGGGGAGAGAAAGAGAGAAGGAGAGAAGGAGAGAATGCCTAGCGATCCGTTTTCTCTCTTTCTCTCCTTCCTTCTCTCTTTACGATTCTGACATCGCGGCGATGTAGCAGCCGCGTGCGGTGGCGGTCCAGGGGGTCTTTGGCCAACCGGATTTCGGGAGATTTGGACGGGGAAGTCTCCGGCTTTGGCGGCGGCTTCAAACTTCTGCATAAAGCCGCGCGGCTTGGCAGTGCCGCCTGACAGCACAATCGGAATCGGACGATCCAGTTTCGGCAGATTGCTGGCGCTGGCTAACGATTCGCCCAAGCCTGTAATCAACGTGTGAATCAGATCGTCGTAGTAAATGTGCAAGGCGCTGTGGACTTTGTCTTTTGGTTGCCGCGACAAATCCAATTCTTCTTCTTTGATCAAACGAATGCGGTGCCGGATTCGTTGGCGACGGCGGCCACGCTGGCGTCAATGTAATCGCCGCCTTTCGGCACGCTGAAACTCAACATCGGTACGGACAAGAACGACACGCAGACGTTACACATTCCGCCGCCGCAACTGATGCCGATGCCAGTGAAGTTTTCGGCTTGCAGTTCGGCAAATACGACAGCCAGGCCTTCGTTGACGGCTTTGGCGTTATAGCCGAGGCCGGTCAGAATGTTTTTCAGCACCGCTTCGTGATAGACGAGATTCGCATCTGCGCCTTCGCCTTTGCCGGGCACACTGTAGCAGAGGACTTCGCGATTGCGTGCCTTCGGCACCAACTGCTCAATAATCGCCTGAATCATCTGCTGCCCCATCAACTCCTGCGCGTTCAGAACACCGTGCGACATCGGGCGACGCGGTTCAGTATTGAAAAAGCTGGCGAAGCGTTCGCTTTCATTGCCGTAGACAAACAGGTCTTTGCCGTTGCGATGAAAGACCATTTTGTTCTGTTGCAAAATGGTTTCCGTCATTTTTGAGTAGGGGACGGAGACAAGGCATTCAATTGGGATTCGGCCTGATGCGGTTCAGCGCCCTTCCCACAACGATGCGGCTGGTGCCGACGTCGAGTCCCAAAATGCCTCCGTCTTCGGTTGGTTGGTTATTTTCTTCCATCATTCCTCCGTGATTAGATTTTTTCTTGCTGTGGGGCGATGATTTTGGCATGCCATCCTCGTGGAAAAGTAAAAGGGGGATGGGCGAGCAGCAAAGCGCTCAACTCGCCTCGGCTTTGTTGGTAGCCTGATCTGTCTCGTGAGCATTCGCATCGCGTAACAAACGCATCATGTTCAATTGTTCGCTGTAACGTTCTTTCATGCGCCGTCGTAAGTCATCGGGTTTCAGTTGGGCTTTCGCTGCGCGCTTCTTAAATTCCTCTTCGGCCAGCGGCACGCCTGTCCAGAGGCGGCCTCCCATTTTGGTCACGATGTCGTCGCCCCAACCGCAACCGTATTGACCTACAGTAGCGGGCGGCACCGAATATTTTTCCGAAACGCCCATCGCTTCAAACTGGAAGTTGTGCGCCCAGTCGTGATGATAGCCGATCAGCATCGTGCCCTGCGAAATCGAAACCAATCCGTGCGTCGTGCAATTGGCATCGGCGATCTTGTAGCGGCTGCGCAGAATCGCCGTGAGTTGGCGACCGGCTGTAATTTGCGCTTCCGTCAATTGCGCCTGCGAATCGGCTTCCGTCCGGGTTTCAAAGGCCACGCCGATAAAGCTTTCGTTCAGGCTGACATACGTGTACTCGTCATCGCTCCAAATCGAATGCCCAGCGTGAAAGCCGGCCTGATCGTCGCGCACGATGCGGTAAATCTGGCCGAAGCGGTCAATCACGTAATTGTAGGACTTTTCCTTTTTCACGTAGGCCATCAGCCCGTGTCCGCGCCGTTGCAGGTCGTCGTTGTTGTCGGGCTTGAAGTCCACCAACTCGCCTTCCGTCGTGTGATACAGAATGCCGATGGGTTGATGCTGAACGGGCGTTTCCAGATTTTTCAGCGGATCATCTTTCGCGTACAAATAATAATTACGTGGATGATTTTCCGTCTCAAATTCGGTCAGAATCCGCCCGCCATTGCTGTAAAACTCCGCCCCGTTTTCGGACTTGACCAACCAGACTTTGTTCGGATCATAGCCCGGCAAATATTTGGCGACCGTCGTAGTAATCACGCCTGCCGGAGCATTGCCGCCGCGTCCATACTTCTCAGCCAGATACTGATTGAGCCGCTGTCCTGACCACAGCGCCAGCGAATACAACCCAACCAGCAATAAAGCCACGCTGGTTAATCCTACGCCATAAAGCGGATAGCGCAGCCGGTACATCCAAAACAACAACCGCGCGCCCCAGGAAATTTTCGCCCCGCGCAAAAATTCTTTGCGCTCGGCGCGCGAGTGCGGCACGAGGTTGCTTAGCTCTTCAATAATCGCCCGGTGCAGCATAGATTCCATCACCCAGCGATAGAGCGGTGTTTTTTCAATAAACGCGATGCGTTTAAGTGATTTTTCGACTTTCTTTTGACGGGAAACCTGTTTGGCAATCGTGCTATTGAAAAACCGCAGGCGCGCTTCCGGGCGCGGGAAAAAGGCCGCGTAACGCTCTAAGATTCGGGTATAAATCAGCGTTAAGTCTACCTCGGGTTGTTTCATCATAAGCACAAAAAGCACCGTGCGAAAGTCGGTCTCAAGCGGGGCAAGAGCAAGAGAGAGATGCGCGAGCGCCGTAAGATTACGGCAAGCCACAGCGGTTCCGCAATCGGAAATCCACGCTTTGAAAAAATTTCAGCACGAGGGGAAAGGCTCGTGCTGAAATCGCCTGACTAGGCTTGGTTCTTGGCCGTAACGCGCTTACTGATTCTGGTATCCGGTCACAATAAAATCACGGGCGACCCCTTTGGTGCGCAATTCGCCTGCATATTTGGAAGCTTCCGATTCATTTGTAAAGCGTCCGGCCTGCACGCGGAAGCGAGTTCCGATTCCTGGCACTTCAGCTTTGACGATGCGCGCGTCAACCCCGGCGGATTTCAGGCGCGACAACGCCTGTTGTGCTTCGCCAGCAGATTTGAACGATGCGACCTGCACAGCCAAACTGCCATCACTGGCCCCAACCGCGTGCCCGGAACTGCCTGTTGCCGGGGCAGGCGTCGGCTTACTCGCCACCGCTGGAGTGGCGGGCGGACTGGGCTTGCTAACTGGCGCAGGCGTTGGCGTCGCCGGAGGAGCCGTTGCGGCGGCACTCGCCGCAGGCTTGGCACTGGCAGAAGCGGCAGCCGAAGCAGCCACGCTGGGACTCGCCGTTTTCCCATTGGTCGTCGCGGCGCTTTGACTGGGAACAGCACTCGGCACCGTTGTACCCGTTGCCGTGCGCGAGGCCGCAGGAGCAGGAGAACTGCTAGCCACCTTATTACGCAATCCTAACCAATCCTTGACCAAGCCCGATAAGGCAAAATAGCCCACACCTAACAAAGCAAATCCCAGCGCGGCGGCTAAAAAGACTTTCGCCAACCGCCCTTTATTCCCCTGATCCGGCGTCGCCATCACATAGGTGTTGCTCG
>JAXLQQ010000093.1:0-18283 GCA_046331525.1 Blastocatellia bacterium
AAGGCTTGCTGGAATTGCAGGAAATGGGAATGCTGGAGCAGTTGCCGAAGATCACGATCATTCAGGCAGAAGGCGCAAATCCGCTCTATCAACTCTGGCAACAACAGCTCCAAGCTCCAAGCTCCAAGCTCCAAGCTCCAATCCAATTGAAGCCGCTGAAAGGCGCATCAACGCTCGCCACTGCCATCAAGATCGGCAATCCCGTCTCGTGGCCCAAAGCCCTGCGCGGCTTGCTCGCCAGTCAGGGCGAAGTCGAACAGGTTAGCGAACAGGAGATTGCCGATGCCAAAGCGATGATCGGACGCGATGGCATTGGCTGCGAACCCGCTTCCGCCGTCACGCTCGCCGGCATACGCAAAATGGTTGCGGCAGGTAGCCTTGATCCGAGCGAAGATGTGGTAGCAATTTTGACCGGGCATGTGTTGAAAGACCCGGATTATGTGGTGAGCTATCATCGCGGGCAATTGAGCTTTACAGATAAGACAGGTGAGAAACATTTGCTGGCATCACCGTTGGCGAGTCAATGGCTACAGGTGGCAGCAGAGCGGAGCGAAATCGAACGGGCTTTAGGGTTGTAACTCAATCCCAAATTGCCCGCAGCAACAACGTAAATCCCGGCAAGACCGGCTCACCGCTTACACTGGCAGGGTCGTGCAAAATTTCTGCGGGTTGCTGCGGACGGTAAATGTGAACCTTGCGCTCAAGCGGATCAATCAGCCAGCCGAGTTGTGCACCGTTTTCAAGATACTCTTCCATCTTCTCTTGCAGCGTCTTGAGGCGATCTGTCCGTGAGCGCAGTTCCGCCACAAAATCGGGGCAAACATGCGCAAATTTTTGCCGCGCTTTTTTGGGCAAGGCTTCCCAACGTTCACGCCGAATCCAGGAAGCGTCGGGCGAGCGTTTGGCCCCATTCGGTAGAATAAATCCGGCAGAGGAATCAACGCCTTCGCCCTCGCCGTTCTGTTCTGCCCAGGCTGCTAATTTTCCGGTCAACTTAAAATTCCGGTTGCCCGTTTCGCTGTAAGTCGGAAGCACAATAATCATCGTGCCTTCTTTGGTTTGTTCAATCCGCAATTCAGGATTCAAGCGACTGTATTCGTGAAACTCATCCTTGGCCGAGGGCGGCGGAACATTCACCAGCATAATGTCATCGTTGATGGGAACAGCGAGTTGCTTCATAACACATACCTCATTATGCAAATCTGTTTCTTAACCGAGCGGCTCAGCAGCGGCTACTGCCTAATGCGAGCAATTAGCGATAGACACACCTTCACCGCAATCATATAATCGCGCCCGTTTAGCGAGATTCAACCAAGTGAGATTATTTGCTGTGCATCTCAGCCCGATCACAGTGGAAGTAAAACGAGCGTGTACCCAAAGCATTTTTATGAAATGTGATACCCCAGTCTCTTCCGCGTCCAGGTGGCAGCGGTTTATGACGTTCCTCAAGAAAGAAAAGGCAGCGCTACGGTGGGGGCGCTGCCGCGTTGACGCCCAAAAGATACCGGAGGCGCAACCGATGGTGGAATGGTTTGAGCCACGACAACTGTTGCGCACGGCCTGGGAAGCGTTGATTTCTGCCACGCTCGGACGCCACGCCGACCGGCGCTCCATTGAAGCAGCGAACAAACTGCCGCGTT
Organism: Blastocatellia bacterium; assembly: GCA_046331525.1. Classification (GTDB taxonomy): domain Bacteria; phylum Acidobacteriota; class Blastocatellia; order RBC074; family RBC074; genus JAFDVL01. The sequence continues at coordinate 1,641 of JAXLQQ010000093.1, forward strand.
TTTTTGATTTTTCTGGGGAACTCAGTGTAGCGCCGCTCGATAAATACCCGCTCGATTGTGAGGAATACCCACTCGCACAACTCGTGTCGCCGGAGGACAAAGACATTTGGATTGATTACGTCAGCGATTTGGGCGATGGCTTTCATTCGACATATGCCGTGGCGTATTTGTTAGCGCAGGAACACCTCAATGTAGAGGGCACAGAAGAATCGCTGCGGCGCGGCCACATCCTTATTTTCGGCGGCGATGAAGTGTACCCGACAGCGGATCGGCGTGAATACAAAAGGCGGCTGGAACAACCGTACATTTGGGCCTGGGAGGCGCAGGAAAAACCGCAGCCTACCCCATTTTTGTTTGCGCTGCCGGGCAATCACGACTGGTATGACAGCTTGTCCTCGTTTCTGGAATTTTTTGGCGATTACGAGAAACAAAGCTTCGCTAATGGCTACTGGCGCGTACCGCAAAACCGCAGTTATTTTGCACTGAAATTGCCCAAACAATGGTGGGTGCTGGGGATAGACTTTCAATTGCAATCCGATCTGGATTACTGGCAGATCAAATATTTCGAGAAGGTCGTGCAGTATATGCAGCCAGGTGACCGCATCATTCTTTGCTGCGCCGAACCCTTTTGGGTCTACGAGGAAATGGGGCTGCGGCAGGTGGAAAAGAATTCAAACTTAAAACGCCTGCTCGAACTGCTCGAAGTTCCCAAGCAATACGTCAAGGACGTGGAAAAAGAAGACCGCAAGCCGGATAAACGCATTGTCGCGCTGCTGGCTGGCGATCTGCACCACTACTTCCGAGTCTTCTATCCTAACGGAGAGGAAGTCGGTAAAAAAGATAAGATGTCGCAGAAAGAAGCGGAGGCAAAGCCGCGCGAAGGGGTCTTAAAAATCACTTCCGGCGGCGGCGGCGCGTTCCTGCATCCGACGCACGGCGGCCTCGCGCGGGCGTTCGCGGGGAGGGAAACACATTGTTATCCCTCGCGGTGGCGTTCACGGTGCATCGGCCTATTGAACCTGTTATTCCCATTCTACAATTTCTCGTTCTGTCTAATGATAGGCGTGTTGTATGCCGTGCTGGGCAGTGCTTTTTTGCTGGCGCAACGCACCGCGCCGCTGATTGACCACGCCAACGGCATGGCGCAATGGGGCAGCAAAATCATCCTTACGATTGGCCAACAGTTGCATTGGTCGGTTATCACGCTCTTGCTGGTGCTGGGGTTTTATTTCCTTACGTCGCCTTCCCGCTGGCGTACACGATGTGTGAATCATTGGAAGGACAAAGCTGCCATTTACCAAAACCCCAGCGTGCGCGTGTTGTATGTGCTGATTGCGTTGGGCGGTTTTGCGTATCTCTTATCCGAAAGTCAGACTGCCGAGTTGACTGCAAAGGGCGTGCTGGGTTGGCTGTGTCGCCTGTTGGTAATTACCAGCAGTAGCCCGCTTTTGTTGCTGTTAGTTGTGCTGACGCTGGGCGGGTTTTATTTCATCACGTTTTCAGAACCGATGACGCGCGGCTTTGGCTGGGCAGCGGGCGGAATGCACGGACTTTGCCATCTCGTCGCAGCCTTTAGTCTGGCGCACATTTTCGAGCCGTTTTCCCTGCAATCCATCGCGCACTGGGAAACCTCACGGCGCGCGTTTTTCCCGCTCATTGCCCTGCAATCGTTGCCGACAAGCTTTAGCCGGGTTTTGCTGCTGAGCCTGCTCGGATCGCTGATCGGGCCGCTGCTGGTCGGGATTTATTTGGGACTTTCGCTGAATGCCTGCGGGCAGCACAGCACGGCGGCGTTTTCTTCCTTGAAAATTCAACGCTGGAAAAATTTCCTGCGCCTGAAAATCAATTTGCAAACAGGCGATCTGACCATTTACCCAATTGGCATCAACCAGGTGCCGCGCCACTGGGAGTCACAAGCGAAAATCCAGCCACAGGCGAAAATCCGCGCAGAAATGACGGCGAAGGAAACTGCCGCCCTAACTCCAGAGGAGTTGAACGAACAGGAAATAAAAATCCACGACGAAAGTAAATCGCAGCCATTTTTGCCAGAGATACCGAAGAAATCTACGCCGGGATCATCGCTCAATCTGGATAACACCGACCTCAATAAGCGCCATTACAAACCGCAACACTCCGACGATTTGCAATGTGAGTTGATCGAAGGCCCGATCTTGCTCGCGCTCAACAAAGACAAGAAAAATGGTAGCGTGTTTGTCACGCTTCAGCCCACCAAAGCGACTGATGGCGGAAGTCCGACGGTGAAGGAGGGCGTAGGCTCTTAATAGCACTCTCCTTCACCGTCGGACTGCTGCCGTCGGTTTACATAAACAAATCACTCGACAAATGCAGCGCTGCAAATGGTTCTTTAGTTTGCGGTGCCAGCAGCAAGGCGCGCAACGGGTCTTGCCGCGCATCGCGTAAGAACTTCGCGGTCTGGTCTTCGCGGTTCATGCTCGTGATGCTTTTTTTGATCGCGTATTGAATCGAAGACGTCGCCAGATCAATCAACAACGTGACGCCGCCGCGAAAGTTTTGCTCCGGCGCGCCGCCCTGCAACGCTCGCTCCTGCGTGAGCGAAGCCACAATCTGCGGCATCGGCTTGCCATCGGGACTAATGCGCAAGGAACGGCGCAGCGCGTGGAATTCAAAAGGCAGTTTAGAATCAAGGCCGATCAGGCTGGCAAAGGCGGGAACTTCCTTAAACAAGCTGGCCAGCGTTTGATGCAGCCACGCGCGCTGTTGTCGGGTGGAGTTGAAAAGGGCTTCGCGGTCGCGCAGGTAAAAACAGGCATCGGAAAAACGGCGCAACGGCTTCAGCAACGCCTGCGACCGTTTGCGTACCGTGCGGTCTTCGGCGTCGGACAGGACGCTGTAATCCAGCCCCTGCCAGCGCAACGTGTCCACCGATAGCGTTTCCACTTTCGGCGGATAGATGCCGCGCCGCCGAAAGGCTTCGACAAACGCGACGCGGTAGTTGTAGCGATCATCTTCGACCAAATCGAAATCTGCCGTAATCAACCCGCGCAGGTATTCGCCAAACGTGATGTCTACCGGCGGCGTGTAATCGAGCGCGCGGATGCACATATTTAGCACGTGGCTGGCGGCTTTGGCGGCTTCGGCAGCAAGGCGGCGCACCAAGTCAGGATGAATCGCGCCGTCCGGCAAAACGCCTGTGCCGCCCGTGTAAATGCGCAGCAAATCTGCTGACCGCGATTTGTAAATCGCCAGAAACGCATCAAACACAGCCGCCACGAGCAAGGCACCGCGTTCGTGAGGCGTGAGCGTTTTTTGATAATCTGCTGGATCAGGTTTCTGCCGTTGCCATTTGCCGTTTTCGTCCACTTTGCCGATGGCATCACGCAATGCGCCGCGTCCGCCCATCGCGCGGCCAAATTGTACGGCCAGCGCGCCGAGGATGGATTCTTCTTCGAGGTTGCCGCGCGTATGACTGATTTCATTTTCCAGCACGGCGGGGATGGTGAAGTGCTGAAGCAGCGCCACGATGTCGGCAAAGGCTTCGTGAAAGGCTAAGACATCGGGGTTCGTGGGTTCATTGAAGTGGCGATGCATGCCGTCCAGAATCGCGTGCGTCGTTTCGTGCGCGATGATGTCGTGCGAGAGGCAGGAAAAAGACCATACTGCCCGGCACGTGATCACCCGGATCATTCGCGGAGGCTTCAATAAAACCAAACCGCAAGGCGATTTCCGGCGGGCTGTAAAACGCATTCGCCTGTCGCATCGCATGCGGCAGAATTTTCAGCCGGGGAACAAATTTGCTGTCATCGTTTTCGTCATCCTCGTTGGGCTTGGGACGCCAGAAGACGGGGCGGCCTAAGGCTTGCTCGAAATGCGCGATGGTGGTCATCGCTACAGCATAAACCATTTGCTGATGAAAGCCGGGATTGCCTTCGGACGGCGCGAATCCGTCCTGCGCGAGCAGTTGCGGATCGTCCAAATTGGCGCGGAAGTTGTTGGGCGCTTCGCTGTCTTCGACGGCGAGATATTCACCGACCGGCCCCGGCTCCAATTTTTCCCATTTGATTTTCAGCACGGCCTCATTGATGGCGGCGGTGTCGAGGCGCGTGGAAAAACTGGGGTCAACGGCGTACGTGCGCAGGCGGCGGAAGGGCGGCGGGGTGATGCGTACTTTGCCCGTGAAAGGCGCACGCGGTTCGGGTTCGATTTCTTTCGGCACACTCTTCGCCTTTGCGCCAAACAGGAGCGCGTAGCGATTGGCGGTGTGTTTGCGCAAGGCGAGCGAGGCACTTTTGTCTTCAATCACGGCTTCCATAAATTGTCGCAGCTTGTTCTGCGGCACGTCTACTTGTTGGTCGTCGGGGTCAGGCACGAGTTCCTGCAAGTCTCGATTCAGCAGCCAGCGTTGCGTGAGTTCGAGATTGAACATCTCTTCGCGTGCGGGCGCGCCACTGATGCCGAGGCCGGTGATGACGCGGAAGAACGAAAAGGAATCATTGTCAGGTGGTGTCTTCGGCAAATTGAAAATCGGCGCGATGTCGAGCGCAGCACGCGCCTGTAAAATGCCCGCGCCCAGCTTTTCGCGCAGTTCCGGTGCCACGCCGCGCGCCGAACGAAACAACGCATTGCGCACCGCTTCGACGCGCCGCCAATCGCGCGGCAAGACGTTTTTGTACTTCTCGTACCACAAGGCAACCGCTGCCGCGATTTGCGGCGTCGCGGCGGAAGTGCCTTGTCCATCCAAATCAATCGTCGTGGGACAGCCGAACTTCGCCCAGGGAATATTGGGTGTGTAGGTAGACAACGCGGCGGTCATCGAACTGTTCGGCCCCCAATTGCCTTCGATAGTCTTAAGCGGCAAATCGTAATACGGTCGGCCATCGGCCATCACGCCGCACGCCGCAATCGTGCGGTGATACCGCGCGGGATAAACGACGTGATGCGTTGGGAAGCCGCCAAAGCAATCGCCGGACGCCGCCACAATGCACACGCCCGCCTCATACGCCGCATTCACCTGTTCATTCCACGCGCGCGAAGGCAAGCCGCCCATACTGATGGACACGACATCGGCGCGCTGCTGAATGGCGTATTGCAGGGCGCTGACAAACGCGCTGGTAAAAAACAACACAACTGAATCCGCGATGCGCAGCGGCAAAATATCGGCCTGCGGCGCACCGCCGAGGTATTTGTTATCCGCGCTGGCGACACGTCCGCCCGCGAGAATGCCAAGCGTGCCCGTGCCGTGCCCGGAGTTATCAAACAGGTGACCGCGATTCGGGTCTTGCGCGCTGTTCGGATCGCTGTTGCCGCTGACGAAATTGCGTTCCAGTGTGGTCAGGATTCGTTCAGGCCGCGCGTTGTGCGTTTTGTCGTAGCCGGTGTCGAGATGCGCGATGCGCGTGCGCGGGTCAGCGAACGTCACGGCATCGCGCGCCGCGCCAAGCTGCGAAAAATCATCGCGCAAATGCCACGCAAATTCGTCCGGGCCAACGACACGACCGCCAGTTCCCTGCTGCGGCACGGCCTGACAATTCGCACCGATGGCGAGGTTCATATCGCGGCTTTGCGGATCGGCAAAGATTTTGTGAGGGAGATCAGGCTCGGCCATCACGACCTGTGATTCCGCGATGCCGAGTTGTGCGGCAACCTGTGCGTGCGCGTTGTCCCAGGGCAACTCGGCAGCGGTCGGCAAATCGGCGAGATACCACGTCGGAGCCGCGCCCAACCCGAAGGCTGGCGGAGCGGTTTCGCTCGCAAACAGCGGGCGTAAGTTCGTGTTCGATGGCACAGCGGCAAGCGCTGCGCTCGGTTGTAATTTGACGAGAATGCGGGTTGTATCGGCCACAAAAATCCTTTCTGTGCTGACTGAAGAACGCGCCTGGCTGAAAGCTGCTGTTGGATGAAGCAGGCGGCTGAAAAATACGGCACGGCGTCAGCCACTTGCACGCTGCCTCATCGGATGAAATCTATTCGGTCTCTGCTGGTGAATAACGCGCGGTACGGTATGCAACCCGATGGGGAATGTCAACGAATTTTAGCGGAGGGAAAAAAGAGGAGATCAATTCGCGCAGGTGCGGTTCGGTGTACTGCAAACATCCTGTTTGCAGTACACCGAATCACGCCCGGCGAAGGAAAAGCTTAATTGTAGGTACGCTGCCAGGTGTTCGACTCTGTCATAATTTGCGACGTCGTGGCGACTGCCGTGCGTGTGGTGACGCTGGTGGTACTCGTAACTTTAGTCGTCGGGAAAAACGGCGGCATGACCGAACCGTTGGCAAAGCGCGGATCAAAAAACCGGTTGGTGGTTTGGCCGTAGTTCGTCGAACCAAGCGCTTTGGAAGCGGTACGGCTGCCACGCAGGGAAATCTTGGTGCTGCTGTTACAGATCGAACAATTGACGTTCCAACCGCCCGTAGTCGCGCTGGAATTCGCATTCAACGCCGGTTCATTAAAGATGGCGAAGGCCGCGTCAACATCCATCGTGGCATTCGTGGCCGTGTAAGTGGAGCTTGGCGTCCACGTAACCACACCGCTGTTGGTATAGATGCCCAGCACATTCTGGGGCACGTAGTTGTTGGCGTAGGTCACGGTCGAACCGCTGGAATTCAACACGGGTTCCTGATAGGTGATGCTGCCGGTCACGCCAATATCTCCCGTTGAAATCACGGTCAGGCGCGTATCTTTGGCAATTGCCGCCGGAACCGTTCCGCCGGAAGCTGCCGGGCCGTGAATCTTGGTGATGGCACCATCCACATAAAGCGCAACGCCGGGCTTAAAGGCCGTCGGATCGGTTTTATCCTGCGGCACGCCCTGAAATGTTGTGGAAGTGGTGCCGTTGGAAACGACGGTCGTTCCAGCACTGCTGCCTGACGCTGGCGTGATGGTAATTGTCGTCGTCGTGCTGCCCTGTTTGATCGCATAAATCTGCGTGTTGCCTGTGCCAATGCTCAGCGTAATTTCATCAGCGGTGCCTTTGACGTAGATGCCTCCGCCGTTAATCGTCGGCGTGCTGCCCACATTTGCAGCGGGTACATAGACGCCCGTGTTAATGACTTCGCTCGCGCCCGTGCCAGTTGTGGACGGCGCAGCATTCGAGACGGTTTTGAGCGCGGCTTTCATCTGCGTCACCGTTGGATCAGGCGGATCGGTAGGATCAGACGTGGTCGAAGGATAGGTATTATCGGCCATTCCCGTCGAATTCAACACCGCCAGCTTTTGCGCCGAAGAACTAATCGGCAAATCCAGATTCGCCACCTGCGTATACGAGCTATTGAAGGTCATACCGCTGTGAGGCGACGAATTGGCAGACACGCCACTGACGTTATAAGTGCCACTATCCCACGTATAGGTGGAACCGACCTGTGTAACATCTCCGGTAAACGTCACCGGAGATGAGGACGAAAACCCGAAGCTTTGATTTGTATGCACTTTCCCCTGAAAAGTTCCCGATGCCCAGGTGCCGGTGAAGCGGCTCACAAATGTACCGTATTCGCTAAATGAACGCTTGTAAGTCGTCGTCCCGGTCGGCGTCGTAATGACGGCATTCAATGTCACGCTGATATAGCCAGTCTCCACCGCCTTGGCCTGCGCGCGATTAGGGTTATCCACGCTAATCGCATTGTTGCCGGTCGAAGTCACCGTGTACTTATATTTCCCCGTCACAGAAGCCGTAACGCTCGGAATATCCTGCGCCACATTTTGATTCTGGCTATTGGTAACGACTTGTTGCACGTCCACCGCCGAGGTCGAAGTAATCGAGGCCAGCGATAATTGAATATCTACATCAAAGCCAGCATTGGTCAGCGCCGAGGCGCGCGAAGTGAGCGCGCTCTTGGCATTGACGATGGCTGATCCAGTCTGTGACACCAACGAGCTGCTCTGCAAAATATTGCCGAGCTGCGTGCGATCATATGTCACCAGGGTGACTCCGCCGGAGGTGCGCGAACTCCAGGTAGGACTGGCATTGACCGCCGCCGTAGCCGCCGCCTGAATTGCATCATTGAGCGAATTGCGCAGGGCCATGCGCGTAATGCCCAGCCCCGCGTCCGCGCCATAAAATGCCTGCTCGTTGCGCCGAAAACCTCCGCTGAGCGACGCTTCGCCCGTCGAGTTGAACAGGATCGCCATGCCTAATCCGGTACACAGGAGCAAACACATCAGCGCCGCCACCAGGGCCATCCCCTGCTCCGATAAGTTCACTGGTCTGATTTTCCGCTGTTGCTTTTTCATAGACATTCCCTGTGGCAATGCGCCAGAAAAACGGCTTACCGATTCGGGGCAAAACCGGGTAGGTTGAGATTGCGGGGCGCGACTTCAATCGTTTGCGAAATGGCGCGCTGCCCTTGGCGATCTCCCGCGCCGGTCATTTGCGTTCGGCCAAACAACGTGACCTCGACCGACCGTATCAGCGCGCGATTGTTGGTGGAAGATTGCGCCACCTCATTTACCCAACTCGTATCAAAACTGTCGGTGCCGCTGTTATAGGCTTCCAGCTTGTAGCGAAGTTGCAAGTTGTAAATGTTGCGCGCCACCGTCACCCAGCCCGACCGGTTCCGATTGCGGCGCAGTTCATTCGCTGTCGTGTCCACCATATATTCAATCACCTCATCCAGCGGCACGACATTCAGGCTGGTGGATGAGGGAAACGACATCGTGTGATTCCAGTACGTCGCGTCGGAATTCAGCGTAAAAGTTGAAGGCGTCACGCGATTGCCAATCGTCACACCGCTGCTGGTAAGCGTCGTGATGTCCGTCGTATTTGCAATGGTAAAGAGGGAAAACTCTGCCGTATCTGAAATGTCAGACGCGCGCACTCGCGGTTGCGCCACTGTGTAAAGCAGGTAATTACCTGTGGTAAGCGCGGTTGTGGGAATATCCGTATAGATGGTAGATGACGTGCCGCTTGGCGCAGGATAGGTTGAAGTCGCTTTCACCGCCACGGGGCTGACATTGGAATTGCCGTAAAGCAAGAGCATTGCATCCGGCGGATTCAGACTGGGATCAGTGTTCGAGCCGCCACCATCCTTACTGGCCACGGGGCCGAGAAACAGCGGGATGCCTGCACCTGCGGCTTGAATATCACGGGCGATCAAATCCAGCGCCGCGCGAAAATTCTGATTCAATTCCGTCCGCGCCCCTTCGACAACAAAGGAATCCTGACTCTGTTTGAAGTAATAAAATAAAGTGGCGGTCAACCCCACCGTAATCGTTGTTGCGACCAGCATTTCTAAAATACTGAACCCGCGTTCCTGCTGCTTGCGTTGCATATTTATTACTCCGCTCAGATGGATAAAGGTTTAGTTGTACGGCGTGCGAATGGTGCTGATTTGCGCTGTCTCTGGGGTTAATGTACTGGCCTGCCCTGTCCCGCGCGACTGAGCATTGCCCTGCAACCCGGCTTGCGTCGCCTCAGTGCGTACCGTGATGCGCCGTAAACCAGCCAGGGCCGGGACTTGTTGATTGGTGACAGGGTCAGTGACGGTAACGCTGTCTTTCTCAACCTTCCACGTCACGACGTAGCTGACGGATTGCCCGGTATAAAAGGCCGTCGAACTCATTCGCATCGTCCCTTTCTGCCCGTTACGATCAAAATCAACGTAGTAATTTTGATAATACCCTGTCACTTTGTTTGTATCGCCCAGGGCTCCCCCATAGCCGAGTGGTGCCGGTTCCGAACCATCCGGCATCGGCTGTGCAAGCAATTTCTCCATTTGCTGCTTGGCCAAGGTGGCCGCGATGGTCATCTGCGTCGAGCTTTTGTTATAAACAATCGAAAGTGCAAACAACTGCATCACGGCCAGCATGCCGACCAGCATAATCATTGAAGCGGCGGCGGTTTCCAGCAAAGTAAACCCCGCCTGTGGCGTTGGTATTGTTTTCTTCCAGGCTTTCATAACGGCTCTTCGTTTCATTCGTGCCGGGCTAAGAACGCACAGAACTTCGGCTCCGCGCTTAACTGCCCGTACCGGAATTGCTGCCAGAGTTACTCCCGGATTCACCACTGTCTCCGTTTTTCCCCGTCGAATCTTTCCAGGAATCACCACTGCTCTTCTTGCGCCAGGTGTTGGTGCTGCCCGCACTGGTCAGGGTAATTGCGACTTTCTCGCCATCAGCATTGACCAGATACAACCAGTTCACTGCTCCTGGCTGGACATTTGGTAATCCGCGCGAGTTAAAGGTGGCTACATACTTGCTCGTACTCGAATCGTAAGGGAAGGAAACCGCCGTTTTTTCGTTCGACTGCTGCCCTGAAACTGTACCGCTGCTTCCATTGCTGGCCGCACTTTTGATTTCAGCGGGAAGATCAGAACTACTCGTCTGCGTCTGGAACGTAATGCCATTCGGCAGCGTGATCGTGCGTCCATTGATCGTGATTGTGTTGTTCGTTTTATCAATGTACACGTTTTGACTGTTGTTATTGCGGATAGCCTCAAACCGCGCCGACTGAAAGGCCTGCGCAACATCCTGCGCTGCCGTGTTAAGCTTGTAACTGCGGTTGGACTTGATAATGCTAGGAGCAGCAATGGCCGCCGTTATTCCGACGATCCCCACCATCGTTACCATTTCGATTGCCGTGAACCCTTTCTCTTTTCTCATGCTCTGCCTACCTTTCTTCAAAGCTTTTTCGGTTGCTTCGGGGCGAGTGGTATAGCTCTGCCAATTCTGTTCAAGGCAATTTAACCAACAGGATTGTCAAAGCTGTGACAAATTGATGATGATGTGCCAGCACGAGTCCGGCGTGCGTTGTCGGCAAAACATATCATCTGTCCGTCAAAAATGATGACGATCTGGATGGGGAAACGAGCTAAGTGATGTATTTCCAATCCGCGCCAGTGTGGCCTGACAGTTGCCCCTACCTGCGCGCAGATGAAAGGTGTGTCAATGGCAGGAAAGAATATTGTGCTGATCTACAATCCAAAGGCTGGCGGGCTTCACCAAACCACGGCTGTCGTGCAGCGGTTACTGACAGCACTAGAGGTAAATGGCATTGCCGTAGCCAACCATCAAGTCCTGGCGACAACGTGCGCTGGCGATGCCACGCGATTGGCCGCGCAAGCCGTCGAGCAAAAGGCAGATTTGGTAATCGTCTGCGGCGGCGACGGCACCATCAATGAAACGGCACAAGCATTAGTGGGAACAGCAACGGCGCTCGCGATTCTGCCCGCTGGAACGGCGAATGTACTGGCGAAAGAAATGCGCCTGCCACGCCGCGCCGAAGACCTGGCACGACTTATCGCCGCCGGCAGCCAGCGGGAAATCAGCGTAGGCTTGGCGAGCAAACCTGACAAAAGTTGGCAGCGGTATTTTTTGCTAATGGCCGGCATCGGCCTGGACGCCACCATCATCGAAACCGTCAACCCGGCGCAGAAAAAACAATGGGGCCTTGGTTCTTACGTCCTGGCGGGATTGAAAACGCTGGTGCAGTGGCCGGTGCGCCCGTTTACGTTGCAGTACGATCAGCGCCAATGCGAGGCGACCTTCGCCATTGTGGCCAATGCGGCAAATTACGCCGCGTGGTTCAAAATTGCGCCGCGCTCAACGATGGACAGCCCGCAGCTGGATATTTGTATTTTCAATTCGCAGAGCCGCCTGATGTATCTCGGCTATGCGTTTCTGAGCCTGTTTGGCGCACACACCATCAGCCCGGACGTGATCTATGAACCGATCACAGCAATCAATGCCCAAAATAAAGAAGCTGCTACGACGATTCCCGTGCAACTTGACGGCGAATTAGTCGGGCATTTGCCGATGCAGTTTTCGTGCGTGTCGCAGGCCCTCCGCATTGTAGCCCCCATCGCTACAACGCGCTGAAACGGCCCGCGTGAGAGGAGTGAGTATAATGCAGTTCCGAATCTTTCCTGTTTTGCTTGTTTTGTTGTCTTTTTCGCTGACGGGCAAGGCGCAATCCGCCGCTGTCACAACGTTTGCTGCCCAGCCGCCGCCAGAGATGATTGCGCTCCGGCAGGCCGGTTACGCCGCGAATTACAACCTGGACTACACCACGGCGCGCGCCAAGTTTGAAGAGATTCGGAAACGATGGCCACAGCATCCGGCAGGCGATTTGTACGTGGCAAACATCATCTGGCTCGAACACCTGTACAAGCTTCGCCGCCTGCAAACCGGGCTGTATCAGAACGAAAGTTTTTACGCAGGCTTTGAAGGTTCCAAAGAAGAAGGTGAGCAGGGTGATGCCGTCGAGGCGAAAGTGGATCGTGAATTTCGCGCGCTGATGGCTGCCGCGAAAACTAAAGCCCCTCACGCTCGTCAATGCCAACCGCAGCGATCCTTACGCCAAATATTATCTCGGTTCGATCTACAGCATTCTCGCGGCGTATGAGGCTTCGACCGCGCGCAGTTCTGGTCGGCGATGCGCAACGGCTCCAAAGGCATTGATGCGCATCAGCAAGTCCTTAAGCTCAAGCCGGATTATTACGATGCGTTCTTGTCCGTTGGCTTGTACGACTACGTTATCGGCAATCTTCCCTTCCCGTCAAAGCGTTGATTGCGATGGGCGGCGTGCGCGGCAACAAGGAGCGTGGCATCAAGGAACTGAACAGTATCATCGAACACAATGCCGACAATGCCGACGACGCGCGCGTGATGCTGATCGGCATTTATCAGAATGAAAACAAGGCAGAAGACGCACTGGCGATTCTGCAAACATTTACCGCGCGTTATCCCAACAACTTTCTGTTCCGGTTGGAATTAGCTTCCGCCCTCTCACAGCTTAATCGCAAAGAGGACGCCTTCGCCGCGTTTGACGCGCTCGTCAAAGAAGCGGGTACGAATTCTCCGGCGGCAAAGTCTATGGATTTGATTCGCTTTCAGTACGGCGAAGCCTTAGCCAAGCAAAACGCCTTCGACAAAGCCGCGCAACAATTCCTCGCCGCCGCGAAAGAAACCAACGCCGAAGCCGGTCTGGCCACGATGGCCGTGCTGCGCGCCGGGCAAATGTACGACCTGACCGAGCAACGCAACGAAGCCCTTGCGCAATACAAAGCTGTGCTGGCGCGCCCGAACGTCTACGATTCACGCGAACAGGCGCAGAAGGGATTGAAGCAGCCTTTCAAGAAAACGTAAGGCGTAGCCAGAATGCGGTATGGAGCGTGAGCGACCTGGGCTTCGATTAGTGTACGCTTGATCGAAGCCCAGGTCGCTCACGCTCCCCGTACCGCAACGTCTAATGACACCGCACGCGACGGCGCGGTTTACGGATGGGCGGTGCGGTTTGAACCATCGCCTTTTCCATTTCGCGGCACCACTTGCGACACGTTAGACAGTACACCATCGTTTCCGGGGTGACGCCTTCGATGACAACGCTGCACTGCGGGCAACGCACGGTAAGTGATGCAGGCTGCGGCGTCATTTGCCCTCACGTACGGTGGGATAATTAATGCCAAGCTGTTCCAAATAGGTTTTGTACTTCGCCGGATCGTAATAATACTTCTTCATTTCAGGCCGAAACTTTTCCATTTTCTCGCGGTTGAGCTCGACGGCGGGAACATCGTTTGGGCCAATCAGCGGTTGATATTTCATCTCTTTCGTCTGCACGTTGTTGAAATAGTCCCACGCCTGTTTGATGAGTTGCGGGTTAAGCATGAAATCCAGCGCCGTCATCGCCTGCACTTTCGCGCCTGCCAGCGAGCCTTTGTGCGCAATCGGTGTCGCCATCGCAATCGCGTTTTCCCAACTGTGACCGGGCAAACCGGGAATGTTTGCGGGGTAACGCAAATACGTCATCGGCACAACCCACGAAATATCGCCCACGTCATCGGAGCCGCCGCCTTGCGGTTCTTTTGGTTTTTCGAGCGTGGAGACTTTGTCTTTCAAGCCTTCAACCTTCGCGCCGATTTCTTTCTGCAACGCTTTGGCGAGCGTTTGATCGGCGTCTGTCCACGTCGGCATGCCGACAGTTTCGATGTTTTTGTGCTGCACTTCGGCGATAGTTTGATTGAAGTGATTTGGCCACGCGGAACCAAGCACGCGCCAATCTACCGTCGTGTCCGTCATCATCGCCGCCGCCTGCGCCATTTTGTTGCCGAGGTCAAAGAGTTCGCGGATATGTTTGTAATCTAGTTCGCGGAAGTAATACCAGACGCTTGCCTCAGACGGCACGACGTTCGGCTGATCGCCGCCGTTGCTGACGACGTAATGCGAACGCTGGTTTAGCCGCAGGTGTTCGCGGCGATAGTTCCAGCCGATGTTCATTAACTCGACGGCATCAAGCGCACTGCGACCTGCCCAGGGCGCACCAGCGGCGTGTGCGGCTCTGCCGTGAAAGGAATATTGCACCGAAACCAAACCACTGTTGCTCGCGGGCTGTCCCCAATTCGTCGCAAAATCGTTGCTGACGTGACAGCCGAGCATAATATCTAAATCCTTGAATAATCCGGCGCGCACGAAGAAGGCTTTCGTGGCGACAAGTTCTTCCGCAACGCCCGGATAGAGGCGAATCGTGCCGGGCAATTTGTATTTCTCCATCAGCTTTTTCAGCGTCAGGGCGGCGACGACATTCACCGCTTGCCCAGAATTATGCCCTTCGCCGTGACCGGGCGCGCCTTCAATGATCGGATCGTGATAGGCAACGCCGGGCTTTTGTGACGCGCGCGGGATGCAGTCAATGTCGGTGATGAAACCAATGACAGGTTTGCCCGAACCATAACTGGCCGTCCACGCGGTCGGCATTCCTGCGACGCCGCGTTCAATCTTGAAGCCGTCTTTTTCGAGAATATTCGTGAGGTATTTGCTGGTTTCGTATTCCTGAAAACCCAGTTCGGCAAAGCTGAAAATGCTGTCCACCATTTCCTGCGTGAACTTTTGCATCTTCTCAACCTCGGCAACTGCTTCGCGTTTGAGCGTGCTGACATCGGGGTCAGCCGCTTTGCGCGCGGGTACGAGCGGTTGGGCGGAAAGATTCGTAACGAGTGATGTGATGAGCAGGAACAAGGCAAGTCGTTGCATCGTGAGCCTCCGAAAAAATGTAGTTAATGATCGTCTGTCTGACAGGCTTGGCAATGATACGCCGGGCGGGGATTTACGCAAGAGGCGGGTGCGTGTCGTCACAGATGAACTGCCTGCTTAAGCAACGTGAAAAATAGCAGTAGGAGAAACGCGAAGCGCTCTGGGAGCGCACGCGGCTCGCGTGCTGAGAAGTTATGAGGCGCTTTGGTCGGAGCGGGATTCCCTCTTCACGCCTCAGCACGCGAGCCGCGTGCGCTCCCAGGCGCTTCGCGTTTCCGGTTCTACTTCATGGTGATGCGCACGGTGTTCGCGGCTTGTCCGTCCACGGTCAAGACGACATCCACGTCGCCGCGTCCGAGCAATGCGCGCGGCAGCAGCAGATTCACTTGATCCAGCCCGACGTAATCATTCTGCGGCCCGGCATAGATGACCTGCGCCGCGACGCTGCCAATGCTGGCCTTGACGTTATCGAGCGTGGTGCGATAACGCAGCCCCGTGCCGTACAGCACCAGATATACCTGATCCGTCGTCGGCCCCAGATCAATCGGCAGTCCGGTGAATTTGCCCAGCGCTGTGTCGAAACGCACGATGGATTCAAACGTCGAAGCACCGTTGCGCACGCGCTGCACTTGTCCGGCAGCAAAGCCGCGCCCGCTGGCATCTGCGGCAAACAGTCCCGGCGTCACGCGCGCAATCGCCAGCGTGCCGCTCGAAAACATGCCTGCGCTGTTGCTGATAATAATCGTCGCCGTACCGGGCGCAGTGCCGGGCGGGATTTGATAGTTGATTTGCGTGGGCGAAACGAAAAACAACGGCGCTTGCCTTTCTGCGCCCGCGCTGTCTTTGACGATGATGCTGGTGCCCGCTAAGGTTGTCGGCAAAGGCAATGTGGCGGCGACCAGCGTTTCCTGCGACAGATTGGTGCCGAAGACAGAAACAATGGCTTCTGTTGCAACTGGCGCTTGCGACAGATAGCTGGCGGCGGAAACGGTGACGGCGCTCGTAGCTTCGCGCGAGTAGGTACGCAGGATGCGCGTCGTATGCCCGGCCTGATCGCGGATTTCAGCGGCTACTGTCACGCCGCTCGTAACCAAATCAATTGGCGCGGGTAGATTGATCACCACTGTGCCGCCGTTAGTGATCGTCGCGCTCGTGGCCAGATTCGTCCCGGCTGGAAAGCTGCCAACCGCGCGGTCCAGCGTGACGGAAAGCGTGGCGGGGTTAATGCCGCTCTCCAAATCGTAGGCACCAATAACAAGGCGCGAGAGCCTGCGGTCTTGTGTGGCCTGCGCGACGGTCGGAACGAGCGTGAGCGTCGGGCGCAGATCGTCTTCCAGATAGCCCGCATAAGACTTCAAGTTCATGCTGAAATTTGGCACGGTCAAATCAATCGGACAGCCGAGGTCAATCCAGCGCGCAAATTTCATGCGCTCGTCCCAACTGAGCGTCAGGCCGGAACTCGGCGGCGGCATAATCTCGCCCGTGTAATCTAAATCGCAATCGTAAAAACTCTTGCCCGCCGGAATCGTTGCCGCGTTGCCTGGATCAACGGGCGAAGGCCGATCTGAGTTTGCGCGACCATCCAACCGGCGGCCAAAAATCTTCCACGCCAGCAAGCTTTGCCGCGCTTGTCCGGCGCGAACGTATTTCGTGACTTGCGGCCAATACCAATCGCCGAGCGGCGAGAACGAACGCGGCGACGGATT
>JAXLQQ010000094.1:0-18241 GCA_046331525.1 Blastocatellia bacterium
AAACGCTTTCGCTTGCCGAAAGTGCGCGACTCACGGAACAAATCCTCGCCCGCATAGAGCAGAAAAGCTGAAACCGAAGGCAGGATTTTCTCGTCAAGTCATGCGGTTGTTGACAATTCTCAAGCCTGCTGGACGCAGAGCGAAAATCGTACATACATTTGCGCAATTTTAATTTTTGTCTGATAGAGGAGATGACTTGTGATTACAAATGCCCCTCCGCGCGAGGCTGTTGTCAACGAAAAGAAGCCGCAGGCACCCTTGCCGCCGCCCCGCCGTCGCGCTAACCCACTCAAACTCATCGGATTCGTACTGGTTCTTGCCGGCATTGGCTTCGGCATTTGGTACTACAAATCGCGCAGCGCCGCCCCTGCTGCCGCTGCCGGTGCTGATGCTGCCGGTGGTCGTGGTGGTCGCGGTGGTCGTGGTGGTCGTGGCGATATGGGCGGCCCCGTGCCTGTGACGATCGCGCAAACGACACAACGCAGCGTGCCGATGCAGATGCGTGCCATCGGCAACGTCGAAGCCTTTTCGACTGTTTCCGTCCGCGCCCTCGTTTCTGGTGAATTGCTGAAGGTGCATTTTCAGCAGGGACAGGATGTGAAACGCGGGCAGGTGCTGTTCACCATTGACCAGCGACCATTCCAAACGGGACTCGAACAGGCACAAGCACAACTTGCCAAAGACGCGGCGCAGAAAGCCCAACTCGAAGCCGTGCTGAGCCGCGACACTGCTTTGCAAGCGAATGCGCAGCGACAGGCGGCACGATACAAACAATTGCTTTCAGAAGGCGTTATCTCGATTGACCAGGAACAACAGTTTCGCCTCAATGCCGAAACCAGCGCCGCGACAATTGAAGCCGACCGCGCCGCCATCAAAAACGTCGAATCGCTAATGAAAGCCGATCAGGCGGCGATTGAAAATGCGAAGATTCAATTGAGCTACGCCACAATTCGTTCGCCGATTGACGGGCGCACCGGCAATTTGCAGGTTTATCAGGGCAACCTGATTCGCGCGAACGACACGACACCGCTCGTGACGATCAACCAAATCACGCCGGTTTACGTGACCTTCTCCGTGCCCGAACAAGACCTGGCACAGATTCGGGCGAATCGCGGGAAGAAAGGGTTTCACGTCAGCGCTTCGCTGGCGAACGATGAGGCAAATGCTTCGACAGGTGAACTGTTCTTCATTGACAACACGGTTGATCCGGCCACCGGCACGATCAAGCTCAAAGCCAAAATGCCGAATGGCAGTCACACGCTCTGGCCAGGGCAATTTGTCAACGTTGTGCTGACACTCGGCAACGATGAAGACGCGATTGTTGCGCCTGCTTCCGCCGTGCAAACCGGACAGGAAGGCTTTTACGTGTATGTTGTGCAGCCCGATCAAAGCGTGCAAATGCGCCCCGTCAAAACCGGCCCAACCGTGGATGGCATGACCGTTATCACCGATGGCTTGCAGGCGGGCGAAACGGTCGTGACCGATGGGCAGCTGCGCTTAGTGCCCGGCGCGAAAATTATGCAGGGCGGCGGTGGTGGCGGCGGTCGTAGCGGACGCGGCAGAGGCGGACGCGGCGGCGAAGGCGGCGGCCAGGAAGGTCAGCCAGCCGCTGGGGCAGGCGGACAACTCGGACAAGGGGAAGCAGGCGGCGCAGCACCGGGCGCTGGCCCTGGAGGACGCGGCGAAGGTCGTGGCGGACGCGGCGACGGACAAGGCAATCCCGGCGGTGGGGGCGAGCAAGGCGGACGCCAAGGCGGCGCGATGCAGGGACGCCCGCCGGAAGGCGCGCAACCGAGCGGCGGTGCGCCTCAGGGCGGTGGTCGCGGCGAAGGACGTGGCAATTTCGCGGGACGCGGTGACGGCAATCCAGGGGGACGCGGCGATGGCAATTCCGGCGGTAGACCCGGCGGGCGTCCCGGCGGTGGGAGGCCACAATCGCAATGAACATCGCTGATATTTTCATCCAGCGCCCGATCATGACCACGCTCGTGATGGCCGCGATCATCCTTTTCGGTGTCGTCGGCTATCGCGCGTTGTCAGTCAGCGATTTGCCGAACGTGGATTTTCCTACGATTCAGGTTACAGCGTTGTTGCCCGGTGGTAGCCCCGAAACGATGGCTTCAGCGGTGGCTACGCCGCTTGAACGGCAGTTCTCGACAATTGCGGGACTGGCTTCGATGAACTCGACCAGCACGCTCGGTTCGACGCAGGTGACGTTGCAGTTTGAACTGAACCGCAACATTGACGCCGCCGCGCAGGACGTGCAATCCGCCGTCGCTGCCGCTGCACGTCAAATGCCCCCCGGCATGCCGAGCCAGCCGATTTTGAAAAAGGTCAATCCGGCAGATCAACCCGTTCTCTATCTCGCTGTTACTTCCACTACTTTGCCGCTCTCAAAAGTGGACGAATACGCGCAGACCTCCATCGCGCAGCGCATCTCTACGCTGAACGGTGTCGCGCAGGTGGTTGTAACCGGCTCGCAGAAATACGCCGTGCGCGTGCAGCTTGATCCATCACAGCTTGCTACGCGCGGCATCGGCATTGACGAAATCGCGCAGGCCGTGCAAACGGGTAACGTTAACCTGCCGGTCGGCACGCTGTACGGGGCGCGGCGTTCATACACGTTGCAGGCGAATGGGCAATTGCTCGACGCCTCGGCGTATCGTGGACTGATTGTTGCCTACCGCAACGGCGCACCCGTCAAACTCGACGAACTCGGCGATGTGGTGGACAGCGTCGAAAACAATCGCGTCGCCAACTGGTACAACAATCAACAGGTCGTCACGCTCGCCATTCAGCGGCAACCCGGCTCGAACACGATTGAAGTCGTTGAAGCCATCAAAGAACTGTTGCCGCGCCTGAAAGATCAACTGCCCGCGTCGGTCAAACTGGAAATCCTGTATGACCGTGCGGTTTCGATTCACGAATCCATCAACGACGTGCAATTGACGCTGCTCGGCGCAATTGGGTTGGTAGTACTCGTGATTTACCTCTTCCTGCGCAACGGGCGCGCGACGATGATTCCGAGCCTGGCGGTTCCGGCTTCGCTGATCGGCACGTTCGCGGTGATGTACCTGCTGGATTACTCGCTCAATAACTTGTCGCTGATGGCGTTGACGCTGTCGGTAGGATTCGTCGTAGACGATGCCATCGTGATGCTGGAAAACATTGTGCGGCGGATGGAACTCGGCGAAGGCGTGATGGAAGCGGCTTTCAATGGCTCGCGCGAAATCGGCTTCACGATTCTTTCAATGACGCTGTCGCTCGTCGCGGTGTTTATTCCCGTGCTGTTCATGGGCGGGATTCTCGGACGGCTTTTCAAAGAATTTGCCGTGACGATCAGCGTGGCGATTCTCGTTTCCGGTTTCGTCAGCCTAAGCCTGACGCCGATGCTGTGCAGTCGCTTTTTGAAGGGCGCGGCAGATGCGCACGGGCAGTCGCGTGGGGTGCTGCACGTTTTTGAAATCGGCTTTGATGCGCTGTTACGTTTGTACGAAAAGACGCTGGGTTTTGTGATGCGGCACGGCGCGGCGACGCTCCTGCTCGCGCTTGTGCTGACGGTCATCACAGGCTATCTGTTCATTTCGATTCCGAAGGGCTTTTTGCCGAGCGATGACTTGGGACAGGTCGTTGGCTACACCGAAGGCGCGCAGGGCATTTCGTTTGAAAAGATGAGCGAGCATCAGCGCGAACTCGTCAACATGATTCGCCAAGACCCAAATGTTAGCGCGGTATCGTCAACCGTGGGCGCGAGCGATGCAAGTGCGGCGGCGAATACCGGCTCGATTCTCGTGCTGCTCAAACCGGATCACGAGCGCAAGGTTTCCAGTGAGGAATTCATCGCGCAAATGCGTCCGAAGCTAGCCCGCGTCGGCGGCATCAACATCTATCTGCAAAACCCGCCAAGTGTTTCCATCGGCGGACAGGTTACGAAGAGTTTGTATCAGTTCACGCTGAGCGGCCCCGACGCCGAGCAACTGTTCGCCTCCGCCGCGCAGCTTGAATCGGAAATGAAACATTCGCTGCTGCTGCACGATGTCAACAGCGATTTGCAGATTCGCAATCCGCAGCTTTCGATTCAAATTGACCGCGATAAAGCTTCGACGCTCGGCGTGTCGGCGCAGCAAATCGAAGACACGCTGAACAATGCTTTCGGCACGCGCCAAGTCTCGACGATCTTCACTTCGACCAATGAATATCGCGTGATTCTGGAATTGAAGCCGGAATATCAGCGCGAACCGAACACGCTCAGTTTGCTGTACGTGCGCGGCACGGGCGGGGCGTTGATTCCGCTCAGTTCAATTGCGAGATTTACGCAGAACACCGGCTCGCTGCTCATCAATCACCTCGGACAATTACCGTCGGTCACGATTTCCTTCAATCTTGCGCCCAACACTTCGCTCGGTCATGCGACCGACGCGGTGATGGAAATGGCGAAGAAGATTTTGCCGTCCGGTATTGCAACGAAGTTTCAGGGCGAAGCAGAAATCTTTCAATCTTCACTAACGGGACTCGGCTGGTTGTTGCTGGTCGCTATTTTGGTGATTTATCTGGTGCTGGGTATTTTGTACGAAAGCTACATTCATCCGCTGACGATTTTGTCCGGCTTGCCATCGGCGGGTTTGGGCGCGCTCATCACCTTAATCCTGTTCCATCGTGATCTGAACGTGTACGGGTTCGTTGGTTTGATTATGCTGATCGGCATTGTCAAAAAGAACGCGATTATGATGATTGATTTCGCGCTGGAAGCCCAACGCGAAGGCGGGCAGCATCCACGCGACGCGATTTTTGAAGCGTGTCTGGTACGCTTTCGCCCGATTATGATGACGACGCTCGCCGCGTTGATGGGCACGTTGCCGATTGCGCTGGGCTGGGGCGCGGGGGCGCAATCGCGGCAACCGCTCGGCCTCGCGGTCGTCGGCGGCTTGCTCGTGTCGCAGGTGCTGACGTTGTATTTGACGCCGGTCGTTTACGTTGCCTTTGAGCGCATCAAAGAATGGCGCGAACGACGACGCGGCTACGCGGCAGCCGACGAGATGGAATTGGAAATGGAAAACTCGCGCGTGTAATCTTGGTACGGTACAGCGAGCAGTAACGAGTTGGCGGCGGTTGTTCCCAGCTCGCTACCGCTCGCCGTACCGTACCGCCTCACGGAGGTAATCAATGGCAGAGAATCCCAACATTAAAATGACGCGCACCGAAACGTTGATGCGCGGTGTGTCGGATATTTTTATTCATCGCCCAGTGATGACGTCGCTGGTGATGTGCGGCATTGTGTTGTTCGGCGTGATTGGTTACAGCGTGCTGCCGGTGAATGATCTGCCCGCGATTGATTACCCGACGGTTTCGGTCAGCGCGAGCTTGCCGGGTGCGAATCCCGAAACGATGGCCGCGTCGGTCGCCACGCCGCTCGAACGGCAATTGGCGACGATTGCCGGCATCAGTCAGATCAGTTCCAACAGCGGACAAGGCTCCACAAATATCACGGTGCAATTCGATCTGTCGCGCAACATTGATGCAGCGGCGCAGGACGTGCAAACCGCGATTTCTGCGGCGCTGGCGCAATTGCCGCCCGGCATGCCGAACCCGCCCGGCGTGCGCAAGATGAATCCTTCCGACTCGCCGGTCATTATGTTTGTGATGAGTTCGCCGTCGCTGCCGCTTACCGTGGTGGATGAGTATGCCGAAACGACGGTGGCCCAGCAAATTTCAATGGTCAACGGCGTCTCGCAAGTGCAGGTACACGGGGCAGCTAAATACGCGGTACGTGTGCAACTGAATCCATCTGCTCTGGCTACGCGCCAGCTTGGCATTGACGAAGTCGCGCGCGCGATTCGCACGGGCAATCCGAATCTGCCGGTCGGCACGTTGTATGGCCCCGATAAATCGCTGACGATTCGCGCCGATGCGCAGCTCACGAATGCCGAGCAGTATCGTTCGCTGATCGTTGCATATCGCGGCGGTGCACCCATTCGTTTGCAGGATGTCGCCACGGTGAAAGACAGCCTGGAGAATGACAAAGTCTCTTCAAGCTACAACGGCGAACGCAGTATCGGGCTGGCGGTGCAAAAACAGCCCGGCGTCAACACCATCGAGGTTGTCGAAAACGTCAAGGCACTGTTGCCCCGCATTCAGGCGCAGTTGCCGCCTTCGATTCGCCTGCAAATCAACAATGACCGCACGGCTTCGATTCGGTCTTCGTTCCGCGATGTGCAAACAACACTCGCGCTCGCCATC
Organism: Blastocatellia bacterium; assembly: GCA_046331525.1. Lineage (GTDB taxonomy): Bacteria > Acidobacteriota > Blastocatellia > RBC074 > RBC074 > JAFDVL01. The sequence goes on from JAXLQQ010000094.1 coordinate 6,238, forward strand.
GCGCTGGTCGTGATGGTGATCTTTATTTTTCTGCGCAATGTCCGCGCGACGATTATTCCCAGCCTGTCCGTACCTGCGTCGTTATTAGCCACATTTGCGGTCATCGCAATGCTGGGCTTTTCGCTGAATAACCTGTCATTGATGGCGATGACGCTGTCGGTTGGTTTTGTCGTGGACGATGCGATTGTAATGCTGGAAAACATCATTCGCCGCATCGAACACGGCGATTCGGTCTGGGACGCCGCGTTGCGCGGTTCGCGCGAAGTCGGTTTCACGATTGTTTCGATGACGACTTCGCTGGTCGCGGTCTTTATCCCGGTGCTGTTTCTGGGCGGAATTCTCGGACGACTTTTCAGGAATTCGCCGTGACGATCAGCGTCGCCGTGCTGGCTTCGGGCTTTGTGTCGCTCACGCTCACGCCGATGTTGTGCAGCCGGATGCTTAAGGAAAAGCCGGAAAAGCCCAATATAATTTTCCGGATCAGCGAACGCGGCTTTCAATGGCTGCTCGGAATTTATGAGCGTTCGTTGCGCGCGTCGCTCCGGCACAGCTGGGTGATGGGATTGACGTTTATCGGCACGATTGTCTTGACGTGGTATATGTTCGGCATCACGCCCAAAGGCTTCATCCCGAACGAAGACACCGGCATGCTGATGGGCAATACCGAAGCCGCGCAGGGCATTCCGCTCGATGAAATGGTGCGCAAACAACAGGAAGCGATTGCCATCATCCAGTCTGACCCGAACATCGCCAATGTGCAATCCACCGTTGGCGGCGGCTTTCGCAACAACGGCGGCAATACGGGATCGTTCTTCATTCGCCTGAAAGATCGTTCCGAACGTAAAGCGACGCCCGAAGAGGTTATTAATGGCCTGCGTCCGAAACTGAATCGCATCACCGGCTTGCGCGCGTTTCTGCAAGTGCCGACTTCCATTCGCATCGGCGGGATGATGTCGCGCGCACAGTATCAGGTGACGATTCAGGGCACAGACACGACGCGGCTTTATGCCGAGGTGCCGAAGCTCGAACGTGTTTTGCGCACGCTGCCGGAACTGCAAGACCTCAATAGCGATTTGCAATTGCGCACGCCGCAGCTTGGTATCGAGATTGATCGCCCGCAAGCTTCGACCTACGGCGTAACGCTCGAACAGATTCAATCGGCGCTCAATGATTCGTTCGGCGCGCGGCCTGTCTCGACGATTTACACGCCAACGAACGAATATTCGGTCATCATCGAAGTCTCGCCCGAACTGCAAAAGAATCCGAACATTTTGGAATCGCTTTATGTGCGCTCAAAGACGGGCAAACTCGTTCCGCTCGCTGCCGTTGCGCATTTCAAAGAAGGCTTGGGCCCGATGAGCGTGACGCATTTGGGCCAATTGCCTTCGACGACCTTCTCCTTCAACGTCAAAACCGGCGTAGCCTTGAGCGATGCGACGAAAGCGATTCAGCGCGCCGCACAGGAAGTCCTCTCGCCCGACACGACGTTGACATTTCAGGGCGCAGCGCAGGCGTTTGAAAAATCCACGGGCGGCATCGGCTGGCAACTTGGCGTTGCAATTCTGGTGATTTACCTCGTGCTGGGCATTTTGTACGAAAGCTTCCTGCATCCGCTGACGATTTTGTCTGGCTTGCCGTCGGCAGGACTGGGCGCGCTGCTGACGCTGACGTGGTTCAATTCGGAATTGAATATTTACAGCTTCGTCGGCCTGTTGATGTTGATCGGCATCGTCAAAAAGAACGCGATTATGATGATTGACTTTGCGATTGACGCCCAGCGTTCACGCGGGATGGCGCCGCGCGATGCGATTTACGAAGCCTGTGTCGTGCGCTTTCGTCCGATTATGATGACGACACTTGCGGCGTTGATGGGTGCGCTGCCGATTGCGCTCGGACTGGGCGCGAGCGGCGATGCCCGGCGTCCGCTGGGACTGGCAGTTGTCGGCGGTTTGATCTTTTCGCAGTTGTTGACGTTGTATCTGACGCCGGTTGTTTATTTGGGCTTTGAATGGATGAAGAGCAAACTAGCCGCGAAGCCTGCGGCTGGCGTTGAAGTGCCTGGGTTGACAGGCACTCAGCAAGCATCTTAGCGCCAATTCGTTATCCGCGAAGCGCCTGGGAGCGCACGCGAGCCGCGTGCGCTCCCGGCGCTTTAGCGCGTGACGCACCTACAAGTAGTTAGCGGTTGTTTTCTCCTTTCTTTTTGGCTATGAAACGTCGAAATTTTCTTTCCCACGCCGCACTGGCCGGGAGTGGTTTTCTTTGCCCCGGCTGATCATCACGTCTGCACAGTCGCGCCCGCAAATCTCGCTCGGTGTGCAAAGCGGCGACATCACGGCGAACAGTGCGATGATTTGGAGCCGTGCAGATCGAGCTGCGCGAATGATTGTCGAATACGCCGCGACGGAATCTTTCACGAACGCGCAAAAAATCATCGGCCCGGCGGCGCTCGAAAACAGCGATTTCACCGCGCGGCTGGATTTGCAAAATCTGCCGACGGGGCAACGCATTTTTTATCGCGTAATGTTTCAGGATTTAAGCGATCTGCGCGCGTTTAGTGAACCCGTCACCGGTTCGTTTCGCACCGCGCCAACACAACCGCGCGATGTTTCGTTCGTCTGGGGCGGCGACGTGTGCGGGCAGGGCTGGGGCATTAACCCTGACTTTGGCGGGATGAAAATTTATGAGGCGATGCGGCGCGTGCAGCCGGATTTCTTTATTCACTCCGGCGACACGATTTATGCCGATGGCGAGATTAAAGCGGAAGTGACGCTGGACGATGGGGCGATCTGGAAAAACATTGTCACGCCGGAAAAATCGAAAGTCGCCGAAACGCTCGCCGAATTTCGCGGCGCGCACCGCTACAATTTGCTGGATGAAAATTTGCGACGCTTCAATGCGGAAGTGCCGATGCTGGCGCAGTGGGACGATCACGAAACGCGCAACAACTGGTATCCGGGGCAAATCCTGGACGATCCGAAATATACGGTCAAAAGCATTGATCTGCTCGCTGCCCGCGCGCGGCGTGCGTTTCTTGATTACATGCCGATGCGGTTTGATTCGCTCGATCCTGAGCGCGTCTATCGTGCCTATAACTACGGCCCGCTCGTGGATGTGCTTATGCTGGATGAGCGCAGCTATCGCGGACGTAACACGCCGAACAATCAGCCAACAATGAACGCGGACACCGTGTTTCTTGGCTCAGCGCAAATCAACTGGCTCAAGCAACGGCTGCTGCAATCGAAAGCGACTTGGAAAGTGATTGCCAGCGATATGCCCATCGGCATCGTCGTTAAAGATGGCAAGACGGATTTTGAAGCCTTTGCCAACGGCAACGGCCCCGCGCTCGGACGCGAGTTGGAACTGGCGGAACTCTTGCGCTTCATCAAACAGCGCAAGATCAAAAATGTCGTATGGATCACGGCGGATGTGCATTATTGCGCGGCGCATTATTATGATCCGGCCAAAGCACAATTCACCGATTTCGCGCCGTTCTGGGAATTCGTCGCTGGGCCGCTGAATGCCGGTACGTTTGGCCCCGGCGAGATGGACAATACGTTTGGCCCAGAAGTAAAATTCGTTGGCATTCCAAAGGGCATGAAAGCGAATCGCTCGCCGAAAGACGGCTTCCAGTTTTTTGGCACGATCAAAATTGACGGCAAAACCAAAGCGATGACCGTCAGCTTGCACAATATCGAAGGTAAGCAACTGTATCGTGTTGAATTGCCCGTTAAAAATTAACCACGAAGTGCACGAAGAACACGAAGATGAAAAAGGCCCCGCAAGCACAAGCCTCTTATAAATCCTGCAAAAATCTTGTCTACCCTGTCAAAAAATCTTCGTGTTCTTCGTGCACTTCGTGGTTCCCAATTGAAAGGAACCTTAATGACCACCGCAGCAAAACCCGTTCGTGAACAAGTTTCCGCCGAAGAATGGCAAGCGCGCGTAGACCTGGCCGCAATGTATCGTCTGACCGCGTTGTACAAATGGGATGATCTGGTCTTCACGCATATCTCAATGCGCGTGCCGGGGCCGGAGCATCATTTTCTGATCAATCCGTACGGCTTTCTGTTTGATGAAATCACGGCGTCGAGCCTGGTCAAGATTGATTTGCAGGGCAACAAAGCGATGGACTCGCCGCACTTCATCAATCCGGCAGGTTTCGTGATTCACAGCGCCGTCCACGAAGCGCGCGAAGATGCGATTTGCGTCTATCACACGCATTCACTGACGGGGGTAGCAGTGTCGGCGCAGAAAAACGGCTTGTTGCCGATCTCACAGCATTCGCTGTTTCCGCTGTCTACGCTGGGCTATCACGACTATGAAGGCATTGCGCTGAACGAAGAAGAAAAGCCGCGCCTTGTGGCTGATCTGGGCAACAAACGCGCTTTGATTCTGCGCAATCACGGGTTACTGACCGTCGGGCGCACTGCGGGCGAAGCCTTCCTGGCGATGTATATGCTCGAAGCCGCGTGCCGCATTCAAGTGATGGCGCAGGCGGGCGGGGAACTGCGGATGATTCCTGCGCCGATTTTGCAGGGCATTCAGGCACAATCCCAACAGGGTACGCGCGGCCTGGGCGGCGACCTGGCTTGGCCGGGACTGTTGCGCAAACTAGATCGCGTTGATCCCTCGTACAAGGAATAGCTGCGCTGCTGGCAAAGGACGACACCCGATGCCTGACCTCAATCATCCACACGACAGCTTTTTCAAGGAACTGCTCTCGCAGCCACAAAACGCGCGCGATTTTCTGCGCTACTACTTACCAGCGGAAATCGCTGCTGAATTCGATTTGCGCCGATTGGAATTGGTGCGTGATGCCTTTGTGGACGAAGCGCTGAAAGAGCATCTGGCCGATTTGCTCTACCGCGTGAAATTGAAACGGGGCGACGAGGCGTTTGTCTTTGTGTTATTGGAGCACAAGAGCGCGCCCGATTTTTGGGTTGCCTTTCAGATTTTGCGTTACATCGTGCGGCTCTGGGAAAAGCTGCAAACCGAGGGCGCAAAGCGGTTGCCGCCTGTTTACCCCATTGTCTTGTATCACGGGCGACGGCGCTGGCGGGTGCCGCGCAATTTGCGCGCCCTGGTGGCGATGCAGAACTCCTCTCCGCTGCTGCAATTCGTACCTGAATTCGAGTATTATCTCGTTGACTTGACGGAATTGCGCGAAGAAGATTTGTACGGTGCGCCATATTTACGCGCCGGCTTACTGGCGCTGAAATTGATCTTTGATCACGCCCTGGCCGAGCGCCTGCCAGACATTTTTAAAGTGATTGCGGCAGAGCCGAAACCCTCGTTGATTGAATATTTCAAAACGGTGTCTCGCTATCTGTCGAAGGTGAAAAATGCCATCGAACCTGCGCACCTCAAACAAGCTGTCAAAGTCGTTTTTGATGCGAAAGGGGAAAAACTTATGGCTGACTTTTTTCAAGAATGGATTGATCAGGGGTTGCAACAGGGCTTGCAACAAGGTTTGCAACAAGGTTTGCAACAAGGGCGGACGGAAGCGCGGCTTTCGATAACGTTGCAACAACTGGAAAAACGTTTTGGAAAGCTTCCCAAAATCGCCCAGCAGCAAATTAAGCGGTTGCCCTCAGAAAAAATGGAAGCGCTTGGTCTGGCGTTGTTAGATTTCCAAACGAGTAAAGATTTACGCCTCTGGTTGCAACAAAACAATTAAGGGTACTTATGAACTTCACCCACGAACTTGCAGCACTTATCACACGTCGTCAACTTTTCGGCCTTGGTGCCAAAGGCATTGGCCTGGCCGCACTCTCTTCGCTACTCAAACACGACGGCCTGGCACAAAGCGAAACCGCGCGTGAGGCGAAAACAGGAGGTTTGACGGGCTTGCCGCATTTTGCGCCGAAGGTGAAGCGTGTGATTTACCTGCACCAATCGGGTGGGCCGTCGCAGCTTGATACCTTCGATTACAAGCCCTCGCTCGAAAAATTGCACGGCACCGAACTGCCGGATTCGATTCGCAACGGTCAGCGCATCACGGGGATGACTTCGGGGCAGAGTTCGTTCCCGTGCGTCAAATCCATTTTCAAATTTGCGCAGCACGGGCAAAGCGGCACGTGGGTCAGCGAATTGTTGCCGCACACGGCGAAAATCGTAGATGACATCACAGTTATCAAAACGATGCATACCGATGCGGTCAATCACGATCCGGCGATCACCTTTATTCAAACCGGCTTTCAGCAACCCGGTCGTCCGAGCATGGGCGCGTGGGTGAGTTATGGTCTGGGCAGCGAGAATCAAAATCTGCCCGCCTACATCGTGCTGCTTTCGACGGCGCACGCGATCAATACTGATCAGCCGCTGTTTTCGCGGCTGTGGTCGAGCGGCTTTTTGCCGTCGAATTTTCAAGGCGTGCGACTGCGCGGCGGCGCAACACCCGTGCTGTACCTCGACAATCCGCCCGGTGTTGACAAGACCACGCGGCGGCAAATGCTGGATGCGGTCGTCAAGCTGAACAAAATGAAATCCGCTGCCTACGGCGACCCGGAAATCGAAACGCGCATTTCACAATATGAGATGGCCTATCGAATGCAATCCAGCGTGCCGGAGTTAATGGATTTGTCGAAGGAGCCGGACAAAACTTTTGAACTTTACGGCCCCGAAGCGCGCAAGCCCGGTACATACGCCGCGAATTGTTTGCTTGCGCGACGCCTGGCCGAACGTGGCGTGCGCTTCATTCAGCTTTATCATCGCGGCTGGGATCAGCATAACGATTTGCCGCGCGACCTGACGCTGCAATGTCGTGGGACAGATCAACCGACGGCGGCTTTGATTACGGATTTAAAACAGCGCGGTTTGCTCGACGACACACTGGTGATTTGGGGCGGGGAATTCGGACGAACAGTCTATTGTCAGGGCAAGCTGATGGACACGAATTATGGGCGCGATCATCACGGACGCAACTTTGCAATGTGGATCGCGGGCGGCGGCGTAAAGAAAGGTTTGAGCCTGGGCGAAACGGATGATTACAGCTATAACATCGTCAGCGATCCGGTAGACGTGTACGACTTGCAAGCCACGATGCTGCACCTGCTCGGCATTGATCATAAGCGGCTGACGTACAAGTTTCAGGGACGACATTTCCGGCTGACCGACGTACACGGCGAACTGGTTGAGAAGGTGCTTGCCTGAGTTAACTTCATACGAGCATTTGCTCATTTTGACTACATCATTAAATCGCAAAAGTGCTGGCTGGCAATCTCAGCCCAAGCTACGCTTCAGCAACGCGATTTGTCCCGCATGATAGACGTGATGGCGTACGGTGCCGTGCAGCAGATAACGCACGGTGTAATCCTTTCCCGCAACTTGCTGGTCAAGATCAGATTCAGAAAGTGCTGCGACTTGGGCGATGAATTGTTGGTGGATACGGTCAAAGGTTTGCAGCGCCTGTTGCCACGCGGTTTCGCTGGTTTCGGTGACGGCGGGAAAGTCGCCCGCGTCTGGTTCCACTTTCGCCTGTCCCTGCAAGCGGCGACAAAAGGTTTCTTCCCACGCCGCGATATGCACGACGAGTTCCCAAATGCTGTGCGCCGCTGGAATTGGATGCGCCGCGGCTTGCGCGGCACTAATGCCTGCGAGAATTTCGTGCAGCGAGGGGCCGTGCCAGGCGTCGCCCTTGTGAATGATTTGTAATTCGTCACGGAGCGCCATCAATTCGTTCATCATTCGTTTGTCCTCCTTTGTGCGGGGAAGCGATGAAAAAGTAAGGCCAGGAACGCAAGAAGTGTAAGACAAGATGCCATTTTCTCCTACCTCCGCGGCCTTGGATTTTTCCCTTCGGACGGAGCCATCTGACCGCACCCATTGTAGGGGTGGCCCTCCCGTTGGTGATGTTACGATGGCGCGACGATAAAGTCGCTGCTGAGCGTACCGCCTGAAATTAAAGATAGCTGCCGGAGCAACGCTTGTGCTACATTACAGCGTACTTGCCGCCCCACCAACAACCCTCACAATTGAAGTTTTCTTTCTAACATCGGCCCCGGACAGCATCAGCCCAGGAAAACAATTCTGTTCTTGACAGGTCTAGATCATGGCAAAAAGACTAAATCCCATCCTGCGCTTTTCGCGCGCATTATTACCGCTGGCGGTGGGCGTGATCGTCGTCGTTGGAGCCTTTGAAAGTTGGTTGGTGTATCGCGTCACTCATCCCCGCCGTACGAGCTTTGAAATCACGCCGAATCACTACCAGTTGTTCACTGGAGAAGGGCTGTCGTGGAGCGAGGAGCAATGGGAAAACCCGGATGGCACGCTGGCCGGCGGCTGGCTGCTGCGCGGAGCGACGGGCGCACCCGCGATTGTGCTGAATCACGGCTACAGCAAAAATCGGGCGGAACTGCTGAACCTCGGCGTTAAGCTGTGTGAGATTGGCTATCACGTCCTGCTGCCGGATTTGCGCGGCCACGGCACGAGTCCGGTGTCGTACACCTCGCTTGGCATTTACGAAAAAGAAGATTTGAATGCCGCCATCAATTTCCTGAAAGGCAAAAAGAACGCGCAGGGGCAGGCGTTGGTAGATGGAATGCGCATTGGTGTCTACGGTGTTTCGCTCGGCGGTTATGCTGCGCTCACGGCGGCGGCGGAAAATCCGACGATTCGCGTCGTCATCACCGATGCGGCCTATCCGAAACCGAATTGGTTGACGCAGGCCGTGCTGAAAGAAATGTTCAGCACCGATCCGCCGCTGCTGAATGAGTTTGCGGATTGGGGGCTGCGCGGCTATTTCTGGGGGCACTACAACGAAAGCTCTGCCGAAGAATCGCTGCGCCGGTACAAGGATCAAAAGTTGTGGCTGGTGACGACACAGCTCAATGCACCGACCGTGATGGATGTGAATCAAACCACGCTGGATTTGTTTCAGCAGGCGCAATTCCCCAAGGAAATCGTCAAAATTGAGCGGCCCCGCGCGGAGGCGCGGGATGCGTATGATGATCGGATCGTTTCAATTTTTCGGAAGGATTTGGCGCGGTAGGATAATTCGATGAGAGGAATGGGAGTGATGGGAACAACTGGCTTTTCATCACTCCCATTTCTCCCATAACTCCCATCACCATCATTAAGGCTTATCAAAATAGGGATGCGTCAACAGCATCGGTTTTTGCTGCGCTCCAGTGGGTTTTTTCAATTCCAATTCTTCCAATAACACCGACGGCGCAATGATGCTTGTGCTTGCCCCGCCGCCGCCATAGCCGCCGCCGCTCGCACGATTCAGTACGTAGCTGTCATTGCCAACCGCGATGATTTGCGCTTTCAATTGTTTGACGGTCAACTCACCAATACTCGCACCACGAATCAACTCCTCGTGGCCATCTTCGACGTAGACTTTATACGTCAAGGAAGGATCGCCCAGCCCACCGCCTTTGACGATAAGGCCGTAAGGCATATCCAGCGCCTTACACATTTTGATGAGTTCCTGTTTCAGTTGCTCCACGCTTTTGCCGTCGCTGGATTGAATGAACAGATTACCGATTTCCGTCGTCGCCCCGCCGTTCAAACCCGCGCGTCCGTGTCCGTTGGATTTCAGCATATTTTTGCGCGGACGCCGCGAGAGCAAGAGGTTTTTCAGCACGCCCTGTTCGACCAACGAAATCTTCCGCGCCGCCACACCTTGATCGTCCACTTTGTACGAACCGAGCAACGCTTTGTCGCCGAACTTTTCCTGCGTCGGATCGTCGTAGACGGAAACGTGAAAGGGCAGCACGCGGCGATTCAACCGATTGGCCAGTTCGCTGCGGTCTTCGCCCTGCATCCCGACCGGCGGACGATAGCTGCAAAATTCCGGTGCGAGCAATTGCGAAAACAACTCCGCCGATGCCGAACCCGTGAACAGCACCGGGCCAAGATAGTTTTCATTCAGCACTGGCGCAGCTTGCAACTTCGTCAGTTGATCGGCCATTTGCTTAATCGCCTTCGTCGCCTCCGCCATTGAGGGAAGCTGCTCCAAACTTGTCGCATAAAACGGCGTCGCTAGGTTGACCCACATTCCATCTGCCGTCTGCGCCGCCGCCGCCGCTTCCACCGACAGCATAATCATCGGGCGACGGATGCGCGTGCCTTCGCTGTTGAGCAAATAGCGATGCACGAGTTGCGCCTGAAAATTCACGCTGGATTGCTTGATTACCGGGAACTGCCGAAAGAGCAAAGACAAGTCGCGGATGTATGTTTCCCACTGCTTCTGATCAATGTTCAGCGTTTGCTTGGGCAGGATTAACGTGGTGGCTTCTTCCTGCGAAAAGTCAGGGATTTTTTCGTCTTCGATGCGGTTTTTCAAAAACGCTCGTTTGCGCGCGATTTGCTCGACCGCACCGCGATACGCCGCATCCGTCGCCAGCCACATTTCGTGCCGCAGCGCGTTGTAATCGTCTTCGATAGCGACCGACATCGGATAACCCTGTGGCTCGTTGTCGAAATCATAACCGCCGACGCGCACGTCTACCGTAAAAATACGCGCGTGATTACGTTGCGACACCAGCACGCCGCCGAAATTTGCCGTCGCGTTGAGCATTTGCGCGTCAATGACTTCGTATTCGATGAAGTACGGCTTGGCTTGCCCCGGAATCACCAATTTGGTGATGGAACGTTGCAACTCATCCTGCATCGCCTTCATCACCACATCATCGTTGGCGGGCGCTTGGGCAAAGCTGTGCAGGCACGCGAAAGACAGCAGGAACAGGAGGGAAAAACTCGTTTGGACTAGGGATTTCATGGTGTTGTTATTACAGGCTACAGAGAAGGGAAGGCATATTCCCTGCATCGTTTCTTCTGACTACCGATTACTTGGCTGCTCCTGGCTTGGCGGTGGCAGAATGGGTAAACGTTCATTCGACTTCGGTTTTTTCTGCACTTCGATTTGCGTCGTCAAGATGCTGGGCGACACGGCGGACACGGGAACCCAGCCGGATTCTGCGCCGCAGACGCCATTGAAGACTTCGGTCGTGTCGCTGGCGGCAACGATCTTGCTGAAGGAGGTTAGCGGCGTGCCGATCAAATCTACGCCGCGCACGAGTTCATCCGGGCGACCGTCGGCGTAGACGCGATAGACCATTACAGGCGTGACTTGAAACGCTTGCGGTGCACTGCGGCCTGTGGTGGTGAAGCCGCCGGAAATGTCTTTAAAAATCAGGCCGTAGGGTTTGCTCTGCTTCTGGCATTCGGCAATCAGCAGTTCGCGCAGCTTGGCTTCGGGTACGGTTTTGGAAACCTGAACGACGAGATTGCCCTGGCGTCCGACGGGGCGCATGCCGGGTTGTTTGCGTCCGTGCCCGTTCGAGGTGGCAAAGCCTTTGATCGGCGAGCGCGACATCAGGAAGTTTTTCAGCACACCGTTTTCGACGACTGGCACGCGCTGCGCCTTCACGCCTTCGTCGTCGAATTGGTAATAGCCGTTCAAATCAGTACCGGAGAGTTGCTTGAGCGTTGGATCATCGTAAACCGAAATGAATTCGGGCAGGATCGGTTTGTTGACTTGTTTGGTAAACGTTTGGCCGGAGTCTTCTTCTTTCTGGCGATGGCCTTCGATGCGGTGGCCGAAAATTTCGTGAAAGAACACGCCGCTCGCGCGACCAGATAAAATCGCCGGGCCGGTGTACGGTTCAATGACAGGCGCTTTGCGCAGTTCGAGCAGGTCTTTCGACATCCGATCAATCGCAGCCAGCACCGTTGCTTCGTTTGGCAATTTGTCCGGTGTGAAAGCATCGAATGTTTCATAGCGGTACAACTCCATTCCGTCTTCCGCCTTTGTTCGCGCATAAACTGCAAGCCGCGCGTGAATCGTACCGTGCTGTACTGCCGTGCCTTCACTATTGACCAAGTACTTGGTCGTGTCGTCGGCTGTGAAAGTCACGTTGGAGGAAAGGATTTCAGGGTATTTATTGAACAGCGCCGACCAGCTTTTGAGTTTCTGTTCCCACACGCTACGGTCTATTTTGCCTAAGCTCGGCGTTGCTACCGCCGCTGTTTGGGCGGTTTCGCGCGACAGATCGGC
>JAXLQQ010000095.1:0-18103 GCA_046331525.1 Blastocatellia bacterium
ATCATAAGTCATTGGTCATTGGTCAGGGGTCATTGGTCATTGGCGAAGAAGGGGGGACAATTGACCAGCGACAAAGAACAGTGCGAACTAGCCATCACTGCGTAGCGCCAACCCAACGGCGACAGCCATATCGGGCGCGAATTCGCGGAGGTACTGTTCGTCGAATTTTTGTGGATTTACCTTCAGGTTGCGAAACGGATCGAACGGTTCGATGTGCATCTGAAACCGCTCGGTCAAATACGCAATCAGATTCGTTACTTTCGAGCTACCGCCCGCGACAAGCATGCCGAGCAGTTTTTCGCCGTTTGGCGATTGCTGATGAAAGAAATCGAGCGTCCGTTGAATTTCACCCGCCAGCATTTCCGTGACGCTTTGCAAAACGGGGAACGCTTCTTCCGCCGTCGTCGTGCAGCCTTCCGGCACGGTGCCGCGCTTGAGCAATTCGGCGTCATCAAAGCTCAGATTGAATTTTTTCTGCATCGCATCCGTGTACTGATTGCCGCCCATCGAAACGTCGCGCGTGAAGATCGAAGACGCGCCGCGCACGATATTGATGTTCGTTACGCTCGCGCCGATGTTCAGCAATACGACGGTCTGATCCGGGCGCGGCACATAGTTGATTTCGTAAGCGTTTTGCAACGCGAATGAATCCACATCCACAATCGAAGTCGCTTTGCCCGCCTGTGCAATCACCTGCGTCAATTGCGACACCATGTCTTTTTTGCAGGCGACCAATAGCACGTCCATCATCTCACCCGCGCTGTCGTCTTCGAGCACGTGATAGTCGAGATTGACGTCTTGAATATCGAAGGGGATATGCTGCTGCGCTTCCCAGTTGATTTGATCGCGCAACTCTTCCAGCCCCATCACCGGCAAATGAATTTTCTTCACGATGACGGCGTTGCCAGAAAGGGAAGTGGCGATTTGCTGCCCCTGAATTTTCTGCTCGCTGAAAATTCGCGTGATGCAATCGGAAACGTGATTGCCATCAATGATCTGGCCGTCCACGATGGTATCGGGCAACAGTTCGATTTGCGCAATGTTGGCTAACTCGTAGGTGCCGTTATTGGCTTTGATCTCCGCCACCTTGATCCGGCTGGAACCGATGTCGAGTCCCACCACGCCTTTGCCCTTGCCGAAATTTGGCAGGGAAAGAGACGACAAGCCCTTAGGCAGTTTGAACGATGGCAATGAAAACATGACTGACTCCGAAACAGGGGAACTGCGCTACTAAAAATTTTTGGGTTGGTTGGGTGGTTAGCGAGAGTCGTGAGGCGCTTGAAAAGCGGTGCCGGGGAAGGATGATCACCGCGCAAAACGTGCGTAGAAGTAACATCCCCGTCACACATTGTCAATAAATTTCTTCCTGCACATCTGGCTGCGCGCGTGCGGGAACGGGTACGGTACGGGGCTGAATGTATATACATTCAGCCCCGTACCATACCTTACATTGGCTGTGTCGGAAAGCCCGCATAACGGCGGCGCGGTAACAATCTTTCGCGTTTCATTACAACGCTGTGGGGCGCGATGTTTGTGTGTTCTCCTATGTCTGCGCCATACAGTAAAACCGTGCCGTGCCCTACATTCGCGTGGCGGCCAATGCGGACATAATCAATCTTCAGCACGCGGTCTTCAAACGTGTGAGCTTGGAAATGGCAGTTGACCGTTGCCCCATCGTCGAACTGCAACATATCAGGATCAACGACTTGCGAGAAACCGCCGCCGAGCACGACGCGACGGCCAATCTTCATGCCCATTGCCCGTAAATAAATCGGCAGCAGCAGCGTGCCTTCCAATGTCATCAGCGATGTGCTGGCATACACGCCCCAGGCGACGAATAAGAAATCCCAACGGCTGCACCAACACGACCAGAGCGGATGTGTGCCGGGCTTCACTCGTCCGAGCAATGCCCACTTCAGCGCCAGCACGAACAGGCAAAATGCCGCCGCGAGCGTGAGGTTGAGCAGTGGCAGAAGAAGGAGCAGAAAAATGGGCAACGAAGCCATTGCTTCGGCCCGCGCTGCCGCCTCATACCAAACCAGCAAGGCTAGCGTCGGCAGGATCGGCAAGCTAAAGCGTAGGGCTTCCCAAAACACGCGGTTCCAGTAGCGCAGCACCGTTGGTTCGTGCGTCAGGCTGCGGTCACATTCGACGATTTCGCGTTGCGGCAATTCAAACGGCGGATGCCCGAACCAGGACGTACCCGGTTGCACAATCGTATCGTCGGCCACGGTCGCTACGCCAAGCAACACGTCTTCGGGCAGGCGTTGCCCGACGCCGATAACGGCGTGATTGCCCAGGAACGTGTTGGAGCCAAGATGCGTACGGCTCAGCGTCACCGTGCCGCGATGCACACGCGGGCCGCCCAGGTAAATGCCATCGGCAAAAAAGCTGGGGCCGCCAATCGTGATGAGTTCCGGCACGACATCAATGATCGTACTGACTTCGCAATCGCGCCCGATGTTCATTCCCGCCAGACGCAACCAATGCGGCCAGAACAGTGTCCCGCTTAGCCATTCACTGGCCGCCTGCACAACTTGCGTTTTCAGCCAGACGCGAATGTAGCCCGCACTCCAACGACTGATGATGCCGATATGCACTGTGCCCAGCGCCCGCAACAGCAAGGCTTCAAACACCAATGCCAGCGGTACGGGCAACGCAACGGCAAGCGTTATTACCGCAAGCGAGCGAGTGTCGAGTGCAGGCGCGTATAACCACTCCATCACCGTTTCCGTTCCGACACCGTACCAGAGCGCCAGCGCGAGCAGCGGCAATTCATACGGCAACGCCCGCACGAGGCCAAACGCCAAACGCGCGAGTAACATTAGAGTGCCGTGCGCAAACGGCGAGAGCATCTTATTGGCAACGGTCAACTCCGGTTGTCGTGGTGCCAGCCCGGCTGGTTTGGCCGGAATCCCATCCCACCGTTCGCCACGCGGAATGAAGCTTCCTTCCGGCAGCGATGACAGCGCCGTCAAATAAGTTTCCGGTTCCATCACCGTGTTCGGCCCAACGCCTGCGCGAATGTCGAGCGTACTGCCCGCACCAAGGGAAACCGCGCCGACGACGATTTGCCCGTTGTCCAAATCTACGAGGCGCAAGGCGGCATCCTGACTGATCGTCACGTCATCGCCGATGTCCAGCAAATCCCAGCCGCCTTGTCGCAGGTTGACGCCGCGATGAATATGCACCCGTTTGCCGATGCGTGCGCCCAGCAGTCGCAGCGCAGCGGAATAAAACGCTGTGCCTTCCAACAACGTCCACGGAATCAGCAACGCCGCTTGCTGCACCATCCAATTGCGCACGTAAAAACTGCCCCAGACCGGCGCGCGCAATGGTTCATAGCGACCAATCACTACCCGCTTCAGCAATGCCACAAGCAGGATAGAAAGCGGCGTATACAAACCGCCACCGATAAGCAACAGTAGCGGCGAAAGCAGCAAGAACGGCACAAAGCCCAGTTGGCTGATGAGACGCGGAATGATTTCAAACGTAACGAGCCAGAATCCGAGCGATCCCAGCACCAGTCCGAGTAAGAGCCAGAGGACTTGCACACACGTTGTCACAAACGGATGCCCGGCCGCGGCAACAGATTCCATTGTCAAGGTAGAAGGATTGTTGGTTGGCGCGGGCGCACGGCGGGCGAGTTCGGCAATGGTGCGGGCTTCGTACAGGTCGCGCACCGTGAAGGCTGCCGTGGCCAAGTCTGCGCGCAAAAGCGAAATCAACTCCGCCGCCTGCAACGAACTCCCCCCCAGATCATTGAAAAAATCCTCCTCCACCGACACCCCTGTCGGTCGCCGCAGCACTTGGCGCACTGCCGTTTCCAGCCGCGTTTCCATCTCGTTTCGTGGCGCGACGACCTGGTGATGTCCGTTGCGTTGCGCCAGTTCCAGGAGCGGCAGTGCCTTGCGATCCGTCTTGCCGCTGACGGTGGTCGGGATTTCGGGGAGAAACGCAAAATGCCCCGGCACCATATAGGCCGGGAGCTTGGTGCGTAGCGCTGCTTTCCATTCCTCAAACATTGCTGCGCGAGCTTCACCGTCGGGGACAACAAAGGCGACGAGGGTTTGTTGTGCGCCGTTGTCCTGCACGCGGCAGGCCGCCTCGCGTACGCCTACGCATTCAGCTAAGCGAGCTTCAATGGCCTCGAGTTCGATGCGATAGCCGCGCAGTTTGACCTGGGCATCAATGCGTCCGTGAAAGAAGAAAGAACCGTCGGCGGCGCGATGGACTAAATCGCCCGTGCGATAGAGGCGACCGAAAAGAGGATGGGTGGGAAACTTCAGGGCGGTGAGTTCAGGGCGGTTGCGATAGCCGCGCGCGAGGCCGATGCCGCCCAGACATAACTCGCCCTGTTCGCCGTCGGGCACTGCTTCCAACTGCTCATTCAACACCCACGCTTGCAGCCCCGGCACGACGCGACCAATCGTGATCGGTTCGCCTTCCAGCACACGCCCGCGCGTCGCCGTGACAGTACATTCCGTTGGGCCGTAACCATTTTCCAGACGCCGCCCGCGTGCCCATTTATCAGCGACATCGCGCGGCAACGCTTCGCCGCCGACATAGAGAAAGGTGAGGTCTGGCAAAGCTGTGGCCGGGTCTTCGCAGCCCGTCGCGCGCAACAACGTGGGCGGCGGGCATAATGCTGTGATACGTTCGCGTCGTAACCATTCGACCAAATCCGGCCCCAGCCGCACCGTGTCGTCATCCATCACGACGACGGTGGCACCTGCGGCCCAACCCAGCCAAATCTCTTCGACCGAAGAATCGTAGGCGGCGGAAGACCCTTGGGCGACACGGTCGTGCGGCGAAAGCTGAAACTCTGCCACGTCCGACGCCACAAGGTTCACGATGCTACGATGTTCGATCATCACGCCTTTCGGCCTGCCCGTCGTGCCGGATGTATAAATCAAATAGGCCAGATGCTCCGGCGTCAGCCAGTTTGGAGAAGGCACAGGCGCGCCTGTAACAGGCAACGTCGTCACATCCACAACACGATTTGTTGCCAAGCCAAACTGTGTCGCGCGGGCTTTGCCTTCGGTATCCGTGAGCAAAACAACAGCCTCCGCATCAGCCAAAATGTCGCCGACCTGTCCATCAGGAAAAGCGGGATCAATGCAGGTATAAGCGGCCCCGGCTTTGAGCGCGGCGAGTTGGCAGACGTACAAATGCTCGCTGCGGCGCGGCAGCAGCAGGGCCACGATGCACTCACCTGTTACGAAAGGTTGCAGAAACTCGGCAATCGCATTGGCACGTTGTTCGAGTTCGGCGTAGGTCAGCGTGCGGCGTACGGGGCGGCCAATGCCGGGCGGCACTTCCAGCGCCACGCGCTCCGGCCATTTTCGTACGGAAGCAGCAAAAAACTCGTGCAGCAATTGTGGTTCCTGCATCGTGGAAAGGGTAGCCAAATCTGTGTACTTACGAGGCGATACCATAGTTGATGAAATTAAGGTGTACGAGATCGCAGTTGTTCCTGGATAAAATCTGTGAGTTGGTAAGGATGCAACGTCTCCTGCGGCATAAACGCTGCCCCGCGAATTTCCCGCAGGCAATCACGCGCGCCGCACTGACAGGCAAACGGCTCATCCATTTCCCATTCCGTCGAAGGGTAAAAAAACGTCAACTCATCGCCCACCTGAATATCTTGCAGGCACCGCACCTGTTGACTGGTCGTATCGAAGAGGACATTCGGGGCGCAGCTGTGATTCACGTATTGCAGGAAATTCGGCGACAGCAAAATATGTTGCTGCTGTCCCGTTTGCAGCGTTAGCCGATTGGGCGTCGTCCGCACTTCCTGCGCGGAAAAGACACATAACACATTTCCTGCACGAAACGTCTGTTGGCTAAATAAGCCTTTGTGACCGTCGTGCTGCCGTTCGCGCACCGTTGCAAAACCTTCTTCAGAGAGGATGCGAAAGACTGTGTTGGAGTTTAGGTTTGTGTTCATGTCTGGATTAGATACGAAGCGCCTCTTGTCTGTCGAAGTTTTTTCCTGATTGCGAACTGGATAATTGCGAGAAAAGAAAAACCGGTTGCTCTGATCGAACATACGCTTGCGAACTACCCTCGGTGCCTTTTTCCCCTGTAGCAACTTATAAGCCATGCTCGCTCAGCAGGCAGGAGAAGGTGCTAAATCCTTGAGAATGCCTGTGGATGCGCGCCTTGGCCAGGGGGAGGACGCGCTGTACTGTGGCAGTTTGGTGCGCGGTTTGCTGTCGTCCTGACAAAAATGCCACGACGACAGCAGAAAAATGCCGCGCCCAAGTGCGAGCGCACTTGCCGCGCGGCGAGAATAAATTGCCGGTATGTATGATTAAAAACGGGCCTCAGACGAGTTGTTTACGTGACCGTAAAAAGAACAGTCCCGCTACCAATCCGCTCGCCAGCAGCAGCACCGTTTGTGGTTCCGGCACTTCGGCGAGCGACGCCTGAAAATCGTAATTGCCTGGGCCTACGCCCGTTGGATTTGGCGTAATAAAAAAGGTGAGTTGGAGCGTTTTGCCTAACGCGCTGAAAACCAGATTCGGATTTAGCACCGTCGCCACAACTACGCCATCGGGACGGACAGATAGTGAGGTATTCACCGTCCCGACTGCGCTGCCATTAACTTCAACGTCGAAGCCGACTTTATACCCATCCAGTGAAGCCAGCGGCGTGTTGGGCGCAATAAACATCCAGGCCGCATCGAACGGATTTTGCCCGATGTTGACCGTGATGGCTGAGGTGGTCGTCTTCATCATTAGCGGCCCGCTGGAGGCCACAAGATCGGCTCCCATCACGCCGCCCGTCGCGGTTTGGCCGCTGGGATTTGTGATACTGACGCCCGTAAATTTGAGGGTGATGGAATCTGCGAGCGCAGGCAACGCCAGCGCGAGCAGGAGAAAAAAGAGTAGTGTGAGTTGTTTCATAATCCTCCGGGTAGAGATGTAATGTGGTTTGTACCTGTGTCTTTCTTCGGGTGAACAAACACAAGTGTGAGGTAACACCAGGCAGGGGACTGGCCGGGTAGCTTTACCCAGGGGTCGGAAAACTAGCGGGGAGGGGGATGCTTGCAAGGAACGGGAGCCGGGATAGTAGTGGTTTTACGGGATTGAAAGCAAGCTGAATTTTTTCCGGCTCCCGTGTGTTGGGGAAAGTAGGGAGTGCGCCTTTATTTTCCTTTAATAGCGAAGGTTTCCGGGGCCAATTTGGGATTGATTTTGAAGCTACTGATTTCCCAAATTTCGTAATCGTGTCCCGCTTCAGACTTCACCAGATGATGTGGCAGGTTGAAGCCGCGCTCCACTTTGTATTGGCTGAACAGCCAGCGATATTCTACCCCTGGCGCTTGCTCTAAGGCTTCTTCAAATTGCTTGCGGCGTTTTTCCGCTTCGGCCCAGCGTTCGACCTGTCGTTGCGCTTGTTGTTCGGGCGTGAGTTTCTTTTCGTCCGCTACGGGCCGGGCGCGCGGTGTATTGCCTGTCAGCCGCGCCATCGCCTGCACCGCGTGCGAAAGCTGTTTGCCGCGATAACTGAGCATCACCAACTGATGCGTTTTTTGTTCGATGTACAGGCGCGCGGCAAAACCATCCGGCCCCGTTGCGTCAATCATGTCCGCCACGCCGTCCGGCTCTTTATATTCGCCCGCATAACTGTATTCGACCGGTACTTCGCTGGGCGTGAGCAGCAAGAGTCCCAGCAGCAGCCGCGCAAAATCCGCGCGTCGTCGCGTCTGGGCCTGCGGGTCGCGGCTGTTTTCGCGGAGCGCATCGCCCGCACCTGCCGGATTCGGCAGGCTATAGGTAAAAGCATTGTCGTCCTGCATCACCGTCACTGTTGTAAAGGGCTGGCGGCTTTCGCGGCGGCGAAATTTATCGGGCAGTAAAATGTCGTATTCAATATCGCTTTCAAGGTGTGTGGTGCCAATCGTGCGGTTAATGTTGGAGGCGACAGAAAGACTTTTCAGTGTATTGCGTTGTGCATCCGGCGCAATCGCGGCGCGTGCCTGGGCAAGAATTTGTTGCGCTTTCGTTTGCGCATCTTTTTGCCCATCTTGGGATTGGGCAAACGCAACCAACGAGAGCAGCAGGACAGCGTGACGACCAGCACGCACAGGTGGCTCTCCGGCTTGGTGAATCAATGGTGCTGATTTTGCGTGATGGCCTCGCGGCTGTGGCGAGAAGCTGTGATGATGGGCGATAGCGAGAAAAACGTGGAGAGCGAGAATGCCAGAAAATCACCGCTCCTCGTGGTTTTTAGCGAAGCTGAAGGCATCATCAACTGACCATTGGCGCACTGCCGCGCTGTTGATCATCAGCACGGCGAACTCAACACGCCGCTGTATTGGCCGTAATCTCTACGTGATTGAACAGGTTCGTAGATTTGCGCGGACAACTGCACGTTGAAGCGACCGGATTCATTGCCGCCGCCCATCATCCCACCGCCGCCACCAAACCCCCACGCGGGGCCGCCGCCCATCCCACCCGGCATCGGCCCGCTCGGCGCTGAGGAGGTTTCTCGTTCGCTGCCGAAGCTCTTAGCAATGCCCAGATTGAAATTGAACATACCTGGCCTGATGGCATTGACGCCGTTCGGATAGTACGTCGCAAGGTAGCTTTGCAGTTGCGGCGACAGCAGCGAGTACGGCGCTCACGGGCAATGCCGCAACGCGGCTGATGCCTGTCGGACGATCATTGATTTCGGTGTCGCCGTTGGTTGTCGGTGCCGGCCGTAATATTGAACGGCGTACCTGACGGTTGTCACGAACGGCGACAGGCGGAATCCCATCGGTACGTTAATCGAACCGCCGATCACCGCAATGCCGCCGATCCGTCGAGTACGTACCCATTCCGGAATCGCAAATCGTAATTGTTCATCGGCACCGCTAACGCACCGTCCGAATCATTAAGCCAGTGCGTAGGTGTAATTGCTGAACAACTGAAACAGCTTGCCAAACCGGCGCTGCACACCGAACGTCAGCCCCTGATACTCCGACTTTGCGGACGCTTCGATTTGATAAATATTTCCCTGCGTCGGATCAGTCCGCAGACCGGTTTCCGGCAAAGGAGCATTGATGTTACGCGAACGGAACTGATGCAGGCCGCGCGTGTAGTTGTATGTAACCGACGTCACCCAGCCGCCCGCCAATTGCCGCTCAATGCTGCCCATCAGGTTGATGTTGTAGGGCGCACGCAGCGTCGGATCAATCGTCCGCTTCAAGGTCGAAGTCGCGAGAACTGTTGCGTCGCCCGCGAACGGATCAAGCCAGACGGGGTTGCGAATGATGATGCTTTGTTGTGCGATGCCGTTGTAGCGCAGCGTGTTTTCAAACAGGCTGTCCGTCAATCGGCTGTAGAAAATGCCGCCGCCCAGACGAATCGTCGTCTTGCGATCTTTGAAGGGCGACCACGCGATGCCGAGACGCGGCGCAAAATTATTCTTGTCGCTCAGATTTCCCTGAAACTCGTGCCGCACGCCGAGCGAAAGCGTCAACGTCGGACTGAGACGCCAATCATCCTGCACAAACCACGCTGCCTGATATTGGCTGAACTGCAAGCTCGGATCGCCCTGATTGATCGTGAACTGCGTCGGACGCACCAGCGCGCTCGTCGGATCATTCGGATTCACGCGCTCGCCATTCAGCACAGCGCGATATTGATCGAGGCTGGAGAACGTATACGTGCCGTTGAAATTCGAGGCGTTGTAAACGTTGAAATTGCCGTATTGCAGTTGCAGGCCGCTCTTGACCGTGTGTTGTTTATGCGTCCAGGTCAGGTATTCTGCCATTCCAGATTGCCTTTGTGTTGGGGCAGCAGGTCGAACCGCCACCGCTGAACGCATCCAGCACGCCAATTGCTACGCCCTGCGTCGCCGCCGTCATTGCGCTGCTTTCGCGTTGGAAGCGGGCGCGCGATTCCAGAATGAAATGTGGCTTAAATCGAAGTCAGGCCGAATTGCAGCGTGTGATTCACGTTGTCGGAGCTGAACCGCGTTCGGCAACAGATACGAACTGCCGCCACTGGTGCCTGCGCCAGCGTCAGTCCCGCCGCCCGCGCGATCGAAACCGCCGCCAAAAACCACCGCCCCAAAACTGCGCCGCGAATTCACGATTGATCGAACTCGAACCGAAACGATTGAAGCTCACATTCAACGTTTTATCGTTGAGCAAATAATCTGCACGAATGCCCATAAACGTGCTGCTGTTAGGCGCTTCGACATTAGCGGTAAACGCCTGTCTAACGTGATCGCACTCACCGTATTGAAGCCGGTCAGGGAACGCCGCTCGGCATTGACGAGGAAAGAAAGTTTCTTGTGAATCAGCGGCCCGCCGAAATTGAATTGATAACGGTTTTGATCAAGGTTCGGTTTGTTCAACGCAAACGCATTGCGCGCATCCAGCGCCGAATTGCGCAGGTTGAAGCCAAACGTCCCGCGCCAGCGATCATTGCCCGGCTTGGTCACAATGTCCACGCGCCCCATGCCCGGCGTCGAAGATTCCGCCGAGAACGATTTTGGTTGATGCGGATTTGCATAATGTTTTCGCGCTGGCGGTAACCGGCCAATCGTGAAACCATCCACATAAATCGTCACGCCTTGTCCACCGCCGCCGCCCGGTGGCGCCTTCAATTTGCGCTTTGATCAGCTTCTTCATTGTCCGCGAGTGTGGCGATAAACTTTTCGTCTAAGATCGTAGCGGTCAGATTGTTCGTTGGGCTTGCCAGGTTCAGGTCATCGGCGGCACGGTGGTCACAATATTGACTTCGGCAATCTTCATCGTGACTTTGAAGGATGCAGCGGCGGCGCTGATTTAAAACTGCCGTTTTGAGAAAGGGTTGGAAGCCGTCGAATTCGACTTTCAATTGGTATAACCCCGGCGCAACATCGGAATAGCATACGTACCACCGCCATCGGCCACGACGGTGCGCGCGCCTGACCGTTCGTTGCGGTCAAGGCACTTTCGCGCCCGGAATCACGGCATCGGTGTCATCCATGACCTGACCGCGAAAGTTAATTTTATTTTGAGCAAAGGTTGGGAAAGCAAAACGATCCCAGCAGCTAGAATAATGAAACAATGGGCAGTATTGCTTAATAACAGGTGTACTTTCTCTCGTCGGTAAAATGAACTACTTCAACTGACCACAGCGGTTCTGTTTCAACGGCAAGAGCATGTCAGAAACCGATGTAAATGTGTTAAGGCCGAGGCAAAGTGTTTGTAAGTGATGTAAATTCGCGGGAAAGCTTTACCAGGAGAAAATTTTGTGTAAGCAATGTAAAGAGTGGCGGAAGCCCGACTGTCAAGGAGGGCACGGGGAACAGAAACGCCCTCCTTGACAGTCGGGCTTCCGCCGTGGTTTTTCAGTCACACAACAACCGACAACCGACCAATGACAAATAACCTCCTTCATCCAGACCAACCGCTCAGCCTCGCGCTGGGTGCCGCAGGGCGCGCGGTTTGCGCATATTGGTGTTCTGGAAGCGTTGACGGAGCGGGGCTTGCCAGCATCAGCGAAATCGTAGGTTCCAGCGCGGGCGCGATCATTGGCGCGTTTTACGCCGCCGTTGGCTTCTGGAGCCTGCCGGAATCCCCTGCACTTTCGGCTTGAACCTAACCTCACAGCATTTATTCACCTGGGCGTTGCTGCGCCGAATGCCCGCCGCTGTGCGCAACAGATACAGGCATCTGGCCGGCATTATTCCGGGGCATCTGGAAAGATTAAGCGGTTTGCCGGGCCGGGAATTACATCACGGCATCGAACGGTTGGGAATGGTTTGCTATGACGTAAAGCAGCGCGAGGAGGTGTTCTTTCACAACTTACAGGCCGCGTTTCCGCTCGAAGAAGCCGCGCGCGGTTCGGCTTCAATCCCCGGTTTTTTTCCGACGCGGCGCTGCGTTGTTGCCGGGCGCGAATACCGCCTGACCGATGGCGGTGTCATCAACAAATTGCCCGTCGAGCATTTGTTCGTGCCGCCTTTTCGGCCCGCGCAAGTATTGGCTGTCGACGTGTCCAATGTGGAACCGCTGCGCGCCCCCAATCGCGCCAAAATTGAGGCTTTGCGCCGCCAGCATCCCGACATTCCCATCCAAATCCTCACCCCCGACCTCCTTGGCAAAGGCACCATCATTTACCGCCAGGAAGAGTTGGCGGAAATCATTGAAGCGGGCAGAAGGAGTTTGTTGCAATGAGGATTTTTGCCACGAATTTTCGCAAATAGGAACCCTCAGCAGAGGATGCAAAAAGATTGGCTTTTGTGCCTTCTGTACTTTTTGCGGTTCGTTTCATTCGTGAAAATTCGTGTTAATTCGTGACTTTCTCCGGCTGTTGTTCCTGCGCCAGCAATTGCCGTTTGCGGTCGAGTCCCCAGCGATAGCCGCTGAGGTCGCCGTTCTCGCGCACGACGCGATGACAGGGCGTGATGAGCGCGACCGGATTTGTCGCACAGGCTCGTGCCACCGCGCGCGTAGCCGTTGGTTGTCCCAGCCGTCGCGCCACTTCGCTGTAAGAAACCGTGCAACCATACTGACTGCGGCGCAACTCCTCCCAGACTCGTTGCTGAAAGGCTGTCGCGCGCACGTCGAGCGGTAAATCCAGATGCGGCTGCTGGCCTTGCAAGTGCTGCAAAATCATTTGTATGTGGGCTTTCAGCGCCGTGTTGTCGGGTGTGCATTCGGCCTGCGGGTATTCGTGGCGTAACTCCTGTGCGAGCGTCTCCGCTGTATCGCCGAGCGTCACTGCACAGATGCCGACCTTCGTTGTTGCCACCAACAACTGCCCCAGTGAACATTCCGCAATCGTGTAATTGATCTGCATTCCTTTGCCTCCTTTGCGATACGTCGCGGGCGTCATGCCAAGTTGCGTTGCCGCTTTTTCATACAGACGACTGCTGGAACCGTAGCCTGCTTCATACATTGCGTCCGCCACCGCTTTTCCCTGCCGCACTTCGGTTTTGAATTTTTGTGTGCGCAATGCTTCAGCGTATTGGCGCGGCGTAATACCCAGCAGTTTTTTGAAGAGGCGTTGCAGGTGCGATTCGCTGAACTGCGTTTGCGCGCTGAGTTGTGACAGGTCAGCATCCGCCGTTTGCGCGATCAATTGACATAACTGTTGCACCGCTGCCGTTTGCGGGTCTTGCAGCGGAAGCGCTGTGGGCCGACAGCGCAGGCACGCGCGAAAGCCAGCCTGTTGTGCCGCAGCGGGTAGCGCAAAGAACCGTACGTTTTCGCGCCTGGGCTGGCGCGATGCACAGGAAGGACGACAGTACACACCAGTCGAAAGTACACCGTAATACAACACGCCGTCGTAACTGGCATCGCGCGTTTGCACCGCCTGCCAGCAAGCGGTTTCATCGGTTGGTAAAAATTGCATCATGCTTGTTTTCCTCCACGCGCGATCATAGACAGCGACGGCCAAAGATTCTATCCGATTTCTGCCGTGCAATTCGGATTGCCTCATGGGGCGCTGCGGTTAACATTTTTTTGCTCGACAGCCTGCGGGCAGATCAGTAGAATGCGCGCCAGTGTCAGGTGCGCGGCTTTAATTCAAACGAGATTGGTTCAGATCAGACAACTGCAAATAGCAGGAGCAGCGCTCTTTTAATTGATCCTCACAGCATCCCCTTTTTCCTGAGTTCCCCTGTGATCGCAAGCGCGCGAAATTCTTACTTCGCCTCCTCGCTGACTGTACCAACGAAATCATCCTGTTTTTGACCCGCAAAACGTCGGGGCGAGGAAATTGATCACGTAATGTAGTTCACGAATCCTAACGCCCCTTACAGGTGCAGGCAATCGCACGGCGAATGCGGCGATGACGTAGGCGATTCCGATTCGTTACGGCAAGGAACTAATGTCATCACTGGCTCGAAGTAGCTGGTTTTCTGGGAGCGCAGCGGAAGCGTGTGCGTATCTTGATGACTGAGTCTTCGATAGCAGGGGGTAGACTCTCAGCGTTTGCGCACGCGCTTCCGTTGCGCTCCCGGAAAGAAAAATTCTATGTTTGGAAAATTACCTCAAGCCGAAAATGCGCCTGCGCTGGAATTGCTGGCCAGTATCCAGACCGATGCGGGCTGTGTGCGTTCGCACAACGAAGATTCGAGCCATTATGTTTGCCCCAACGATCCTGGCTTGCTGGCGCGCAAAGGCGCACTTGTGATTGTCGCGGACGGCATGGGCGGCCACGCTTGTGGCGAAGTGGCGAGTCATATGGCGGTCGAAGCGATTAACCGCGTGTATTACGTCACAACAGGTGACATCCGTGCCACACTGGCCGAAGCCGTGCGGCAGGCGAATCGAGAAATTTTTCAGTTTGCAGCACAGGACAATTCCCTAACCGGCATGGGGACGACCTGTGTTCTGCTGGCTATCGTCGGCGGCTTTGCGTACTGGGCGCACGTCGGCGATAGCCGTTTGTATTTGCAGCGCGAACAGCAAATTTATCAACTCACGGAAGATCATTCTGCTGTGATGGAAATGGTCAGGCTCGGTCTTCTCAGCCGCGAAGAAGCACAGAATCATCCTGATAAAAACATCATCCTCCGCGCCGTTGGCATGCAGGCCGAAGTCGAAGCCGAAATGGGCAAAAGTTCGTTGCCGGTACTACCCGGCGATCAGTTCCTGCTCTGCTCGGACGGACTTTCAGATTTGGTGAGCGCGGACGAAATGAAAGACATCCTGCTTGCGCACGACCCGCACGCCGCGAGCACCGCGTTGATTACGTTGGCGAAAGAGCGCGGCGGCCACGACAACATTACGGTGGCGATAGTCAAAGCAAACACGACGGGCACCGCCGCATAACGAACCGTGTGCCACGCGCGGTTTTGTGCCTGCCACCAAGCGCAAGGTGGAAGCGCAGATGATTATCAATCTCTTCAGCAGCTTCCAGGAACTTTGCAACGGGCGAGTTGCTTCACGCCGAAAACGACTCGCCTACCATTTCCTCTGACATTTGCCACAGTCGCGCTGCCGCCGCTTCGTCACGGATGTGAGGCTGATAGCCGCCCGTTCGTTTTTCCGGTGTTGCAGGTTCTGCTTCACTGCAATCTTCCAGATACAACCCGCCGCGTCCTTCTAATTCGGGCGCAGTCGCTGCCCACACTGAAGTTGCCGCACCGCCTTCGATAGTTTTGAAAATCGGATGTAATTTCCCTTCCGCATCAAACCAACCCATCGCGGTCATTTCCTCGTGCGTCAAATGTTGCTGCAAGCCGGTCATAATGCCGCCTGGATGCACTGCATTTGCGGTCACACCGAAAGGGCTGAGGCGGCGATTGAGTTCCAGCGCAAACAATGCATTCGCCGTTTTCGCCTGCCCATACGCCAACCATTTGTTGTATTCGCGCCGCTCAAAATGAATGTCGTCGAAATGCACGGGCGACAGCCGATGCCCGACTGAGGATAAGACGACGACACGCGCGGGCGCAGCGGCTTTCAGGTTCGGAATCAATCGTCCTGTCAGCAGAAAATGTCCCAGATGATTCGTCGCGAATTGCACTTCGTAGCCCTGCGGCGAGCGCGTCAACGGGCAAGCCATAATCGCCGCGTTGTTGATGAGAATGTGCAGCGGTTTTTGATAGGAGTCCGTGAACTGCCGAATGCTCGCAAAATCCGCAAGATCAAGCGCCGCGACTTGCACGGCATCATTGCCGGTTGTGGCGCGAATATCGGTGGCAACCGCTTCGCCTTTTTCCTGATTGCGTACCGGTAGCGTCAGGTTTGCACCAGCGGCAGCGAGTGCGCGGGACGTTTCGACGCCGAGGCCAGAGGACGCACCAGTCACAATGACGTTTTTGCCGCGCAGGTCAATGCCTGCAATGACTTCCATTGCGGTGGAATCGTGGCCGAATTTTGATTGGGTTTGAGCTGACATTTGTTCCTCTTTACGCACGTTACTGTGCGAAAAATGCGTATTCGCGGAGCGCCTGGGAGCGCACGCGGCTCGCGTGCTTGCGCTTATAAGCTAAAACTTTTCTCGGAGTGAAAACGCTTTTCGCGTCTCAGCACGCGAGCCGCGTGCGCTCCCAGGCGCTCCGCGACAGGAGATTGTGCGTTTCACGCGTTGTTCCCGAATCAGATGATGTCTGCTTGTTGCAGGGCCGTGATTTCTGCTGCGCTGAAGCCCCACGCCGCCCACACGTCATCAGATGATTTTGTTGATGGTTGAATTTCCGCTGCGGTCCGGCTGAAGCGTGGTGCCGGTGCAGGTTGCGTGATGCCGTTGACTTCGACAAAAGCTTGGCGCGCGACGTTGTGCGGGTGTTGCGGCGCTTCGTCCAAATCGAGCACGGGCGCAAAGCAAACGTCCGTGCCTTCCATCAACGCACACCATTCGTCACGGGTTTTCGTTTGGAAAACGGCAGCGAGTTTTTCCTGCAACTCCGGCCAGCGCGCGCGATTCATTTGTTCCTGAAAGGCCGGATCGTCAAGGCCCGCTTTAGCGCAGAGCAGCGCATAGAATTGCGGCTCGATAGAGCCGATGGAAATGAATTTGCCATCGCTGCATTCGTACGTGCCATAAAAATGCGCTCCGCCGTCGAGCATGTTCGTGCCGCGTTCATTCGTCCACGTGCCCATCGCTTTCAGTCCATAAATAATCGCCATCAGCATCGCCGAACCATCCGTCATCGCTGCATCAATCACCTGCCCTTTGCCCGAAGCTTTGGCTTCCAACAAGGCGCAGACGATACCGAATGCTAGCATCATTCCGCCGCCGCCAAAATCACCAACGAGATTTAAGGGCGGCACGGGTTTGCCGCCACGTTCGCCCATCGAGTGCAACGCGCCGCTTAGGCTGATGTAATTGATGTCGTGTCCTGCTGCGTGCGCCAGCGGCCCAGTTTGCCCCCAGCCCGTCATCCGTCCGTAGACCAAACGCGGATTGCGCTCCAAACAGACCTCTGGCCCCAGCCCCAGCTTTTCCATCACACCGGGGCGAAAGCCTTCGATTAGTGCATCGGCCTGTTCGATTAGCCGCACGGCTGTAGCAACACCTTCCGGCTGTTTCAGATCAATGCCAATGCTTGGCCGCCCGCGCAATAACACATTGAATTTGCCGCGCGGATCAATCGCGCTTTTGCGCTCAATACGGATGATTTCTGCGCCCATATCGGCCAGCATCATCGCGCAAAACGGCCCTGGGCCAATGCCTGCCAATTCGACAATGCGGATTCCTTGTAACGGTCCCACAGATTGCTCCTATCTTAAGTGAAAATGGATTTGAAAACGGCGGCACGCTATCGCGAGAGCCGTTGAATCGTCAAGAGCCGGTGCTTTTCGGCAGCCGCAGCTATTTATTTGATACCGTATTTGCTGAGAATTTCTTTGACGCGATCCAGCGGGATGGCTTCGACTGCGCGATTGTGCGAGCGAATTGTGGTGGCTTGCAGCAGCGAGTTGTACACGGCTTCTTCCGTAGCTTCGAGCGCCGCTTCAAACAGTGGCGATACAGCATCTGTCGGCAGAATTTTTCGGGTGTGCGCCGTTGTTTCGCCGTGTTTGGAGCGCATCTCAGGCGAAGTCGAAAACGCAATCACAAAATCACCGCTGCCGTTGCTGTATGAAGAACCCGTACGCGCTAACCCAAACAACGCACGTGCGGCTACTCGTCGCAATTCACGTGCATCAATCGGCGCATCCGTTGCTACAACAATCATACACGAACCATCCCCATTGCTATTCGATCCTGATGGCGCAAAGGCATAGCGACCCAGTTCTTTGCCTACCGGCGCGCCACCCATTGTTAGCACACCGCCGAAATTCGTTTGCACCAGCACACCGACAGTGTAGCTGCCAAATCGCTCCGGTAATTTGCGCGATGATGTGCCAATGCCGCCTTTCCATCCATAACAGGTTGTGCCTGTGCCTGCACCGACAGAGCCTTCTGCCATTGCCCCACCCGCCGCTTTCTTGATCGCTTCGATTACGTGTTCACCTTTGACATGCATTCCCCGAATGTCATTCAACCCACCATCATTTGTTTCACCGACCAGCGCATTGACCGAGAATACCTGTTCATTGCCTGGCTGCGCGAGGGTGTAGCGGACGACGCCTTCGATACCTGCTGCCACACTCAGCGTGTTGGTCAAAATAATGGGCGTTTCGATGGTGCCAAGTTCGTTCACCTGCGTGGAA
>JAXLQQ010000096.1:0-17938 GCA_046331525.1 Blastocatellia bacterium
CGCTTTGGTGGCAGCGCGACGCAGACGATGAAGGAATGGGGCGTCTTCAAGTCACGCAACGCTAACGCGCGGATGGTCTGCATTGACATCCAGCCCTACGGCACGACGCAGGCCAAAGAGCGCGCAGACGTGCTGAACATCGGCGGTTTCTCGGATCAAGTCTTCGAGGTCATTGCCGAGTTCGCCGCAGGCCGCTTGAATGCCGAACACTGGATCGGCGTAATTGAAAGCGTAGATACTGGATGCTAGATGCTGGATGCTGTCTATCCGCTAGCATCCAGCATCTAACATCTCCCTTTGGGCCGAATGCAGTTGGGATTACATTAGTAAGAGAAGAACGTGAATCTCAGCGCCTCTTGTCGGCCTTTTGCAATGATCTTTGAAAATCAATTCTGGCGAATGCTGGCTGGGAGTACATTGGTACGCCGTTAGGCAAGTGGGTTCGATCCCCGCCTCCTCCATCAATTTTATGGGGGAGATTCTCTCACCGAATTTGTCGCCGGAGTGCAAGCATTCAAAATATAGCGAATGCTTTTGGGAGTACATAATCCTACCATCACAAGCACCATCTCGTTCCGGTGTGCGAGAGTAACAATGCTACAGGCAATCAATATCCTGTAGAGAACAGTTACACCGAATCCAAAGCAGGGAGGGTTCGCGCAATTGCGAAAGAGCCCAGTGGAAGAGCCCTGACTCTCAATAATTTTGTCGTTATTTTTATGGCGAATGCTGGCGGGGAGTACATCAGTCAATCAAGCCGCTGAGAAAAGATCACCTCAGACCGAAGCAATTCGGGCAGGCTCTCTCTGCCGAACTTGTCGCCATTTTCAGTTTGCGACGAATGCGGATGGAACTACATCACCTTTTAAGTGTCGTGGTCGCGGGTGCAACTCCCGCCTGCTCCAACAAACGTGCGGGGCAGTAGCTCAGTGAGTAGAGCGCGAAACGTTGTTTCGTCAATTTTGTCGTCGCACTTTTATCAAAGCGTCCTCAGCCTAACCTCACCCTGTTTGTTCTGCGGCATAAGGCCGTAGCTATTGATCACGAGGCAGCGCAATGAATCGTTGCCTCTTCCCTTGGAGGTCATTATGGCAAGCAAATTTACTTTCGACGAAGCGTCCTTTCTACCAACCCAGCAGCAAGCGTAGGCGCGGCTTCCCCTCCGAAACCCGCGTCAAACGCGGCCACCGCTTCGTCCACGGCAACAAAGAACTCATCGAAAAGCTGGGTCGCAATGATTTATGCCCGTGCGGATCACAGCGCCGGTTTCAAGAAATGTTGTCTGCGCGCGAAGAAGTTTGATGGCACACAGCGCGATTACTACTTTTAGGAAACGATGAAACTAACAGCGGCGAATGCTGGAGGAACTACATGGTAGAGCGTCAGTCAACGCACTGAAGGTCGCGGGTTCATCTCCCGCCTGCTGGCAACGGCAGTAGCTCAGAAAACGTTTCTCAAATCCTTGTCGCCGTGTTATTGAACGCATCCCAAGAAGGTGCTCCGATGATGATCCAAACAACCGCACGAATTCACCTGCTTGCGGCGAAAGAAGCGCCCGTCGTAGCGATCATTCGCCGCAAGCCGACGCACACGTTTCACATCATTCGTTGGAATACAGAAACGGATGAATTCGAGCATGGTTCGTGGTTTCAGAAAAAGATTTACGTAGCTGATTCCGATATTTCCTTCGACGGAAAATGGATGTGCTATATGGCCCGTGGAATGAAAGGGACGACGTGGTTGGGCGTATGCCAATTGCCATACCTGAAAACGTACCTGGAAGCAGACGTGCCCACGACCTACTGTGGCGGTGGTTACTGGCAAGATCGTCATACGCTTGTCATAGATGACTTGCTGAAGGCGTCCGGCACCATTCCCTTTCGCGTAGAGAAATCACCGCTGGGGAACCCTCAGGTTTTACAACATCGCCTGCAACGTGATGGTTGGGTTCGGAACGGAGAAAATTATGGAGAACGCCGCAAAGTTCGTGGCAAGCCATTTGAGTATCCGTGCGTCGGAGACGATGGTTGGCACAGACAAGCTGGGCGGCGTGGCACAATCCTCGATATGTTTTATCGCGGCCATTTTCAAGGCAGCTCTAAATTTGAATTTCGTGTGCGCGAATACCCCGACTTGCTCGACGCCGAAGTCGAACACGCAACATTCACCGCTAATGGCGACCTGGTGTTTTCACGCCTCGGCTGGGTGTATCGCTACCAGCATAGCGACATCAGCAAAGGGCAGCCCAGCTTTGCCGCTGATTTGAATTCGTTAACTCGCGAAGAAACACAGAAGCTGCAATGAGCTTTGTCAATTGCCTACGCTCGCGTAGCCGAAACGGAAGAGGCGCACCAAAAACGATTATGTGCCGGTGGTCACGGATAGAGGTTGAGGCAGAACCTATAGCGGCCTGATTCGTCAGGCGGGGACAAACAAGCAAGGGAATCGCGTTATCCAAACTATCCGAACGTCGCAAGACGGTTGTCGGTTCGAGCCCGACCGCGAGCATCAAAATGACGATTGAGAATTACAAATGGGTTCCAGGACAAGGGCCTTCCGCTGAAGCGATTGATCGAATGCTCACGGAATTCTCAATGCCAAGTACTCCGATGGGAGAAGCCTGGTTTATAAGTGAAGTAAGAACAATGTACTTGGAGTTGATGGAGCGGCCAATAGCGGAAATTCCTACTGACCTGTTACAACGGATTCTTTGGGAACTCACTTCAGGTACAAGCTGTTTTGGGCATCTTGATGAGTGGGATGAATGGTTCAGGTTTCTTCTTCCACACTTAATTTTGAGAAGCCAGGATACCCACATAAGCGATACGATACTTGAATGTACTATCACAGCAAGCTTCAATATTTTCGATAAGGGATTACCCAATGATTACCCGAAAATGCGCGAGGACATTATTGCAACCGTACCTCGGTGCCTAATGAAACCGGAGCTTTGGGTTGAATGGAAAGATGAAACATTCGCACGTACTGCCTTGCGCCCTGCTTTTTTAGTTGATGAAGACGGCCAAATCACAGAGAGGTGGTGGTGGGGCCAAACAACCGTTGGGGCGGTATCCGCCGCCATGTTTTTTTGCCTGCGATTTTTAGAGCCTCAGGAAATTGCGTCGTGGGTAAAATCGTTGACTGACATTCAAGACTCTTTCTGGAAAGGGCATTTGTTGGTTTGGCTTATTGGGTTTGATAAGTTAACCCTGAAACTGCCATTCACAACGAAGGTTTTCGAGCGATTATCCCCGCTTTTGAAATGGAGTGACTCTTATTTAGTTGATGCCTGGAAAGAAGGAAAAGCGTTCTTCCCACCTGAAAATATCAAAGCATTTTGGGAAGAAATAAATCGGCAAATCACCGCCGTGACGCTACTACAATGGGTTGACGAGTTCGCTGCCCAGCCAATATTCGCAGACAATCATTTTTATATCCCCGATATTTATTTTGACCAGTTTATTTGCAAGCAATCGTAAGGATTTATTTATGGCAAACACGACTTACAACCTTATCGAATCAAACAAAGGCGTTCCCATCAAAGCCTGGACGAAAGGCGTCAAGCTGGAAGACGAAGCGAAAAAACAACTTTTGAATGTTTCGCAATTGCCCATCGTCTTCAAATGGGTAGCAGCAATGCCGGATACACATTGGGGAATTGGTGCAACAGTAGGAAGTGTAATTCCAACCAAAGGCGCGGTCATTCCTGCTGCGGTTGGCGTCGACATTGGTTGTGGGATGATGGCGGTGCAGACTTCGCTTACGGCCAATGATCTGCCGGATAGCTTGCGCAAAATTCGTAAGGCGATTGAGCAAGCAATTCCGCACGGGCGTACCGATCACGGCGGGCGGCGCGACAAAGGGGCTTGGGGTGATATTCCTAAGCGACAACAGGGTGTGTGGCGGCAGTTGGAAATCGGCTACAAGGAAATTTGCGAAAAGTTTCCGAAGCTGGATCGTGGCAACACGATCAATCATCTCGGCACGCTTGGCACGGGCAACCACTTCATTGAAGTCTGCCTCGATGAAAGCGACAACGTGTGGTTTATGTTGCACAGCGGATCACGCGGCGTCGGCAATCGCATCGGCACGTTCTTCATTGAGGTGGCGAAAAGCGATATGCGACGTCATATTGCCAACCTGCCGGACAAAGACCTCGCGTACTTTGAAGAAGGCACGGAACATTTCGATGACTACGTGCATGCGGTCAGTTGGGCGCAGGATTTTGCGATGTACAACCGCAAGCTGATGATGGAACAAATGATTGACGCCATCGCCGACAGCGGCGAAGTGAAGCCCTTCAAAGCCGAATTGCAAGTCGTCAATTGCCATCACAACTACGTCGCACGCGAAACGCATTACGGCGAAGAAGTGCTGGTAACGCGCAAAGGCGCAGTGCGGGCGGCACTCGGCGATTACGGCATCATTCCGGGTTCAATGGGCGCGCGTTCGTACATCGTGCGGGGGCTGGGAAATGAAGAGAGTTTTCATTCGTGCAGCCACGGCGCGGGGCGGGCGATGTCGCGGAATGAAGCGAAGCGACGGTTTACGACGGCAGATCACGCGAAGGCGACGGAAGGCATTGAATGCCGGAAGGATGAGGACGTAATTGACGAAACGCCGATGGCGTACAAAAACATTGACGATGTGATGAATGCGCAACGCGACCTGGTCGAGATTGTGCATACGTTGCGGCAAGTCGTTTGTGTCAAAGGGTAAATTGATGAGATGCAGAGGAACGCAGATTTAGCGGATTGTCACTGATCTGTCCGTGTCAATTTGCTGAACCAGCGCCCGCTGTGTCCCATCTTCTCAAGACGGAAGGAACAATTATGAAATCACCAAACATCGCGACGAAATTTCAGCGACCCGGCACTGAGGGCTGGGGGCCGTAAAACTGGTACGAATGTAATTTCAGCGTGATCGCAGAAGTACTGAAAGCATTCGTGCCAATCCAATAGTTTATTAATTTGGAGAAGCAAGTTTATGCGATCAGATATGTCGAAAGTTGTAATCGAACGTCCGCGACGCAAGAGTTGGGACAGATCGCCTTCGGTCAAAACGGGGCGGCGGATTCAGCGGTACGACGAAAATAAGGAATATGATGATTTACCCACCCGCGAAAAGTATTCGATGGGGTGGCAGGGCGGAAAGTCCAATTACAAATGTTTTTCCGATTTGCTTGGCCCGTTGTATCGCTATTTGCGCAGCAACGTGGGGCGTCCGTGGGACAAAGTGTATAGCGAAATGTGCGAGCATTTGGACTTTCGCAAAACTACGGGGCGACACATTTTTGAGCATGTGCAACGTTACGTAAGTTTGCATTGCACGGTGGGTGAGGACGGAAAAATCTACGAACTCACGGGCTGGCGGCCTGATATTCCGGTGGAGGGATTGTACGTTCACCCGCGCACAGGCTTGCTGTGCTGGAAGGGTTCCGTTTCGGCGAAGAAGAAAGTGCAGGCGAAACTCGCGGCGTTGCCGGTTACTTGCATTCCGCTCGGCGGCGATCAATATCACATCCAACTACACGGGATTTGGTATGTGGCGAAGTTAGCAGCACTCTCGTGGAGCGAGGCGGAAGGAGCGGCGGCGAGAGGCCAAAAGCCCGAACTATTTGAATGCTTTCCCTATAATCCGAAACTGAAAAAAATTGAGTATTACGGCTGGGGCGGCCCGCACAAAAGGCACTATCAGATTCTTAGCAAACGACAACTCAGCGCGAAAGAGTTGCGGGCCGCAAAGCTCAGCAACGAGGTGGCGTGACACGATCCGGCTGCTGACCGGAGCCAATCGTTAATAAATTTGCGGCAGGTGTCCAGTTTCGAGCGAAATCAGGCGCTTATTACAATGAAGGCAGGAATAATTCTTCAGCCAATGCCTTAGGGGAAGGATGTATGAAACAACTAACACTCAGCTATGCGCCGCAACCGATCCTGATCAAAGCCACTGCGCAGCCACGCCGCAAAAGCATTATCCTTTTGCGGCGCTTGCGGCGGCGTGTGGCGCTGCTTTTTGTCGGACTATGCCTGTTGTTATGTTCACCGCTGATGAAGGGGCGCAAAATCTCTTAAGATCAGCTGACAACGGGGTATTTAGTGGCGGGAACAGTTGTAGCGTGACGGCCCCGATGATTAGAAGTTGGAGATGAGAGATGAGAGATTTCCGGTCTTAAAAGCTATTTCCTGCCTCCAATCTCTCATCTCCAATTCGCTGTCGCCCGAACGATGAGCGAGGCTATGATGCCGCTTCCAACCAGCGCGCGTCAGTTTGCATTGCCTGCAACGAATTAGAAACACGCCGATCAATCGCGCCGATGGCGTAGACTTCGCGAAATAAATAAGCGACGGCTTCGGTCAAATCTTTCAGCAAATCGCGCATATTTTGAATTTTCCCGAAGACTTCTTCCATAATCTTTCCGAGGCCGGCCAGTTGCGTCCGCCGCGAAATTTCCACTCGTCCGACCAGATGCACAAATTGCAGCGTCTGTACTGAACGTTGCAGTTCAGTGCCCTCGCGCGCCAGATTTTGCAAATTGCCTTCGATTTGCTGGAAGGAAGCGACTACCTGTTGGTACGCCTGCCGAAAACTCGTTTGCAATTGCATAATGCAGGGGACTAAAGCGAACTGATCGGGCTGGGCGGAGGCGAGCGAATCGCGCTGATGCAATAATTCGTGCAGAAAGGCTTGCAACATCTCCAACTGCAACCGAGCCACTGCCAGATGATAGGCAACACCTTTGAGAAACTGACTCACTCTTAGCAAATGTTCGCCCATTTTCTCTACATTCGTTGTGAGGTATTTGGAATTTTCGCCCATCAGATTGGCAATAGACGTTAGCACTTCCCTTTCCACAACCAAATGCGCCGAGGCGATGCCTGTGTTGAGGGAAAGGACGCGCATGCTGCGCGCCAGTTCGGAGATAAACTCCACCTTGCCTTCCAGCTTATCGCCCAACGTTACAAAATCATCCAGTTTGGCAAAAAGCTGTGCCAGCGTTTTTGCAATCGTTTCGCTTTGGGCAAGCAGCCGGAAGAGCCGTTCGGCGCTTTCGTGCGCAGGCGTTCGGTGCCGCTGTTGCAGCAAACTGGTGGGAGCCTCAACTTGACGCTGCTGTTGCAAAAGTTGCTCGCGGCTTTTCAATTCTTCGCGCAACATCAGATGCATAAAGTCGTTATAGTCGGCAAAGCCTTTGGCCTGCAAAACACTCAGGAGTTTTTCGCTGGCGAGTTGCATTGCCTCTTTGGGATGGCGGCCCGCGCGTAGCATGTTATTTTCCTGTTCGACCAGTTCCTGATAAAGCGTGCGTACCTCTGGGAAAAGCGCGCTGGAAGGTTTAAAGCGAACGGATAGATAGCCCTCGCTTAACGGCGTCACCAGCGCCACGACCCAATAATAACGCCCATCGCTCGCCAGATTTTTCACATAAGCGACCATAGAAGCGTTGGCTTTCAGGTAATCCCACAACAGCTTGAAAACCGCGCGGGGCATATCGGGGTGACGCACCAGATTATGTGGCTGCCCGATGATCGCGCTTAATTCATAACCACTGACGCGGGCGAATACGTGGTTGCCCGCCTGAATACGTCCTTTTTTGTCTGTCGTTGAAAAAAAGAGTTCGTGCAAATGAAACTCTCGTTCCTGCGACAATGGCACCAGCTTTGGCTTCATATTTTTTCTGCGACAAAATGCGGGGCGAAGAAGAAAACCGAGCGGATCAGAGGAGAAGCTGAACGCACCGAAAATCTGGCGCAGGATACGCAAATTAGCAGCGCGTTGCAAGGAGCAATTTTTCGCAGGGATGAGGGAATTTTCGCAGCACGAGGACGGACAAAACGCCCGCTGC
This sequence comes from Blastocatellia bacterium, assembly GCA_046331525.1. Lineage (GTDB taxonomy): Bacteria > Acidobacteriota > Blastocatellia > RBC074 > RBC074 > JAFDVL01. The sequence continues at coordinate 7,847 of JAXLQQ010000096.1, forward strand.
TATTTGCTTTCAGTGACCGGCTGCTTGCTTTCTTTCAGGAGTTTTTCGGCCACGTCCAGCACTGCGTCGCGCCCGGCGCGCAGATCATTGAGGGTAAGAGTAAGCGTGCGCTCTGGCTTCACGCCTTCGCCTTCGACGCGGTGGCCTTTGGGTGTGAGGTAATCGAATTCGCTGAGCAATAGTTCGCCGCCGCCTTTGAATTTATGCCGCGTGGCTGCCAGCAAACAGCCGCAGCTTTGCTGCCCGACCACCAGCGCCCGTCCGGTTTCCTGCATCACGCTCGCAAACAGCTCCGAGCCGCTGCCCGACGCTTCGTTCACCAGCACGACCATCGGCGCGGTGTAAGGCAGGAAAGAAGTCGGCGTCGTGAGCAAATCAGAAGCGCGTCCTGAACGCCGCACGAATTTGCCAAAAGAAATTTTGCCAGAAAAAAAGTAACTGCCGACGTTCAGCACTTCCGCCGGATAGCCGCCGCCGTTGTCGCGCAAATCTACAATCAAACCGGGTGTCGCGCGCAACTCTTCAAGCGCGCGTTTGAACTGTTCGTGCGCGGGGTCTTTCCAGCGGCTCAATTTGATGTAGCCAAAGCCCGAAGGCAATTGACGTGCAACGACCTGCACGGCGCTTGAATACACCTTGCGCATCAACTTGACCTCGAACGTTTTGGTCACATCGTCAGGCCGCTCCAGCCATAACGTCACTTCCGTGTCTTCCAACCCATCGAGCAAGCTGCTGTAAATCATCATTCGCGTGGCACGCTCGGACGAAGATGGGCTGACGCGCGCCGTTGCCGTCACCAGGCACTCTTCAATCGGTTTCTTCTCAATCGCGCGCACAATCATCCCCGCCGTGACGCCCGCTTTTTCGGCGTCGGAACCTGCCGTGACGCGCAGGATCACGGCTTGCCCTTCGACTTCGCCCAGCGTGACGCCGGGCGAAACGACTTCGAGGCGGTCAAACAAATAGCGTTTGTATGGGTCGCGCACGCGCGTATGGGCATCGTGCAATTCGCCCACCATCTGCTGCAAAACGTGGTAAAACTCGGCATCGGTCGCCACCGCTTCGACGCGGTCTTTATACGTCCGGCGTGCTTCTTTCCAATTTACGCCATTAGTTTTCGCGTCGTAATATCTTTCGTTCACGAGCGTCCACACCTGATCGAACACGTCTTTGCGTTCTTTGCCAGAAAGCGAAGGCTGCGGCGCTTGCGCAAAGGCCGTGACAAGAAAAAACCAGAGGAGAAGAAGGCGATGAAGACGGTGTGGTTGCATGACGTTTCGTACAAGATAAGTGACGGCGTCGAGTGCCGCGCCATCACGATTCCTGCTGCATTGAAAACCAGCCCTCAATTCTTTTTGATTGCAAAACAATGGTAAATCGCGTGCGAGTAAACGATGCGGCAAACATCTTGTTTGCCGTACCTCCGAACGCTAATAACGCGGCACCGATGAATCAACGCTCAGCGACCACGCATCAATGCCACCAGTCAGGTTTTTCACGTTCGTGAAGCCTTGCCCGGCCAGCAGCATACAGGCGCGTGCCGAACGCATGCCGTGATGACAGTGCAAAATCAATTCTTCCTGCGCATCCAGTTCGTGCATCCATTGCGCGATTTGTCCGAGGGGTTTGAGTTCCGCATCCGGCAGGCGACAGAGTTGATATTCGTGCGGCTCGCGCACATCAATCAACCGAAACGACTCGCCCGCGTCCTGCTTAGCCTTGAGTTCTTCGACGGTAATCGTTGCGAACATAATTTGAGATTTGAAATTGGAGATAAAGCCACTAAGAGCGTAATTGCTCAATCAGCGTGGCCAGCTTTTCGATGTCTTCTTGCGCTGCTTCCAACTCGCGTTTGCTGGCCAGGTATTTTTGCCAGTGTTCGCTTTGCACAAGAAATTCCAAGCGTTCTTCGCCCAGCGCGCCCGCGAGCATTGCAATGATGAAGCCGGAGACTTGTGCATGTTCCACGTAGCGGGAAATTACAACATACGCCGCTTCGGCGGCAGTCAAATCCCACTTGTCGTTGGTTTCAGTCATTGCACAAAAGGAGTTTCTGTCAGCACAGCCGTTCCCTGCTCCGCGCCGTCGCGTTTGAGTGTGAAGATTGTGCCAGCGGTCAAATAGTAGCGATGCACATAGCCGAGCGCGATGATTTGTTCCAGCGCAAAGCTGCGGGCACTGCTGGTGATTTCGCCGATTTTTTTGCCGTCGGCAGCCCAGAGTTCCGTCCCTTTGGCGGGCGGCTCCGATGCGTCAATCAACAGGCCGCGCAATTGCCGCGCCGGTTGTCCGCGCCAGTGAATGCGTGCGATGATTTCCTGCCCCAGATAACAGCCCTTCGTGTAACTCACGGCTTTTTCGTAGCCTGCTTCGAGCAGAATATTATTTTCCGTCACGTCTACGCCTTCGCGCGGAATGCCCGCTTCCAGCCGCGCGATTTCCAACGCTTCGCTGCCTGCGAGTTTGGCACCGCGCGCGAGCAGCGTTTGCTGCACCGCTGCTTTGGCCGCAACCGGAACAAACAGATCAAACCCCGCAACGCCCGCGCGCGAATGCGATGTAACCACTACGTCAGCACCGTTGAAGTCGGTGTGATAATTGCGATATTCCGGCTCGGCTTCGACAGGTTGCAGAGTCAGCGGTAAAAATAACTCAGCAGCAATCGGGCCTTGCAGAGAAAGCAGCGCGAAATCGTCGGTCACGTCTTGCAGGAAAAATTCGCCCGCCGGGACAAATCGGCTCAAATTCTTAAAGAGCGCCTCGCGGTTCGCGCCGTCGCATTCGATCAGCAAATGATCGTCGGTTTTGTAAAAGCGGCAAATGCTCACAACCTTGCCCTGCACATTCAAAAACGCAGCCAGTGTGCCTTCGCCCGCACGCAAAGACTTCACTTCGTTTGTAACTAAGCCGTTGATGAATGGCACGGCGTTTTTGCCGCTGACCGTAAATTTGGCGGCGGGCGAGAGATCAAGCAGCGCGGCGGCGTTGCGGATGGCTTCGTATTCAGCGCGCGCATCGCCGTAATCACGCGGCGAAAGAAGATTCAGAACTTGTGAATTTACAGCTTGCAAAGACATCAATTACTCTTCAAACAGACTGGCATACATTTGGCGAAAGCGTTCGGCGTGCGATTTTTCAGCGCGGGCGAGCGTCTCGAACCATTCGGCGATTTCGTCGAAGCCCTCGCTGCGCGCGGTGCGGGCAAAGGCCAGATACATTTCGTTGCCCTGAAACGCTTCGTCCTGATAGGCGGAAAGCAGGTTTTGCTGCGTCGTGCCGAACGGCTTGCCGGTCGCGGGATCGCCGACTTCACGCAGAAAATCCAAACTGCCGAGCGAGTGATTCGCCTCTCCTTCGGCCATATCACGCAGCATGCCAGCAGCATCAGCAAAGCCTTCAATATCGGCCTGCCGCGCAAAATACAAATACCGCCGCGAAGACTGCGCCGCTTCGGCAAAAGATGCTTTCAAATTGTCGCTGGTTTGCGTGCCTTCGAGTTTGGGCATAACAGGAAGTCAGGAAAGGGAAAAGTAAAAGGTCGGCACTTTATCTGGAGTGGAAAGTCCCGACCTTTTGCCGTTTGCGATTTACCGTTTGCGTTAGGCAGAGAACGAACTGCCGCAGCCGCAGCCGCCGGACGAGTTCGGGTTATTGAAGGTGAAGCCCGATCCCATCACGTTGCTGACGTAATCAATTTCCACGCCGTTCAGATATTGTGCGCTGAACATATCCACGAAGACTTTCAAGCCATCTTTTTCAATGACTTCATCGGTGTCCGCCGCCGCTTCTTCGATATTCATCGCGTATTGAAAGCCGGAGCAGCCACCGGGCACCACGCGCACGCGCAGCCCCCCCTGATCGCCTGGACTTTCAGCTTCCATAAATTTTTTCACTTCTGAGACGGCAGTGTCGGTCAAAACTAATTCCATGATGTTTCTCCTTATTTACAGGTTAAATAATTCCGGTATCACAAAGCATTATTGTAGCGAACTTTCTGTCAGTTGCAACCGGTACGCTCAGTCAGAACAATAGACCACAGATGACGCGGATCAGACGGGTTTACGCCGTTCAGACCCGCGCAAACCCGCACCATTCGCCTCATCTGTGGCCTATTCCGCAAATTGCCTAGCCCACCAGTCGCAACGTCGCTAAGGCCATTGCCTGACAGGACAATCGCAAATGCGCGAGTTCGCAGTATTCATCCGGCTGATGCGCGAGGTTCAAGATGCCGGGGCCGTAGGCGATGCACTGCTCCACCCCGGCAATGCGCGCGAAATGTTTTTGATCGTAGGTGCCGGGACTGGCAATCAACGGCGGCGCTTTCCCGACCGTGCGCGATAATACCGCCGCCATCGTTTGCACCAGTTCGGTTTCTGGTGCCGTCATCGTCGGATGCACGATCATCCGGTCGTGCATCTCAAAGCAAAAGTCGGCATCTTCCTGTTGCAGTTGCGCGAGCAGCGCGGCGATTTCGGCGCGCACATCAGCAAACGGTTCCTCCAGCAAAAAGCGACGGTCAAAAATCGCGCGACACAGATCGGCAACGCACGGCGTTTGCAGCGCGTCAATCGGTTGCCCGCCGGCGAGCGCGTTGACGTTGATAGTTGCCGCGCGTGCGCCTTCCGGCTCGACGGGCATCGCGGTGCGGCGTTGATGAAGTTGCGGTTTCAATTCGCGTTCGATGCGTTCGATCAGACGCGCCATTCGATCAATCGCGCTTGCGCCGAGAAATGGCATACTGCCGTGCGCGATGCGTCCGTGCGTGACGACTTCAAACCAGTACACGCCGCGATGCCCGAGACAAATGCGGTCGTAATCGAGCGGTTCGGTGATGATGACGTAATCAATGTTGTCGCGCCGGAAATAGCCCTTGTTCGCAAGGTAGGCGACGCCCGCAAAGCCGCCGCTTTCCTCGTCCACCGTCGCGCTTTGTTCGACCGTGCCGGTAAGTTTTATCCCTGCGCGGCGGATCGCTTCGACCGCAAAAATCGCGGCGGCAATGCCCGCTTTCTGATCCGTCACGCCGCGCCCGTATAACCGTCCGTCACGAATCACTGCCGCGAACGGATCAACCGTCCAGCCCGCGCCCACCGGCACAACGTCCAGATGCCCGTTGAAATGCAGCGTCGGTTTCGCCTGCCTGCCGGGCAATCGTCCGATGACATTCACGCGCGGGTACTGCGGCGTGCATTCGGGCAAGCCTTCCGCTTCGACGTAGCAAACTTCATAGCCAAATTCTCTCAGCTTCTCGCCAATCAGCCGCGCGCAATCGGCGTAGTTTTCGCCAGGCGGGTTAATCGTCGGGATGCGCACAAGTGCCTGCAAAAAAACGGTCATCTCGTCGGTGAGCGCATCCACCTGTTGCAGCACAGCGTTTTCTATTGCGTCTTGCATGGTCTTTACAAGATTGGTAGCGCAAACGTCTCGTTTGCGTTGCTGTTGGAGAAATGCCCGGCAATACTCGCAAACGAGACGTTTGCGCTACATCCTACAGAAAATTAATAAGCGTTTGCACAATGCCCACGACAAACCCGATGCCCGCGCCGAACCAGATGATGGCGCGAATTTCTTTTCCTGCGGTGTCCATAATCAATTGCTCAATCGCTTCGTCCGACAACGCGCTCAGGCGGCGCATCAGGATGGCGCGAAAGTCCAAGCGCTGGCTCAAAATATTGACGATGCTTTTCACGACGCCGGGTTGCGCCGTGCCGCCGCGCAGAATCGTTTCCGGCACGGCGGCCATCGCCTGCGCAATCGTGGTGCGGGCAAAGAGGCTGTCGGCAATTTGTTCGGCCAGTTTGTCAATTGAATCGCCGACGATGCGATACAACGCTTCGTCATCGAGAAAGTAGCCCGTCACCACGCGGCGCAAAAAGCCGAGGCGTTGTTCCATTTCCGTCTCGACGATCTTGCGCAAGGCTTTAGCAATTTCCCAACGCGCTTCGACCGAATCGCGCAGGTGATAAAGGCGTTCGCGCAAATGCTCGACGACGAATTGCACAGTGGATTCGCTTTGCGATTGATGGACGGCGAGGCCAGTGATTTCTTCTTCGAGGCCGAGTTTCATGATTTCATCGGCGACGGTTTCGACATCCAGCAACCGTTCGGCGATGACTGTGGACAAGGCTTCGATGAAATGCTCGCGTTCTTTGGGCAGCATGCCGGGCGTGAGCGGCACGCGCCAGCCCAAGACATACAGCGGGCGACGCGGACGAAACAACATTTTCACTGCCAGCCACGCCGCGCCGTATCCGTGCAGGGTTGCAATCAACAAGGGGGAGAGTTTGATTAAAAGGGACATAGTCCGTTGTCAGTCGTCAGTTGCCTTCCCGTTTCACATTACCAAACAAATCAATGCAACAGACAACGGACTACTGACTGCTGACAATTTTGCTTTCCCAACCTTTCGCCGCCAGCGCCTTTACGCTTGCCGCCGCCGCGCCTTCCAGCACCAACACTTGTTTGCCGCGCAGTTCAATCATCGTCACGCCGTCCGGCGTAGCATAAACGAACTGGTTGGGCAGCGAGTTCGCCTTGACCTGCGGATAGCGTTTGGCGGTGCGTTCGGCGTAGGCGTGGAAAAACTCTTCGGCGTCTTTGTCCATATCCCACGCGCTCAGGTGGACGAGCGTGGTGTTGGTCTTCGTCGCATTTTCGTACAGCGCGAATTGATCGCCGCCCCAGCCTTCCGAAGCCTTGCGCGCCGTGTCTTTGGTCAGGTATTCGGCGAGCGTGAGGTAATAACCAAATTCGCCGTTCACATCGAACTTGATGCGCTTCCAGCCTTTGCCAAGCACGCTGGTGGCGTCGGCCAATTCAATTTTGATTGGCATTTCCCGCGCGGCGTATTTTTCATAATGCAGGATTTGTTCGCAGGATTGCGGCAAATCTGTGTACGCCTTCGACACGCCTTCCCAGCCTTTATCCTTAAGCAGGCGATAAACAAAGCCTAGCCCATAGGTATACGAGAACATCAACCCTTCCCGAATCGCATTCGGCGCGGAATTCATCACGTCCATACCCGGCGCGCCGGTTTGCGAATTCATTTGATCCAGGATGGATTTGGGCAATTGCGTGACGCTGCGCCCCATCGGTTTCATCAGGTAATCCATCATTAACGCCGTCGCATCGCCTTCGATCAGCGCGTGAATGGCGGCTTCGCGGTCGCTGTCGCCTTTGGGCCATTTGTCGAACCGCAGCAAATCAAAATGCTGATCCTGCAAGGCGTGCGTCAGTTCGTGCGCCATTACCATCCGCTGCGCTTCCAGCGGATTCCAGTCAGCCAGATTGAGTTCTTTTTTCTTTGGGTCGTAAAAGCCCGCGATTTGTTCGGTCAGCAGCTTGATGAGAAATTCCCGGTACTGAAAGCCTTTCGGCACAAGGCCGAACGCGAGCAGCATTTTGTAATCGGCATCGAGTTCGGCGGGCGTGGATTCTTCGTCAAAGTTTTTGACGACCATCTGTTCGATGTCGGTGCGCGATTTTACGCCACTTTTGATGGGTTTCAGCAGCTTCAGTCCGCGCAGTTCACTTGTCTGCTTCAGCACGTCGGCAGTCATGGCTTCGACTTCCGCCGTCGTGATCGGCTTGTCATTGCCAGGCTTGGGCGCAGTGGTGGGGCGTGGGGCTTGGGCGCTGACAAGCGCGCTGCTTAGACAACAAAGCAGCAACGTGGCCTTCCAGGGATTGAGTTTTGACATTCCGCTTCCTTTCGCGTAAACAACCTTTGGTACGGTACGGGGAGCGGTAGCAACCGGTTTCAGGTCGCTACCGCTCCCCGCACCGTACCGGTGTGACTTCCCACTGTACCACGAATTTCACGATGAAAAACAACGCTGACGAATATGACTGGAGCGAAACGCGCGTGCGCGTCCGCTATGCCGAAACCGATCAGGCGGGGATGGTGTATCACTCGAATTATCTGATTTGGTTTGAAATCGGGCGGGTTGAATTGTGCCGCGATCACGGCTTCAATTACCGCGATATGGAAACCGAGGCAGATGCGTTTTTGCCGGTGACAGAGGCGCGCTTGCGTTATCGAATCCCGGCAAAATACGACGATGTAATTTTGATTCGCACGCGCGCGACTGATATCCGCAGCCGCGCCATTACGTTCGTTTACGAAGTGCGCCGCGACGCTGACAACACGCTCCTGGCCGAAGGCGAAACCCAGCACATCGTGATGAATCGCGCCGGACGCGCCCGCAGTTTTCCCGCCGAATACGCGGAGAAACTACAAGCGCGCGATGGCAAGGCAACAACTCAGAGGTAACCTTACGGCGTCTTCTCACGCAATCTCGGTACGGGTGTGGCACCCGGCTCAACCGTTTCCCCGCCGCCAAACACGTCCTTGAAGGCACCAATACTCGACAGCACGCTGCTGGTTTCGACAGGCATGAAGACGACTTTGGCATTATTCGACCGCGACATTTCGCGCAGGGATTCAATGTACTTCATCATAATCAGATACTGCGCAGGATTGCCGCCGGGAATGCCCTCGGCCAAACGGCGCAGCGATTCGGCTTCAGCAGTGGCGGCGGTCAAGCGGGCTTCGGCTGCCCCCTGAGCTTGTAAGATCGCGGATTGCTTTTCGCCTTCCGCGCGCATGATCGCGGATTGCTTTTCGCCCTCGGCGCGTGTGATCGCGGCCTGACTCGCCGTCGGCTTGCAAGACGGTTGCCGCGGCGATTACGTTCAGCAGTCATTTGCTTTTCCATCGTGAGGCGGACGTCTTCGGGCGGGTTGATGTTTTTGAGTTCGACGCGCGTGACTTTGACGCCCCATTTATGCGTCGCTTCGTCGAGGATGACCCGCAGATTCGTATTGATCGTGTCGCGCGAACTTAGGGCGTGATCCAGGTCAAGCGCGCCAATGACATTGCGCATCGCCGTGATCGTAAGCTGAATGATGCCACCTACCAAATCGTTGACTTCATAGACGGCCTTGATCGGATCTGTGACTTGCCAGAAAATCACACTGTCCACCATAATCGTCACATTGTCGCGCGTGATGACAGGCTGTGGTTGCAAATCGGTGAACTGTTCGCGCAAATCAATCTGAATCATTCCCGGACGCCAGCCCGTCCAATTCACACTGCGCGGGCTTTCCAGAAATGGCGTCACGATATTCAAGCCGCCCGCCGCCAAACGATCATATTTTCCCAGCCGTTCGATAATCATCACCGTTGCCTGCGGGATGATGCGAATCATTTTCGAGGCAATGAAAAACGCGATGAACGCAAAGATCACTAACGGGATCAGGTATTCCAACATAGAACGCTCCTTACGGTTTCAGTAGTGAATGATGCGATGGGCGATAGACGTACACGATATTGCCGTCTACGCGATCAATTTTGACCGATTCGCCAATTTGCAATGGGGCTTCATCCGCCAGCGGAATGGCCGTCCAGACGGAACCAAAGGCTTTGACCGCTGCTTCGTTGCGCGCGCCCTGACTGGCTTCGACAACGGAAACGATTTCGCCAATCATCAAGTCTACGCCCGTGCGTAGCGAGTCGCGTTTGGTGATATATTTCTCAAAAATCGTACGCGATGCCACGACGAGCAAAAGCGAAACAATGAGAAAAATCGTAACTTGTAAAGGGAGACTGCTAAGGCCAAGCAATGCCGCAACCGCTGCGACTAACGCACCGACGCCAAACCACAACAAAAAGAATCCTGTCGTAGCGACTTCGCCCGCCATCAACAAGGCCGCAATCACGAGCCAGAGAATCCACATAAGCGCTTAAGTCCGTCTTGAAATGCGATGAGGATTGATTGTGCCTCTTGCGCGCGAATTTGCAAAGGTCAATTACGAACGGGCCACGAGGGCGATTTTATTTTTGTCTGCTGCGGCTAAGGTTTGTTCTCGATCAAAGATCAACGTCTTGTCCGCCGTCAACGACATCGCTGTGACGTGACAAGCCTGAAGCGTTTCCAGCGTATTCAGCCCAATCACCGGCACATCAAAGCGCATGTCCTGGTTCGGCTTAGCCACTTTGATAACGGTGAGCGGACGACCACGCACAAGCTCAGCAGCACGGCGAATCGTAGCGTCCGTGCCTTCCATCGCTTCGAGCGCGACGACGGCTTG
>JAXLQQ010000097.1:0-17590 GCA_046331525.1 Blastocatellia bacterium
ATTGGTGTTCAGCGGTTTTGGCCTTTGGCCATTATCTCTGCTTTCGCCGTTTCGGCGGCTTTTTGCTGGGCGGCAATGGCGGCCTTCTGTTTTTCGTCGCGGTAAAAATCAAAGATGTAATCTTTCATCGCCTGATGTCCCCACGACGTATAAAAATCGTACTGCTTCATTTCGGTATAGGCCCGATCCATCTCCCAACCATCCATCATAATCCGGTAAACAGCGGTCATCACGCCCGTGCGATGACGCCCGCCCGCACAGTGAACATAGACAGGCCAGTTTTCCTGATTGTTCACAAGAGCCAGGAACTTTTCTGCCGTATTCGGTGCGGGATATTTTTTATCGCTCATCGGAAAGTTGATATACCGCAAACCGTGGCTCTCGGCACTCGTTTTGGCGTATGACTTGGCATCTTCGCGCAAATCAATCACGGTTTTGACGCCGAGCGCGGCCAGTTGCTGATACTCTTCTGGCGCAGGTTGCGAGCCACGATAATAGTGTTCGTTTATTTTGCCAAAGTTCTCAATACTGACCGCATTGGTGGCACGAGAAGCCGTTTTATGTTCAGCACAAGCAAGAGAACTGAAAATGGTTGTAGTGGCCAGAACAAAGGCTAACGAGAACGCCTGTATTCTTTTCATCCGCGCAGCCAAAGCAGGTAAAAGCAACATAGATTTCCTTTTCTCAATTTATTATCGGTTTTCAATTGAGCGTCCAACAAACATTTTGCTAGCAAGCCTCTTGTTTGTTGCCTACTCAACAGCAATCCAATCTAAATCTGGCAGCATTATCGCTATTGTAGCGAAACTTTATTCGCGCAGGGGCATTTTAATAATGTGCGAATTTTCATCATTTGGAACACCTACTTTGATGCAATGCGAAGGGCACACGCTGCCTATAGCTGTGGCATTTTAATGTGATTGTGTAACAAGCAGACGCTATTCGCTGGCTTTCATTTCCTGCACGACTTCGGTCACGGATTCTTTAATGACATCCTGCACTGCCTCGCGCACAGCTTCTTTAACCGCCCCTTTCAGCAGGTCTTCTACGTCGTTTGGTGCGGGTACGGTTTCAATCGTTTCTGCCACAGCGCCAACTGCTGCTTCCTGCACTAGCGGCACCAGTGCGGGCAGGTCATTCACCAGCGTTTTGACAGCCTTTTTGGCAGCTTTTGCCACCATCGCCAGATTTGTCGCGCGGCTTTCTCCTGGTATTAGCGCCCGCTCGCTTTCGGCCCAGTCGTCCGCAAAGGTCGCGTACATTTGCTGTACGATGGTCGGTTCGCTGACGATTAGGCCGACTTCGTAGCGCCGCGCGTCAATTCAACTTTTGCGCGAGCTTTGACGCCGAAGGCTTGTTCCCATCACGCAAAATGACGCGCGTGTGCACGAAGCGTAGTCCGGTGAGCTGATGAATTGGCGAAAGGTGCCTCCCATTTTGCCGAGATTGCCGAGAATGCGTACCTCAACGCCAGCTTGAGCGCGTTCCTGTAAAATGCCCGGCATTTGCCGGTCGCGCCCAGTGATTTTGTCGTAAATCCAGAGCTGTTTTTGTGCGCCGCTCAGAAAGGCGGCGAGTTGCGACCGAGCGTTCAACGGACTTACCAGCAGCCGATCCAGCCCCGGTGTATAGGGCTGTCGCGTGGTGTCGGCTGTAAAAAGTTTGACGGCTTCTGCGACCACGTCCGGCTCGTCTGTAATCACCCCAAAACTGCGGCTGTAATCTATGTCAATTGTCGTGTAATTGAAGGTCAGTAAGTAAAGTGTGCGACGATCTACGATCAGCATTTTGTTGTGATAGCGGAGCAAATTATCGGCGGTGCGGTTCACCGTCACACCGCTTTCGAGCAAGCGCATTTCCAACCTGCGCAGGCTTCGTTCGCCATTGCCGCTGGTGTAGGCGACCAATGCCTTGACCGCCACACCACGCGCAACGGCGGCCTGCAACGCTGCTTCAATTTCCTTTTTGTCCAAGCGGAAGATTACGATCTCAATACTTTCTTGCGCTTGTCGCAGACCTTCCAGTAATGCTGTGATACCCGCACCGGGTTGTGTCATTAACTTCATCATGAAATGCAGAGTAGAACGAAATGTCGCGCAACCTTTCCGGTTTATTGTTGCTGTGGGAACCAGCCGATTGCAATTTACAGGCCGAATATATGCGGTAGTGCCAGTCGGTTCCTTGCCTTGCGTTTGTCCGCGTAAGATACAGTCCGTGTACGTTTTTGTTGCGCTTGATTGAGACGGGTGCAATTCCTCGTGCCTTCCGCTTGCCTCTCTGTCTTGGCATTTCTTTTGCACACTGTGCCGTACGGCAGGACGCCTGCATTCCATTTTGTGAAAGGTAAGGCATGAAAATCGCAAAAACTGTCTTGAGTTGTTTGTTCGTGTTGGGGTTGGTGTTAACCGTACCTCAAGCGCAAAGTTCGCTGTGGCGCTTGTCGGTGCGCAGCACAAATCATCGCATTTATACCGGCGCGTTGTGGCAGGCACCCAGCGACATCACAAACCGCAATTTATTCTATGGCGCAGGCGGCGCGACGCATCAACCGGGGCAGCGATTTCGGTTTGTAAAAGAGGAAAAGGGCGGATCGAATCCCAAGTTTGAAATCGAAGACGAAACCGGCGTGCGTTGGAAAGTAAAACTCGGCCCCGAAGCGCAATCCGAAACGGCTGCCACGCGCCTGCTGTGGGCGGTGGGCTATTTCACCGACGAGGATTATTACTTACCAAGGCTTCAAGTAGAGGGGCTGAAAAAATTGGGACGCGGGCAGTCGTATGTTCAGGCCGATGGCAGCATCACTGGTGCGCGGTTGGAACGTGTCTTTGAGAATACCCAAAGCAACTCGTGGAGCTGGTTTGATAATCCCTTTGTCCGTTCGCGTGAATTTAACGGTTTGAAGGTAATGATGGCGTTGCTGAACAATTGGGATTTGAAAGAAGAGAACAACAAAATTGAAATGCGCAACGGCCAGGACACTCGTTATGTCGTAAGCGATCTGGGCGCGACCTTTGGCAAAACCGGCGATCATCTGGTGCGCACGCGCAATAATGTCCCCGATTATCTGGCCTCGAAATTTATTGATAAAGTGAAGCCCGAAGAAGTGGATTTCGTGCTGCACAGTCGCCCGCATCCCATTCTGATTTTCAATTTGCCGTACTATCTCGCTCGCACCAAAATGGAAAGCCTTGTCAATCACATTCCGCGCCCGGATGCGCAATGGATCGGGTCGCTGTTGGCTCGTCTCTCCGACGCGCAATTGAACGATGCATTTCGGGCGGCTGGTTATCCGCCGGGCGACGTGCAACTGCTGACCAGCAAAGTGAAAGCCCGCATCCACGAATTAAATCGTCTGGAGCCGTAATCAAGGTACTGCAAACATCTTGTTTGCAGTACCACGCAATGCTACGGTGCGGTGATTTCCTCACTCCGAAACTGGATTTCGTGAAGCTGTGCATACAACCCATTCTGCGCTATCAGCTCCTCGTGCGTGCCCTGTTCAACGATCTGGCCTTCCTGCAACGCGAAGATCACATCGGCCTGCCGAATCGTGGCCAGCCGATGAGCAATGACAATGCAGGTTTTACCTGCCATCAAACGATTAAGTGCCTCAAAGACTAGCTCTTCCGACGCTGCATCAAGGCCCGATGTCGGTTCGTCAAGAATTAAAATCGGCGAATTGCGAATAATGGCACGCGCGATGGCAATGCGTTGTCGTTGCCCCCCCGACAGCGTTACGCCACGCTCACCAACCATAGTGTCGTAGCCGTCGGACATCTTCTCGATAAATTCGTGCGCATTGGCCAATTGTGCCGCACGCATAATTTCGGCGCGCGTCGCTTCGGGTTTGCCGTAGGCGATGTTGTGCCAGATGGGCGCGTGAAAGAGTAAGGTGTCCTGTAAAACGAAGCTGATTTGCTGGCGCAATGAGCGTTGTTTGAATCGTCGCACGTCCGTACCATCAATCAACACTTTGCCTGCGTTTGGGTCATAAAATCGCGGAATTAAACTAATGATCGTACTCTTGCCTGTGCCGGTCGGGCCGACGAACGCGGCGACCTGTCCCGGCTGAATCGTGAAGCTCACATCCCGCAAAATCAGTTGGTCAGCCTGATAGCCGAACGAGACGTGTTCGAAGGCAATCTGCCCTTTCAGTGGCGGCGCTTTGCGTGCGTTTGGCAAATCGCGCACCTGCCCCTCCGTCGCCAGTACTTCCTGAATGCGCTCGCGAACCCGACGGCAGCTTTAGAAAAGGTATCCGTTAGCTTGGACAAAGTCGCGCATAGGTTTGTAGAGCTTGCCCAAATAAAGAAAGAACACGACTAACACACCGCGCTGATTTGTCCGCTCGGCACCTCCGCGCCATACCACAGCACGACGCGAGTGCCGACGGCGACGATAATTTCAACAATCGGCGTCAGCTTGGCTTTTTCAGGCTGCGTGCGCGCAACGCCGTTTCCGCTTTCAGGCTTTCCTGCTCGAAGCGGCGTTCCTCGTACTTTTCGCGCGCAAACGCTTTGACGACACGCATCGAGGACAACACCTCTTCCACAAGTGAAACCACCGCGCTTTCTTTTTGCGCAGATCGTGCGACGCCTGCTTGATGCGGTGCGTGAAGCTGAACCACAATAAACAGCAGCGGCGCGACTGTCAGCGCGATCAATGTGAATTGCCAATTCAGATAAAACATCACGCTGATCATCGACCAGCGTCAGCACATTGATTAGGCCATCCAACAGCGCCGAGGTGATAAAACTCTGCACCGAGTCAATGTCGCTCGTCACACGCAGCTAATTAAATCGCCCGTGCGTTTTTGATCGTGAAAGGCGAGCGACAGGCGTTGAATGTGCGCGTACAGCGTGCGCCGCAAATCGTGCATCACCCACTGCCCGACACTGGTCGTTAGGTATTTTCAAAGTACGAACTCCACCGCGCCCACGACAGCAATCAGTAAGACAGCCAATACAGCGAGGTTCAACAGCGCCGCTTTGCCGGTGCCAAACGTAGTCTGGGCGAGATTGGTCAACCACGCGGGCGCAGCTTTGTTGCCGATCACATAATCCAGCAGCATTTTCAGCGGCCACGGTTCCATCACGTCGGCTAATCCCGCGCCGACGACTGCCAGAAACGCGAGCGTCAGCGCTTTCAATGCGGTTGCAGCAGCAAAAAAATCATCGCCGAGAAGTTTTCGCCGGTTCTGTCAGCAGTGGGCAGGGCGAGAGCGGAATGATCCGTGGTGGTTGGGTGATTTGCTTGCATTCGATTGGCTCCTTGTCAGTCGTAATCCCGGCTCCCCAGAGCAATCGTTATGCCTGCGTAATTGGTGTATGGAGGGCGGACAGCCTTTAAGACCAGCCACTACTTACCGAAGGTCTAAAATCATCAGGCTTGTCGGCCAAAGTTTTGAATCCGGTGGTCGATGGCCAGTTGTCAGTGGTCAGTTTTGCTTTAATACTTAATAAATTCCACGGCAGTCGCTTCGCCGTCAGAGCGGGTCGTGGCGTCGGTGTTGCTGCGATAGCGCACGCGCACAGAGGAGCGGGCAGGGAAAGAATTCAGTGCAGGTGAAAGCTTCTTCGGTCGGAGGTACGCGCCAAATAAATTCTAATCGTTCGAGATGTCTGCCGCGTGAAAGACGAAGCGTTGCAACCCCATCGTGACATACAGTGTAGTACCTTCGCGCGTGCATTCCATTTTCGTCAGCAAGCCCAACATCTCTTCGCCGCGATTGCGGTGGCGTAAGTAAAGGGGCGATTGCTCCGGCAGAGACGCGCGCTCCGAGCCAACTCGCGCGGGTAGTTGCGCTGCTGGCTGACCTGATAAAACGTGCGCGCGTAGCGGATTTCTTTGGCTTGTGTGATTTGCCAGAGGAGGGCGCGGGCGCTTTGCTGAGTCGTCGGATTGACGGTTTGGCGCGTCAAGGCTTCCGCGACTGGCGGCGTCCGTGAACTTTTCCTGCCGCAAGTAAAGCTGTACGGTTGAAAGAGCAATTCCTGTTTGCCCGGCACGATTGTGAGAATGCGTTTAAGCAGTGCGACGGTTTCTTCCAGTTGCTGCCGGTGACGAGATTGACGAAGGCGAGCAGGCGGTAGGAATCGGGAAAGACGGATTAATGGCAATAGCCCGTTGCAGGCTGTTGCGAATGAAATGCGCCTGCTGTGGATCAAACATTGCCGCCAAACGGCAGTTTGCCGTCGCTGCGCGCCTGTGCGCATCAACGCCATCGCCTGATAGTAATAGAGTAAATAATTCTGCCCTGCCGGATCGTTCGTAATGGCAATCAGATATTTCTGGGCTTCGTTGTAGCGCCCGGCGTGAATGCGCATGGCGCGGTACGCATGACGCGAGGTTGGGCGCGAGCTGAAGGGGCACGCTGCAAGCTGCTCGGCATTGCTGCGATGCTGATGCGCGAGCAGGTCGCCGAGATAAAAATTCACTTCGGCTTCACTGAAGGCGACGTGCTGGTTTTGCGTGCGATCTACCGTCGATTTTTCGGGCAGCGGCGTGCGTCCGACCGCGTAGGCCGTGCGGCTGACATAAAGTAAATTCTTTTCCAATGTGGCGAGATCAGTTTAAAACGCCTGTTGTATGCATTCGGCTACGGGCGCGCACATGCGCCAGCAAATTGCAAAAAGCGCGCAAATTGCGGCTGCCGCTGCGCGTTGTTGCCGAGCAACAAGTAATGCACCAGGAGCCCGATTGCGCGTAAAACACTCCTTTTTGTCGCGTTCGTTGTATTCGGGCGAAGCAGGCGTGATGGCAAATAAGCGGGCGAAGAGGGCAGCGGCTTATCTTCGCGCAACGCCTGCAAATGATGACTGATCAGCGTGCCGAGCAGGACTTGTGTTCTGCTCAACCAACTCAGAAAGAGCGGCTGTAAAATTCTGCTGCCGAAAGCCCTTCGTGCAACCGCGCGGGCAAATTCTTTGCTGCATTATGCGATAGCGCGTGGACGTATTCGTGAATAATGACGTGATACAGATTGGTCGCACCAAACTCTGCCGCCATCGTGATGTGCATCTTCGCCCGGCTGAAAATACCGGCCAGTTCATTCACCGTGCCGTTGTAGAGCGGCGGGAACGGCTGATACGCCGACCTGTTCTTAAAAACAATGATGGTAATCGGCACCGCCGACGCAGCGTGGATGTTGGAAAGGTCTGCGCAAAGATTCGCGCGAAACTGTTCGAGCTTGTCACCGACCGCCCGCATTTCGCGTTCGCCAGCACTGCCGACAAGCGTGAAATGTTTGGTGTTGATTTTCAGCCAGAGATCATTTCCTGCCAACGGAGCAGCCAGCGAGGCTGTGCCAAACAGCCAGACGAAGAGGAAGAGAAGAGGAAATCGCTTCACCATTGCTGTGAACTCTGGGGGTGAAGTGGGCGGGGAATTAGCTCAATGGCGATGATGGAATATAGGCAATTATCCCCGCCAAAGTCAACGAGAAATCGGAACCTCTGGCGCTGTCTTAGGCGCCCAGACCGGCGGACAGCATCATTCGTGACAACACGCAAAACCTGAGACACCACAGCTATGAATATTCACTGGAAAATTCCCGCGCACGGCCCGAT
The DNA here is from genome assembly GCA_046331525.1 of Blastocatellia bacterium. Lineage (GTDB taxonomy): Bacteria > Acidobacteriota > Blastocatellia > RBC074 > RBC074 > JAFDVL01. Next base: position 7,569 of record JAXLQQ010000097.1, read on the forward strand.
TCTTTTCTATCGTACGACGCAATGGGACGGGCTGAAGCTCGTTCATTGGCGTGTGCGTGCGGGCGAATTGGCCGAAACCACGTTTGCTCGGCACGAAATCAGTTTGGCGCTGACGGGCCAGTTTACGACGACGAAACAGACCGCTACCCGGACGACAGCAGATCGTGCAGCGCACGCCGCAGGCAATGTGTCCTGGTGCCTTCGGGGCAACCGGTTTCGATAGATTAGACATTCCGAATGCCTGACTGGCAGTCGCGCCGGAGTTGGTTACGCGCGTTGCGGCAGAGCGGCGTACGGCGGACGCATTGAGTTGAAAGAAATCTATGACGAAACCGATCCGCTGATCTGTAAAATCAGTCTGGCGCTGCTGGCGAATCACAGGCGCAAGCACCTGCCGGACGCCTTTACGCCGAATCGCTGGCGAATACCTTAGCCTTTCACCTCTTCCGTCATTACAACGTCGGCGAGCCAAAGTCGCTGGCCCCAGTTGGCGGTTTGACGGGCGACGGCTGCGGCTGGCGTGAAATCAATGGGCATTTGGCTGAAGATGTGACGCTCGCTGACATCTCTGCCGTTGTTGATCTCAGCCCATTTCATTTCGCCCGCGCCTTCAAACGCACGACGGGGCTAACGCTGGCAATACCTGATGCAACAGCGCATCGAACGCGCGAAGGATTTGCTGGCGCAGGGTTGATTGTCGAAGTAAGGAAGCGCGCAGGTCGGCTTCAAAAATCAAAGCCATTTCACTACGTTTTTCCGCCGTTACACCGCAATGACGCCGAAGGTATGGCGCGCGTCGCACCTGGTATAAAAGAACCGCAAGTTGGCGTAAAACTGCGCAAGCCATCGAAAGACGCGCCCGCTACTTTCTCTATACTGCACCGAACAAAAAGGGCATTCGTACTTGAGGACAAAGCGATGGTTCTCTTTCTCGTTACACAGTTATGGCGCTGGTTCTTGCGAAAAAACACAGCCGGCTCAAACCTACGCAACAAACATAATGAAAGCGCTCCCCGATGGACAGCAAACAATCCGATGTAATGGCAATTCTGAAACTATATGAACTCCGCCGCGAGGAGCAGATGCGGCGGGCGCGCAAATGGTTCTTTACCGAATTTAACCCGACCAGCGCCGCCGATATCGTCACCTGATGTTCAGCGGCGAGGCTGAGAGCGCGCCGTACCGCATGATTACCTCCCATACTGGGATATGCTTCGATCGTGAATAACGGCGGTATTGATGAAAAAGATATTTCTGGAAGCCGACAGCGAACCTATCAGCATCTTTGCCAAGCTCGAACCATTTATCGCCGACGATGCGCGAAGCCTTTGGCGGTGACACGATGTATCTGGCGCGTCTGGAAATGCTGGTCGCGAAAATCACCGCCAAACAGATTATGGCCGGACGGCGCAAGCTATTCGCCAGTTGGGCGAAAAAATCTGCGCTGCCCTTCTGTCACTGGCGATTGAATTCATAAAGGCGACATCCCATCCGGTGTCGCCTTTTGTCATTCTGCGCCTTCGCCTATAATGCCCGCCGTAGTTTTTTACGCATTCCTACAATCAAATCGTATCAAGTGGAGTTACTCTCGATGGCTGAAAACGAAAAGCTGACGCCCCAGGACTGGCAACAGATTGCCGCAACCGACGATTTTAAAACGCTCGTCGCTACCAAACGAAAATTCATTTTGCCCGCCGTGTTATTTTTCATCGGGTATTACTTCGCGCTGCCCGTGCTGGTGCGGCTATGCGCCGGAACTGATGAAAACGAAAATCTTCGGCGTCGTCAATCTGGCGTATGTTTCGGCGCTCGCAATTTTATGGCGTGGATTCTGGCGGCGATTTATGTGAAAAAGACAGGCCGCTTCGATGCATTGGCCGAGCGAATCATTAACAAACTGCGCAAGTAGGAGAAGACAATGTCTATCGCACTTTTGATGTTTTTGTTCTTCATCGTGATTACGCTCGGCGTCACGTACTGGGCGGCCAGACGCTCGACGGGATCAAGCGCGTATTTTGCCGCCGGGCGTTCGATTACGGGCTGGCAAAATGGCTTGGCGGTTGCGGGTGATTATATGAGCGCGGCGTCATTTCTCGGCATTGCGGGACTGATCGCGTTTTCGGGCTACGATGGATTTATGTATTCGGTCGGTTGGCTCGTGGCTTATTTGACCGTGCTGTTGGTCGTAGCGGAACCGCTGCGCAATGCGGGCAAATATACGATGGCCGATGTGTTGGCGTATCGCTTGTCACCACGTCCGGTGCGGGCGATGGGCGCGCTCAGCACGTTGACCGTCAGCACGTTTTATATGATTGCGCAGATGGTTGGTGCGGGCGCGCTGGTGTCGTTGTTGCTGAAAGATTCCGGCATCAGTTTTAAAACGGCGGTCATCGGCGTGGGCATTTTGATGATCGTTTACGTCGTGTTCGGCGGGATGCTGGCGACGACGTGGGTGCAGATTATCAAAGCGGTGCTGTTGATGAGCGGGACGATTTTGCTCAGCTTTTTGGTGCTGAAACATTTTCATTTTAGCTTCGGCGAATTTTTTAATGCCGTGGCGAATGTGCAGTATCACGATGCGGCGGGCAATCTGGTGACGCAGAATTTTCTGACGCCGGGCTTGCGTTATAAACCACCGTACGGCGCGCTGGATTTGATTTCGCTGGGGATGGCGTTGATTTTTGGCACGGCGGGGCTGCCGCATATTCTGATTCGCTTTTACACGGTGCCGGACGCGAAGACCGCGCGCATCAGTGTGGTGTGGGCGATGGCGATTATTGGGACGTTTTATATCCTGACGACCTTTCTCGGTTTTGGTGCCGCGACGATTGTCGGACGCGATTACATTGCCAAAAACGGCGGAACGAATATGAGCGCGCCGCTACTGGCGCAGGCGATTGCCGGCGATATGTTCTTTGCGTTTATTTCGGCGATTGCGTTTGCAACGATTTTAGCTGTGGTGGCCGGACTGACAATTTCTGCTTCGACATCGTTCGCACACGATTTTTGGACGAACGTCTTGAAGCACGGTAAAGAAACGACCGCGCGCGAAGAAGTGCGCGTCGCGCAAATCACAGCGTTTGTCGTGGGCGGTATTTCGATGGCGATTGCAATTGCCTTAGGGCCAACGGCGAACGTCGCATTCTTAGTGGCCCTCGCATTTGCCGTTGCCGCTTCGGCAAATTTGCCGGTCATTGTGTTGTCATTGTTCTGGAAACGCTTCAACACGAAAGGCGCAGTGGCAGGTTTAGCAACAGGCTTGCTAGCGTCGTTGATCTTGATTTCTCTTAGCCCAAGCGTTATGAAGTCCAATCCGATTTTTCCGCTGGAAAATCCGGGCATCCTCAGCATTCCGCTGGGATTTCTCGGTGCGATTTTTGGCACGCTCTTAAGCCGTGAACCAGAGGCAGAAGCGAAGTACGACGAGTTGAATGTGCGAGCCAATACCGGCATCGGCGCGGAAAAAGCAACATCGCATTGAGAGGTTTTCATAGGACGCAGAGGAACTCTGATTGAGCAAATAAGCGCGGCGCTTAATCGGCTAAAAGCAGCGCAAATCCGAAAAATCTGCGTTCTTCTGCGTCCCATTCTGATTTTAGAAAGGCAAGTTTCATAATGTCTGAATCCACTACGATTGAATCCGTTCTGCACGAATCCCGTTTATTTCCACCTTCTGAAGAATTCAAAGCCCAGGCGCACGTCAGCGGCATGGAAGAATACGAACGCCTCTACGCCGAGGCCGACGCCGACCCGGAAAGTTACTGGGCGAAACAAGCTGAAACTCTTCACTGGTTTCGGAAGTGGGACACCGTGCTTGAATGGAATTTGCCTTTCGCCAAATGGTTTGTCGGCGGCACGACGAATGTTGCGTACAACTGTTTGGATCGGCATCTGACCTCGTGGCGGCGCAACAAGGCGGCGATTATTTGGGAAGGTGAGCCGGGCGAGACGCGCACGCTGACGTATCAGCAACTCCATACCGAAGTTTGCAAATTTGCCAACGTGCTGAAAAAACTCGGCGCGCGTAAAGGTGACCGCGTGGCGTTGTATATGCCGCTCGTGCCGGAACTGGCGATTGCGATGCTCGCGTGTGCGCGGATTGGCGCAACGCATACGATTATTTTTGGCGGCTTTTCGGCAGACGCGCTGAAAGATCGCATCAACGATTGCGCGTGCAAACTGGTCGTAACGGCAGATGGCGGCTGGCGGCGCGGCAGCGAAGTGAAGTTGAAACCGGCAGTGGATGAAGCGTTGCATCATACGCCGTCCGTGCAATCGGTTGTGGTTTTCAGACGTACCGGCTCGCAAATTACGATGCAGCCCGGACGCGATCACTGGTGGCACGAGATGATGGAAATCGTCAACGACGAATGCCCGGCGGAACAACTCGACAGCGAACATCCATTGTTCATCCTCTACACCTCCGGCACGACCGGCAAACCGAAAGGCATTCTGCACACGACGGGCGGTTATTTGACGCAGACAGCGCAGACCACGAAATGGGTTTTTGATTTGAAGGACGAAGATGTTTATTGGTGTACGGCGGATATTGGTTGGGTGACAGGGCACAGTTATGTTGTCTACGGGCCGCTGGCAAATGGCGCGACCAGTTTGATGTACGAAGGCGCGCCGAACTGGCCGAACCCGGATCGCTTCTGGCAGATCATTGATAAATACAAAGTGAACATCTTCTACACCGCGCCGACCGCCATTCGTGCCTTTATCAAATGGGGCGAACAGTGGGTGCTGAAACACGATTTGACGACGCTGCGCCTGCTCGGCACCGTCGGCGAACCGATCAATCCCGAAGCGTGGATGTGGTATCACCAAACGATTGGCAAAGGCCGCTGCCCGATTGTGGATACGTGGTGGCAAACGGAAACCGGCGCGATAATGATTTCGCCGCTGCCCGGTGCGACGCCAACTGTGCCAGGAACCGCAACGCGCCCGCTGCCTGGTTTGGCAATTGATGTCATCACGAAAGACGGCGCGAGTGTCGGCACAAATCAGGGCGGCTATCTGGTCATCAAAAAGCCCTGGCCTGCGATGCTGCGCACGATTTGGGGCGATGACGAGCGGTATCAAAAGCAATACTGGTCAGAAATTCCGGGACATTACTTCGCAGGCGACGGCGCGCGCAGAGATCAGCACAGCTACTTCTGGATTATGGGGCGCGTAGACGACGTGCTGAACGTCGCCGGACATCGGCTCGGCACGGCGGAAGTCGAAAGCGCGCTGGTGTCGCATCCGCTGGTTGCCGAATCGGCTGTCGTTGGTCGCCCTGATGATTTGAAAGGTTCGGCCATCGTCGCGTTCGTCACGCTCGAAGGCGGGCGGCAGGGCAATGACGAATTGAAGAACGAACTGCGCAATCACGTTGCTAAGGAAATCGGCGCGATTGCCAAGCCAGATGACATTCGTTTCACGGATGCGTTGCCGAAAACGCGGTCAGGAAAAATCATGCGACGGCTGTTGCGTGAACTTGCTGCGAGCGGCAAAGTCGCGGGCGATACGACGACGCTCGAAGATTTTTCGGTGCTGGAGAAATTGCGCGACGATGACGAGTAAAAGGGTGGTTACGGAATCAAACGAAAAGCCCGGAATACTTCCGGGCTTTTCGTTTTTGGGGAGATTGGGGCACTTGGGAAAGGCTTGATGCGTAGCGCTTGCCAGCGTCGCCCGCACTACACGCCACCCTTCCCAATGCCTAGCAGACAGCTGGGAAGATGGCAATTTGAATATTGGCTTTCCCCGTGGCCGTTTTGTGCAGCGTGCGAATGCCGCTCCAAGTGTTGCTATTGTTGCGCGGCGTCATCAGCAGCCCGACGGCAGCCGTAACCTTGAAGCGCAGCCAGCCAGTCTGGCCTGTCCGAATCAGATTGCCCAATGTATTCGGCACGCGCGGATGCGTGGTGGTAATGATCGCGGAACGCAAACAGGTGCCGGACAGCATCGAAGAATAGCTGGCAGCTTTTTCCTGTTCATTAAAGGCCAGACCGGAGCCGAGCTGGGCTGCGGCGGTGTAGAGGGAGTTTTGGCTATCCTCAACAAAGTAGGTCAAGTCTCCGGCCAGCGGCGCGAGCACCAGTTTTTGATTAGGTTTATCCGCCGGGCTTTGAATTTCCACGCCAAGTTCCGTCGGTGCGCCATCATAGGCCGCGCCCAGCGTGAGCGTCGCTTTGGAAAAGAACGGATCAATCACCGCCCCGCCACGAGTCTGGCCATACGACCAAAACGATTCTGCCCCGTAATTCCCGATATATTCCCCATCGCGCACGAAGGCATTTCCGGTCAGCACGTTATTGACAATCGGCGCGCCTGTGGCTGGGTCTACCGCGAGGGCATAGATAAAGCCTGTGACTTCCGGATCATATTCAGAAGCCTTGAAACTAAACGACGCATTCGGTGTTAAGCAGACGAACATGTCCTGTTGGAAACAGGTATTCCCATCAATAAAAAAGATGTGTACTGCCGTGGTCGTGCGCGTGTTGGAATTGACATTGGAGAGCGTGATGCGCGTGTCGCGGCCATCTACGGCGCGCGAAGTGTAATAAGGGAACACCAAGAATGAGCCAGCTTTTTGATCGCTGGGATAATTCGTGATGGCCTGTGCTGGTTGACAGGAAATCCCAAATTGCCCGACCGCCACTCCACCAGCATCGTTGGTAGAGACTTGAATAGACATCAAATCCGTATTATCGGTTGTGAAAAAGCCCATGTATTGCGCACCTGGATTACCCACGCCAGCCGGGTTACTGGCAACTGGAATCGGCCCCGAAGTCGTGCCATTTTGTGCTGTTGCCGTGACTGTGAAGGTCCCAAAGGTATTGGCATTAGCGTAAAAGTAAAAAGCGCGTGTACCCGCAGGTAGTGTAATCGTCAATGCATTTCCTGGCCCTGCCCAATAGACATCGCCCTGATAGGCACCCCAGTTCTGATTCCAACTGGTAGGGATGCGGCGGTGGCTTGTCATGGGAGCAAACATAACTGCCCCTCCACATGGCGCATTTACCATCATTGTTTGAAACTCTGTAGGCATCTGTCCTGGAAAATTAATTGGGTTTCCATCCGGCCCGAACGGTGTCATCGTATAGGGACCTAATGTGTCTGGTGGCGCGCTGGTTCCAGGAGAATTATTAAAAACGATTTGTGCCAAGGATGGCACCAGGCAGAGGGTGAGGAAAAGGAACAGGCCTCCGGCAAAGCGGCAAAAGAGGTTGTGAGTGTGGTGCATAAAAGTTTCTCATGTATGTTTGTGGTTGTGGTTCAACCATCTTTTTTCGTAGACAAACAAAGGCGCTGGAGGTGGGTGGCTTACAAAGAAGCGTTACCTTCCTTTGCTTTGCGCAAAGTTGCGAGTGAGCACGAAATCCCAGTGAGTGGAGCGGGCAAGAGCAAAGCGTGGGGATGGATTACGGAGGGCACTTTGCGTATAGGACTTAAAATTGCTTCTGCTTACAAACCTTCTCGATAAATTGATTTTGCCGATGTGAGGAAGATTTGCAACGCCAATGTACAATGATTGTGTTCATTTGCCAAGCGATTATTTCGCTTTCACCAGGAGAATATTTTTTATTTCCCGCACGCCTGCGACTTCTTTCGCCAGCCGTTCCGCCAGTGCCCGCTCGGCGCGTGTTGCTACTGTACCTGACAGCGTCACGTCGCCGTTTTGACAATAGACTTCGAGCGCCTCGGCGGCGGCAAAGTCGGCGCGATTGGCAAGGAGCGCAGCTTTTACCTGCCGGATGATTTCGGCATCTTGCGACAGCGGCGTCGCCGCCAAGCTGGGACGCTGCACGGCTGTCTCTGCCACATTGGAGGCGGTGCTCGATCCGATGTGGAGTTGATTCTGCACTCCTGCCACTTTGGGGTAATTCCGCAGTAGTTCCTCAGCACGTGCTTTTTGTGCCTCGGTGGCGACCTGTCCGGTTAACGTGACTTGCCGGTTTTGCACTTTGAGGGTGATTTTTTGGGCTTTCAATTCAGGTACGGTGAGCAGACGCTCGCGCAGATTGGCCTGTAACTCTAAATCCTCGACGTTGACGGAAAGTTCTAATTGTTTGCTCTCGCCTGGCTGTGGCGTAGCGTCTGGGATGACGCGCAACCGATTCTGCACTTCTTTGACGCCCGTAATTTCCTGCGCTAAATCCGCTGCCAATTGCTTATCAATTTCCGTCGGTACGTCGCCCGTGAGCGCTACCAAACCTTCCCTGCATTCCACCCCAATACTGTAACCGTGCAATCGTTTGGTTTGTGCCAGCGCCGACTTGATTTTGTTCATCAACGCTGCATCGGCCAGTTGCTTTTCCGTTTTTTGCGCACTTTGGGCGGCAATTTTGGTTTGTGTGTTGGACAGGCTGCTGCGGTTAATGACCAAAAAATAATATGTCATTAGCAACAGCAACACTGCCACCAGACTGAGCACCAACAGCCTCAGCCCTCCATTGATCCCCATTTCATCGGCCTTTCGCAGTAGTAGTAGTAGATTCATTGCGGCTCCCGAATTTCACCTGCCCCTGACGGAACAGACAAAACCCATCAACCATTCCTGCCTGGAATAGCATCGGGTGCCGGCTGTTGTTAATTTACGTTTAGCGTAACAATTGATTACGCAGCAGTTTACCTAATTCTCGCCGCGCCTGCCAAGTCCGTCGGCGCGATTTCTACGCGGCACTCGCTTTGACAGCCTTCGGGCGGGAAGTGTAGTATGCCGCGCGAGACGAAACACCGCTCAATAATGCAATTCATCGCATCGGAGTTCGCCCCGTAGGCCAGGTTGGCGCAGTCTGTTACGTGCGCGGCAATGCGCTCCGAGACGGAAGATGGTGGTTCGTGCTGCCCACTCGTTATTTGCCAATCTGAAAGGGTGTGAGCAAAACACTACCAGGCCATGAAGATCAATTACCCCATTCCTATTCGCGCGAAGCTTGTAATCATCGTATTGCTCTTCGCCATCGTCCCGATGCTGGTTCTGACGCTGGTGTGGTACAACACCTCGGTCGAACGGGTGGCCGCCGTCGTGCGTTTTGGCTTGGACGCACGAGCCAAAGAAATCGTCAAACAGCTTGATCTGCTGCGTACCCAAAACCCGGAAGCCAATCCTCCCCCCTCGCTCGAAAAAGCTGTCGGCCCGCGCACCACCGCCTTAACGAATCGGTATTTGCCCGCTGGTTCCAAGCCGATTATAGCGATGCGCGAGGTGCTGATTATGGATGCGCAGCGCGTTGTCCGCTATGCCGCGAATCCGGCGTGGGAAGGGCAGGAGTATCGCGCGGCCTTGCCTGAAAACGTCGCGCAATTGCTGGCCTCGCTCCTGGACAGTCGAGAAGCCCCTTCCTCGTGGTGGTCGAGTTTATTCGGGCGTCAGGTGCGCAATCGTTATTCGTTGGATGGGCAATATTGGATGGTGCATCTGCATCGAGGCAATGAATATTCGATCTTTGTGATTGAGCGGGACACGGGACGCGATCAGTTAGACATTGCGGGCCTGAGTATTTTAGGCATCACGATGTTGCTGGCCATTGTCGCAACCTTGCTTGTGTATTTGATTATTAGTGGCACGACCGATTCGATTCGGCGTGTCACGCGCGGCGCGAAAGCCATTGCTGCCGGAAAGCTGGATGCAAATATCGTCGTCAAAAGCAACGACGAAACCAAAGTGTTGGCCGATGCTTTCAATCGCATGGCCGGACGGTTGCGAGACATGATTGCGAGAGAAAGCGAACAAAAACAATTTGAATCCTTCGCGCGGTTATCCGCTGTACTGACGCACGATTTGAAAAATTCAATTCTCTCGCTCTCCTTTCTTGTCACGAACATGGAGCGCAAGTTTGACCGCGAAGGCTTCCGCGAAGATGCAATGCACACGCTGGCCGATTCCGTCGGCAACCTGCGCAATCTGGTCACGAAACTTTCCAATCCGCTGACGCAACCGACCGAAGAACGCTCCGAAGGCGATGTCAGCCGCGTCGCTGAGCGCGTTTTGCAACGAACGGCAGAGCAGGCGGGCGACCGCTACGAAA
>JAXLQQ010000098.1:0-17096 GCA_046331525.1 Blastocatellia bacterium
ATGCGCCGCCGCGTCGTCAGATAAATAACCCATACGAGCGGCAGCACGACCATCAACACTTCTACCTCAACGCCATAGTTTTTATAAATTGCAGAGGTCACCGCACGGCTCTCCGCCGCCAGCCAATACTGTGTTAAGCAAAGCGCGGCAACGCCGACACCTGCGACACTCAAGGTTGCCAACAGCCCCAGCACCGAACGTCGGCGTAGCACCAGCCGCCCGACACCAATCAGTGCGACATAGTTCAGCCACAATAGGGTGTGATCCTGCGTCGCGCCGACATCGGTTGTCCAAACCAGCGAAGCCGCACTCCACGCTACGAAACAGCTCATCGCCAACAACAGATACCGCGCCTGTCCCTGCCAATGAAACCGTAAGGCCGCGTGCCGCCGCGCATCTCCGGCCAGTAAAAGCAAGAGACAACAGAGCGCAGTTGTCACAGCCAATTCCTGCGATGGCTCTCCGTTGTGCCCGACTTCCAGATCAGGAATCAGCCGCGGAGTGAGTAGCAGGAAGGGAAGTAAGACAAAGGCGCGCTCTGCACGACGATAGCGCCGCCAATGCAGCCGTATTTTTTCGCTGAAGTTCATTGCTGCGTGGTAAGCGGCACGCCAGCGGCAGCGGCTTTTTGCCGATGGGTTTGCAACTTGTTTGTGAGGGCTTCAATTTTGGCGCGCGTGTCTGCTAACTCAATGTTGAGTTGTTCGTTTTCCTGGCGCAGCCGATTGAGCGTGAAGTTATCCCCACTTCCCTTATTTAGCGTTTCGGCGCGATTGCTGCGCCCGCGCAATTGCAACACGTCAATGCGCGCCTGCGCGGACTGCAACTCGCTTTGCAGATTATTGTACTCGTCCTGAAATGCCTGTTGATTCGGTTCGCCTTTTTCGTTTGTCAGCGCAGCGGCCTGTACTTGAAATTCTTTGCCCTGCCCTTCTGACTGAAGCGCTGCGACGGATTGCTGCGCGGCTTTGGCTTCGGCGCGCAACTGGTTGGCGTGGGCGGACAACTGCGTAATCTGTGCATTGATTTCCCCCTGCGCTTCAGGCGTGCGGGCAGTGGCGCTAAAGAGTTGGTTGCGGAGTTGTGTTACCAGCAGTTCGGTTTTATCGGCCTGCAACGATAGAGCACGCGCTTTTTCCTGCGCCTGTCGCAAGCGCTCATTCCATTCTTTCTCCGCTCCTTTTTTTGTCTCTTCGGCAGTCGCAGGCGGCGCTTTTTTGTCGGCGGGCGGCGCGGTGGCAGATGTGGGCTTGTCAGGCGCTTTACTCGCCGCTGGAGTCGGCAACGGCGAGGCAGGGCGCGTCGCCAACACATCATCTGTTGTCAGCGTGGGCGCAGGCCTGCGCGACTGTGCGAGCACAACACTGGCCGACACGAACATTAAACTCAATAGGAAAATCAAATAAATTTTCATAACACCGCTAACGGGGGAATGGCAAACGAGGGGACAACGGTTTCATCGTTGCCCCCTCGCATAACTTCGGTAAAAAGTCATCATTAACTGCCGGATGCAGTGCTGCCAAGTGCGGTTGCGGCGCGGCCCGTCGTGTCATCAAAGGCCGTAGCAGGAGTCGTCGTGCTGTAGCGAACTACGCCATCCTCTACCACACAAAAACGACGATCGCCTGAACTGCTCGATGCCGCCGTCGCGCCAATATTGAAGGCCGTTGCAGTCGGTGCGGCCAAAGCGTTGCTGAAGTTGTAACCGGACTTGGTTTGGCCACCAGAAATGGTCGAATCCACCAGCGAAGCCGTGTTCAATTGCGCCAGCGTGCCGTAGATGTTGTTGTTGCCCTGATAGGTCACTTCCGCGCTTGCGCAGGTGCGCAATGCCCCAATGGCGGATGCTTCGTTCGCCGTCTTGCGCGCTTGCAGCAGGTTCGGAATGGCGATGGCGGCAACGATGCCAATGATGGCAACCACGATCAATAATTCAATTAATGAAAAGCCTTGCTCTTTCTTCATAGTGTTTCTGAACTCCTTGAACTAAAAACAGATGGGAATGAATCGCTGACACAAAGCCTTCATCCAGCTCGCCAGCAACAGATCGTCTCAAACTTGCGAAACCGCCCGTTGCGGCTTCTGGCCTGAGCGTTGTGCAAGTGCGATGCCACGGAGTTATGCGCGGCTGTGCCACGGAGCTAAGCGATTGTTTTTGCAAAAATTAACGGGTCTGGGTGAAGTAATCAGTAGAGCCGCGCAGGCAGCGGCGGTTAACAATTCGCGGCAGGCCATTTATTCGGTTTTTGTCAGAAAACGAGTCCAGGATGCAATGTTTGGGCGTTGGCATTGTACGTGGCGATGGCGACTAACTGCTGCTGGTACATCAATTTGACCGGTTGCCCCGGCGACCATTGGGCAACCTGACGGATCGCACGGCCATGCGAAATCAACTTAGCTTCGGCCTCGCTTAAAAAAACTTCCGGCCCCTGTAAAACGGCCTCCATCGGTGTGATGAATTGGGTCAAAGTTTCGTCAGCAGCGGCTGCGGCTAAGGTTTCCAGCGTGTGGGCTTGGGCGAGGTGACAATTTCCGACACGAGTGCGGCGCAGCGCCGTGAGATGGGCGTCCACGCCAACGGCTTTGCCAATGTCTTCGGCCAAAGTGCGGATGTATGTTCCTGAAGAACATACGACGCGAATGACACATTTATCGTTTTGCAACGGCGTGAGGAGTTTGAGTTGTTTGATTTCGACGGCAATCGGCGCACGCTCAATTTCTTCGCCGCGCCGGGCCATTTCGTACAGCTTCACACCACCGATTTTTTTGGCCGAATACATCGGCGGAATTTGCGTGATCGGCCCGCGAAATTGGGCGAGTGCTGTTTCAAGCAAAGTTTCATTGAGAGATGCAGTTGAAGTTGGCGGAAAAAGTGGCGTGCCTGTCAAATCGCCCGTGTCCGTCGCAAAACCGAAGCGAATCGTCGCCAGATATTCCTTGTCCGCGCCCGTCAGAAATTGCACCAGCCGCGTCGCCCGATTCAGACAAACAAGCAATACGCCCGTCGCAAACGGATCAAGCGTGCCTGTATGCCCAACACGCCGTGTGCGACACAGCTTGCGTACTTTGGCGACTACATCGTGCGATGTCCAGTCGGCGGGTTTGTCCAGGATCAAAATGCCGTCGGGCGGGCGGGGGTCGGTGGTCGGTGGTTGGTGGTTCACATTCACGTTCTACAACAAACAACTGACCACTGACAACTGACTACTGACTGCTGACTACCAACTACTGCACTTTGCACTGCACCATATTCGCGCTCCAGCCATCTACGCTTAACACTAAATCCAGCGTCCGACCGCGCCCGGCAAGGCTGGCGGGGATGACGGCATTGATTTGATCAAGGCCGAAGAATTGCAATTGCGCGCCCGCATATTCGACGCGCAACGGTGTGCCACCGAGTGTGAGTTTGACGTTATTCAGGCTGCTGCGCCCGCGCAGTCCCGTACCATATAGTTGCAGATAGACGGTGTCGCCAGGATTGGTCAGGTTAATGGGATTTTGAATGGATTCCAGCGTGCGGTCGCCGTTGGCTTTGATACGTAGCACATTGGCGGCGGCCATTCCGCTGCCATTTTGCGCCTCGGCAAACAGTCCCGGCCAGAGCGAGCTAACGCTGATGGCACCGCGTGCCACAACAGCGCCTTGCCGCACGACTTCGATTTTCGCCACGCCCAGCGCGGCACCCGCGGGAAGCTGATAATTGATCTGATTCGGCGAAACAAAAAACAACGGCGCGAGAGCGACCAATCCCGTGCTATCCGTAATGCGCACGCTGACATTCGCCAGCGTAGTCGGCAACGTGCCGCCGTTAGCGTTGGCCGTAACCGAAGCCAGATTCGAGCCAAAGCCGGACATAATCATCTCTGGGGCTGCAACCGTTTCGGGGCTAAAGCTTGCGCCCGATACGCTGACAAATTCGGACGCTGCGATGTTGTCCACGACGGCACGCACGGCTTCCAAAGCATTCAGTTTGCCGTAGCCAGATTGCCGACTGATCGAAGCACCCGTAAAGCTGTCATTCGTCACTGTGCGCTGCAACAGCCGTCGGATTTGCCCTGCGTCCAGATTGCGGTTTGCCTGTAACATCAGCGCGACGGTGCCAGTTACAGCGGCGGCGGACATCGAAGAACCAAACGACACGACGTGTTTGCCGCCATCGTTCGCTAAATTTTCTGGCGCTACGGCAACGCCCGTGAGCGGGTCAATCGTGTAATCCGCCGAGCGCGTCGAAGCCACATAGCTGCCCGGTGCCGTCAACAACGGCATCAAACGGCCATCGCGCGACGGGCCGACGCTGGAACTGACGGCGAGTTGTCCGAGCGATCCCTGCTGCGGACGATTGCGGGCTACGCCGTTGACATCCACATAATCCGTCTTGCTGACAAAATTGCCGACACTGATGGCGCGCCGTGCGGTCGCGGGTGCGGCGACGCTGCACAGACCATCGCGCACGCTTGCATCAAGCTGTGTTTCGCCCGCGTCCTGCGTCCACATGTCGTAGCGACCGTCGCTGATGTTATTGCCGCGTAGCACTAATTTCCACTGCCCCGTCCGGCGCTGCTTGAAGGTAACGATCACGGCTTTCGGCGCATCCGGCGTTTCGCCCGGCGCGTTTTCCAATTCCACATTCGGGTCATTCGTCACCAGATCGAACAACGAAACCGGCCCCACAATCGCGCCTGACGGTTTGACGATGTGCGCCGTAAGGTCGTCCGCTGCCGGATAAATCACGAGCATTCCCTGCGCCTTATTTGTCACCGTAAAAGGAATCACAGCCTCGCTGTTTTCCGCCAGCACGCCGCCCGCGTGGATGCCGTTTGCGCCGTTATTGCCAGCGGCGATGACGACCTGTTTGCCCGTGCCGGAGGCCAGCAAATTATCTATCGCCTGCTCCACCGGATCAGAGCCATCGTGCGCGCTGTACTGCCCACCGAGGCTTAAGTTAATCACAAAGGGTTTGTTGGCTGCCGTTGCCCGTTCGTCAATAAAGGCGAGCGCGGCAATCAAATCATCATCGGCAAATGTCGCTTGTGCCGTGGTGCTGCGCGTGGCTTTGACAACTATCAAATCTGCCTCGGGCGCGATGCCGGCGAACGTACCGGACGGCAGCGAACCGCCCGTACCCAACCCATTACCAGCAGCAGTGCCAGCGACGTGTGTGCCGTGGCCGTTCAAATCGCGGGCATTGACGGTGCCGGTGTTTTGCAACGCCGCATTGAGGTCGGCTTCGGTATACAACCGCCCCACACCGTTCGGGCCGGTGCCGACACTGTCGCTCATATCCCACAACACCTTGATGCGCGTTTTGCCGTCTGCCATGCGGAAATCGCCGTGCCGCCAATCGATGCCGGAATCAATCATCCCGACAATGACGCCGCGCCCGGTCAGATTGAAGTTCACCCGCGCCGCAGCCGCTTTGCTGGTTGCATTGACCGCGTCATTCACGGCTGCTGCGCCGAGCGGTTGTTTGAATTTTGCCGCGCGCACGTGCTCAACTGCTGCCGATCCCGCCAGCGCGTCAAGAGCGTCCACCGACACTTCGCCCACCGCCAAATCGCCGACACACGCGCGCAGGCGGAGGCCGCTGGCCTGCGCTTCGCGTTGCGTGCTGGCCTCCAAATCACGCAAGCGCACAATGACGCCCACCGACTGTTCGCGTTCGTTAAAGCGAATATGCGCCTCACCGGTTTCACGGCGAGCACGTTGGCGGGAGAATTGACGTAACTCCGCATCTAGTTTCGCGTCATTTTGGCGGGCGGCTTGCGAGTTAAAGGCGGTGTTGTGATATTGCCCAAACATCACGGCAAGCGTGAATAGCAGTGCAATAAGTACCATCCGGGGCGAGGCTGGGTGACACATGAACGTAATCCTTTTGATAATTGCTAACACTTCGGTAGTGCATCAGAGGCAATGCCAGGCAGGACAAGGGGGAGGTGAAGAAACCTTCTTCCTGCCTGTAACAAATGCTGATTGCACCGATTTTTCCGAGGAAAAGATAAATTTTTCTGCGTGGCTGCGTGCGCCTCAACTCCGCCGCAAGGCCAGAATGATATGACTTGCAACCAGCGCGCACAGCCACAGGATCAACGCCGTCGCGCTGATTTCACGGCTGAAGTGGCGCGCGGTCAGCGGAATTTCAAACGTCGCCAATTGCAACAACCAAGCCAGCAGAAACATTCCCAGCGCGCCCCGCCGCGCCCATTTCAATTGCGTGAGTATCGCTTCCCAAGTGGCCTCGGCGTGCAGGAATTCCTCATCACTCAGCAGGCGTTCGCAATAGTCCGCCTTGCGTGAGGCGAACTGCACCAGTCCTTCCGCGCCCACCGATTCTGCGCCCCGCGCGGCTTGATGATAAGCATACACCGCCCGCGCGCCCTGTGCGTGTTGCAGCGCGATTCCCGCCAACCCGAGATTCGCGCGCGGGCGCACGGGATCAAGCCGCGTGGCCAATTCAAAATATTTCTGCGCCGGTTCGAGTTGCTGAAAATCGGCAAAGGCTTCGCCCACTCGTTCCAGCAGGCGCGCATTTTTCTGTTCTCGCGCGAGGCGTCCGGCCATCCGAAAATATGCCTCTGCCCGCAACAAATCGTCTTCGCCCGCGCGCGAAGCCACGCCCGCCGCCACCGCGCGCCGCCGCAAAAATCGTCCCAGGTCATAAGCGATTTGCGCATCGCAGGGCGAGTGTTCGTGCGCCAGTTTGAAATAGCTCGCCGCCGCTTCGTAATGCCCGTCAAAGCTCAGGCGAATCGCCTTGCGCCGCCAGCGCTCGATTTTGTAAGCGCTCGTGTCGCTACTCTTCGTCGCTTTGAAGGGCGGTTCTGGCTCGCGCCAATAAAGTAGTAATTCCGTTGAAAGCGGATCGAGCATATGCGGGTTGACGGCTTTGCAAAAAGCTTTGAGAAAGGCTTGATACGACGCCCGCGCCGAGCTAATACGCCAGCTCAGTTGTTCGCTGCGAATCACGGTATGAAACTGAATGCCGCCGCCCGCTTTCACGACATAACTGGAAACGGTTTCGATGTCATCCAATTCCAATTCGCGCGGCTGTCCGAGTAGCGCGAGCAACCACGCACCCAGCCCGCGCCGCCGCAATTTGTACCCGTCAAAGACAATGCGATCCTGCCAAACACTCACGCCGCACACCAAATAAACCAGCGCGAAAACCCACGCGCCCCAGCCGTAAATTCGATTGGCCGCCAGCACACCCAGCGCCAGTACGCCGAGCGCCAGCAACCACGCGAGCGGCTGTTGCGGACGAATGACAAATTGTGATCGTTTGGTTTGCAGCATATTCACCAGTTACCTGAGTCTGGTGGATATGCTTAATGGCGGGTTTACTCCACAAGCCGACGCATTTGCGCGTCGAATTGCAGCGCCAGACGAAAAGTGGAATTCGTCGTCGCATCCAGGTCATAAAACCGCACATCGCGGATTTCGACCTCGGTGTTTTGATCTGCGCGACGACGCGCCGTGATGGCAGGATAGCGCGCAAAGCGCAGAAACGTTTGTAACTCCGGCTCGCGCAGCGCCGCCATAATTGCCGCGGCCTCCCCGCTCGTTCGTTCGTAGCGGCGCAGTTCCGGCGCAGTAGCTGAAAGCAACGACAAGTCGCGGAAGTAAAACGCCCGATCAGTCGAAATCACCGTCCGCCACCGAAAAGGATTTGCCGGAATCGGCAAGGCATCGGTTTTGACAATTTGCTCTCCTGCCTGAATGACTTCCGGCGCGGCCAGTTGTGTGCGTGCCCAAACAGCACGTTGCAACCAGATCAGCCCGCCGAAATAGAACAACACCAGCATAAGCATCGCGCACATCAGCCGCTCGGAATTCGGCGGAGCCAGCGTCAGCGACGCGCGCAGCAGGAAAAGCAAGCCCACCAACAGCACCCAACCAACCTTCAACCCCCAAAAGGTATTGCCAAAGAAAAGCACCGGAATCGCCAACACGGCAAACAACGCCCCCCACGCCTTCACGCGCGCCGCCGTCGCCGTCACGAGCATTAACGTGCCGCCCAAACTCGCCCATAGCCAGGGATCTACCACAAAAGCTATGTCGCCGTAATACCATTCGTGCGACCAGGGCAAAAACGGACGCCAGCCGTACGAATTCGTAAAATCCAGCAGCGGATGCGTCCACATCGCCAGCATCGAAAGCACCAACAGCGGCCCGAACCGGGCGCGCGTTTGATCCGGCGACCGCCAACGACGCGCCCCAGCATACAGCCCGCCCGCGAGCAACAGCGACAACAGAGGAATCGCTACGATGGCGTGCGTAATGCCGCGATGATGTTCCAGATACGTGAGCGTGTTGAAGCCCACCAGAATGTCTATGTCAGGGAAATTTGCGCCGAGCAGGAGGGCAGTGGTAGCGAGCGGCGTCCAGCGTTTAAGTCCTGTTTGCGCCAGCGCTGCGCCTACCAATGTATGTGTGACGTTGTCCATCGAGGCACCAAAAACAACAAGCGACAGGCAGTTCCACGACTGCCTGTCGCTCCCAACTTGTCACAACTTTTTACCGAATGATCGTCTTCGGCCCATCCGGATTTTCATCCTTCTTGATTTCCGGCAATTTATCCACGCGTGCCGGATCAAGCAAAGTCAGCTTGGTCAAAGCCTCTGTATTCACCGCCGTCGGCTTCTCCCGATTATGGCTGGCGACATTGAAATACAGTTCCGTCGCTTCCTGCGTCTTGCCCATAGTTTCGTAAGTGCGGGCAAGACTGAAGTCAATCAAGTCCAGCGGCACATCACCGGGCGAAGCTTTCAACTTCTGGTATTCAGCCACCGCTTCGTTGTTCTTGCCCGCCATCTCGTACCGCTGCGCCAACGTAAGCCGTGCCTGTCCGCTAACCAACGAATTTTTGTCTGCCAGCCGCTTCAATGCTTCTTCGCCCTTCGCCGCATCCACTTTCAGTTGGCGCACCGCCGCATAGTAGCTGCCGATTTCGCCATACTGTGAGGGATAATCCTTCGCTAGTTTCTCAAATGCCGCGACCGCCGCCCGATTCTTCTCATCTTCCGTCTTAAAGGCTTTCTGCCCTGCTGGCAAATTGGGCGGCAAAGGATCAGCCACCACCGCTGCATCTGTTTTGAGTGCCTCCAGAAACGCATTGCCCGCCTTCTCTGTGCTGCGCTTCATAAACCACTGCACGAAAAAGACCAACGCCAGCACAGCCACCACCGCAGCGACCGCGATTAAAATCGGTTTCATGCGCGGCTTAACCCAGGCGGAAGTTTTCATATATTGATCCATTAACGGATCATGTTTTAATTGCTCGGTAGAAACGTGTTCTCTAGCCAATGTAGTAACTCCTTGTGTGTGTTCTTCTCAGGGCACGAGAGAAAGACGACAACTTAGCCACTCGCCTACTACTTGTCAAGCAAATTTCCCGTTCCCCTTTATCCGCTTCTGTGCTTGTCAATTTGCGCGCTCGCTTGACAGGTAAGCAGGTGGATGGCAGAATGCCGCTTCTTCAAACGCGCCCGTAGCTCAGTTGGATAGAGCGTTTGGCTACGAACCAAAAGGTCGCACGTTCGAGTCGTGCCGGGCGCATTAAGTAAATAAAGGACTTAGGGGAATCAAAGTGGTTCCCCTAAGTCCTTTTTCTCCCCTATATTCTCCCCTGAGGCTCACATTTGCGGCAATTCTCACATTTCTGACACTTGCGTTGTCCTGACTTTGCGATGAATGATTGCGGAGAATTTTGTTGCTCAGCAGTCGGTGAGCTCACGCGAATCTACGCTGTTGCGGATTCGGTACGTGGATTCTCTTCCTCTCTCCCCCGCTGTGGTTACTTCGCTGCATCGCGCTATCCTATCATCGGAGAATGCCACTTGTCCCCCCTGCTGAAGTCCCCGTTGCCGACATCAAGCATAGCGTGCACTCACAGCAGCAATACCGACAGCACAACTATCCCCCACATACTTCGTATCCTTCGCGCCGCTGAAATGCGTGGAGAAGGATTGAATGCCGCCAATGCAATCGCTCACCTATTGGTGATGTACGGACGGTTGCCCACCATCATCCGCCAACGGCCATTGATGCCCCCCGGCTTTAAAGGCTGGGGTAGGCGTTTTATGTGAGGGGTAGTGCTTCACGTAATAGGCTGAATTTGCCCCGAATCCTTCCAAAGCGAGTACCAATCAATAAACTTCTCTTTTATCCCCCGCCTATTGCCAGTTGCTGTCTTGTCCTCGATAACGATTTTTGGTCGTGTTCCAGAAATGATGCTGTCACTTATTTGAGTAATAGACATGAAGGTTGAGCACTAAGTCGTGCAACTCCACGCTCTTTGAAAAGCAATTCGTGCGGCGCTGCAACCGCTTGAGGCGGGTACGAAAATCAAGGTTCCGCCGTTCGATGCGCTGCGTTCCGGCTTTGTAAACTTGATGCTGCTGTGCAGGCAACAGTTTGCGATACGATTGTCCGTCATCGGTTTGATAGCGTTCGACCCAGGACTTGGCAGGTTTCTGCAACCACCGCTGACAACTCGCATCGGTGCGCCGTCCCAGCACATAAGCGGTGATGCGTTTGCGTTGCCGATCCCAACCGTACAACACCAACGTGGCGTCTTTTTTCGCCCCACAAACGACCGGAATTCATCGAGTTCGAGGTCTTGGATACGTTGCGGCGGCGTTGGTTCGCCAAGTTGAACCGCCGCCGCGCGCAAGACTTTCAAGACGGTGGTGGGGCTGATCCCTGGGCGGCATTGGTTAAGCGCCAAAAACTCTTGAGCATCAAGCCCGCGCCCGCCAACGGCACCATTGCCAGCGCAACTTCGGTGACGATCAAGGCACTGCGAAACCGCTGTTGCCCGCGCCCCGAAGTGGTGTGGTGCGCACCCGCCTTCAGCATTTCATTGAGCTTGAGTTGCGGGCCTTGCAGTGCGGGGAGCAAACCAAAAAGCAACGTCGCCAACAAGGTCAGCGCGCCGGAGCGCAGGTCTTGCCCAATACTCTGCATAAGTCCTCCGTGTATCAATCACTCCAGGCCATAGCCTATTACGAATCCCCAAACAACCGATGTGCCAAATCAGCCATACGCGATAGGGGTTGCAAACGCAGAAGTTATGCCACTATTCCGAGGGAATCCAGATCGAGAGTGTGCGGTTCCTGTAAGCGCACGCTTATTTATAAGATCAACAAAGGCATACCATTGCTTACGGGGATGTATGCCGACAGCAACTTATTCCGCCATCCCCAGGTGAAATCGCAAAAACGCCAACGTCTGGCGAATGATGGTGCGCGTCGTTTCGCTGTCGTCAATCGCATCAAAGAAATGCGGCGCAGCCGGGTGATTGAGGAAATTGACGGGCAAATTCGCCGCAACGGCGTGCGCCAGAAAAAGGTCTATCGTTTCATTCAAATGCGGCATCTCGTCCTGCCCGGCGCGCACGACAAACAGCGGCAAATTCGGCGGCAAATCAGCGACGGTTTTTCCTGCATTCGGATTGACGAAGCCGAACATCTTTGCCGCGTCTGCAACGTGCGGCGTGCTATCCAGATCAAGCATTAATCCGTAATACAACACGGCGCATCGCAAAGCGTTAATGCGATCTTGCAGCAAGATCGACAAGGCATTGGGCACATTGCCGGAACAGGCCCACACGCCGAGGCGGCTTTCATCAATGCCCAGCGTGGCGGCGTGTTCTTGCACATAACGCAGCACAGCGTATACATCTGCCGCCGGATCGCTGTTCGTGTACGTCACGGCAACCATCCCTGAAGCCGCGACCAACTGCGCCCACGAAACATACGACGCCATTTCTTTCAGCTTGCAACCGAGCATCTTTTGCATTCCTACATCGCGATAGCCTGAGACAAAAACAACCGCTGGAAGGCGCGCGTCTGGCGCGGCCTGCGGTGGCAGGTAAATGTCCAGGGTCTGTACGTCGTCCTCAGCAGTGCGGTAAGCCACGTCGCGCTGGATGCGTACAGATGCCATTGCTGGGACTTGGTAAACGATTCGTTTCTTGGTGAGGTCGTTGGTTTCCTGACTCATGCCTGCTTCTCCTGACCAAAACTTAGTGCCCCGGTGTTTACTCGCACCTCAGCGCAATCATCGGATCAACTCTCGTAGCGCGTTTGGCTGGAAGCCAACACGCCAGCAAGGCAACCAGTGATAACAGCATGCCGACGACCACATAGGTCAATGGATCGTACGAGCGGATGCCATATAAAAACACTTCAATAAGTCGCCCTGTGGCTAAGGCCCCAGCTACGCCCAGCACAAGGCCAGCACCGATGAGCACGAGGCCTTTGCGCAGGAGCAAGCGCAGCACATCCCGCGCCTGCGCGCCGAGCGCCATCCGAATGCCGATTTCACGCGTCCGCTGTTGCACGGCATACGCGATCACTCCATACAAGCCCAGGGCCGTCAGCAGCAACGCCACCACTCCGAACAGACTGGTCAATAACGCTGCCAAGCGCTGTGAGGCGAGATGAGCCAACAAATCGCCTGCGAGCGTCGAGGTCTTAAAAAAGGCCAGGCTCGTATCCATCGCACGAACTTCGCGGCGGACTTGCGGCAAGAGGGACGCGGCATCCGTGTTGGTACGCAACAGCAATCGCAAGGATGGATAGCCGTTCAATTGCGCCAGCGGCGTTTCGATCTGCGGGCGGTCTTCGCTTTCCAATCCCATCGCCCGAATGGTGCGCGTAACTCCGACGATAGTAAGCCAGGGCGATTTCAGTCCCAGGCTGATACGACGACCGATGGGGTTTTCGTGCGGAAAGAATTTTTGCACAAAGGCGGTGTTCACTGTCACCACACTGAGTTGCCCCTTGCGATCTTCAGCCGTGAAGCTGCGCCCCTGCTCCAGCGCAATTCCCATCAATTCGTGATAACCCACGCTGACTGCATTCGTGTCTACGGTGGGCAGGTCTTCGGGGCGTACCGGCTGGCCTTCGATCACCACATTGCTGAGTCCGATGTTACCGCTCAGCGGCGTATTTTCGGCGGCAGCAACGGCGGCGACACCGGGCAACGCGCGCAAGCGTTCGCGCAACTGCCGGAAAAACTGAACACTGCGGGCTTCATCGTATTTGCCTTCCGGTAATTCGATGGCTGCCACCAGCACATTCTTTGCGTTGTAGCCGGGATCAATCGTCAGCAATTTCTGCAACGTGCGCACGAATAGCCCCGCCGAAACCAGGACAACGACTGAAAGCGCGACTTGTGCAACGATCAAAGTGTGGCGCGACCACCTGAAACCGCGCCCGTCTGCGCGCAATGCACCTTCGGCTTTGAGCGTGGGAATAACATCCGGCTTTGAGGATTGCCACGCAGGCAACAAGCCAAACAGCAAGCCTGTTACCAACGACAAACTGAAGGCAAACGTCGCAATGCGCCAGTTCAATGTGAGTTCGACTTTGTCTTCGGTGATCGTTTGAAAACTCAGCAGCAACGACACCAGCCACGGCGCGAACAACACGCCTGCCGCGCCGCCAACCCCCGCCAGTAAAAAGCTTTCGGTCCGTAATTGTCGAATCAACCGCCAACGTCCTGCGCCCAGTGCCAGCCGCACGGCAATCTCTTTGCGTCGTTGTGCCGCGCGCGACAGCAACAAGCCTGCCAAATTAGCGCAGGCAATCAGTAGAACCACCCCCACCACACCAAACACCAGGAGCAACGAGAAACCGATTTCATCGCGCAACGTCGAAAGCCCTTCCGTCACGTCTTCCAATTGCAAACGGCTTTCGCCAAAAGGCAGATGTCGTTCTGTTTGCGGCATCCACGCATCGCGTACCTGCTGCGCCAACGCATTGAGCGCCGGTTCTGCGGCTTCCATCCTGATGCCGGGTTTGAGTCGCCCGAAGAGATTCCATATCATAAACTCGTGGTTACTCAACCATTCTGTGGTCGGCTTTTTCTGCACGATCTGTGTCAGCATCATCGCCGGAACCCAAACATCCACAGGTGCGTCAATCCGCACGCCGTGAAAGTAGGCAGGGACAACGCCAATGATTGTGTACGGCTGCTCGTTGAGTAGGACAGATTGCCCAATCACATTGGCCGCCCCGGCAAATCGGCTTTGCCAAAGACTGTAGCTAAGCACGGCCAGGGAGTGCGCCCCCGGCGCGCGATTTTCTTCGGGTGTGAACGTACGGCCGAGCAAGGGTTTCACGCCAAAGAGCGCGAAGTAATTGTCCGCGACCAACTCGGCCCGTACCCGCTCCAGTTGATCACCTGCGCCAAGGTTGACTTTAGCGCTTCTCGACGCCGATAGATCAGCCAACACGTCATTGCGCGCACGATAGGCTAAAAAATCTGCCCACGCGAATTCACGGAAGGTAAGTTGTGGATTGAGATTTTCGGCCTTGAGTTGCACGAGCGCAGCAGGGTCATTGACTGGCAGGGATTGCAGCAACAATTTATCGAGCAAACTAAACAGCGCTGTATTCGCACCAATCCCCAGCGCCAAAGTCACGACAGCAATTAAGGTAAAGCCTGGTTGTTTGAGCAACATTCGCGCGCCATAGCGCAGGTCTTGTACGAGGGTTTGCATAGTTTCCTCCCGGCATTTTTTTCTTTCTTTCAAATGCTGTACCGCGCTACTTGTGGTAAGCAATCTCCGGCAGAAAATGATTTAGCAACATAGAAGTGACGAAATCGTTTGTTTGAGTGTGCGGTTTTGAAACGAGCCAATCCCAATTCTGGGACTTCCAGAAACTTTGGTTTGCGCTCAATATAATACGCTAGCAGAATGGCGATCATTCTTTGGGCTGATCATCAAGCATTTGCACATCGGCACCGCACATCGCGCCCTTGACACTAATCCATTTGAGAGGTAGCGTACGCGCGGAATTTTTCATAATAACTTTTCCCCCAATGTAGAAAGACACTGAAAAGCCTTTCCGGCGAGCTTTTCATTTAGGATGCGGTAAACCGATTGTGCGCTGAGGAACGTCACGCCAGTTGCTTTCCGCGCGGACTTTCAGCCAGAGCGAGAGTTCAGCCATCAGAAGTCGTTTGTCAGCTCGCCTCTCCTTGAAAAGAGACCAGCGCCTGTGCCAAAGGGGCAGACGCAATAACCAGGCAAGGGATTTCATTGACCTTGTCCCTGGTAAAATTATTTTGCTCAACCTGACAGATTCATCATCTCTTTCGCGCCTGTAGAGATAACGGCACGATTTGCAGGTGCGCGAAATGTTTGGTTGTGGGGTGTGGCCTAAGGCTTACTTGCTTCATTAAATTCACTGTTACTACCAAGACGTTTTTTGTGCTAAGGAGGTGCCCAGATGCCAGCCTTGAAATGTTACTTATTTGGCCAATTTCATATGAAGTATGAGGAGCAGGTTTGGTATGGCCCAGAGAGCAGTAAGGCCAATGAATTGCTTTGTTACTTGCTGGCGCATCCGGCCACGCCCCATCGGCGCGAGACCTTGGCCGGGTTGCTATGGGGAGATTATTCCGGCCTGCAATCCAAGAAATGTCTGCGCCAGGCGTTGTGGCAGTTGCAATCCGGCTACGTGGCTTTTTTGGGCGCGACGTCGGAACCACTTATCACCACTACGCCGGAATGGGTACGGATCAATGCCTCCGCCCAATTGTGGGAAGATATCACGCTCTTCGAGCAGGCTTACGCCGCCTTACCACGTGACGCCGCGCTCACGGCGGACATCGCAGCACACCTCCACCAGGCCGTGGAAGTTTATCAAGGCGAACCATTCGCCGGGCTGGATGAAGACTGGTGCCTCTTCGAGCGCGAGCGGCTGCAAAATATGTATCTCGTTATGCTCGACAAATTGCTGGTTTACAGCGAACGGCAGCAGGCCTATGACGCGGCGCTGGATTACGGCGCGCGCCTGCTGCGGCATGACCCGGCCAACGAGCGAACGCATCAACATTTGATGCGTATTCATTACCTTGCCGGTGACCGCACGGAGGCGCTGCGGCAATATGAGCGTTGTGTGATTGCGTTGAGAGAGGAATTGGACGTGCGGCCTTCTGGCACGACGGCGGCGCTCTATGGACAGTTGCGGGCGGATGCGGTGGAACCGGTGAGTACGACGCCCGGCTTGAATTCGCTTTCCCCCAGCGTTCTTGCGCCAACGACACTGATTGATCGTCTGAAACAGATTTATCTGATGCTGACGGGGTTGCAAATGGAAGTAAAGCAAGAAATCGAGAGGCTTGAGCAGGATAATAATAATAAATGACCTGCCCTAAAGAATCTGCGATTTCCGCCTATTGCCCCATCCCGCGCAGGATTTCACCAATAACCCGGTATGGCTTTGGGAACCAGACCCAGCGATCATCAATGCGCACGACACCGTCGTATCGCATTCCGGCGGTATGACCCAACCGAAGATAACGCCAGACAAACCAGATTCGATCTGGCTTCAGGTAGGGAGCGAGCGCGCGATAGCCGCCGGGAAAGCGGTTTGATAGCTCATTTGGTTCGCTGAGCATGCCTGCTGGTGCGGCGTCAACTCGCAGTTTCACTTCACCCGCCGTAAGCTGTTCCACCTCGGGCGGCGTACGCCAAAGCGCCTCGTAGGCGGTGCGAGCATCGGCTACGATCTCTGCCTGAAAAACACGCGGATAGTCATCCGCCTGTGGGCGCATTGACTCAATAACCAGGCGGCCTTCCGGCCCCACGAGCGCGGCGAGAACCGGAATCGCCTGCGTGCAGAGTGTCTGCAAAATCGCCAGCGCGTCGTGGCGAGCAGCCGCCTCGCGCCCTGCTGGCAACGACGCCAGCGCCTGCTGCGCGGCGCGGCAAACCAACGGATCGGAATGCCAACACAGAGGAACGATAGCGCTGGCCAGTTCATTCGCGCCAACGGCCCTCGCGGCAAAGAGACCGAGCAAGACACGGCGAGGATCGGACGCGCTGAGAAGGCTACGGAGGTCAGCGAGTTCGAGCCGGGGAAGATGCGCCGCCAACTCTGCCGTCAACTCGGCGGTGCAAGTAAGCACACGCAACGAAACGACTGGATTAAATGTGTAGGTGAGCCGTTCGCCGGTATCGCCACGAGTCCAGGCGGCGACTTCTGGCTCGCCCGCGATCATCTCTGGCGTGACCGGGCGAACCGATTCATCGCGTCGGAAGCCGAGCGACTGCAGCGTAGAAGCGAGCGCGTTAAAGCCAA
>JAXLQQ010000099.1:0-16446 GCA_046331525.1 Blastocatellia bacterium
CGGGTCGTTCTCCTTTCCCAAATTCCTGACTTGACCTACAACCGATCCAATCGCCCACCATCAACACGTACGGCAGCCCCCTGCACAAAAGCGGCATCGGCTGAAGCCAGATAGGCAATCGTGGCCGCAATGTCTTCCGGCTTGCCTACGTCATCCTGGCTGATGGTTTCCAGCCCGGATTTGAGATTGGGATTTTCCCACAGCATCGGCGTATCCACCGCACCTGGCAAAACGGCGTTCACGCGAATGCCTTTGGCCTTGCCTTCGAGCGAGGCCGAGCGCGTGAGTGAAAGAATCGCGGCTTTCGCAGCAGCATAAGAAGCGACGAGCGGCGTGGTTTCGACGGCGTGAATGCTGGAAACATTGACGATGGTGCCGCCTGCTTTCATGTGGCGGAACGCTTGCTTGATGAAAAAGAAGGCACCCAGCAAATCAACGTGCAGAATGCG
This sequence comes from Blastocatellia bacterium, assembly GCA_046331525.1. Lineage (GTDB taxonomy): Bacteria > Acidobacteriota > Blastocatellia > RBC074 > RBC074 > JAFDVL01. The sequence continues at coordinate 450 of JAXLQQ010000099.1, forward strand.
TTGCCAATCTTCCTCGCTATGTTCCTCCAACGGCTTGAAAATCATCAGGCCAGCGTTATTAACGACTACATCTAACTGTCCGAAGCGATCCAGCGCGCCATTTACTGCTGCTTCGACCTGCACTTCTTTGGAAACGTCGCAAGCCGAAGCCAAGGCATCAGGCGCGCCTGCCGCTTTGACGGCTTCAACGGCTGTTTCGGCTTTGTGCTGATCCAAATCTGCGACAACCACGCGCGCGCCTTCGGATGCAAGGCGTTGTGCGGTGGCTAAGCCGATGCCGCTGGCGGCACCGGTGACAATGGCAACTTTGTCAGTAAATCTCATCCTCTTCCTCCTTCGTTGACGGCGGGTTCCGTCGCGGGTTGCCCTTGCTTGGCGCGCGCTTCGGCCCGGTTTTGTTTGGCCCATTGTTCTTCGTGTTCGCTGGGCAGTACGAGGGGAACTTGCAGGCAAACGCTGCGCGTCGGCAAAATCTCGCCCCACTCGGCAATCAGTGCTTTGTACGCTTCACCAACGGGGCGAATTTGCCGCTGCAAATCATAGAGGCCGAGCGGATTAACTCGTCCATTCACTTCACACAATGCGGTATCCCAATCCACCTGATCCGTCAGCGAATACCACGTGAATCCTACGACGGGAATGCCGTCATTACGCACACGCAGCACGTTGGCCCATTCTTTCCAGAGCCAGTAAATCGCTTCGTCACCATTCGGCCCCTGATTAAAATTTGTTTCCGTGTGCATCACAGGCAAACGATAGCGGTCGTAATATTGCCAGGTGATTTCATCGTAGCCGAAGACTTCGCCCGACGGTCGCGTGCTGCCATCCGGCGCGACGCGATGCTCATTCGTCACGTAATAATCATTGCCCATAATGCAATGCTGCTTTAATTGATTGCCGAGAAAAAAGTGATACTCCTCGCGCGTCATGCCGTTATCAAGCAGAAATTCATACATTTCCGAATCCACACGGCGACCATAATTCAGATCAAGCGGCAGGAAGCGCCGGGAGTTGAGAATCTCCGCCGGGCCAATCGCTTTGGGGCTGTCGGCGTGAAAGTATTCAGAAGACTCGCTCTGAATGAAAATCGCATCGGGGCGCGCTTTTAAAATTGCCTGCATCGCCAGCACGTTCGCTTTCACGATATGCTTGAGCGCTGTCACAAACGAACGATCATCGCGGAGCTGTTCGTTCCACCAGCCATACGCCGCCGAAAACGTCGCACAAATAAACATTTCATTGACCGGCGTATAAAGCTGCACCCACGGAAAACGCCGCGCGAAGGCTTCGGCATAAGTGGCAAATTGTTCGGGAAAATCGGGGTTTTGAAAATTGCCGATCCAGTCCGGCACGCCGAAGTGGCAGAGGTCAGTGATGGGACTCACATCGCGCCGCCGCAGTTCATTAAAGGTGGCATCCGTGAACGACCAATCGTATTGTCCCAGCCCCAGCCAGGTGCGATGCAGCGGCGGGCCATAGCGCAAAAAGGTTAGCCCTAACTCCTGCACACAATCAAAATCCCTGCGCCAGTGATCGTAGTGCCCGCATTTCTCCATCTCGTCCACGCGGACGCGACCGGCTTGAATCGTCGGGTAACTATTCTCGATTCCCGTGGCAAACAGAAAGGCATGCCGCATACAACTCCCTCTTTAGCGCTTACCAAGCCCATGGCTTAGGCAAAACAGTTATCTTTCTGGGGATGACAACGTTAGCAGGTCCATTGAGGGAAGGATGTTGACCACTATAGCATCTGACAAGCTGGATTTGCAGTGACAGGGGCAATTCATTCTCGTTTGAATAGACCACAGATGAGGCGGATTAGGCGGGTCAACGCGGATCAGACCCGCGGAAACCCGCTTGATCCGTAAAATCTGTGGTCTATTGGCAGCGCTTGCCCAGAGAATGAATTGCCCCTGGTGCAGTGATGATGCCAAAGTTGTAGCAGGCAAAAAATGTTATTGCGGCATTGTGCCTTCGACCCAGGCTTCGCCATCGGCAAAGATTTCTTTTTTCCAGATGGGAACCGTTTGCTTCACACGATCAATGGCGTAGTGGCAGGCTTCAAACGCGACGCGGCGATGCGGTGAGGTGATGACAATGGCAATGCTGGATTCGGTGATTTGCAGTTCGCCGAACCGGTGGATGATGCCGACGTGCAGGACTTCCGGCCAGCGGGCGTGAATCTCTTCACCGACCTTGCGCATCTCTTTCACAGCCATTGGCGCGTAGGCTTCGTAGTGCAAACTGACGACTTCGCGGCCTTTGGTTTGATTGCGCACGACACCGTCAAAGGTGACGATAGCGCCAGCGGCACCGGTGAGCAGACGTTGTTCAAGCGCGACTTTATCAATCGGCGTGCGGGTAATTTCGTAAATATCTTCGGGCATAACGACGGAGTTATTTGCGCAGGCGGGTGCGGGTTGTTTTCAGTTTTGCTTTTGGAGTCGCGGCAACGTAGCGTTTGCGCGCAAACGTCTGCTGCCCGCTCGGAATAATTTCGCCGCCGCCCTCGCATACAGCTTCCTTGCCAGTCGTCGCCGAAATGGCAATTTGCGAAGAAGCGGAAGGTTGCGATTGCGCCAGCAACAATGAACTGCTAAAGCAGCCCAACAATGCGGTGAGGAAGAAGCTGGAAAGACAAAATTTCATAACGGAACCACCTGCTCAGCGAAAAACGAGGCTCGCTCATAGTAGCGAAAATGCGCGGGCGCGGCAATTGGAATGCGGGGCCAACAGGCCGGAAAGAATATTTCTCGCGGGCGCTTTGTTTGCCACTTTGCAACCTTGAATTGCTGCCGCTGCTTCCCTATAATCCGCCTCGTTTCCGGTTCTTTTCTTACTTGTAACCCAATAACTGACTAACACCGATATAGCAATTCATGAGTATTCACCTCGTCCAAACACAACCTGCCCCGTGCGAATTTTGCCGTGACACAGGCTGGGAATTAGTCGAGGGAAAAGGCGTGCGCCCGTGCCGTTGTCGCTCGACCGACCGCCGCTCGCAAATACTGGAAGCAGCGCGCATTCCCAAACGTTACGATGGCTGCTCGTTCCACAATTACTATCCCCAGGGCAATCCGCTGTCTGCGCACGCTGCCTCGCAACGCTTGGCGCTTTCGATGGCGCAGGGATTAGTGGACGAATACCCGAATCTGGAAATCGGTTTGCTTTTCATCGGGCCGTGCGGCGTGGGCAAAACGCATCTAGCTTCGGCGATTGTCGCCTCGCTCGTGCAGCGCAAAGGGATTTCCTGTTTGTTTTACGACTTCCGCGATTTGCTGAAGGAAATACAAGATAGTTACAATCCGATCTCGCACAATTCCGAATTGCGCGTGCTGTCGCCCGTGTACGAAGCCGAATGTCTGGTACTGGACGAACTCGGCGCGTCGAAGCCGACCGATTGGGTGCGCGACACGATGACACAGATCATCAACAAACGCTACAACGACAAAAAGCTCACCATCTTCACCACCAACTACCTCGACGAAGTCAATTCGCCGAACGAAGAAACGCTGACCGACCGCGTCGGCGTGCGCCTGCGCTCCCGCCTGCACGAAATGTGCAAAGTCATCAAAATCACGGGTGACGATTACCGTCTCAAAATCAACAACAACGGCGGACGAAAATTTTAGGTAACGCTTCCCCTTCAAAAAATCCCACGATGCAGTTCACAACCACATCGTGGGAATCACGCAGGAGAAGGAGGGAGGGAAATCAAAAACTCTTCGGACTAATATTCCGTCATCGTCGCACCGACGGCCAGAATGCCACCCTCTGCCTTACGCCCAGACGCGGCAGGTGCGGTAGAGACAGAAGCGATGCGGCGCATTGGTGCGCCATTCTGCAAACGCTCGTAATGCGCAGAAATGCGGCGCACATAATCCTGTGTTTCACGATACGGAGGGATTCGATTACCAGAGCGGATTACAGCATATTCGCCCGCATTGTATCCAGCCAGCGCCAGCTCGACATCGCCCCGAAATGTATCCAGCAAAAAGCGCAAATAACGCGCCCCGCCTTCGATATTCTGTGCGGGATCATAAATATCCGTCACGCCGAATCGGGCTGCCGTGGCAGGCATTAATTGCATTAAGCCGCGTGCGCCTTTGTATGACGTGGCGCGCGGATTAAAGCCGGATTCCTGTTGCATTACGGCAAAAATCAAACGCGGGTCTACACCATTGCGCTGGGCCGATTGCGTGACCAGTTCATCAACGGTGCCATTGCCTGTGCTGATGCGCTGCGGTGCAGCATTGATGCGCGGCGCCGTCTCAACTTCTGCCGATGGCGGTGCAGGCAAGACCGCCGGTCGCATCACATCTGCGACGGCTGCAACGGTTCCTGCTTGTCCTTCTGAAGTTGGACTCATGCCTTTTTTCCCTTTCAAACCTTCCCTTTCTGCGGGCTGGTTATTGACAGCATTTTTCGTACTGACATTAACCACGCGACTGCGCGTAGCCGGAGCCTCTTTCACTGCCGGGGCGAAATCCTGCGTATTCAACAGGTCGGTGGTTGTGAGGGATGCGACATTTTTGACGTTCGCTGTTTCTGCAACTTGCCTGGAAGGATGGGTGGGCGACTGCGCCCCTGCCGGGGTCGAAAACACAAGCAAATCAAAAAGAGCAATGAGCGCCACGATGACAAGAATGCGGCTCAATCGAAATACCTCCGCGTTGTTGTTGATCTGTGGGCCAAAAATGCCTGCGCATTATATTTAACAGACTTCAAAGCGTCAAGAATTGTTTCTGCCGTCGCTCGACAGGTATTGCGAGTCCAGGGAAACGCAATTCCCGCTGGCAGGTGGCAAGCGCAAGCACTTGTGATAAGCTATGCGCCGTTCCCCTAAATGTGTGGTTTTCCCCTTACCTTTTCGGAGGCAGACTGATTATGAAAACAAAGATTTTTCGCTGCTGTTTGTCGCTGGGTTGTTTGTGCTTGCTCGCGTCATTTGTCTGTGCAGACACGATCAAATTGAAAAATGGCAGTGTGATTAAAGGCAAAGTCACGGTTTACAGTGACCACGAATTTACGGTGCTGCTGGATTTGGGGTCTGCCAGCAAACGCTCGACCTCGCGGATGGTTATTGCTATAGATGACATCGAAAGCATTCAATTCGACGCGAATGAAACGGCGAATAACACGAGCGCCCCGACCATCGAAAGCGGCGAACGCTACACGCCACCACCAGTGAAAGAACGGGTTACGCAACCCGTCACGCAACCGGCCCTTTCCACCGCGCCTGCACCTGCCAAACCTTCCGCGCCGACGGTTTCCGGTGAAGCATCCGGCGCAGAAAAGACCGTGTTGGTTGCAGCGGCAGCGGACTGGACAAGCACTGAAATTAAGGTGAAGAAGGGACAACGAATTTCGATTACCGCCACGGGGCAAGTGGATTTGGGCAACAATCACGCCGCCGGGCCGAATGGCATCGGTCTGAGCGACCCTAAGCGTCTGATCCTCGCTACACCGACAGGCGCATTGATCGCAGTCATCGGCGACGACAATGACGAATTTATTCCCATCGGTAGCCAGGCAGAGTTTGTTGCCCAACGCGATGGCATCCTGTTTTTGAGCATTAACGAAGGAAATCTGAAAGACAACAATGGGGCATTCACGGTAAAAGTAAGAATTAGGTAGCCAGTTGTCCGACGTCAGTTGTCCGTTGCCCAAGACTATTTCTGACAATGGACAACTGACTGTTCTATCGCAACGCCTCAATCGGATCGAGGCGCGCTGCTTTCCACGCTGGCCACAGGCCAAAGACCAGCCCGATGCCAACGCTGGAAATCAAACCAACCAGCGGTGCCCAGACTGGCACATAGGACGGAACGATCAATTTAATCAGCAACGTCGTCGCCCAGCCAATCAACAAGCCGACCAAGCCGCCCATTCCGGTCAGCGTCATCGCTTCAATCAGGAATTGCCACATAATGTCGCGGCGGCGTCCGCCAATGGCTTTGCGGATGCCGATTTCGCGCGTGCGCTCGGTTACACTGACCAGCATAATATTCATCACGCCAATGCCACCGACCATCAAGCCGACGGACGAAATCGCCACCATCGCAATCGCCACGCCGAACGTGATGGAGCGAAACGTTTCAATAATCGAATCCGCCGTCGAAAGCCCGAAATTATTGGGCGCGCCGAACGGCACCTTGCGCCGAATGCGCAGCGTATCCGTCACCTGATCAATCCCCGCAGCAACATTCCCGGCTTGGCAGCGGCCAAAATAAACAGATCTTCGGCGCGCGGTTTCAGTTTGTGCGCGACTTCAAACGGCATAAAGATCACGTTGTTTTGATCGTTCTGCCCGTCGCCGCCGCAAACAACTGCTCGCGTTTTTCCAGCACGCCGACGATGCGAAAGTCGGTGCCGCCAATTTCAATCGTGCGGTCAAGCGGCGACGTAAACGGAAAGAAATTTTCAGCGACCGAAGCGCCGACGACGCAAACCGGCTCACGCCGCTCATTCTCTTCCTTCGTAAAAAAACGTCCTCCTGAATGATCCAAATGCCCGCGCGTTCGTAATCCGCTGTCGTTCCCTGCAAATTCACTGCCGTAGACTCTTTGCCGCCGCCCTTGATCGAAAGCCGCCGTCCGAAAAAATCGTTGGACACATTCAGTGACCAGCCGCCAGATCAATTGCGGACAACTGCGACAGCGCGACGGCGTCGTCATACGTCAAACTCTTCCGCATCCGCTCCTCGCGCGAAGGCCGCGACATCGTGAATCCCCGGTCGTATTTGTAGAGGAAAATCGAATTTGTGCCGAACGATTCAATCTGGCTCGTCACCCGCGTAATCAATCCCGCTGATGATCGAAGCAATCGCCATCACCGTCCACGCCAATCACCACGCCAATCACGGTCAAAAACGAACGCAGGCGATTCGACCATAACGTGTCCATCGCCATTTTGAGGTTTTCAAAAATATCGCTGCGAATGAGTTTCATAGAGAGAACCTTCCTCCCTCATAGTACCCGACAATGAAACAGAGAGAAAAGCACGAGCAGGAAACTTTTATCGTTTGACACCTGATCTATGCAAATAGGACGCAGATGAACGCGGATTAAACGGATTCGCGCAGATCAGCGAAAATCTGCCTAATCTGCGTTCTTCTGCGTCCCATCCCCCTCTCTCACCCCGCCGCATTCAGCCGATACCGCACCAGCATCAATTGCAACCCGCGCCGCGTCATCCCCAATTCGCGCGCCGTTTTCGACACGTTGCCGCCGTTTTTGCGCAGCGTTTCGCTCAGCACATACTGCTTGAACTGCTCGACAGCATCCGTCATCGTCAGATTTTCCCAAAACTGCGGCGCGAGCGTTGCGCCTGTCGTTAATGATGAAGACGTTCCGGCAAATGCGTTGTTGCGGCGCAGTTCGGGCGAGAGCAATTCCGGCACGATGAGGCTGCCGTCCTCGGTGCGCGCGATGATGCGTTGCACTTCGTTCGTGAGTTGTCGCACGTTGCCCGGCCATTCGTAGACCATCAGCAAATCCAACGCCTGCGGGCTGATTTGAATCTCGCGGCGTCCAAACTTTTCCGAGTAATGCTGGATGTAGTGATTCACAATCGCAGGAATCTCCGACCGGCGTTCACGCAGCGGCGGCACCTGCAACCGAATGACATTCAAGCGATAGTACAAATCTTCGCGGAAGCGGCCTGCCGCGACCATTTCTTCCAAATCCGAATTCGTCGCCGCAATTACGCGCACGTCTACTTTGCTTGGGCGCTGTTCGCCGAGCGGCTGAATTTCGCCTTCCTGCAAAAAGCGCAGGAGCTTTGGCTGAATCTCCAACGGCAAATCGCCGACTTCATCCAGAAACAGCGTACCGCCCGCTGCCGCGCGAATCACACCAGCGGAATCCGCAACTGCGCCCGTGAACGCGCCGCGTCGGTAGCCGAACAGAAACGCATCCGACAACTCTTTCGGCACGGCAGTGCAATTGAATGGCACAAACACTTTTGACCGCCGCGACGAATGGGCGTGAATGGCGCGGGCGACGAGTTCTTTGCCGGTGCCGCTTTCGCCTGTCACCAGCGCGGTCACGTCGGACGAGCGGATTTTATAAATCTCATCCACCAGCCGCATCATCGCGGGGCTGGAATGAATAAAGCCCGGCAGCAAACTTTGTTTTGTTGTCGCGGCGGCGACCTGCTGTTCTGCGCCATCGGCGGATTTTTCGTGCAGCGCGCAGGTGTTCAGCCCCAATTCCACGACGCGCAGCAGCGATTCCAGCGGCAAGCCATACGGCAGAATTGCCGCGCCGCGCGGCGACCGCAAGATCGTGGCCGGAGCCGCTTTCGTCGGCAGCAAACGCAACCGCGTCAGATTGCGTTTGCGCGCGATGCGTTCCTGTTCATCGTCATCGGCGGCTTGTTGCAACGCGGCCAACAACGCGCGGCCTTCCTCATCCGTCCAGCCGTGCAGCAGTGTGATTTTCGGCTGCGCGTTCGGCCCCGGCTCAAACATCAAAAGCTGTTGCATTGCGGTTTCTTCGCGCATTACTGCCGCCAGTTCACGCAACAATAATTCACGCGAAGCCGTCGCTTCAGACAAGCGCAGCGTTAATGCTTGAATCAACGCCGCGATTTCTTCCTGCTTGAGCGTCGGTGCGTGCTGCAACTTCGCCAGCGCCGAGCGCGCTTCGGTCAAGGCGAGCAGCGCGCCTAATTTTTCAAACGTCGCCAGCGCCTGCTGCAAATGCTCCGCCGCGCGTTCCGGCTGCGTTTGTGCGTAGGCGCAGCCCTGCCAGTAATGCGCGCGCGCCGAACGATAGACATCACCAAGCAACTCAAACATAGAAATACAACGCCCGAAATAATTCACCGCGCGCACCGCATCGCGCTGCTGAAGCGCCAGCATTCCCTGCAAGCGATGCGCGTTACCCGCGATGGATAAATCGTCGGAGGAATCTTTCGTTTCTTCCAGCACGGTCTGCAATTCCGCCGCGCTTTTTTCCAGTTCACCTGCTTGTAGCAAGGCTTCGGCCAGCAGCAGGCGAGACTCGCAAATCGCCTGCCGGTCGCCGATCTTTTCACCAAGCGCGAGCGCCTGTTGTGCCTGCTCCAAGCGCTTGCGCGATTTCGCCTTTGTGCAGTAAACATTGGCTCAACGTGCGAATCGCCTGCCCTTCGTACCACTTGTTGCCGTGCGTCGTAGCGGTGCTGACAGCTTCTTCCAACAGGCTTTGTGCTTCGGCCAGATGCCCGCGCAGCATTTGCAATTTGCCGAGCGAATCCAGAATGGCAGCAACCGCTGCCGGACGCTTATCAATTTCGTTCGCCAGCGCCAGCGCCCGCTGCAACGCTTTTTCCGCACGTTCCCATTCGCCCACCAGCATCAGCGTTTCGCCGAGGTTGTTATAACCATCCATCGCGTTCGCTTTGTGTTCGGTGCGTTCGTAATAGCCGACGGCCTTTTCCAAGTAGCCAATACCTTCCTGCGGTCGTTTCAGAAACCAGCACGCGCCCGCCATATTCGTATGAATTTTGCCGAGCAGATACGTTGCGGGACGTTCGCCAATCAACGAGCGCGCCTGTTCCAGATTCTCCAACCCCGCTTCCCACTGACCGGCGAAGACGTTAGCGAGCGCGAGGCCGAAATACGCTTCCGCCATCCCGCGCCAATCGCCAATCGCACGAAACCGTTCCAGCGCGTGGCTCGCGTGGCCGCGTGCAATCGTGTATTCGTTGATGCTGCGATAGACGCGCGCAAGCGCCACGTAGACGCTGCCGCATTGCGCGTCCGACTGCTGTTCGAGCGCCTCGCGCAACGCCGCGTTAAGAATCGCTACGGCCTTTGGCTGATCGCCCGTGTATTGATACGCCAAGCCCAGATGCACGCGCACGCAGGCCAACGCTTCCGCGTCCAATCCCTCACGCGCGTCGTTGGATTCATACGCCGCCACCGCTTCGAGCGATTCGCGGTAACGGCCTTGCATTTCGAGCGAGAGCGCCAACGCACAACGCGCTTTGGCAGTCGTGGAAGCCTGCGCGCGTGCGTTCTTGAGCGGTTTGAGCAGCGGCGCGAGCAATTGCTGCGCTTCTTTCGCGCGGCCTTGATCGAGCAACAGCCGCACATCTTCCAACTTTCGCTCAGTCGCGTTGGCCAGCGGAAAGCTCACCAAACTTACTCTGGCTTGGCGTGGTTCGGGTTGAGGGTTGAGGGAGCGGTTATTCATGCACAGTTTGGTTGGTGGTTGGTGGCTGGTGGTCGGTGGTTCTACGCTAAAAACGGGGTTCTCTCTTAAACGACCGACCACTGAGCACTGACCACTAATCAATATTTCGTATTATCTTTTCCGTCATCCAATGTCACCGCCATTGCATTCGTCGTATCGCCGTTTTTCATCGCGGCGTCGGCCTGCACAAAGGCGTCGCTGAAGATGATGCCGTCGGGGGTGACGGTGCCATCGCTGAAAATAATGCCGTCGCTGAAAATGATGCCCGCGCCGCTGAAAACATTGCCGTTGCCGAGCGCGAAGCCGTTGCTGACGAAAATGTTGTCGCTGAAAATAATGCCGCTTGTCCACAGCGTGCGGTCGCTGAAAATAATCCCGTCGCTGAAAATAATCCCGTTCGTCAGCAGGTCGCCGAGGCCATACGTCCGCTGCCATTTCATCAACAGATCGTCGCCCGTCGCAAAGGTGTGATCTACCAGAATGCCGCGCGCCCAGGGGAACGCGAAGCCGCTGATCGTGGATTGCAACAGCAGGTTATTCGTATTTGTCAGCACCGGGGAACCCAGCGGTGTCGCGGCATTCAAATCCGTCCGCACCAATTTCGCCAACCGAATCGCGCCTTCAATGTTCAATTCACCCGCACCCTGTTCCAGTAGGTTGTAGCCGACGAGCGGTTGCGCGGTGAATTGCAGAATTGCTTTGATGAGATTCGGCGTGAGCGTGGGATTGGCTTGCAGCATTAAGGCAACCGCGCCCGCGACAACGGGCGCGGACACGGAAGTGCCGCTCATCATCATCATCCGGCGACCATCTTCTTTGGAAACGTTCGTGTCCAATGAGGGCGTTTGTTTGACGAGGAGGCTTTCTTTGGCTTCTGCCGCAATCAGTTTGTTGCCGGGCGCGACGAGATCGGGCTTGATGATGTTGTCGTGATGTTTCACGCCGTCGCCGTCTGTCCAAAAGCTACGCGTCGGGCCGCGCGAACTGTACGAAGTGACTCTGTCATCGGCGCGCGAATCAGTGCCGAGCGTGTTGCTTGCACCTACCGTAATCGCCGACGGTTCGTTGCCGGGCGCGTGAATCAAACCGTAGATTTTTTGCCCGTTTTTGTCTTTGCCGTTGTTGCCAGCAGCGGCGACGACGACAACGCCCGCGTCTACGAGCTTGCGCACGGCGCGGCAAATCGGATCGTTGAAATAGGCATCCACCGCAGGCGTGCCGAGACTCAGATTCACGACGCGAATGTTATGGACGGTGCGATTGTTCAGCACCCATTCCAATGCGCGCAGCACATTCGTCACCGTGCCTTGCCCCTGTTCGTCCAGCACGCGCAGGTTGATGATATTTGCGTTCGGCGCGATGCCGAGATACGCATTGGAAGCAATCCAATCCATTGCCCGCCGCGATGGACGCGACGTGTGTGCCGTGTCCGTAAGGGTCTTTTTCCGGCTTCTCCAATTCATCGTCCGTAAAGTCAATGCCGTAGGTGAAGCGGCGGCGGCCATTGCGATCCACAAAGGCTTTGTGTTCGATGTCAATGCCGGAATCCAGCACGGCGATGCCGATCCCGCTGCCATCGAGTCCGGTGCTGGCGACGCCATTGACCAGCCCGCGCGCGAGGTCGGCACCGGTCGTTGCGGAAAGATGCCCCATCGAATGAACTTCCCGATCCAGCGAAAGAAAATTCACTTCGTTTTGCGCGACCAGATTGTTGACGGTGGCTTTGGGCAATTCGACGGTACGCGCGGATAGTTTCTCAAACTTGTCTTTGTCCTTGATGACGATGCCAGCTTGCGCGAGCAGCGTTTGCGTCGTCGGGCTGAGCGTGTTCTGGAATTGCAGCACGACTTTGACGCGGTCAGAGGTTGTGTCTTTGAGCTTGTCTTTGAGATCGTCGGAAAGTTTTTTCGCATCGGCTCTCGTCATCGCACGACCGGGATTGCCGCGCCGCGTGCTCGTGCGCGTGCTGCGACCGGTGCGGTCTTGCGCTAATGGCGCAGCTTGGCTCAGGCAGAGCGCCAGCAACGACACAAAACTGATAATCCGGGAAAAACCTCTGTGTAGTTTCATTTGATCCTTTTGCTGTTTGTTTGAAACCGAAATCAGGACGAACGACCGCCCACCCCATCAATCTAAAAGCAACCAATATACCATCCTGCTTCGCCGCTGTAAAGCCTGACAGCCCCCGGCTAACCTGAACGCCTGCAACAACGCCTTGTCAGTCGTCACGGCTGGTGGGGTGCTACCCTGCGAAGCGGGATGGGATAATGAATTCGCACTGTGAATTGCGCTTCGCACTATACCGCAACTTATTGTCCGAGCAAGCGGTTATTTCGTCATTTCGCACCCTGCGAAGCGGCAAACGCACAAGCTGCGAAAATGAATTCGCAGCCTGGCAGCCTTTTGAGAGGCGACGTTGAACAGCCAAATTACTCGTAACTCTTTCGTTTTCACAGCGTTTACCGCCGCGCCGCGGTCGTCATTGCGGCGCGGCACGGCGATTGAACTGGTAGTGGACAAGCGCGACCCCACATCGCTGGCGACGAAAAATTTAATAACAAAGGTGAGAAGATGTATACGCAGCTACGACACAAATCCTCTCAGTGGCAAAACTGCAAAGTGATGTTTGCAATTCTGGTTTTGGTGCTGGGCTTAATGCCAACAATTCCCAGCTTTGCCGCCGACGCGGCAAGCAACAACGTGCTGGAATTGCACGGAACGATTAGCAAGTTACCCGCAACGCCCAATCTGGTTGGCGATTGGACAGTGGGCGGCAAAGTGATTCACGTCAGCGCGACGACGATCCTGCAACAGGAAGCAGGCAAGGCCGCCGTTGGCGCGTATGTCGAAATCAAAGGGACGCCAAACAACGACGGTTCCCTGAACGCAACGAAGATTGAAGTCCAGCTCAGCGGCAGTCCCGCTGACGGCAACGAAGTCGAGTTCATTGGTAACATTGAAGAACTGCCGAGTACGACAGGCCGCATTGGCGATTGGAAAGTCGCGGGCAAAGTCGTGCACGTCTCCGCGACGACGCAAATCGAACAGGAAAGAGTTGCTGTCGCTACCGGCGTCACGGTCAAGATCGAAGGCATTCGGCAAAGTGATGGCTCCATCAATGCCCTCGAAATTGCGACAGCGGCTCCGCCTACAGGCGCTGGCAGCGAAGCGAGATTCTGGGCAAGATTGAAGAATTGCCCAGCACGACGGGACGCATCGGCGATTGGAAAATCAGCGGGCGCATCGTCCACGTTACGGCCAAAACGGAAATCAATCAGAGCGATGCAGCGGTTGCCATTGGCACGATTGTCAAAGTTGCAGGACTCGCGCTGGCTGACGGTTCCTTGAATGCCACACAGATTGAAACGAAATCTTCCACCGAACGCGAAGCTGCCGCAGTGCATTTGCGCGGCACGGTGGAAAGTTTGCCCAACAATTCCAGCTTGTTGGGTGATTGGCGGGTGAGCGGTCGGACGGTTCACGTGACCGGCAAGACCAAAATCACTACCGAATATGGCCCTGCGAAAGTTGGTTCGCTGGTTGAAGTTGAAGGCGCACAGCAAACCGATCAATCCGTAGACGCCAGTGAGGTCGAGGTGGAATCGCAACCGTCCGCCCCCGTCAGAAATACGCCTGGATACAGCCGCTTTTTCGGCGTTATCAATTCCCTGCCCGCAACGACAGGCTGGATTGGAGAATGGAACGTCGGCGGCCAAAAATTGAATGTCGTCGCGGCCACGACACTTGTGCAAGAGAAAGGGCCGGTTGCCGTGGGCGCATTGGTCGAAGTCCTGGCCGTGACAAAATCCGGCGCGCTCGAAGCTGTGCGCGTCGAAGTCAAAAACGGCACGGGCAACAGCGCCGGGTACGTGAGGTTCGCCGGCCAGATTACGGCCTTGCCCACGGCACAAAATTTTATTGGCGATTGGACAGTGGGCGGCAAGACGATTCACGTGACGACTTCGACACAGTTGAAGCAGGAACGTGGCAAAATCGTCGTCAACGCCATCGTCAAAATCGAAGGCAATCAACGCACCGATGGTTCGATTGATGCCACTTCGATTGAGGTCAAAACGGATTCCACAGCGGGTGGAACTACTACCGGGTTCACCGAATTTTTCGGCACGATTGCCAGCGTGCCTTCCGCAGCCGGGTTCATCGGCGATTGGACAGTCAGTGGCAAGACGATTCACGTCACCTCCGCCACCTCGATTGACCAAACGCGCGGCGCAGTTGCCGTCGGGAAATTGGTGGAAGTAAAAGGCAATTTGAAAACAGATGGAACGATTGACGCCACGAAGATCGAAGTCAAAGGCGTCATCGCAGGCGGCGCAGGCGCGACCTTCATCGAATTCGTCGGCACAATTAAGGCGTTACCCAATACGCAAAATTTCGTCGGCGATTGGACAGTGGACAGTCGCACAGTGCGCGTCAGCGCCGCCACACTCATCAATCGTGAAAACGGTGCGCCCGCCGTTGGCTTGCTCGTCGAAGTCAAAGGCGCGCTGCAAGCCGATGGCTCGATTGATGCCGCTGGGATTGAAATCAAACGCGCCAGCAATTTCACCGCGCTCAATCGTCTGACCTCGGTGAATGCGGGCGGTTATCAGGCCGAGAGTTCTGCCGAAGCGATTATCGCGTCCTTCGGCAGCAACCTCGCGGCCAGCACGCAAAGCGCGGCCACCACGCCGCTGCCCACGTCGCTCGCGGGTGTGACCGTGCTCGTGGACGGCAAACCAGCGCCGTTGTTCTTCGTCTCGCCGACGCAGATTAACTATCAGGTGCCGGAAAACACGGCGCTCGGCACGGCGCGCGTTGAAGTAATGCGCAGTAATCAGGTTGTCGCACAAGGCGCAATCACGCTGCTCGGCCCCGCGCCCAGTTTGTTCACCGCGAA
Organism: Blastocatellia bacterium; assembly: GCA_046331525.1. GTDB lineage: Bacteria > Acidobacteriota > Blastocatellia > RBC074 > RBC074 > JAFDVL01. The sequence continues at coordinate 15,531 of JAXLQQ010000099.1, forward strand.
CGCGGACGGACAGGGCGTGCCCGCCGGATACGTGACGCGCGTGAAAGCGAATAATCAACAGGTCAATGAAGCGTTGTTGCACTACGACAACGCGCAGCAGAAATTCGTGGCGACTCCGATTCTTCGTCAGGCCGGTGAGTCATTGTATTTGGTGTTGTGGGGTACAGGGTTCCGCACCGCACCGGATAGCGATGGCAATGGGGCCAACGGCGTGGCAGAGAATGTCGAAGTCACGATTGGGGGTATACCCGCCCAGGCGGTATACGCCGGACGCTCAGGCTATGTGGGTGTTGAGCAATTGAACATCCACATACCTGAAAACGTCGCCACTGGCGCAAGCGTCACAGTGTTGGTGAAGGTGATGGATGGACAAGGCAATGTGATGCGTGCCAATGAAGTCTTGATTGCGATTCAATAGGGCTAGTTTTGAATCGCAAGCCTGACTGTGCGCGGGCAATAGGGGAGCATAGCGCACAGTAACGTCCCAGATGGCTGTCTGCCGGCAGCCATCTGGGACGTTTTTCATGGTACGGCAAACATCCTGTTTGCCGCTTATTTGGCGCGTGCTGCTTGCAGAAAGCTACGGCAGGCGGGGCCAAGAATCGCTTCCATCGTAATCATCAAATACCGCGCACCGCGTTCCTGCCATTTCAGCGCGCTTTCCAGATTCGGCACGAGTGTGCCGATGGCGATGCCGGTGGGTTTGACGATTTCGACGATGCGATCAAACAGCGCCTGTACTTCCGGGTGATTCACCTCGCCAGGCAAACCGATGGAATGCGACAAGTCAGACGGGCCGATGAAAATCACATCAATGTCAGGCACCTGCACAATTTCGGGCAGGGCTTCGACGGCCTGGGCGGTTTCGACTTGGGCGATGACCATCGTTTCGGCGTTCGACTGCGCGGTGTATTCC
>JAXLQQ010000100.1:0-16210 GCA_046331525.1 Blastocatellia bacterium
GCGCGTGACATCGTTATTCAAATAGGCATAAAGCGCTTCGTATTTAAGATCGAACTCCGGGGCGGCGGCAATGAGCAACAACTCCTGTTCGAGCGGCGTGAGCGCGAAGGCGGCGGCCAGACGCTGCCAGGGCGAATCTGCGCGGCACGCTTCGGCGTTGCGCAGGCGCAGAACGTGGGCGCGGCAGGTCAGTTCGGCAACGGTGACGTCGGGCGCAGTGCCGCCCAGGGATTCTTCAATGAGACGGTCAACCTGTTCGTCGCTGATATAAAGGCCGCGAAACTCGTCCAGCGAAAGCTGGTAACGGGCGCGCAAACGCAAAATCTCCCGGTGCAACAACAGGTCGAGCCGTTGCAATTCCGCCGTGAGATAGGCCATCGAGTCTTGCGACATCAGCGGTTATTCCTCCTGAAACAAAGCCAGCGGGCGGGCGTCGAGCCAGGGCAAGCGATAGTTCTGGCGCGGCATACCGGTCATATTCAAAATCACCTGCAACGGCGGGCAGCCCAGGCGCACCACACGGCGCGCGGTTTCTTCTTCGTAGCGCGCAGGCAAATCCAAAAAATTGCGCCAGAGATGTGCCAGCGGCGCGTTGGCGAAGCCAGTCAGCCGTTGCGCGAAACGGCGCAGCAAACTTTGCGCTGCGACGTTCAACGCGCGCTCCAGGCGGCGCGCCAGCCCCAACCCATGCGGCTGGCGCAGCCAGGCGAAATCCTCCGTCACCTTTGGCGTACGCAACAATTGCTCGGCCAGTGCCGGATGGTTTTGGCCCAACTGTTGGGCGGTTGCGCTGTCGAAACCCGCTACTTGAGCAGCGGGAAAAGCGGCCTGCACGGCGGATTGAAAGGGCGGCGCACAAAGAATGACGGGCGTTTCCGGCGCGTGGCGCGTAATCTCGCGCCGTAGCGTTTGCGCCAGACGTTCCGTCTCGCGCGGCCAAACGGCGGCGTCCAGCCAGAGGCCGCGCCGGGTTTCGCTCAAAACGGCGACGGATGCGCCGGGCAGGGCGGCACGCGTGAGCAGCCATACACGGTCTTCGTCCCAGCCCGGTTCACTGTTCCAGTCCGACAACGTCGCCAGCCATTGCGCGATCTGCGCGGCCGAAATGCGCGTACTCCAACGGGCCAGCGCCGCACGGTTCAGCGCGGGTGGAATCAGCATCAGATCGAGCAACAGCGGATCGGCCCAGACGCGCACAGCGTTGGCGCGTCCGTGGCATTTGCTGAGCAACAGCCAGCGGAGCAACGTCACGGCGGCGGCTTCATCGGCATGCGGCCAGCCGTGCGCCGCCTCTGCCAGCGGCATTTCGGCGAGCAGCGGCAACAAAAGAAACGTGCCGCCGAAGGCCGTGTCACGCGGTTCCCGCTCCTCGGTGTGTGCAACGCGAGCGGAACTGCCGCGCAGAGATTGTGCGACTTGCGCAATCCAGCCCGCGTCGCAGCGCAGCAGTGGCAACAACAACTCCGCATCCGCCGCGCCAGCCGCCCCAAAGAGCGCGGCAGTTTCCTTTTCACGCAAAGCCGCCAGCAAACGGGATAACTGCGCCGATGTCTGTTCTCGGCAATGACGCGCCAGACAGAGCAAGGCACGCAAGGTCGTACGCAAGGCCGCGCCGCCGGTTTGCGGATGCGCGCGCAATGCCGTGAGAAAGAGCCGCAGTTCCGCTGTCGGCGTCGTCTCGGTGAGGGGTTCCTGCTGCAAAATGTCCCAGGCAGCCAGGAAACAGGCCTGCTCATCGGCGGCAGTAGTAACGACGGCGACCGCCTCCAGCACCTGGCGCGCATCTCCCGCATGCAAAGAGCCGGTGACGCGGCGCAACGCTACGGGCGTCAGCGTTAGCAGGGCTTGCAGCCCCCATGCTGCGTCCACACACAGCGCCGTGCGCAAAGCGGCGGAGGCGGGCAGCAGACGCAACCCGGCAAACTCTTCGTAATACCACTGGTTCCAGGCGTTGCCTTCTGCTAAGTCAACCAGAAAGTGCGCGAGGTAAGCGGCGCGGTTAGGAAACCACAAAACATTGCCGCCGGTTTGGCCGGGGCGCATCGCCAGCGCCTGTTCGCGCAGGATTTGCCGGGCGACGGCGCGGGCGATGGCTTCACGTTGCCACGCCGCGTTGATGTCAAGCGTGATTTCCAGGCGGCGAATCAGCCAGACGCTTTCGTCGCCGTCGGGGCACAAGGCCGATGCAGCGGCGGCGAGCGTCGCGGAAAGTTCCTGCGTCAAGGCGTCATCCAGACGCTGGCGCAGGATGACGGGCGACGGATGTTCCGCCGCGACTTGATAGTTCGCGTGAAAGCGCCGAATGAGCAGCCGTGATTCGTTGCTGGCGTGGCGGTCGTCAGCGTTCATTGCCAGCCGCCGCCACGGATTTCGCCGCCGCCGGTAACGTGGTTTCGTCTTGCTGCAAGAGTTCTTCGAGCACTTGCATCGCGCCGCTGATGCGGGCGAGCGTCAAACGTAGATTTGCCTGGCGCGTTTCCAAATCGGCCAGCATTTCCTGCCCGGCGCGGAATTCCGTCGTGAGCGTGGATAGACGTTCTTCGAGTTTTTCTCTCATACTTCTCCTGTGCGACGCGCGGGTTGGCGTTTGCGTGCCGTAGTCTGGGCGGGGTTGGCGGACTTCCCTGCCGATGTTTTCAGGGCTTCGATTTCCGTGTGTAATTCGCGCAGCGCTTCAATCACGAGCGCCTCAAATCCATTGATGGCGAGCGCTTTGTATCCATCGGGCGCATCCGTCACCCATTCGGGCAGAACCTTTTCCACTTCCTGCGCAATCAATCCCAGTTGCGGGCCTGTTCGGTTGCCAACCTTATGCGGTTCCTTCCAATAAAAACTTACCCCACGCAATTGCAGCAGCGTGCGTAAGGCGGATTGCAGCGGGAGGATTTTTTCTTTTAATCGTTCATCGGAAGAATACGCCCAGGTCGGCCCACTCGATTTATAAGCGTCCCCCGCACGGTTCATAAACGCCGCGAGGTTCCCGCCGCTGCCGACGCCCACCGTACCTTCGGCATAAAGATCAAACGTGTGCATGCCGCCTGCCCAGCCCGACGGATAGCCCGTATCGGCATCATAGCTGCCGGTGGCGATCCGGCCTGTGACCTGGAGCGTGCCATTCACTTCGAGCCGATCCCAGATAGAGACTCTTCTTCCCAGCCCGGCGGAACGGTTTCCGACAATCATCAATGTGCGATGACTCGTCGTGTCATTGCTGATTTCTGCGCGATTGCTGGTGCTGTCCGGGAAGCCTGACCAGGCATTGGTAAAGCGTAAGGCGTTGCCGCTGACGGGGTCTGTCACGCGCAAATTGCCGCCGACTTCCAGACGGTCGGCGGGCGAATGCGTGCCCACGCCCACTTGCCCGTTGTTGACGTTCATGACGAGCCCCCAACTCGCGGTCGGCCCCCACAAACCGATCTCGTCATTGTTTGCCATGCCGACAAATGCGCGATCTGCACTGGGGGAATTTTGGAAGAACAAAATCCCCGCCGTACCAGCCTTGCCTTCGCGCACGCGCACCCGGTCAGCCACATCAAGGGCATAAGCCGGTGTGGTAGTCCCGATGCCGACATTTCCGCCGGCTTTGATAAATAACCTCCCATCTGCAACACCTGTCTCGACGAAATTCAACCCTGAATTATTCCCTCCCAGATTCTGATTGATGTGCCATTTCGTATTACCGTTCGGGTCTTCAAAGCTCAATAATTCTTCGCCCTGGCGCACTGCCCTAATGCCCAAACTGCATCGCGGCGCAGTCGTCCCGATGCCGACACTGCCGCCCAGGAAAGCCGTTTTTCCCCCGGTGTCCCGGAAAATGAACAAACCATCCTGCCCCCCGTCATATTCAACATCAGCGGTGTCAGAGAAGAAGGTCAACAGGCCATGGTTGGGAACGCTCCCCTGGAGCGTCAGGCGACCCGTTGGGGCGGTCGTACCGATACCGATCTTGCCATTATCGCGGACGGTCAAATGCGGTGTGAAGGTATTATTGACGTCAAGCGGCCCAACCTCGAAGGTATTCTTTCCCGTGAAGGGGACGGCTCCGTTCGCAGCTTTGCCCGTGACAATCTGCAAGCTGCCTCCGTCTGCGTTGGTCTGGGCGCGTTGAATCAGCAGCGGCACGCCATTGTCCAACCCATCCGCATTGCGGAAATCCAGTTTGCCATTGAAGAGCCGCGCGTCGCCTTCGACACGCAAGTCCCCTTCCACCCACACCAATTCTGCTTCGGCAGGAGCCGGTGGGTAATGTTGTGAAGGAGGTTTCTTGCGATCATGCAGCCGAATGATTTTACCCGCCGCTTCGAGTGAGCCTACGACCGCGCCGATGTAACGACGTTGGCGTTCGCTGGCGACCAGCGCGGCGGCGTTGCGGGCGACGAAATTGCCGGGCAGGAGCGAATTGACGTTCGGTTTCCATTGCACACTGCCCAGCGGAATCAGCCAGCGCCGCCGCTCGCCTGATGCGGGCAGTTCCTGGTAGGGGATGGATTCGTCAGCAATCGTGTAATCGGGATTGGCGTTTTGGGGCGCGACTGCGCGACCGGCTTTGAAGATATTGTCATGTTGTTCGTCAAGCAGCCGGTAACCGATTTCAAAACGATAGCCTTCCTGCACGCGGGCGAAAGAGCCGGTGTCGTCGCAATTGGCAAAGCCCGCGCGCGGTGGTTGCGCCGCAGTTTCGTCATATCGAAGCCAAACGGGAATCGCACGGCCATTGGGTTCGTCGGTTGTTTCGTGAACGAGCGTACTGAATAGCGCCACGGGCAGGCGGGCGGACGCAAGCAGCGTAATGGGCCTGCCGAAACCGTCCCAGGCGTAACCGGGTTGCACGACAACTTCCATACCGCTGCCGTCGGGGCGGGGCTGTTCTTTCAACTCCAAGCCCATAGCAATGCCCCAGACGCGCGCCCAGCGCGTGCCGCGCCTGTTGCAGCCGGTTGTATTCGACGGCGGCGTTCAAGTCTTCCGCGCCCAGGTATTGCTCTTCGTAAAATTGCGGTCGCGCAGTGTCGGTGATGGGCATGGGCTGCCTCCGGTTATTTTTTCGCCAGACGTTTCTGCAACTCGTCGAGCTGTTTTTGTTGTCGTTTGACGGTGTTTTGTAATTCGTCGAATTGCGCCTGTAAGTCGGGCGTTTGCGGCGCACGGCTGACCGCGAAGCCTGCCACCGCATCACGCAGCGTTTGCCAAAGACTTTTGTCCGTCGTCGCGGGGCGTTGCAAATCAACCAGCGGGCGCAGCACTTGATTTGCCATCAGGAAATGCCACGGCTGGCCGAGTTCCTCTTCGTTCATCAGCGCTTCCGCGCGGTCCTGGCCATCCACCGCCATCAACCCCAGCCCAGCGAAAAGCAGTGTTTCCGGGTCGGCGGGCTGCGTGCGCTTTGCAAAAGCGTTGCGCAGGATTTGTGTAAACCCAGCCCCTTCACGGCCCGGCGTGACGCGGCCAAACGAGGCCACGCGCCCCGTCCAACGCACATTCGTTGGTGTCACAACTGCCGTCGCCGCGTCGGACTGGAGGGTTTGCGCCCGGCGACGAGGCCTGCAACATACACGTTCGAGCGCAGTGCGCAATTGCCGCGCGTAAGGCAGCGGCGAGAGCCAATACTGCAAATTCGGAAAGGTCGTCAGGAATTTGCGGACGCTGAGATTGCACACGCGCAGCACCGTACAATCCAGCCGCCGCACAGTAATCATTGCCAGTGGCACACGCCCGTCCTCCACAGGCGCAGGGCAAGGCGGCAGCAGCACCGAACAAAGACAGGCCATCAGGTAATCCTGCAAGATCGGGCTGAGTCGTTGCAGCACACCCAGGGCATACGTGCTGGCTGTCTCCTTGTCGTCTGGGGCCAGACACGTGAAGTTGCGCAAAGCCGCCAGTGCTTCGCACTCATGCAGCGGAAATTCCGTCAGCAGTTCCAGCAATCGTTCCTTCCATTCGCAGCACCAGGCGCGCCATTCGGCGCGGTTTTCCGGGATGGGCGGAAAGCTCTGTATCGCGCGCACCCAGCCATTGAAACATCGCATGAACCGTTCAAGCAGCGCGCCCAGTTCAACTTTTTCCGGATTGAGCGGCGGCAGTTTGTAAACCTCGAAGGTATAGCCTTCGCAAGTCAGTGTCGGCGCGCATTGCAGCAGTCCCGTGCGCGTCAGGTTGCGCTTCACCGTGGTCGAAACCATCCGCACAGCAGAGCCATTCGTCGGGCTGGACTGGCCCGTGCTGCCAGCCGCAACCACCGCCGGAAGCTGCGCCGCCGCAGCCGCAACTCTTCGTGCTGGCGGACGCGTGCAGCGCGGGCGTGCCGCGTGAAGCCGTTTCGGTATAGCGCACGGCCAGCACCCATTTTTCCTCGGCGGCGGTGCAATTGTCCTGCCCCGCCTGGCGCGGCGGCTCGCAATCAGACAACGTGGAACGTTCGCGGCAGCGATTGATGAGTTCGCAAACGTCGAGCACCGTGTCGCGGCACACGACGATGTCATCGCCGCACGGGCTGAGCGCGTACCCCGCCTTGATCGTGACCTGTCCCGCGCAGGGATGGCAGAGCACTTCCAGCCCACAGGCGACGCCCCAGCCATGGAGGTAACGGTTGTGCAGCCGGTGCTTGGCGACGATGTACCGATCCAGCCGGTTAAGATCGTCTTCGGTCAGCAACTGCCCCGCAAAAAAGCGCGGACGGCACAGGCATTCCAGCCCACCGCAAACCGGACAGGTTATAACCGTTGTTTGAGTTTTAGCCGTGGTTGTCGTGTTAATAGCCATAAATCTTTCCTTGCTGACAGCGCCATAGTAATGCGTGTGCGGCTTGCTCTTCAGTCCCTTTTGAGTTTGAACCAGCTTTCAAATAAGCCACCCTGATTGCCGAATTTGCTGCCTTTGGGATGATCCCCTGTTGGCAAATCAGCGCGCACAAATTCTGCGTCAATCGCGCGCTCCTTTTTATCCAGCACGAAATCGCCGCGTAACAGCACCCAGAGGTCATCAATTCTTCTGAATTGCACCGCCTCCGTGATGGAGTTTCCGCCAAAATTTATGAGCGGAAACAGAAACGCAATGCCGCGCGCACTGGCCGCAGCCGTTTCCGCAGCATCGGTAATCAATTGTGGATTGGCGGGGTCGGTTTTGAAGTTCACCGGCACAACTCGGCCCAGCACTGGGCAACGGCAAGCCAAGCCGCGCTTTCTGTCCTCTTCCTTCTGCGGATCCATCACCAACACTTGAAAGATATGATTTTCATCAATGTCGCCCGTCGCAGCGCCTTTCACGATCACCGGGTTGTCAAAACCGATCACCAACCCCGGCGTGGTCTGGTTTTGCCCTATGCCTTTCACAGGCAAAAGCGCGCCGTCCGTGGCGTTGTGACGCCAACTGAGGGCCACAATTCTCGTTAACCCTTCTTCCAGTCCCTCACCGTCTTTCCCATCCACGCCATTCGTGCCGTTTGTACCATCTTTCCCATCTTTCCCATCTTTCCCATCTTTCCCATCCTTTCCATTTTTTCCGTCTTCTCCGTCCTTTCCATCTTTCCCATCTTTCCCATCTTTCCCATCTTTCCCATCTTTCCCATCTTTTCCATCTTCCCCGTCTTTTCCGTCTTTTCCATCTTTTCCATCTTTTCCGTTGCCGCCGTGCTCAAGCAGGCATTCGACCAACTCTGTCAACACCTGCGTACTGGGCAGCAAGCGCCGTCCGGTGCGGTTATCAATGTTTGCTTCTTCGAGGGCCTGGTCGAGCTGGTATGGGGCGATGGTCGCCAGCACGATGCAATTCGGTTGGTCGCAGTGTGGACAGCCTGCGAGATGCCGCCACAGAATTTCGCGGCAATTTTCTTCGTCCACTTCGATGACGGCGATGCCGCCAGCTTTCGGGTCGGTGATCGTATCTTCAAAGGACACGTAAAGCCGCTTGCCATCCGCCGCGCTGGCGATGTGCCGACTCTTGTCCCCTGCCTTAAAAGGCGGCGCGGCGGCCTGGGCTTCGTTCCGCTGCAAGCGCAGTAGGTTGACGGGCTGAACAAAACCCTGGTCGCCGTTCTGTTCCAGCACGTAAGCCCAGTGCCCGCCCGGCGAAATCACCAGCGCAAGGGGTTCTTGAGCAAGCGCAGCGACATTCGCCGTCGGGCCGGAGGTCGGCGGCAAGAGCGCGATGCGTTTGGTGGCATCACTCACGACCGCCAGCCGATCCGGCGCGGTGCTGGCAATCACCGCCAGCGCGGAAGGAGCGAAGCCAGCGGGCAGCCCGGTGAGCGGCGCGCCTGTCGCGTTGGTGCTCAGGTCTACGGTGGCAAGCTGATTGCCATTGATGGTGTACGCCTTGAGCGGGTTGGCACCGATGACGAGGCCGCGCGAATTCGCGCCCACAGGAATCGTGTGGGAAGGGGCCAGTGCGCCACCTGCGCTGTTGAGCGTGGCAGGCCAGACCAAAACATCGCCTTTCTGGCTCAACAGGGCGAGCACGCGCTGATCCGGCGCGACGGCCAGCGAGACATCGTTATTGCCGCTGTTCGGAATGTCGAAGGCGCGTAGCGGCGGGGTATTCAAGTGATTGTCGGTGTCGAGTACGATTAGGCGGCGCGGGGCGCTGGGCAGGGGGCTCGCAGTTTCAGTGACGACGTAAACTCGCTTGCCGTCATTTGAAACCGCCAGCGCCAGCCCTCTGGCCGGGAGCGGATGCGAACCAACCACGCGGTACTTCTCGGTCTCGACTTGATAAATAACCTTGCTGTCGCTGGTCAGCGCATAGAGCCGCTGGCTGTCGTGGTGGACGGCAACGCGATAGGCGTGGGGCGGGTTGGCGGTGCAATGCCAATCCAGTCGCGGCGTATGCGGTTCGTGCGACGCCTCGGTTGGATTGAAGATCAAACACGGCTCAAAGGATTCAAGAATGCGATTGGGCGCGCAGCGTGTCTCGCCAGAGATGCAATCGTCAAACAAAGTCGGCACCATTTCCGTTTCGCATTCGCGGAAGCGCAGGCCGATTTGCAAGGCTTTCAATTCTTGCGCGCCGCTCTTTTTCCAATCCTGCCATTCTTTGAAGAGTGTGAGATCAACGAGCGTCTCTTCGTGGACGACGATGTCGTGACCGCAGCAATCCACTGCCGTGCCGGGTTCGATGATGACGAAACGGGGGCGGCAGGCGGGGTTCGGATGCGGTTTGACCTGTAAGCCGCACACCACGCCCCAGCCGTGCAGACGGTTTTCGTGATGGCGCAGTTTTTCGGCGTGATAAGTCGTCTCAGCGGTGAAGTCGCGGGCGACCAGAAATTTGCCGTCGAAATAATGGTTGCGTAAGAACGGGCCAAACTGGCACGCCGGGCACTCGGCCTGAGTGAAGGGATGATTGGCACAAGACATAGCTCGCCTCTTTTTGCCGCGCTGCGGCGAAGTTGAAGGTTTGCGCCGGGCGCGGGCATCACGCGCCCGGCGCAAACCGCTAGAGTCGGGTCGTCGTTCCGATACGTAATGGCTTTCCGATTTCCAGACTCGACGGAGCCTCCACGCCGGTCGCGCCTGTCGCGTCGGTCAGTACGGAGCCAGCGCCGAGCGGGGTTTCGCCCAGCGTGACGCCCGCCGGATACCGTCCGATCACCGTGTCGTATCCCAGCATGGATTGCACGCCGATGCGGAATTGGGGCGCGACGTAAACGATCTGCGCTTGTGTTTGCGCGGGTCGTTCCGTGCGCAACAGGTTTTCGAGCGCTTTGCGGCTCGTCTCGGAACGTTCGACGCGCGCCGGGACGAAGACGCTGAATTTGTGCGCGTAAAGATGAAACGGGTCGCGCAAGGGGTCTTGTTTGGTGACGAGTTGCGTGACTTCGGTTTGCGCGTTGGCGTCAAGTTGACTGCGGTTGACGATGGCGCGGCCCCACAGCGCCGCCTGTTCGCCGAGCCGACCTTGTCCCACCCACAGCCAGCGGCGCACTTGGTAATGCTCCAGAATCAGCGGCGGCGGCGTCCACGCGCAGGGGTGCTTAACCGGCAGGGCGCAATTGGCGGGCGCGGGCGTGCAAGTGGTGCGCGGTTCGTCATCCGGGCAGCAACGTTGCTCCGGTTCCATTTCAAGCAACAGCAACAACTGTTGGTGCAAACCCGCGCGCGTGCCGCGCAGTCCGAACAACTTGCCCGCCTCTTTGACGAAACGCCGCCGCCGGGTTTCAGACCAATGTCGGTCGAGCGAAACGCCGATCCAGGAACTCAGCCAGCTCAAAAAATCCAGACTCGCGGGCGTCTCGCGTTGTGCGGGCGCGGAAGCCGGATCGAAGTAACGCGCCAGCGTATCCAACTCGCGCTCAAAGCCACGCAGTGTCGTATCGAACAAACTCAAAAACCGGTCGGTGAAATCTGCGCTCGTGGCTTCAGCGCCAAACACGGCGGGCAGGTAACGCCGCAAACTGATGCGCGGAAATTCCAGCTCTACGCTGTCGAGTTGCGGCGTGACGCGGCCATTCGATTGCAGCGTGAGTTTCAGCCAAAGAAAGCGTCCCGCGCCGCTGCGCACCAGACAATCCCACGCGCCTTTTGCAAAAGCATTGGCCGTCGGCCCGGCATCCCAGGCGTTGGCAGACAGGCCTTGAATCTGGTCATCGCTCAGCCGGGCTTCGGCGGTATAGGTTTCCACCGTCACGCTCGCGCCCGTAGGCAGCGCGCCGCGCAGCAGCACGCGATGCCATTGGCAGCGGTATAGCTCGCTGTCGAGCGCCTGGCTGATGAAGGTGCCGCTGGTGAAATACGTCGGCGCAGTCGGCGGCGGCGCGTTCACTAAGGGGTTGCCCTGCGCATCAAAAACGCCCGTAGCCGTCAGGCTTTTCGCACAGCGCGCCCAAAAAGCGCAGCCATCCGTTGAAGCATCCACGCGCAAAGGGCAACGAGCGCAAACGTGGCTGCACGGCTTCGACCTTGTTTTTCCAAACTCAGTTCGTGTCCTGCAGCGTCAAACACGCGCACGCCGGGATCGTCCTCAGCACCGATCACGTAAACACGGTCGGCGCAATCCATTGCCAGATGCCGAGCGGGGTCGTGATCCCCGCCAAAAGCAATTCCCACTCGCCGCGCTAAACCGATGCCGGACGGCATTGGCGCTGTCTGTCACGTAAAATCCGCCCGCAACTGTCAACGGCGACGGCAAAAGGACGCCACGGATGCGCGAGCGCCGCTGTGGCAGGAGGCCGCCAATGCCCGCGCAAGACGAAACCGTGGAGCGCGATGACGGTCAGACGGTGATTGCCCGCATCCGCGACGAAAAGATTGCCGCCGCCGATGGCAATGCCGTGCGGTTCCTGTAACTGGCGCGCTTCATTCCCTACGCCGCCAAAACACGGCACGACATCGAAGCGGCACGTACAAGGATCGAAGCGTTTCAATTGCGCCGTCGTGCTGTCGAGCAAAAAGACGCTGCCGTCTGCGGCCAGTGCGACCTGGGCAGGCGGCACAAGTCCGCCCAGGCTGCCGCTGGGTTCGGTCAGCGAACGCACCGACCCCGGTTGTCGCGCCAGTGCGAGCGCGCCGTCCGTCCAGCGCTTTTCGACTTCCGCAAGTTGCGCCGCGCGCCAGCCCGTGTGCGCCGCCAGCAGCCACGACGTAGGGTCGTGCGGCGGTTGCGGAATCGGTGGCAAGGGAAGCTCAACGTTCATCTGGTTCACTCGTCGAAATTGAAAGAAGTCACGATTTCGTGTCGCTCGGAATAGAGCAGCGCGTTGCCCTGCAACGGAATATCCGTGCAGGCGGGCGTCTCTTCGCCGTCCAGCACGATCAACAGCCGCGTGATGCTTTGCACGCCGGTAACGGTGAAGACGTGTTGATAAACCCGCGAGAAAAAAATCGTGCCGCCAAACGGCCAGCCCAGCCCGTCCTCGCCGCCTTTGAGCGGGTGGAAGTAAGTGTGCAACGCACGTTCGATGCCCTCTTTGACTTCCGCCGGATCAGCGTCGCCGTGGACGACGACTTCGCCCCGCACTTCGACTTGCTGATAGGTCGGGCGAATGATGTAATGCTCAGTCGTGAGCAAGCGCCGTTGATCCAAGTAGGCGCAGACCGTGCGCAGCATGTCTTCGCTGGGTTGCGGCGCACGGGCGTCGCTGTCGGGCACGACTATGACCGTCACAACGCCAGGAACTTGCACACCGGGGAAAGCCGGATGCATAAGCGGCAGCGCACGCGCCCGCTTCACGTTGGCCGCTTGCAACGCGAAATACTCGAAATCTTCCGCTGTCACGGCGCGAGCGTTGCTCTTGATGGCGCGGGGAGCGCGTTTGCGGGCTTCGGCCAACGACTCTTCGTCGCGCCCGCTGTGCGCGGGCAACAGATTGCCAATCTGGTTGTCGTCCACGCCGCTGAGCGAACCGAGCAGCGTCCGAAGGGCTTTGGCGGGCAGGTTGCCGCGCTTGCCACCGCCCGTGCGGTATTCGCGCGCCACGACGTTCGCCCCCGGATTGCTGATATTGCCCGTGGGAATCGCGCCGTTCACGCCGTCGCCGAAACGCACTTCGCCCGTCGTTGGATTGAGCACGAAATGATGATCGTTCTTTTGCGAAGCGAAAAAATCGTCCTGGCGCGTCCACGTCTCAAAGCCACTGCCTTCATTCACTTCAAGCCGCAGGCTGGCGGCCAACACAGGCACGCTCGCCAACCGAAAGACCTGATCGCGCCGCCCGTTGCTGCCGCCCAGCACTTCATCACGAATGGTTTCTGCCTGCTGCGCGGCGACGGTATTGGTGCGCACGGCCAGCAATTGCGGCGGGCGTTCGTATTCGCTACGCGCAACGCGGGCGCGAATCCAGTAGAGGTCTTGCGTCGCGTGGCCGAAGCGGGCGGGTTTGAGCGAACCGGTTGCGGGCGGTTTCAGATAGACGTGCCCCGCACGGGTCAGCGCGCGTGTCTCGTCTTTGAGCAAGCTGAGCGAACGCCACACATCGCCGTATGACCAGTATTCCCAGCGCAAATCCGCGGGGCCGTTGCCGGGCGGAGCGGTAATGCCGCATTGATAAACCGCCGTGCCGTTGGCGTTCGGCGGGCGCAGCACCGCCAGATTCAGTTCGACCGGCGGCAGGTCTTTGTCGAAGCCCAGCAACAGCGCGCTTTCGGCTTGCGCCTGCGGGCCAAAAGGCGTGAACCCCTGCTCAGCCTTTTCATTAAGCAACGTCAAATCGTCGAAGGAGATGCCGTCGTACGATTGCACGCTCGTCAGCCGCGCCGTGAGCGCGAACAAGGCGCGTTCGGTTTCAAAGATTACCGGTGGGCCGCCGTCGGGCGCTTCGCCGCTGACCTGCGTGCGCGGCGGTACGGTGACATACAACGCGGCGTGCGTCGGCTTGACGGGAAAGGTCAATTCCGCCAGCGCGGGCTGGCGCGGCGTAAGTTCCAGGCCGATCAGTTGCAGGAACTTCACATAATTGAGCGCGGGCACCTGATTCATACGAAACGCCAGCAACTCGGCCAGCCAGGCGAAGACCTCGACCATCGTGATGCCCGGATCGCTTTCGTTCGTGTCTGTCCAAACCGGCGTCCACTCCGGCGTGTACCGGGCAATGCGCGTGCGCACCTCGGTCATCAGGTCGTCGTAGCGGCGGTCGTCCAATTGTGGCAGCAGCGTTTCCAGCGGCATAGCTAACGTCCTTCATTCAAGTAGAAGGGATAGACCAGATTGCCCAGCGCATTGTTGGCGCGAATCTGATAGTTGATGCGAATCAAAAGCAGGTTCGGTTCTCCGGGCGGACTCTCGACCGTCAGATCAAGCACGTCCACGCGCGGCTCGTACCGCACGAGCGCTTCCCGAATCGTTTGCACGATCAGCGTGCGCGTCATCGCATTGTTGGGCGCAAAAACCAGCTCGTGAATGCCGCAGCCGAAATCGGGCTGCATCACGCGCTCGCCGCGCGCCGTGCTCAAGATCAGGTAAATGGCTTCTTCAATGCGCTGCTCGTACCGCGCCTGCGCGATTTGCCCGCCGGGCGTCACCTGCAAGGGAAATTTCCAGCCTACGCCGAGGTAGGCGCGTCTGTCCGCAGCCATAAGCCTTGTCCTTTAACTAACCGTCAGATCGAATTTCGCATAAGCCGACAAGCCGCGTTGGCTGATGCCGGTCATAAAAAGGTGATGCAGGCCGATGCCGAGCGCCGCCATAAATAGTGCTGTCAGTGTTACTGTCACGACGAGCACCGCGCTGTTCCATCCGCCCCCGGCAGGCGCGACGACCAAGCCCGGCGGAATGCCATTGGTGACATCCACGTGTGAAGCCAGCGGTTCATTGATCAATGTCAACTGCCAGCGCAACGGATGTGTGCTGCCCAAAGTGAACGTGATGGGCAGCGTGGCTGGCTGCATCGTAGTCGAATTGAAAGCCCCCACGGGCGGCACGGCGGCGACAGTGGGCTTCGCCGTGTCCGCCATTTCCGGCGACAAAGGCGGCGCGTCCTGTCCGAGCGGAACCGGCGCGGGCGTGCTGTCATCCAGCATCGTGTGGAACTCCGTCATCGTCAGCGGCAGCCCGGTGAAGCTCTGGTTGAAATCGCTCACCAGAATGACGCGGCGTCCGCTGACCTGGCTGGCATTCAATCCCATCGAACGCAACTGGTACCCCACGCACGGTAACGGTAGAAAGGGGCAAGCCAACGTGCCCGTGTCGTTTTCCAACAGCACTGCACCACCTTGCACGAACCATTTCGGATCGGAAGGCACGCTCGTGCCCACGCCGCCGTGCGGGCAGACGATCAAAGCGTTGGTGGTCAATACTTGCGGCATTGTTGTTTCCTCATCGTCAGGCGATTTGCACCGCGCCGCCGATCATCTTCAGCGTACGCCCGCCGCCTTTCAGTTCGATGGATTGCGTTTTGTCATCCAGCGTCAGGCTTTGCCCCTGATTGGTTTGCACCTTGATGGATTGCGCGCTTGCGCTGTCATCAAGCGTGATCTGATGCCCGCCGTTCGTTTTGACGATGATCTTTTGCTGCCCATCTTCATCCTCAAAACGCAATTGATGTCCGCCCGGCGTTTTGATGATGCGGTTCTTGTTCGTGGTTTCAGGCGGCACGTCTTCGCCATTCCACAGGAACCCCACGATGAACGGATGCTCGAAATCGCCGTGTTCAAAAGCGACCAGTACTTCGTCGTCAATTTCCGGCATGAACCATTGCCCGCGTGCGCGCCCGGCCAGCGGCACGGCGACCGGTGCCCAGCCGCTGCGGTTGTCTTCGGAAAGCCAGGGGAAGTGAACTTCGATGCGCCCTTCTCCGCGCGGATCATCCAGATTTTTGACAATGCCGGTGACGACACCGGGATAGCGCGTCATGCCCTTGCTCCTTCGTCTTCGCGGCGCGCCTCAAACTTGGTCGTGTAGCCGCTGTCGTTGATCGTGTGCGTCGTCGCCGTCACGAAATAAGTGCCGCTGAAACGTGCGCCCAGGTTCGTGATTTGCACGCGCTGCCCGGCGCGCAAATCCGGCAAGCCGACGGTCGTGCCGTTGCTTTTGACGATGTTTTTGAGCTGGTCGCGCAAAATCGCGCGGGCGCGCTGTTTCGCCTGGTCTACGGTATGCACCGGCTCATCCACCACATACTCTTCGCGCGGGTCGCACACGTTAAGCATCTCGTGCAAATTGGGGTTGAGCCGATTGAGTTCGCGGTCGTCAAGCGTAATGGTTTCGCTGATGGCGCGGCGCGTGGCGCGGTTCCAACCATTGACTGTCACCGATTTGACCTGATTGGCCGTCGTCAACGTCGGTTTGAAATCCACCAGCGAAGTGCCCCACGCCAGTTCAAACGTCACGTCGCGCAAACTCGGATGCCGTTTATCGGAAGGCCCGAAATACAAATGCCGTTCGCGCAAGCGGGGATTGCGCGCGTGCGTGTCGCCCTCTTCAACGAACACGACGTAACCGCGCCGCCGCGCCCGTTCCAGCAGAAAATCAATGTCGTACTGGCTCTTTTGCGCCACGTAAGGCAAACGCGGTTCGTGGGCGCTCGCGCCTTCGCGCACGATGATGGGCAGGGGAAAGCGCCGCCGGTTATCGTCGCGCAAGGTGGCGAGGTTTTCGGCAATTTCGCTGTCGGTTTTATCGCCCCAGGTGGTCGTGTATTGCTTGCGCCGCAATTGATGCAGCACATTCAAACCGCGCACCGTCAGCGTCGGCGGCCCGCTGCTGGGAAAATTCGGCTCCATCGTCGTGAAAGTGCCGCGCAACATCAGCCGCATTTGATGGGCGTAGCCCATCCAGACTTCGA
>JAXLQQ010000101.1:0-15996 GCA_046331525.1 Blastocatellia bacterium
GGATTCTATTTTCAGAACCCAATATCTTTTCAATCTGTTAGCGGGTGCCAAAATTTATACAGAAAAACGTGGTAATTTAAGGCAGGGAAAGGAACCTATTTCTCTGTTGCCATTTGGTTGATTTCACCAGAGTGGCAAATCCGACCTTCGGCAAACTTCTGTGCTTCCCGAATGATTTTTCCGAAATTGCAAGGGCACTTTGTCCCCTCTGATTCAATCCCGCTCAGACCTTTTCAGCTTTATAACGAGTTTGAACTGTCCCTTTCCATTCCACTATACATTAACAGTCACGTATCTCGACTCATCGCTAAATCCTTTGACGCGAACAACAGCACTTGTAGCCGATTGTGGACAGTAACAAATGATGGACAGTGACAAAAAACGGTTGTCGCTTTTTGTGGACGAATAGGCCTCGCCAACTTGACCGAAAATTGCGCCAGAATCCACTGAAAATGTCGTATTGCCTTCATTTTCTGTGCTTTAGCAATATGTGGCAAGGTGTTGCGAAACTGTGGCACGCTCGTTGCAGTTACTGCTTGCGCAGACGAGAGATAAAGTTGAAAAGAAACGTGATCTTTGATTAAGTATAACTTTCGTAGCAGGGAACGGTTCTCGTAGCGTGAATCTTCCTCACATCTAATGGTTCCTCACCAATCCATTAGCTAGATTCGACGCTCGAATCGTTCCTCTGCTGATCCTGCAAGTCAAGAAAAGCGATTCTGACTCAGACGATTGTCTACCTCACACGACAGGCGACTCCTCATCAGTCGCCCTTAAAGATTCCGGTCAGATTCGCTTTTCTGCAAGATTTCGAGTTTGGAGACTCGCGCTCCTCTCGCTCTTGTAGCTGCTAGCTAGAAAGGACACGGGGGTCGGATTTTAGTGGCAGTTACAGCTTTCGATTCGCAAGTTTCGTCAACCTGGAGAACGGGGCACACCAGCTTGGCGTGACTTGCGAATCGGAAATCAACGCTAGAGAGTTGAGCCGCTTGAAGAGTTTGACAAAGAGTTTGTAAGGCAAGGCATCCCAGGCCGCGCCCGCTACTGGACGGGAAGACCCCAAATCTGACTCGTGGTAGCACCGAGCCTCTTCCAGAAACGACCGCTATGAGGATTCTTCCCACTCAGAATCCGAGAGGCTCCCAAGTTTCCGTCAGAGATGACGTTAAATATTGTCCTCACCCCAGCAGCAGATCACCCTTGGTGATTCTGCTGCTTTCGTTTTAAGACCTGGAATTATTGTTATCACCAGTTTTTACTTCCAAAAAAGTCTACAGTATTATTTAACAGTACTTGAGTTAAGAGGTTATTCACTTCCTTCCTTTTCCCACATTGTACTTGATTGGCTATTAATGCCTATCGAATTTTTACCGTAAACCCAATACTGCCCACATTGTTTGGTGACGTGGCGCTCAGTGTCCCCGCCGTTACGCGCCAACGGATCGCTTTGACATTGCGATCATAACCCGTGCTGGCACTGCCGCCGCCGCTGGCCGGAGAGTATGTCCAGGTTGCGGAACTGGGCGAGGAGGCGTTGTAATCGCTCGAATATTCCACTGTAACAGTCAGGCCGGTTGTCCCGAGGCTAGTGGTAACGGAACTTACTTTGAAATCTGTATTGTCCGGCACCGCATCCACAATTACTAATGACTGCGCACCGCTGCCGCCGCTGTTGGTGAAGGTGATGCTGTAGGTCAAATCGGTGCCGGGCGGCTGTGTCGCGGTCAGGCAGGTCGCCGGGCTGGGACAATCCTTGACCAGCGTGAGACTTGGTGGTGAGGCGAAGGTGACATTGACAGTGGCGGCGGCAGCGGATTCTTTGCTCGCGTTGTCGGTGACGGTGAACGAAATCGCCGCCGTCACCGAGCCATCTACCGGATCAATGCTCACCATATTTGCAGGCAGTGCGCCGCTCACACTCGTCACCGTAACGCCTGCGCCCGGAAAAGTGCCGGAAGTATAGTTTGTGCCGTTGATCGTAATGCTTGTGACATTGGTGGGGAAAGCCGTGAATTTGAAGGACGTGATGGTGCCATCGGCATCGCTGCCGGTGAAATGGGTGGAAGGGACAGCGACGAGTGTGGTGCCGCCGGGATTTACCTGGCTCGCAGGATTGGTGGCGGCGGCGACGGGCAATTGCTCAATCCCGAAATCCTTGCTCGTAATATTGCTGGAAGCGATATTAAAAGCGGTTGTGGTTAACGGCGAAGTATTCGTCCATGCTGCCGGAATGCCTGCCGTTGGGGCTGCCGCGCCGACGCTGCTGGCGCTGGCTGCCAGCCGAATTGTCACATTGGATTGGCTGCTGATTACGCCGCTAAAGGTATAGGTGCCGTCGCTGCTTACCGCAGTCGTAGCAATGACATTTCCACTCGCATTGACGAGAATTGCATATAAGGCGTTGCTGACATTCGTGCCGGTTTCCGCGCCCGTGTTGATATTTGTGAAAGTTCCATTGGCACTGTTGTCCGCGTCGTCCCACACCTTTCCGGCGACGGTGACAACAGCGGTTACGCTGACGGTTGTAGGATCAGTACCTGATCCTTGGGTTTGCGTGATACTGCTCGTCGGCACGGTGACGCCGGATGGTAAGCCACTTGTTGTGCTGTCCACATTGTCCGAATTCACCCCTCCCGCAGGAATCGTAGACCCGGTCGCATTGGCCTGATTGCTCAACGTGCCGGAAACTCCCGCGTTGACCGTCGTAACAATCGTCACCGTAATCACGCCGCTGTTGCCGAGTGTCGCGCCTGCGGCCAGCAAATCGCTCACGGTTCCGGCTGCTGTGCCCGTGTACGAACTGTTTTTGCTGGCGCTCGTGCCCGCGCCCGAAACGGCTACGGTTTGCCCGCCTGTGGCATTGATCGTCACGCCCGCTGGCAACGGATCATTGATTTGAAAATTCGAAGCCGCAGTCGCTGTCGTGTTTTTATACGACAATGTCCACGTCAAGGTATCGCCCGGCGTGACCGAACCGCTGCTGTCCGCGTCGGTCGTGAGCTTGACGGATTTATACCCGTAGACCAGCGAATTCACATTCGTCGTGGTTTGATTGGATGGCACTCCGCCGCCGGGGCCGTCCAGATAGTTGATGACGCCGCTGTTATTGACGACGCTCGGCGGGCTGGAAGAGTTGACGGTTACTTGATAGGTGATCGTCGCGCGATTCGCATAGCCGACTTTAATCGCGCCCGAAGAGGCATTGCGTCCATTGATCGTGTAAGCCGAGCCGAAGGGATAGGCCGCCGCGCTCAGATTCGTACCATTCAACGTGGCGCTGTTGGCAACGTAAGTAGTGCCGGAAGGCAGGCTGTCCGTGAAGGTCATCAACACCGCCGGTGCGTTGCCTGTGTTTTCAATTTCCACTGTATACGTCAACGTGCTGCCGGGGTTCACATTGCCTGTTGGGCTGACCGATTTGGTGGCGACGATGTTAGGATCAATATTGGGCGTGTTGCCGCTGGCGAGGTCAGTGATGACGTTTCCGACTAAGGCCGAACCGATTTGCACGGCGGAGGCATCGTTCGGGTCTACGCGATAAATGGTGGTCGTCGTGCCGCTGATGGAGGAAATCAGCAGGTTGCCGGAGACATCAAATGCAATGCCGACCACTGTATTGGATGCGGTGCTGAGCGCCACGCCGCTCACATTGACCTGACCAATCGGGTACGCTTTGATCGGGCTGGAATTGAAATCCATCCGATAGAGCGAATTGCCGAAAATCCCCCAGCAATGGCCATTGCCATCAAACGCAATATCGCCGCTCGCGGTCGAGCCGGACGGCGAGGTTCCCTGAAAGCTCACCGTGCCAAGTGAGGTGATAGTTGAGGGGGAGGTGTTCGTGAACGAAAAGATGTTGTTATTGCCATCAATGCCATAACCCGTTGACCCACGAAACGCGATGCGCAGCACTACGACACTGCCGGTCGTGCCGGTAAACGTGCCGAGCGAAGCGGATTCGCTGGTGCCATCATAGCGGCGCAGTTGATTAGGCGAAGTGGTGCGGTCGGCGTAATACAACGCCTGTGTTGAGGAATCGTACCCCATCCCGGAACTCCCGCCGACCGCTGAGGTGTAGATTGTTGAGGAGATCGCGCCGGTATTGGGATCAAGTGTGCGAATGTTTTTATTGTTGGCCGTGGCGGTTCCTTCGATGACATAAATTGCGGTGGAACTGAGCGTCACTGCCAGCACCTTGCGGCTCAACAGCGCCGTCCATAGGAAAGGATGCAGCGCCAACAGCAGCGCCAGCAGATGGCGCAGAGAAATGGATTGTTGCTTGCGTACAGATGGCATGGCTCAGGCCTCGTTACTCTTCCTGCTTGGGGGCTGATGCCGGTGCAGGCGTTGGCTCATGTCCGACTAAGCCTTCGGGCGAAGTGCCGAACAAATTGAACATATTCGAGAGCTTCGACGACACGACAAAATAGAACCCGTGCCGCGTGTTCAGCGTGCTGCCTGCGCCGAAGCTGCCGAAGTAACCGGGACTTTCTTTCATTCGCGTGAAGTTATATCCGCCCGCCAACCGCACATCAGACAACGCCCAGAAGCCGAGTTCCGTGCCGATGGATGTACGGCGCGAACCTGTCCCTGACAGCCACAACGTCCGAATTTCGCCCGCCCAATCGAAGTATTGAATAAACCGCCACTCCGCGCGTCCCTGAATCAGCGAAGTGAACGTGCCAACCACCGGCAAGCCGTCACGCCCTGTGCGATTGAACTTCAAGGCATAGCGACCATAGAGTTCGACGCGCCGCAGCGGTTGATACAGCCCATCCATCGAAATCACTGTGTCGTGATCCACGAGCGGCGCAAACCCTTGTCGCGCGCCCTGCTCCAATGAGCGGAAGTTGTAGCTGAACAGCAGCGCCGTTTTATCCGATTCCAGCGGTCGCCACGACAGCGCCAGTTGTCCATTCATCAGCACATTCGTCGCCTGATTCTGAAACGCCGTGCGCGAATATTGCATTCGTCCGAGCGATGTCCAGCTATCACTTAGCTTGCCCGCAACGCCGATGGTGATGATGTTGCCGAAGCCGTACAAATCGCGCAGTTCATAGCGCGCCGCCGAACGAAAACTATTCGTCGGATTGTAGCTGAACCCAATCATCGCGTTATTGAAGCTATGCCCGTTGCCTTTCAGGTGCATCCCGCGTTCGTAGCCTGCATCCAGTGACAGCAATTTGTTAATCGGGAAACGATTCATTAATCCAATCACCGCAAAGCTGTCCGTGCCGTTGATGCCGTTGTTGATTTGATAGCGCCCGCTCATCGTCGTGTATTTGCTGAGCGGCGATTCAATGCCGAGCGCCGTTTCCCGCCGCGAAGCAGCCTGCGCAAAGCCGGAGGCGCTGACATCGCTGATGGCGGTGATGGCTTGTGACGCAAGGCGCTCGGTAAAGAAAATTTTGGCCAGCGCGCTGACCTGATAACTCGCGGCAACAGTCGTTTGATCGGGATAGGTTGGATCCGCTGCGCCGAGGTTTTGTTCGCGCTTCACGGCGACGCTGATCTTGTCGTTGGGATGATACTCGGCTCCCGCCGTGATTAAATTCGAGGTCACTTCACGCCCAGCAAATTGCGATGCTGTCGCGGGCGCACCATTGCCCGCTGTGCCTTTCGCATCCGCATTGGCATTGGCGTTCGTGGCGAGCGCGCTGCCCGCTTCGTCCGTGAAATGACGGTAATCGTAGCCGAGGCTGAAGCGCAGCTTGTCGCCGAACGATTGAATCCAGCCGATGGAACCTGTGCGGCGGCTGTTGCGGAAATTAGCGGTGCGATTGCGTTCGTCCGTGAAGCCAATGCGCATTTGGCCGGAGCGAATCGGTTTCATATCGAACGCGACGGAACCGCGTTGCGAACCTGGCGTAATCGTTGCGCCAAACGGATTGAAGAACGCCTGATCCGCCCGCGCAAAACTCGCCTGAATTTGTGCCTCGCCAAAGCCGAGCGGCTGCCGGTATTCGGCGCGGTAAGCGTGGCCGTTATGCTCGCCGTTGCCGCTATTCCAACTGCCCGCCAAGCCATCAAAGCCGAACGTACTGCCGCTTGAGGCGACGCTGCCCTGACTCATTCCCCATTCCAGTTGTAACGATCCGCTCTTGCCGATTTTCTTTTCGACATCTACGCCGCCGAGATAAAACGAGCCGTAGGATTCCTGCCGCTGATCAATAAACGACGTGCCGATGCGCAGTCCCGCACGCTGGAAGTTTTGCGAGCCGCGCGCGGTGTAGACGGCAGAATTCATGCCGACCGAGCGGTATTCATACGTCGCTACAATTTGAATCAAATTTAGCGCGTAATCGAAAGTCGAAAGCGGGCGCATAAAAAACAGCGAGCCGACGTAAGAATCAAGGTTGTAATCCACCGACCGCACCAGCACTTCGCGTTGCAAAATCAAATCAGGATTGCGGCGGTCGCGCACTTCTCGAACGATAGTTTCCGTCCCTTGCAAAATGTCCGTGTGCGAAAGTTGCAGCAAGCCGAAGGTGCTGCCCGGAAACACATCCCGCGCAAACGCCGTGTCAGGCCGCGCGCCGGAGAGCGTGACCGAACTGCCGCCCGCATTTTCCAGATGCACTTTCACGCCTGTCAGTCGCCGGTTGTAGCCCGTCAGTTGCGGCCCCTGCCCGGCAAATACCGGAATCGAATTAAAGTTATTCAGCACCGTATTGCCGATGCCCGCGCTGGCCAAATTCTCCGCCAGATTCGTCACGGGCGTGGACGTGTAGCTGTCGTTCAAATACTCCTGCTGGCTCGCGTCGAAATCGCCAAACATCGCGTAAGAACGGCCACGATCCAGCCGCGCGTAGAGTTTGGAATTCGACTGCGCCTCTTCAAACCGTGTGGAGGAATCACCGAACAACGGATAGACGCGATCCAGCGGATCAAGGAAGAACGCGCGGTCACGTCCGGCAGTGCGCGTCAGCGGGCGAAAGCTGTTATAGGCGAGCGTCAATTGCAGCGCCTGCGGCAACGGCCCGCGATAGAAAAATTCCATGTGATGGCGATAGTTCTTGTCGCTGCCACTTTGCACAATGTCCGGTGCCGCTTTGCCGAACGACGCTTCGGCCAAGCCGACAAGAATTTGCGGGCGCTGTTCGGGCGTGATGCGCAGCACGCCTTTCGCCTGCAAATCGCCGCTGAAGGCGCGCAGTTCGGCATTGCCGGGCTGACCTTCGCCAATTAAATCAATCACCGCTTCGCCGTTTTCGAGCGAGAGAATTTGTTGTCGGTACGCCGCGCTGACTTGTTCGGCGGCAAAGCCGTTGACCGGCTCCGCGCCCGCGCCAATCAAGGGCGAACGCAATTTCTCAGCCTCTTCGTAAGTGATGTTGCGCGCGGCAGCGAGCGCCGCTACGCACTCATTCTTCGCGCCTTTTTCCTTCGTCTTCGCGTCAGCCGTGCGACCGCAGACGGGCGCTTTGGTTGTCGCGGTGGAGGCGGCAGGCAGTTTTTCTGTGGCGGTTTCTTTCGTGGGCGGAGCGGCAGTGGTTGCGACAGGCTGGCCGGGTGTGCGCAGCAAACGTCCGGCGGAAATTTGCAGGCCGACTTGTCCGCCGAGCGCCGGATTGCCCCACGCATCGTAGGCACGCACATGCACGCGCGTGGCGTCGCGTCCGCCGGATTGAATTTCTTTTTTGTCCGTGACGATTTCCAACCGCGTCGCCGGGCCGCGTCCCATTACGGTCAGGGTTGCCGCCTCGCCGAGCGAACCGTCAGGCGCGACGGCCAGCACTTTCAATTGATTCGGGCCGGGCTTCAGATTGATGCCAACGAAGACGAACGTAGCGACCTGATTTTTGCGATCAATTTCTTTGACGCCGACGTTGGCATCGGGAATGCGCTGACCGTTGAGTTCCAGCGCGACGGTGTAATCCATAAACACGCGGGCTTCAACGCGCAAGCTGGCTTCCAAAATCACTTCGTTGGCTTCGGGCGAGAGGACGACAAGTTTGCCCGGCGCGACAGGTTCAATCGTTTCCGTCGCTTTTTCGGTGTAGGTGCCAGCGGCTTTGTGACCGTTGCGCCCCACGTTCATCGCCGCGACGCCTGCGCGGGTTTTCGGTTCGGTGCGCTTGTTGATGATGTGGTCAAAGGCTCCGGCTAATCCGGTTTCTGCTTTGCGTTCGTTCGGTTCGGCGGCCTTGTTTGGCGCTGCCCACGTCGTTGCCAATGTGTTTGGCGTAGCGATGTTCGCGCCCGCCGAAGCTTCGACAGACGTTTCGACTGCGCCGATGTCGGTGACGGTTTCGGTCAGCGGATTGACGATTTTTTCCAGCGCAAAGTTGACGCGATTCAATCCGCCACCGCCGAGCGGCGTGCGCACCAGCCGCGTCCAACTGCGCGCAGCTTTGCGCCCTTCGTCCTGCAACGCATACCCGCGCGGCACCGTAATCGGATCAAGCGACACAACCGCCGCGCCTTCTTCGACGGAAGGGAAGTTGTACAGGCCGTGCGAATCAGTGATGACTGACATTCCGTTGTTCAGGTAGACGCGCGCGCCCGCGACCGGACGATCACAGGCTTCAAACAGGCCGTTGCCGTTGGTGTCCTCGAAGACGCGACCGAGAATGAGTTGCCGCATCGAAAACGCGCCGAGTCCGACAAGCACGGGCGCTTTGACGGGCGGCGTGCGCAGCGGATCGCCGTTTGGATATTCGCCTTGCGCGAAGGCGAGATTGATTTGCTCGCCTTGTTTCGCGTTCGCACCGATACGGACGCGATACGTGATGGTCGCGCGAGCGCCAGCGGGCAGGTTGCCAACAACGAATGTAAACTGATTGTTTTTGATCGTCGGCTCAACGCTCAGCGTAGCGCCTTCGACCTGAACGCGCGCGGTGCCGGGAACGTAAAGAAAGGATTGCGGCAACGTGTCCACGAGCGAAACGTTCGTGAATTTTGTCGCGGTGGCATTGTGAGCTTCAAGACGATAGGAAATGGTTTCGCCGATTTCGGCGCGCTGCTTGTCCGCGACTTTGGCGAGTTGCAGCGTCGCTGTCTCGAACATCGGAATGTTCATCACGAGCGCCGAAATATCGTTCAGTGTGACGCCGGAACTTGTGAGCGCAAAGCTGCCCGCCTGTGCAATCGGCTGCCCGTCCAGACTGCTCACCGCGATTTTGAAAAGCCCGGCAGCCGTCGGCTCCATTTTGATTTCAATCAGGCGTTGCCGGTAGCCCTGTGCGGTGACGTGAATGTAATACGTGACCGGCGCGCCGGGTGTGCCAACTTGATCGGGCGCAAAGGCGAAAGCGAAATGCCCTTTCCCATCGGTCAGAAATGGGTTCTCGTTTTTGTCATTCGGCGAAAAACCGCCGGTTGGCATTGGCAGGGGTGACTTGCCTTCGACATCGGTGCTGACGAGGACGGACGCGCCGGGAATCAAAACACCGCCATTGCTGTAGCCCGCGTAGACGGTGCCTTCCGGGTTGATAACGACGACGGTTTTGGCCGTGCGAATCGCGGTGCCGATGTTGTCGCCTGCGACCTGCGCCGTGTTGATAACGCCGACGCCGGGTTTGGTGTTGTTGTTGAGCCGCGCTTGAAATGTAACGCTGATGACTTGATTGACTTCGACTTTAGCGAGTTTGACTTCGAGGCGGCGGCTGTTGATGACTTGTGCAATGTCATCGTCAATCGCATCGGTCAGAGCCAGACTGCCCATCTTCATCGTGCCGGGTACATAGTCTAACTCCGGCGGCAGATCATCGCTCAGCAGCACGTTGATGGCAGGCGTCGCGCCGCTGTTGCGAAAGTTGATGCTGTAATTCAGCACGGCTCCGGCGGTCGAAGTAATTTGATCTTTGTTCTCGACGTATTTGACGGGCGGCAGCGCGGGATTTTTCGGATCGGTGACTTTGGTGCCTTCACCGCCTTTGTTGATGTTGGTGCCGTTGTCAGTTTTGTTTTTATCGGTATTTGATTTGCCAGTCAGCGTGATCGTGATGACTTCATCAAGCTTGATTGCGCCCGTGTCGACAATTACAAGAATGCCCAAACATTCGCCGGGTTGCAGCACAGGCGTCAGCGTCGCATTCAATGTCACTTTGGTATCAACAGGCGTGAGCGTGCCGCTGCCGTCTGTGTCCCAGTACAACGCGGAAATCGTTGCGGGCGGCGTGATGGTGGCTTGTGCGAGTGAATATTGATCGGCAACGTTGCCGGTGTTGCAGATACGAAAGACGCGCGTGACTTGTTCGTTCGGCACCATCACGCCAGTTGGCTGCGTGTCGTCAGGCGTGACATTGAGGTTGACGACGGCGAGGACGGTGAGGCTGACGGGGTTGGAAGTCGTTTGATGATCTGTGCCGCCGGGATCGCTGTAGGTCGCCCGCGCCTGATTGGTAATGACCACGCCCACGTTGCTGGCGTTCTGGGCGCGAGTAGCGGACGCGCAGAACACCAGCAGCGTGAGCGCAAACGGCAGCCAGCAGGCTGTACCGTTGGTCATTTTCCGTTGTTTATTTCTCATTTTCCACCTGGCCTCCTGCCGCAGCCTGGCTGACGGCGAATGACCACGCCCTACTGCTTGATGCGGCGCTTGAAGCGGAACGTGCCGGACTGGCCACCCGCTAAGGTGCCGACGGTGTCCACGTATTTACTGTTGGCAACGCCGCCCGTGCTGCTGCTGATAGCGATGCTGCCGCTGCGTGAATCGGATTCCGTACTGGCCACGCGGTCGGTGGTCGAAGCCCAGTTGTTGGGGGCGACATCGCCGTCTTCGGTGATGACCACTTGCAGCGCGTCCAAATCCACATTGCCCGTCCCCGTCGGCGCATTGGCGATGTTGTCGTAGGCAATCACGTATTCAATATCTGCGCCCGGCACAGGGTCAGTCGCGCCGCCGATGCCCGTCGCATTCGTGACAGTGGCGGTTTTGACGAGGCGTAAATAACCCGTGTAAACGCGGTCAATCGTATTATTCGTCTGCGTGGCATCCACAACCGACGTAGCTTTGACGACAGTGTCATAACCCGTTAGCGTCGTGGCACCGCTCGGCAAGGTGACGCGCACTTTGTAATTAAAATTCGCTCCACTAGCGACGGAAGACGTTGTGACCTGCGGCGTTGCGGTCGGGGAACCATTGCTGATGACCGTCGTCCAAGTTGAGCCACTATTCACACTGATTTCCACCGTCGAACCTGTCGGCGCGCCGCCCGTCGCTACCGAGAGATTGAAGGTGTCGGCACCGTTGCCGCCATTTTTCAGCGTGTTATCAAAGGTGATTGGGGTGTTAGTGGCCGAGGCAGAAACCGCTTTGTTCGTGTAATCCGTATTGGTGCTGGGGCCAGGGCCGATGGCATCCGGTTGGCCGCTTGGCCCGTTGGTCACGGTGGCGACGGCGCTGACGGTTTGCGTGATGTCGCCTTTGGCTTCGCGCTCGCCATTGACAGCGGTAATGCCGCCGGGATGTTTGGTGTGGACTTCGTGCGCGGAATTATCGGCGGTTTGATTGTCGTAGGGCGAACTGCCGCCCGTGTCGCCTAAATCCACCTTAACCGTTTGCCCGGCAGAAGCGGCAGCGCTGACCGTGACTTTGACGACAACAGCGACTGAGCCGCTTTGCGCAAGCGAGGTGGTAACGGCAGCACCATTGCCTTTAATGTCTACGTCGGTGCCTGCTTCATACGTGCCGTTGCCGTTGATGTCCACAAATGCCTGCGACACCGTGCCGGGGCCGGTGACCTGAATGCTCGCGCCGCTCGCAAGAAATTCAACACTGTCGGTAAAGTTGCCGAGGTTGGTAACGGTGAACGTATAGGTGGCCGTTGCTCCAGGCGTTACGGTAGTGGCGGGCGCGCTGCCATCAGGCGTGATTTGCAACCCGGCCACGTAGGAAACGGTCGTTGTAACTTCATTGGACAGGGTGTTGTATTTCGTTGGATTCGAGACATCATCGGTGTACGTGGCCGAGGCTTTGTTGCGAATGATCGTGCCGCCTGGCGTCGCCTGCGCGTGCGCCGTTACTGTACCTGCAACCAGAATCAGCAGGCCCAATAGCAATTTATCCCAGCCATAAGAATTCCTCATCGTCTTCATCATTTGCTCCTGATGCTAATTTTTCAGGGGAGGGGGGAGTGCTAGCGAATGACCTGAACGCAATGCCACCGCCAACGCTCGCGCGCTCCTACACCTCAATCCTGGTTTTGTTATTGAACGCGGACTTTGTAGGAAGCCGCCACCTGTTTTCCTTCGCTTAACGGATCGCTCCATTCGTAGCGGATGTGTGTATACATCGTTGCTGGTGCAGGCACCTGACGCACAGAACCGTCCGGCTGTTTCTGTTCAATCATGGGTTTGAGGGCAAATGTCTTGCCCTGATCAAGGCTGAAGAGGATCGCCACATTGCCGCCAGCCTTTGCGCTGCCCGTAAGGTACGCTGTGCCAGCCGGAATTTCGCCGATAGTTTTGTAATTATGCGCGGCCGCGTTGCCGTTGTTTTGCGAGAGGATTGTCCAATGCAGAATTTCGCCCGGATTCAGCACCCCGGCTTTTTCAATCTGCACCGCCTGACTGTCGCGTTCCACCGTACCGGAGAGCGAGACTTTCACCTCTGGCCGCGACACCCGGCTCGCCCAAATACTGGTCGTTACAACCACAGCTGTCAGCACCGAAAAGAACAAATAGCGTTGCTTGAAAACTTTCATGGGGATTTTCCTTTGCTTGAATAATTCGGCGGGGCGAATACGCAAAAACTATACGCAGACGCGCAAGTCAACGAGTGCAAGAGAACAACTTTTGTGCCAGTTTCATCATTGAATTGACATATAAAGGTAACTCCCCGTCTCACTGTATTTAGTGCGAACGGTAAGCAAGAGCGACGCGCAGCTGATTGCCAAAATACGGCAAACGCGATTGACAAATTTGGGCAAGGGCAGCGCACGAAAAAGACGGGTGAGTGTATGTAACGGCTTGTAATTGTTGTGGGAAAAACTGCACGATGTTTACTTGGTCACACCAATTCCGTTGACAAGCGTTGGGCGTGTCAGTATCGTTGAGGCTCTTTTTACTACTCTTATTTGGAAGCGAACCGTGAATATTGCGCAGCACAACTCATTTATCAGCTTGTTGAAATGTACAATGGGTTGTTGTTGTTGTCCGCCCAACGCTCAGCGGAACCGGTCGCCCGTGCCATTCATACTCGCAAGTTGAGAAGAAAGCATTCCGAAAACGACAGCGCCTCGGTTCTAAACGTAAAGAGCCGAGGCGCTCTTGTTTTGCTCGTATTTGGAGAACCATGAAAGCAGATTCAAGCGAACTGAAAGAAACATCCTTACCCGTGCTGCCCGCCTACTTTGAAGAGGAAATGCAGCAGTACGAACAGCAAATCAAAAAATTTCGCGCCGGGTTGATCGGCGACACCAAGATGCAGAAGTTCCGCCTGCAATTCGGCACCTACGCGCAACGGCAGGACGGTGTGCAAATGCAGCGCATTAAAATTCCAGGCGGCTATTTGACGGCGGATCAATTGACGCGCCTTGCTGATGCGGCGGACAAATATGCGAGCGGCTTCATTCACTTCACAACGCGCGAGGATGCGCAGTTGTATTACCTGTTGCTCGAAAACACGCCGAATTTGTTGCGTTCGTTGCAGGAGGTCGGCATCACGACGCGCGAAGCCTGTGGCAACACAGTGCGCAACATCACGGCCTGTTACCGCGCGGGTGTTTCGCATACCGAAATTTTCAATGTTTACCCGTACACGAGGGCGCTCTTTCGCTTCCTGCTGCGCAACAAGCACAACCAATGTATGGGCCGCAAAATGAAATTTGCGTTTGAGGTTGCACCGAAGACCATTCCAGCGCTCGCCTTCATGACCTGTTTTCAGGCTGTCGTGCGCGAAGAGAACGGCGAACTGAAACGCGGCTTTAAAGTACACGTCGGCGGCGGCTTTAGCAGTGCGCCGATGATCGCCAAAATCTATAGTGAAATTTTTGCCAGTCAAAGAAATTTTCAATCTCACGCTGGCTGTGATTCGCATCTTCGACCGCTACGGCGAACGCAAGCAGCGGATGAAAGCGCGGATGAAGTTTCTGGTGCAACGACAAGCTGGGAAAAAATTCAAAACTGCCGGTGATGCTGAGCGCGAAATTATTGCGAATTGCCGCCACTTTCTGATTATTTAAGACGTGGCGGAAGCCGGAATTGAACGCGGCTACAGCGCAATCCGAACGTACCGGATCCAATCACGAACGCTCCAAACTATCAGCAATGGGCCAAAGACAACGTCATCGCGCACCGAATCGAAAACTTGCGCGGTGTTCCACGTTCGCACGAAGCTCGGCGACATCACGTCGGATCGGGCGCGCGAATCGGCCGACATTGCGCGGCAGTTTTCCGCCAGCGAATTGCGCGTTTCCTGATTGAACAGAATTTGTTCCTGCCCTGCGCGCGTCGAAGACCTGCCCGCATTATATCAAGCCCTGCAACAGTCCGCGCTGCACGATGCGGGCGCAGAAACCATCGCCGACGTGACAGCTTGCCCCGGTGCCGATACGTGCCGTCTGGGTATCGCTTCGGCGAAGGGATTGGGCAGTGCGATTTCCGAATCATTTTTCACTGGCACGCTCGTGCCGTACCGTGAAGCGAACCGTGACCTGCGCATCAAGATTTCCGGCTGCCCGAACGGTTGCGCGCAACACGCCGTTGGCAACATCGGCTTTCACGCGGCGGCGTTATCTGCCAACGGACGCAATGTGCCGACGCATATCTTGTTCCTTGGCGGTTCTGCGAATCACGGGCATCCGCAAGCCGGAAAAATCGTGGGCAAGTTCCCTGCACGTGCAGGCATTCAGGTCGTCGAAACGCTGCTGAAACTGCACAACGACGAAAAGCAGGACGGCGAAGATTTCAATACGTTTATCGCCCGCATTGGTGACGCGCGTGTGAAAGAAGTGTTGGAGCCGTTGCGCACCGTGCCTTCGTTTGAAGAAGACCCGGCGTTTTATGACGACTACGGGCACGAGAACGAAAAATTCACGGTGCGTTCCGGCGTGCGCGGCGAATGCGCGGGAACCACGATTGCCGAAATCGTGCCGACCCTTGCTGATGCACACGAACGCTTGTCACAGGCCGCTGCACAGTTGCATCACGGCAATTACGAAGCGACACAATTTGAAGCGTACGAAGCCGCCGCCGCCGCCGCACGCGTACCGTTGTATAAGCATTTGGTTGACCCGTTTACCTCACCCGAAGCGTTGTGGTCGTTTGAAAATATCTTTGTGCTGGCCGGCAAAACCAACGGCGAGTGGAAAGAGTTGTCGGCAATTTTGGAGGCACGCAAGACCGCTCCAGCAGACGAATCTAACGCGCAGGCCGCACTGGAACAGGCGCGGGCCTTTGTGAGTTACTGCGAACAACTCGCCTAACCAAATTTGAAAAGTGAGAAAGGCGCACCAGCCTACAAGTCGGCGCGCCTTTGTTACAACAGGCTTTGTGGCGGCTTAGTTGCGCGGGAAGCCAGGGCGTGAGGGAATCGCGCGCAGGTATTCATACATCGCGCGCAAGTCATTCGTCGTCATCTGCCCGATCACTGGCCAGGGCATAACTTGCAGCAGATCATTGCTGGCAGAAGGAACGGCAGGCGGCAATTTTTTCAGGTCTACGCCAGTGCGCATAACGCGCAGGAATTCTTGCCAGGTGAGCCCGGCGGGCAAGCCATTTTTGTCCGGGGTGAGGTTGCGCGATTTAATCACGGGCCCGAACGCCGCGCCGCCCGCGAGAAATCCGTCCACATTGAATTTTTTCGGCTCGCCATTAAACGGGTTGCCGCCCGGCGCATACGACGGATTGCTGTGACAATCAGCGCAGCCACCGGTATTAACCAGATAACTCCCTAAGCCGACGAGCGCAATGTCTTTGCCGCGCAGATTGAGCGGCACCGGAGAAAGCCGCAATCCGGCAAAAATCCGTTCCGTATCGCCGCCAGGGCCCCCCCGTTCTCTATCATCATAGGACGGCGTAGTCGCCGCGTTCTGTGAAGGAGCCGTCCCT
>JAXLQQ010000102.1:0-15752 GCA_046331525.1 Blastocatellia bacterium
CAAATCCTGCGCGGACAGCGAGAGTACGCAGCAAACCAAAACGTAAAGACTACGCAGCAAAACGTTCACAGCCAGCAAAAGAAAACAGATGGTACAGTACAGCGAGCGGTAGCGACCGGATGAAGAACTTGTACCAGATCGCTACCGCTCGCTGTACTGTACCGCAGAATTAGAAACTCAGCTTCAAGGCCATCTGAATATTGCGCGGATCGCGGGTGGAATTCAATTGTCCACTCGTGCCACGTGTTGCCGTCGTGACCGCTTGCCCCGGATTCGGAGCCGAGACGCCCGTGTTCACGCCGACCCATTGCAGGTGGTTGAAGATGTTGTAGAACTCGGCGCGATATTGCAGCTTCAGTTTTTCGGTGAACTTGAAATCTTTGAAGACCGAGAAATCAAAGTTCGTGAAGCCGGGGCCGCGCAGCCAGTTGCGTCCCGTGTTGCCGAGTTCGCCGTTCGCCGGGCCACCAAAAACCAGCGGATCAATGTACTGCCGATTTGGATAGTCTTTGATGATGATGGTGCCGCCCAGATAATTCGCGCGCGGGCCACCGCCGAGTGTGCCAGGATTACCGTTCGACGTAATCGTCAGCGGCAGGCCGCTCCACAACCGCGTCACACCAGACAGTTGCCAGTTATTCACGATGAAATTCAGCACCGGATTATCGCCCAGATGCTTACCAATGTTCGGCGTGCTGTAAATGTAATCCAATGTCACGACATGCGTGCGATCAAAGCCCGCCACGGCGCGCTCACGCAGGCGATTGTAGAGGTACGCCAGCGTATCCGTGTCACCATCGGTTTCGTCAATCGCCTTGCTCCACGTGTAGTTGAGGTTGAAGGTCAGATTGCTGCCGAAGCGACGGCTGACGCGCGCTTGCAGGCTGTGATAATTGCTGCTCGCACCGTATTCGACATACGTGATGCCGGTGTAACCTTTGAACGGGCGAATCGCTTGCGAGGTGTTATTTGCTGCCGTCAACGGATTGTTCGTCGTCGCCGTTGTTGTGCCGAGCGGCAACGTGTTGATGTCGCGTTGATACATCAAATGACGCGCGACGTTCGCGTTGTAGGACACGTCCAAGCCAACTTTCCAGCCGAGTTCATGTTGCACGCCAAGGCTCCACGAATAAATCGTTGGCGTCTTGCCATCCGGGTCAATCGCTTTGATCGCTACGGGGAAGCGCGTGCCGCCGGAAATCAAAGCCGGGCCGAGTTGATCCAGATTGCCCGCGAACACGTTCGGTGTGTAAGTCAGTGGCGGATTGCCCAGGCCATCGAAGTATGTGTTGTTCTGGCGTTGCCGTTCAAAGAACGTGCCGATGCCGCCACGGACGGCGGTCTTGCCGTTGCCGAAGACATCCCAGGCAAAACCGAAACGCGGCGAAAGCTGATTCAGCCGATGCGTGACGCCACCAAGCGGAATGCCTTTGCCTTCTTCGACCATGCCATTGAACGGATCGCCAGAGCCGGAAATGATCGAGCCTTTGAACGGGCCATTCGCGGTTTCAATGCGCACCGCCTTGGCCGGGTCGTATTTGTTCACGAAGAAGTAATTCTGCAACAACTTGCCGTGCGTGTAGGTTGGGCCAAGATAGGCATAGCGCACGCCGTATTCCAGCGTCAGGTGCGAGTTCGCTTTCCAACTATCCTGCACGAAAAATTCAGTGCCTTTGAAGATAAACGCGCCGAAAAACTTGCCGTTGCTCTGGCTCGCCGAGGTGTAATTGCCAAGCAGCATATTGGCAAACGTATTGCCCGTGTCTTTCGGATTATCAATGCTCGAACCGAAGTTCAGGTTGATCGAATCCGTCCACGACGGCTGTTGGCCGTTGCGGTTCATATTGAAAAAGATGCCCGTTTTATAGGTGTGCGCACCCTTCACAATCGTCAAATTATCTGTCCACGCAAACTGCCGCGCTTCGCTTTCCCATTGGTTGGCAAAGCCGGGGAAGTTGCAACCGCCGATGCCGCAATTGAAACGCGGATAGCGATTGCGCAGATTCGCATCGGGGTAGAGTTCTTTGAACTTGAATCCAATTGCGTCGCGGTCGTAATTGCTTTTGTCCGTTTCCGCCGTCACATCCACGAGTTGCGTCAGGTGGTTGTAGCCGAAGATAAATTCATTCGTCACCGTCGGCGAAATCACGTTGACCAGATTCCACGACCAACTGGAGCCGGGTTTCTTGCGATACTGCGGCGTGTAGGGGAAAGAACTCGCGGCGAAGATGCCGACGCCTTGATCTTCGTCCTGCGAATCGTCCACCCAACGGAAGAAGAAGTTGGTTTTGGAACTGATGTTGTAATCGTAACGCACAACTTCCTGCCGTTTGCGCAAACGATATTGATCCTGCACGAAGACGCGCAGCAATTCAGGATTGTTGCCGCCGGGGACGGCGATGCCACCAGTGCGCGGCAGTGCGCCAATCAACTTCAAAAACGCGCCTGCATTTTGATTCCATTCGTTTTGCGGCACGGTGTTGTTGGCGTAGGGCTGACCGCCGATGATGTTACCGCCCGCGTTGCGAATGATCGTGCCGGGTTTGAAAACCGTGCCGGTTTGGCAGGGGCGCGCGGCGGCTTCGCCGGGATAGAGACAACTTGATCCGGCCAGCGTTGTCGTGCGCAGTAAGCGGCGGAAATCGCCGGTCAGAATGTCAGGATGCGCGACGTCCACCGAAGCCGCCCCGTTCGGACGATTGCCGCGCGTGACTTCCATATTGAAGAAGAAAAACATCTTCGGCTCGCGCAAACTGGACACGCCCCAGAGCGGAATCGGGCCGCTGAGATTGCCACCGAATTGGTTCAACCTTTGCTTTGCCTTGGTGGCTGACAAGGGCGCGCGGGCATCCAATGCCTCGTTGCGCATGAATTCATACGCCGTGCCGTGAAAGGCTTTGCCGCCGCTCTTGGTCGTCGCGGAAATCAACACGCCGGGGTTGCGTCCGTGTTCGGCATTGAAAACGGAATTCTGCAATTTGAATTCGCCAATCGCATCCAAACTCATTTGCGTGAACTGTCCGTCGTTCGCGCCCACATCTGTGTTAATTGTGCCGTCAAGGTATACGTTATTTGCCGTGTCGCGCAGACCGTTGACGTTAAAGCCCTGCGTCGAATTGAAGGCGAGATTGAAGTCCGAAGTCGCGTTGGAAGTTACGCCCGGCAGCGTGCGCAGCAACGAACGGAAATCGCGTCCGTTGGTGGCAATGCCGGTGACTTGCTCAGAAGTAATAACGAAGGATTTTTGTGCGGTTGCCGTTTCGACGAGCGGTGCTTCGGCGGTGACGGTGACAGTGCTTTCCAGCCCGCCGACCTCCATCTTGATCGCACCGAGCGTCATGATTTGATAGGCATCCAGCACCAGTCCTTTGCGTTCGAGTGTCTTGAAGCCTTTGGCTTCGATTTTAAGCGTATAAGTTCCGCGTGCCAGCGGTAACAACTGAAATGCGCCGTCGCTATTGGTGGTGGTTTCGCGCGCGACGACCCCTTTGGTTTCGTCAATGGCATACCTTTGGCATTGGCCAGCACGCCGCCCTGCGCGTCGGTTAACGTGCCTTGCATTGAACCGCTCTGTGCATAAGTAAACATGGAAGATACGGTCAGCAACAGGAACACGAAGCCAGTTTGATAGAAAAGCTTTCGCATGGTGTCTCCTCATCCAGGTGATTGAAAATGAAATGTTATCTGTCGTTTCTGAGCGCGCGCTTTCTTATACCTTCGCCTCAATAATTTCGTCAATAAAGGTTCTGACCATTTACGCATTTTATTTTCGACCTACGTTGGATTGCGAATGCGTTTACATCCCGCCTTCAGGCGAAAGGTCTGGCACGTGCCTTCCGCCTGAAGGCGGTACATACCGTAAACGCATTCGCAAACCGATCTAAGCTCCGGTAAGATGAGCGCAACTTCTGCAAAACTTTGTGAGGATCAACTATGCTCAGAAACCTGCTTTTCGCTTCTTCTGCGCGCTGTGCTGTGCGATGGGTGCCTTCGCACAAGCCAACCGCTATGACGTACTCATCAAAAACGGCACCGTTTACGACGGCACGGGGCGCAAACCGCAAGTCGTAGATGTCGCCATCATCGGCGATAAAGCTGTCGCCGTCTTTTCAGCAAAACTCAAAAATGCCCAAGCCCAAACCGTGGTAGACGCCACCGGCTTAGCTGTCGCGCCGGGCTTCGTCA
Organism: Blastocatellia bacterium; assembly: GCA_046331525.1. Taxonomy (GTDB): domain Bacteria; phylum Acidobacteriota; class Blastocatellia; order RBC074; family RBC074; genus JAFDVL01. Next base: position 4,186 of record JAXLQQ010000102.1, read on the forward strand.
ATTCTGTCGCATTCATTCAACTCAATACTGCAAGACCGCGCTCGCTCGGCGAGTTGCGGCAAGGAGTAACGAGCAGATCTTCGGCGAAGGTGATTCGAGGGGCCGCTGCCAAGCGCCGAGATGAAACAACGGCGCGGCAATGTGCAGTGGACAACGCTCGCGGAATATCTGAAATACGCCGAGCAAAAAGGCATTTCGCTAAAAAACATCGCCTCGTACATCGGTGCCACCACAATTCGCGAATATGTCATCGGCCTCGAAGACAAAAAAGCCACGCCGGAACAGCTTGAGCAAATGCGCGAACTCGTCAAACAGGAAATGGAAGGCCGCGCTCGGCATCGGTTCGTCGTTGATTTATGCGCCCGCGTTTTATGCGACGACTGAAGAGTTAATCGAAATATGTAAGGTCGCGTCGCAGTATCCAGGGTAAATACATTTCGCATGCGCAGCGAAGGCAACCAGTTGATTGAAGCCGTCCAGGAACTCCTGCGCATTGCGCGCGAAGCCAACATCCCCGCCGAGATTTATCACCTCAAAGCTTCGGGACAAGCCAACTGGCCGAAGATGGATCATCAGGTAATCAAGATGGTCGAACAGGCGCGGAAACAAGGCTTGAAAATCACGGCAGATATGTACACCTACACCGCAGGCGCGACCGGCTTTGAACTCGACGCTGCCGCCGTGGACGTTGGACGGCGGTTTCCCCCGAGCTTTTCAAACGGTTGCAAACCCCGCCACGCGCCAAAAGATTGCTGACGAAGTGCGTCAGCCCACCGACAAATGGGAAAATATGTGGCGGCTTGCGGGTTTCGCCCGACCGCATTTTGCTCGTCGGGTTTCGCAATCCCTGCGCTTCGACAATACCTCGGCAAGAACATCGGCGAAGTCGCCAAGCTGCGCAGCAAAGACCCGATTGAAACGATTATGGATTTGATCCTGGAAGACCGTTCGCGTGTGGACACCGTGTATTTCATGATGTCGGAAGAGAACGTCAAAAAGCAGTTGAAATTGCCCTGGGTGTATTCGGTTCTGACGCCTCTTCGATGGGCAGCGGAAGGCGCGTTTCTGGAATTCATCCACGCATCCACGCGCATACGGCATTCGCGCGACTGCTCGGCAAATATGTGCGCGATGAAAAGGTGATTCCGATGGAAGAAGCCATCCGCCAGTCTGAGTTGCGCTGCCGTGTGAGAATTTAGGCGGCACAACGTGGTCTGTTGAAAGCAGGCTATTTTGCCGATGTGGTGATTTTCGATCCAAAAGCGATTGCCGATGTCGCTACGTTTGAAAAGCCGCATCAATATTCGGTCGGAATGAAGCACGTCTTTGTAAACGGCGTGCAGGAATTGAAGGACGGCGAACATACCGGCAAGACCTCAGGCCGCGCGTTGTGGGGGCCGGGGAAGAAAATCTAGCTGACTCATTTATTTTTGCTTGGAGGAATTAAGCCCACATAACGCACGCGCAATTCTTTCATCTCCTTAGCGGGATTACTAGGTGCAGTAATGCTTACTTGAAGCTTATGAATTCTTACATCGCCTTTTACTCCCCCAGGTAAAAACGTAAGTAAATATTGGAACCTTAGATACCCAGCCAAGGCTTTCAAGCTGTTAGTTAGGTCATCCAAATAGTTTTTTTCCTTAAGGTTTGTAAACCGTGGGTCACCAATATCTCTTTTATCTGCCACAAAATACGTCACCCCACCAGAAGCGTTGGTTAAGTCGTTGATAAGTTCTTGCCCCTTAGATGAAGACAGTAAAGTCTGCGAGGTGCCGTTGGCGAAAAAAGCACATAAAACGGTGATCTGATTCGCAAGGCAAAGCCGTCGTATTTCCTCATAGCGATGTATAGATCTATCTTCCTGAGCGTCAGTAATCAAAAAGAGAACTCGTTTTGAATCAACACGGTCTTGCAATTTCTCCAGTGCAAGTAGACAGGCGTCAAAGAGCTTTGTACTTTTGGGAAGAGTCTTAAGATTGATTCCTTTTACTCCTGATACAATGTGTTGCGTATCTTTAGTCCAATCAACCAGTGACTGAGAAGTTGATCCGAAGGCAATCAATGAATATTCATTTACTGGATTGCTGTTTTGCAAAAATTCAATGAGGTGTCCCTGTATATCTTGCAAGTTGTTACGCATGGAATAAGAAATATCTAGCAAAATTACCACACTACAGGGAGCTTCATTCTGACTAAACCTGGTAATTTGCTGTGGTACTCTATCGAGAAAAATCTTGACTCGATCTTTAGATAAATCTGACACTGGAATGCCATTCGGGTCCAAAACTATGATCGGTAAAGCAACCTCTTCCCTCTGGGTGGGAGTCGAAGCTGGCTGAGCGTTTGTCGCCGAAATACCGATGGTAGCAACAAAAACATAAAAGAAGACCCGGACAAGATGATTCTTCATGTCCATTTCCTTTCTGTATTGCCCCGATTTCGTCAAAGAGAATAGCGCTAATTTACTATCGCGCCAATGGCTCCGGCAGATTCGCTATTGCATACGCCAACACCGCCATCACTGCCGCATTCTCCGCCAATTCACGCGGCACAATTTTATCCAACGTATCCGCCGTCGTGTGGTGATAATCGAAGTAAGTACGCGAATCCTGCCACAGCCCAAACGTCGGCACGCCGAGCGCATCCAGCGGCGAAATATCCGCTTCAGGCGAGTTGTTGGCGACGTTCACCAACCCCGCACCGATGCTTTGCAAAAGGGCAGAAGCGGCGCGCAATTTTGTCAGCGCGGCAGGCGTCGCGTGGGCGTGAAAACCAAGCGGATGGCTCGCACCCAAATCGCTTTCAATGGCGGCGATGTGATTGGCAACTTCGGCTTTGTAATCCTGCGCGTATGTTCGCCCGCCCATGCCGCCGTTCTCTTCATTCATCCACGCGACGACGCGGATCGTGCGTTTGGGTTTGAGACCGAGTTGTTTGATGAGGTTCGCCGTTTGCATCGCCACCGCGACGCCCGAAGCATCGTCAATCGCGCCGGTCGCCAAATCCCACGAATCCAAATGGCCGGACACAATGACAACTTGTTCAGGATGTTCCGAGCCTTTTACATCCGCAATCACGTTGTAGCTCGCCTCGTCTGGCAACGTCTGCGGCGTGAGCGTCAGATGAAGCTTGACCGTGCCTTGTGCGGCGAGGGAGGCAATCAATTCGGCATCTTCAGCAGCAACCGCCGCACCGGGAATCTTCGGCGCATCGGGCAAATAAAACAGCGACCCCGTGTGTGCGAGGCGATATTCCGCGCCGCCTGCCGAACGATTCAACGCCGCCACCGCGCCGAGTTTCGCCGCCCGACTCGCCCCCGCACCGCGATATGCCACCGATTGGCTGTAGGCTTCCAGACCGCGTCCGCTCGCCGCTAGTTGCCGATCAAACTTCGCGTTGTACAGCACAATTTTGCCCGCGACTTTGGCTTGCCCCAGCGCTTCGAGTTGATCGTAGTTTTCGACCACGATTACTTCCGCCGTGATGCCTTCTTTGGGCGTCGCCACACTGCCACCGAGCGCGGTCAAAACGATTTTCTGCGTCGTGCCCCTCGCCTGCCCTTTGTATTCGGTCAACTCACCGGTTTCGACGCCGCGCACCCAATGCGGCACCATTACTTTTTCCAGTTGCGCGTCCAACCCCAGCCGCCGCATTTCTGCCGCGACATATTCGGCGGCGGCATTGGCCTGCGGCGAACCGCTGAGGCGCGGGCCGATGTTGTTGCACAGATACGCGGTTTGTCGGTAAGCATAATCACTCTCAAGTGCGGCGCGCAGCAATTGCTGTAACTCTTTGGTAAGTTGTTCGGAATAGCGTTCGGTCGGCGCTTGGCCGCGTCGCTGTGCGCAGACCAGGCTTAGACAGAGAAAGAAAAGCGCAAATAGCACCAGCATTTTTTTCATGAATAACAGAACTCCTTTGTGATGTGCGACGATAATAGAGGCTCGACTTTACTTCTGGCAATGACTGCGATACAAGCCAACAAAACGGAGAGGAAATATGCAAAAGTATTGCTGGCTGCTGCTGTTGCTCATCGTCCCAGCCGCCGCGCAACCCACGTCCATTCTCATCGCCAACGGCACCATCATTGACGGGACAGGTGCCAAAGGCAAAAGCGCAGATGTGCGTATTCAGGGCGATCAAATCATCGCTATCGGCAAGCTGAAACCGCAGCCGAACGAACAGGTTATTGATGCGCGCAACCTGATTGTCGCGCCCGGTTTCATTGATATTCATAACCACTCGGAATCCGGTTTGGAATCGCAGCCCACCGCCAACAGCCAGATTTTACAGGGCATCACGACGCTGGCAGTCGGGCCGGATGGCGGTTCGCCCTGGCCTATCGCAGAATACTTACGCCGCCGCGAAGACAAGCCGCCCGCCGTGAACGTCCTCGCTTTCATCGGTCACGCGACGGTGCGACACAAAGTAATGGGCGACGATTACAAACGTCCCGCGACGAAAGCCGAAATCGCGCAAATGGTCGAACTCGTCGAACAAGCGATGCGCGAAGGCGCGGTCGGATTGTCGAGCGGCCTGGAATACGACGTAGGCTATCCAAGCCAGACCGAAGAAGTCATCGCCCTCGCCCGCATCGCCGCCAAGCACGGCGGCATTTATATGACGCACATGCGGGACGAATCCGATGCGATGCTGACCGCCCTCGAAGAAGCCATCCGCATTGGCCGCGAAGCCAAAATCCCGGTGCAAATTTCGCACATCAAAATGGGCACCGTCGGCGTATGGGGCAAGGCTGCCGAAGCCGTGAAACTGATCGAAGCCGCGCGGCGCGAAGGGCTGGATATTACGGCGGATTGTTACCCCTACGATGCCTGGTCGTCCACGATCACCGTTCTCGTACCCAGCCGCAAACACGACAATCCCGTAGACGTGGCCAGAGGCTTGAACGATGTCGGCGGTGCAGCCAACGTGACCATCACGAATTGCGCACATCACCGCGAATACGAAGGCAAAACGCTGGAACAACTCGCAGGCGAAAACCAAACCACCGCCGTTGATATGTATATGCGCATCGTCAAAGATGGCGGCGCGAGCGTCGTCTGTCGCGCGATGATCGAAAAGGACATCGAAACCTTTTATCGTCAATCCTGGGTGATGGTCGCCAGCGACGGCGGTATCAACGGACGCCATCCACGCGGCGCGGGTACGTTTCCGCGCGTGCTGGGCCGCTACGTACGCGAAAAGAAATGGCTGGAATTTATCCGAGGCCGTACACAAGATGACCGCCCAACCCGCCGCACGTTTGGGCTCTGAAGGATCGCGGCGTACTGCGTGTCGGTGCGAAGGCAGACATCGTGATTTTCAATGCGAAGACGGTGGTAGATCAGGCAACATTCACGAAGCCGTTTGAAGCGCCCGTCGGCGTCGTTCACGTTTTCGTAAACGGCGATCAGGTCGTCAACAACAGTAAAGTCGCAGGCGCAACGCCAGGGCGAGTGCTTTTGCAATCCAGAGCAAAATGACGGACATCAACCTTATCATTCCGGTCGGCACGCAAATCGTCGCGCGCATCGTGATCCAGAATGCGCAGGGCGAAATCGTTTGTCCCATCGGGGCCGTCGGCGTAATCATCAAAGCGCCAACCGATCAATCGCATTCTTACCGCGTGCAATTCACCAACGGCAGCGAAGCGCCGCTGCGCCGCAACGAATTCGCCATCCGCAAACAGCACACCAGCGCCGAGGCAACCAAAGAAGAAAGCGATTTGTATCAGTACGTGATCTATCGCGTCATCGTCGGCTCGCGCGCCTATGGTCTAGATCACGCTGCCTCCGACACCGACCGACGCGGCATTTATTTGCCACCAGCGGAATTGCACTGGTCACTGTATGACGTGCCGGAGCAGTTGGAAAACAAAGACACTGAAGAATGCTACTGGGAGCTGCGCAAGTTCCTGTTGCTCGCGCTCAAGGCCAATCCCAATATTTTGGAATGCCTGTATTCGCCGCTCGTCGAAACCATTACGCCGCTCGCGCAAGAGTTGTTGGCCATGCGCGAGGCGTTTTTATCGAAGCTGGTCTATCAAACCTACAACGGCTATGTGATGTCGCAATTCAAGAAGCTGGAACAAGACCTGCGCGCACACGATGCAATTAAATGGAAACACGCGATGCACCTGATTCGACTGTTGCTGGCGGGCGTGACCGTGCTGCGCGAAGGCTTTGTGCCTGTGCGTGTCGATCAACATCGAGACGAGCTGCTGGCGATTCGGCGCGGCGAGTTGCGTTGGGAAGAAGTCAATGCACGACGATTGCGCCTGCACCAGGAATTTGACGCCGCGCTGGCCACCACAAAATTGCCTGAACGACCGGATTACGAACGCGCGAATGCGTTCCTGCTGCGGGCGCGTCGAGAGATGAGCTAATCCTTCTCACCATTTTTTCTCGGCCTCCTACAAGGTTTTCCTTTTTCCCCTCGCTTACACCATTGAGAGTAACGCATCAGGGTTAGCCAATCCTGAACGGCTTAGCCTTTTTCAGCCTTACAAGAGGCTTCATTTCTTGGAAGGTAGCCGTGTGTACGCTTAACTTCTCAAGTTTGATTTGAGCTAAAGGAGAAACCAGAATGTTTTCAAAATCACCCTCCCTCAGCAGCAGCCTCAGCCGGTTCTGCAAAGCTATTCCCTGGCGCGGGGCAACCATTCTATTACTCGTCACGCTGCTGATGCTGCCTGCGCCGCTGTATCTGCGCACGCAAGCCGCCCAGCAACTGACGCAATATAAACTCACTATCGCTCGCCCGATGAAATCAAGCGCCACCTTTCGACACAGGTGTTGTCTGTGATTGAAGGTTGGAAGATTAAACGACTCGAAGCCGCTGTAGACAGCGCGCAAAAAGCGTTTGAGAAAGGCGACGTTTGTGGTTCGGCACAAATTTTGGCGGACGCCTTGCAACTAACGCAGTCCTTTACGCGCGAGAAGCGGACCTCGCAACTCGAAGATTTCTTCAATCACGGCTGGACGCTTCGTCACACAGTGCTCAGCACGCAACCTGCCGAAAAGCGTTGCCAGGGCGCAGAAGGTTTCGACCGCGAGCCGCAGTCACTGGAGCGCGAATCGGACAATCGCCACCACAGCGCCGACATCAAATTCGGCGAACCGCGCTTCCATACTCTCGTCGGCGACGGGCAAACCTTCACGCGCGTCGAATTGCCGGGACTGCAAACCAATGGCGTGCCGGGGCTGCCGGGCGTGCCGGTGTATCGGCAATTGATCGCGCTGCCGCAAGGCGCCAAGGCACGGGTTGAGGCCAAACCTGTCGGAGCCAGGCAATTCAAGCTGAAGCTGCATCCTGTGCAGCCCGAACCGCTGGATCGGGCGCAGGATAAAGCGGATAAATCCGGCGCGCCCATTTTCGTTGATCCGCCCTTTACGCTTAACAAAGAAGCCTATGCGCAGAACGCCGATTTCCCACGTCAGGTTTGCACAATCACTCCGCTGGGACAGGCGCGCGACCTGTCGGTGGCGCAACTGAGTTGTGCGGCGGGGCAGTACAACCCGGTGCGCGAAGAGTTGACGCTCTTTGATTCTCTGTCGGTTGACGTGAGCTTTGATGGCGGCGACAAGGTTTTTATGAATAAACGCGCCGCCGATGCGTTCGAGGCCGACAACTCTTACGCTCTCGCGGTGGCCAATAAGAGCGCCGTCGCGCGTTACGTCGGCGTGAATCCGCTCAAGTTCGTGCGTTTGGGCGAAGAGTTTCTGATTCTGACGCATCCTGATTTCCGCGCTGCCGCTGACCGGCTGGCTGCGTGGAAAAACAGCAAGGGTATTATGACGCGCGTCGTCAATGTCAACGATGGAGCAGGCCCCGGGCCGGACACGCGGGAACAGATTGATGCCTATATCGAAAACGAATACGCGCTCAGTCTGATTCGCCCCTCGTACGTCCTGTTGATGGGCGATGCCGAATTCATCAAGCCCTTTTACGTTAGCACGGGGAGCAGCGCCATGACCGGCACCGATTACCCGTATGCTCTGCTGTCGTCGCAGGGCGATCTGGTCGCGGATTTCGCGGTCGGGCGTATTCCGGTGGATACGCTGGCGCAGGCGGACGTAGTGGTGGATAAAATCATCAACTACGAAAAAACGCCGCCCTGGAACATTGCGTTCTATCGCAATGCCACCGTCGCATCGCAGTTCGAGTGCTGTCAGGGAGGCTCTCCAGCGGGACGCGACAATCGCAGCTTCATCGAAACGTCGGAAGTGGCGCGCAATGAAATGCAGGCGCGCGGCAAGACGGTTGATCGCATCTACACCCGTACGGGCAGCGGTACGCCAGCGCGGTATTATAACGGCACGCTCCTGCCGTCGGATTTAGGTGCAGGCAGCGGTTTTGCCTGGGCTGGCAATACGACGGACATTGTCAACGCTTTCAATGCCGGACGCTTTTTGATCCTGCACCGCGATCACGGCTATGAAAACGGCTGGGCGAATCCAGGTTTTACCAGCACGAACGTAATCAACGATCTGCACAATGGTGCGCTGTTGCCTGTGGTCTTCAGTGTCAACTGCGCCAGCGGTTTGTTCGACAACGAAACGGCGGGTGGCGATCACTACACAACGACCAGCGGTGTGTATTTCTCTGAACACCTGCTGCGCAAAGTCAATGGCGGCGCGGTAGGGATTCTGGGCGACACGCGCGACAGCCCGACCTGGGCCAACAGTGCACTCACACGGGGTTTCTTTGACGCAGTGTGGCCAAACACGGTGCCCAGTTATGGTGGAGCGACCTCGCATCGTCGGCTGGGCGACATCCTCAACTACGGCAAAGCCTATCTGGCAACGCAAGTTGGTGTGGGAGGCAATGGTGGCGGCATCGGGTCAGGTGATTTGACGGACGAGCTTTATCTGTGGCACGTCATCGGCGACCCAACGCTGGAAATGTGGACGAGCAACCCGCACCTGATCGTGCTGCCTCCGCATCTTACGGTGAAGCTGAATCAACTCGAACTAAAGGCCAAGTTCCCGTATGAAGAGGCCGTCATCACTGTGTTTCAGAATATTGACGGCGTCCCGCTGCCCCTAGGGCGCGGCAAGATTGTCAACGGTGAAGTCGCCTTATCGCTGGTCACTGCTCCCCGTCCCGGCGTCGAAATGCAGTTCGTCGCCAATGTCGAAAACGGCGTCAGCGTTCCGTTAAAGCCAGCGAATTAACGTTCCGCAGACACCCCTAAACTAGCAAAGGCAGCTTGCCCTCCCCGGCGGGCTGCCTTTGCTGATTTTAGAGCGGGTTGCAGTTGCGTGTACGGTAGACCATCGAGTCTGCCACCTGATCTCATCTCCGCCAAACTCCGACAGATTCGACAGGCTACTGTACACGCAATCGCAATTTGATCTAGCGCAAAGGGAATTGACACCATACACTATCTATTCATAGACGAAGCTGCGAAAGTTTGAATATAGTGACAAGCCGTCACGAGAACAGCTATGCCATACGACCAACGATTGATGGACGAAGTCCAACAACAGCCTTATCCGCTTCTCTTCGTCACCGTCAGCGGCGCGCATTTATACGGCTTTCCGTCGCCTGATTCTGACTACGATTTGCGCGGCGTTCACCTCCTGCCCGTGCGCGAAGTCATCGGCCTTGATCCGGGTCGCGAGACGATTGAAGTTTCGGAAATGCGTGACGACCTGGAATTGGATTTGGTCACGCACGATGTCAAAAAGTTCTTCGGTTTGTTGCTGAAGAAAAACGGTTACGTGCTGGAACAGTTGTATTCGCCACTAATCCTGCACGCCCGGCCTGAACACGAAGAACTGAAGGTCATCGCTAAAAATTGCATCACGCGCCATCACAGTCATCACTACTTCGGCTTTGCCGAAACGCAGTGGAAACTCTTCGACAAAGAACGCCCGCGCCGCGTGAAGCCACTTCTGTACGTCTTTCGCGTGATGCTCACCGGCATTCACCTGATGCACACGGGCGTCGTCGAAGCCAACCTCGTCACGCTGAATCAGGAAGCCAGGCTTACGTACATTGATGAACTGATCGCGCGCAAACTGTCCGGGCCGGAAAAGTCTACGCTGGATGATGCCGACATCGCGTTTTACCAGCAGGAATACGAACGACTGCGCAGCGTGTTAGAAGCTGCTTTCCAGGCCAGCCCGTTGCCCGAAGCACCCACAAGCCGCGCGGCGCTGAATGATCTGCTTTTGCGCCTGCGCGGCGTAACCGAGGAAACCCGATGAACAACCAACCCGAATCTCTCCATCGTCGAACCTTTCTTACTAAAGCCACGCTCATCGCCGCTGCCTTTGCCAGCGGACGAGCAGCGCACGGCACCACACCAAAGCTGCCCATCCAAATCGGCCTCCTGCTTGGCACCTTTCGCACCGGCACCATCGAAGCACGGCTGGACGCCGCCAAAGCCGCAGGCATTGAAGCCGTGCAACTCAGTATGGATTGCGTCGGCTTGCCCGCGATGCCCGATGCCATCGCGCCGGAACTACTACCACGAATTCGCCGCGCGGCGGCAGCCCGCAGCCTCAAGCTTGCCTCGCTGTCCGGCACATTCAATATGTGCCATCCTGACGCTGAGCAGCGGCAAACGGGACTGCGTCAACTGCGCGTGCTGGCCGAAGCCTGCGCGCCGCTCGGCATCACGAAAATTCATCTCTGCACTGGCACGCGTGACCGCACGAGTATGTGGCGACGCCATCCCGACAACGATACGCCGGAAGCGTGGCGCGATATGGTCGCCTGCGTGCGCGAAGCCACCAACATCGCACAGCAGCACCGCGTCACGCTCGCCTTTGAACCCGAAGTGAATAACGTCGTGAATTCCGCGCAAAAGGCGCGGCGGCTGATGGACGAAATCGGCTCGCCTTATCTGAAAGTCACGCTCGATGCGTCGAATTTATTCCCGACCGGCAAACTACCGCAAATGACAGAAATCCTTGACGAAGCCTTTGCCCTGCTCGGCAAAGACATCGTCCTCGCTCACGCCAAAGATTTAGATCACGACGGCGACGCTGGCCACTTGGCAGCAGGGCAAGGCAAACTCGACTATGCCCACTATGTTGCGCTGTTGCACAAGTATCGCTTCACCGGGCCGCTCTTGCTCCACAGTTTGAGCGAAGCGCAAGTACCCGGTTGCGTCGCGTTCCTGCGCGAAAAGATTGGCCGCCGTGCTGCCTCGCCTGCCAAGTAATGACTTCACGGAGTAGTCTCAACTCGTTTTACATAATGTCCGTTCTGCGACGCGGCCTCCTGGATTTTTACATATTGTTCGTTACAAGACGCAGTAGGAACCGCCAGAAAAAGCCTTGAGTAATACCTGACTAAGGGTCAGGGAGCCTTCATGACTTGCGACGAAAAGCGACCTCTTCGTCGCCGATAACGACACGCACTACCAGCTTTCTGTTTGCGCCTTAACGTGTTGTCGAACGGGTCGGCAACTCAGCTTGCAAGGCGGCGACCACCCGGAGCGTCACCTGGTCGGTCAAGGTTTCCACTTCTTTGGTTGATGGGGTGGGCAGCATGCCAGCCACCAGCAGGCTGGCCAGTCCGTGAATGGCTGACCAGGCGGTCACTTCGGCGGC
>JAXLQQ010000103.1:0-15166 GCA_046331525.1 Blastocatellia bacterium
TCAATCACTGCTCAAGGCGTGGAATCAGCCGGTCAAGCCGTTTCCGATCATCGGCAATATTTACTACGTCGGCACAAATAATCTGGCGTGCTACCTCATCAAAACGAACGCCGGTTTGATTCTGCTCGACACCGCAATGCAGGAATCCGGGCCGCTCGTGCGCGCCAATATCGAAGCGTTAGGCTTTAAGCTGAAAGACATCAAAATTATGCTCGCCAGCCACGCGCATTTCGATCACGTGGCCGGACACGCCGATATGAAAGCCGCAACGGGCGCGAAAGTTTACGCGAGTAAGGCCGACGCCGAGATTATGGAAAGCGGCGGGAAGAAAGGCTTTCATCCCGTCGGCGATTACAAGCCCATCAAGGTAGACAAAATCCTCAAAGACGGCGAAACCGTACGCCTCGGCGAGGCGGCAATGACTGCGCATCTGACGCCCGGTCACACCGAAGGCAATACGGCGTGGACGATGAAAGTCACGGAAAACGGCAAAACGTACAACGTCGTTTTCACGAGCAGTATGTCCATCAATCCAGGCGTGAAGATGGTCAAGAATCCGACGTGGGCGGGCGTTGCCGAAGCTTACGCGAAATCATTTGCGATCCTAAAAACATTGCCTTGTGACGTATTTCTGGGGCCGCACGCGCCGTTCTTTGATATGGAGGAAAAGGTGAAGAAGCTCGGCACGCAGCCGAATCCGTTCATTGATCCACAAGGCTTGCAGAATTTTATCGCCACAAATGAAAAAGCCTACCGTGATCAAATCGAACGCGAGCGCAAACCATAAGCGACATCACTGCACAATCCAATCTACCTGATGCGCTTCGGTGACATCCGGCACTTCCCAGCGGCTGAATAGTTTGTGGATGACGGCGACGGGTACGCTGGCCGCACGGGCGCGATTTTGAGCCAGAAGGTTAGCCTCAGAAGTTTCCAGATACACGATGTGCAGGCGGGCGTTGTAGGCGGCGCACAGGCTCAAACAATGCTCACGCATCTGACGGCTAATGTTTGTGGCGTTCCAGATGAAGGATTGTTTACGCCGCAAATATTCCCGCGCTTTTTCGCGGGCGGCGGCAATGACTACGCCTTGATTGTCTGTCGGTTTGATTTTCAATTCCGCGCGTAACGCATCCAATGAAACAACGGGCAGAGCGGGATGATGCGCGGCAATCCACGTGTCCTTGCCAACGCCCGGAAAACCGGACATCACAATTACTTCGCAAATCGTATCATCAAAAGCCAGATAATCTGGATCGCGGTCTTCTTTCTGAAAGTAGAGGAAGCGGCTGTGGTCGCTCGGAAAGGGGCGCGGCGTGTGCAGGCAATCCTGCTCTGCGGCAAACTGAGTGAACAGTGCAATGTTGTCGAGCAGGCGTTGCTGATCCTGACAAATCCGCCCGCGCGCATCGGCTTCGGTCACGAGCGCTAATAAATCACAGCGCGTCGTCTGACTGACTTCAAACAGGCGGCGCTGGCTGTGCGGGCTATCAATCAGGAAAAACGGAATCTGATGCCAACGAATCAGATTGACGATTTGCTCACGTGTGCGCAGCGGCACGTCCATTCGCCACAGGATTTCGCGCGCCTGAATTGCACCGCGCGTCGAATGCCCGCGACTTGTGATGCGCCCGTCTTCTGCGCGCGTGCAAGCCGGTTTGCCAACATCGTGCATCAAGGCTGCCATAAACACGATTGCCCGTTCCTCGTCCGGCAACGCGCGCCATTGCGCATTCGCCAACAACGATTCGCACACCATGCGCGTGTGAATCCACACATCGCCCTCGGCATGATGAAGAGCATCCTGCGGGCAATCCGCCAGCGCACGTACCCACGCGAAAGCGGCGTGAATGCCATCCCAATCAAGCTGAAAATCGGGGGGTGACGGAACAAAATTCATACAAACAAATCGCAGCCTTCTCGCAATTGATTCGGTAAAATCGGCCTGTCCATCCAGTGACTGCCCGACTCCGCGACCGCCTGCAAAAAACTCGCGCGGACAAATTTATAGCGTTCGACGACGCGCCCGCCTTCTTCGACTTTGATGTACACCCCTTCGGCCAAATCGGAATCATCGGTTTGCTGCACAACCAATTCGTGCTTTTGCTTTTGCTCCTCACACGCCGCGTGTAAACGTGCGCGCCAGGCGTGGCTCTTATACAACGAAGTCGTCACGAGCGATTGCAGATGCGTCAGCGTTTGCGCTGCGCCGCGCCACAACACCGGCACCGACACGAGCGGCGAGCCGCGCAGCATTTCGTGGCGGCGCGCAGTCGAAAAAAATTCGCCCGTCCGCATATCCAGGACATCAAACTCAAGAAAGTAATGCGGCAGCGTATCGTAAAAAACCGTGTGCTTCGCAAACAGCCATTCGCCATACAACACATACTGATCGCGCAACAGTTCCCACAACGCCTGTTGATGAATATTCGCCCACGTTTTCAGCAAGGCAAACTGCCGCTCACGCGCTCCGCCGTCAAGGAAATGCCCGCGACTCTGCAAAAACAACCGGCCTGCGCGGTCAAAACTGATGCCCGCATTCGCGCCGTCGAGCTTTTCTTCGACCACAATGTAGCGCCCGGCAAGGTCACGAAACGGAATCGTATTCAAATCTTCGTCGCCGGGTTGAAGCCGTGAGCCTTCGATGTGCGGCGTGCGGGGATATTTAAAAATTCGCTCCATAGTCAAACCTTCACGACGGCAATCATGTGATTCAGTACGTACTCAATTTTGACGCTGCGCGCTCCAGCGTCCAGCCACAACTTTTCCCACGAAGCCTGATTGAAAAGTTGAATATGTTCGGGGTTGTCGTCCTCTTTGGACGGCACCGAAGCCACTACAAAACGGCGCGCGACACGAACGATTTCACGCGCAGCAACCGCCGGGGCAGTCAAATGTTCCAGCACTTCCAACGCTGTCACGACATCTACAGCATTATTGGGCAAGGCAATTGCCGTGGCATTCATTGTCAACGCGCGCAGGTTCTCTACGCCGCCGTCGCGCACCGCGTTGATGTCCGCCACACGCAGTGGATTCACATCTATTGCGGTGACATCCAAAAACGGGAACGCATCAAGCAGGCGGCCAAAGAAACGTCCCGCGCCCGCTCCTGATGTCGAGCAGTGAAAGCGGCGCGAGTCCCTGCAAAAATCCCCAGCACTTTTTTCACTCGCGGCAATTCGGTTTGCTGTTTGAATTTGTGCAGCCGCACACCCGCCGCCTGACCACGTGCAAGAACTTCGGCGTCTGGCATATCAGCGGGGCAAAACGATTTTGCCGCGCAAATGCGGTATTGCTGGTGAAATATCGGTTGTCGTCTAACTCGTTGCTCAATTACGCTGCCCTCCAGCGCAGCATTGCGGCGCGACAACAAGGAACTGCAATCGTCAAACGAGTCGAGCGAATAGTAAGAAAATGGGGATGTGCAGTCGCCTGCACATCCCCATGGTCGCCAATGTAACGACTACCTTATTTGCTGAAAACGCTTGAATCGAAGTGTTCCCCGTGATCGTCGCTGTGCAAGTGGGCGAGGTGCTCAGATTGCACGCCGGAACATCCTTGCTTGACCAGTTGATAAAGGTTTTGCCAGCCGGTGGAATCGCCGTCAGCGTCACGTTCGTGCCCTGCGTAAACTTGGCCGAGCAATTGCCGCCGCAATTAGGCGCGTCATTATTGCCATTCGGCGTCGCTGTAATCGTGCCGGAATTGCTGCGACTGACAGACAACGTAAATTGCGGTAGGAAACTGGCACCGACAGCTGTTTGACCGTTCACGGCTACTGAGCAATTTAACTGCGTCCCGCTGCACGCGCCTGTCCAACCCGTAAAGACGTTGCCGCCGGGATCACACAATGTCAGCGTCGTTCCCTTCGGAGCAAATTCTTGAGCAGTTGTTGCCGCATTTCAGTTTGCCATCCGTAGTGCTGACGTTTCCTGCGCCCGTCTTTCGTTACGATCAAAACATCGGGGTTAAGGTTGACGGCAGAGTTATGCGCGCCGATGAAATCGCCGAGTTCGCCCAGGGAAGGTGCGGTGCAGGTGCCATCAGCGCAGACAACTTTTATGTGTGATCGCATCGTAACCGCCCGTGTATTTGTACGTCTCCACGCGGCGCACGATGGAGCGCGTGTCCGGCGCGATGCTGCCCTGCGTGCGGGTGCGGCGTTGGTTACCGTTGCTGTTGCTCGGCGGCGAAGCTTGCAGAATGTCCCACGCGATTTCCTCGATTTGTGAAGGATCGGTCGGAACGACACCACTGATCGTCGCCAAATCATCCGGCGTGGCGTCGCGGTTCAATTGCGTTTTGTAGATTTTGACCCATTGCGCATCGCCGTAGGTTTCGGGTGTTTCGCGCGGTTCTGGCGCGTTGACTTCGGCCACCACGACTGGCGGCGCTGACCGTCGCGTTGTTGTAGGGGCGACGCTGTAATTAATAAAATCGGAATCGCTACGCCGGGATTGGACAGCAATTAAATTGCCCGGATTCTGCGCGTCTTCGACCGACAACGCCCCGTTGCAACTAAGTTAGTCGGCACGCGGGATAATGCGATGTTCCGGCTCAACGCTTCACAACCCGAAGTTCCGTAGCCCGCGCCACCAAGATAACAATCCTGCCACGATGATGTAGGCGCGCTCATGTGTATCGGCGTGGATTTGAAATAAGCCTTCGTGCTGATCATACAAACTGCACTTCCAGCGCACATAAACGCCGCCGGGATAAGACACCACAGAGCCGTTGCCGTAGCGTTGGCCAAATCCAGTGTAGTACAAATCATTTGCAGTCGCGCCTTCGATTTGAATCTCAAAACCGTGCGCCACTTGCCCCGTCAGGTTGTTCACGTCAAAGCCGCTCAGCGTGCCGGAAATCGTAGCGGTTTGTGCTGCTGCCACCGCGATGAGGAAAAGTAAGCCAACTATCAGCAGGCTTACGCGCCGCCCCAGGCTGCGCAGCGAATAACGAATCGTTGTTTTGTTCTCACCCATAAAATTGCTCCTCCAGGAATAGATGTCCTTCGTTGAAATGTCGGCAGGCCAGTTCCGCCCGCAAAAATTGCCACGCGCCAGACAGGGCACGACGCCCTTCCAACACAGTTGTTGGGACAGCAGTTTTGATTTGCGCTTACTTGCTTGTGAGGGATTGAAGGAATCGTTCGGATGAGCCGGACAACTTCAACTCCTGAAAAAACTGTAACGCGCCGCTCGCCGCAGAGAGCCTGATTGCGCGTCGGCACAGGATAGTGCAAGCCCCGTTCCGCAACCGAGCAACCCTGCCCACCATCGAAATTTTACCGCCGCCCGTCCGTGTCACTTCTAGCATAGGCATTGAAACATAATGTTTCATCCGCCGCCGTTCCAATCGTTGCGCGAATTGCTCTTAAAGCTGTCAAACCGCAATGCTGTAGGGCTATGATCCCTCTGCCTAATTAATTTTCAGAAACATAAAATGACGGAGCGAAGAAACGCCAGATTTTTATTTTTGTCTGGCATTGTCGCCCTTTGCGCTTCTCACGAAAAGTGCGAACAGCATTCGCACTTTCAGAAAACAGCCGCACGGCCTGTACAATAGGCGCACAAAATAAAGGAGTTAAGAGCTAAGTGTTGTTCCTGTTCGCGAAAGTGTGCGAATGGCGATCACCTGTTAAACTTTATCAACCGCTTGTCAGATTCACGGCCAATGACCAGCCATTGCAGTCGCAAGCCTGTTTTTATTGAGGTTTTTGCACTTCATCTTTACGCAAAGCCGGATGCAGAAAAGTGCCCGCCGCCGTTTTTAGGGCGTGGCATAGCGGTTGCTCTTACTATTCTGTGCCATCCAGTTCAAGTTACACTTCCAACTGCGATGCGGCACAACTAAGCACAGAATAAATAAAGCGGAATTGCTGGATCAGCCCCGTCCGGTGTCCTCGACCTCACAAGCACTTATCACATTTATGGCGCATTACTCTCTTCCCACTCTCCGCACCCGCGTTATGGCTGCTGGCCTGGCGTTTCTGTTGAGCTTCGGCAATGTGCTCCCGGTTCGCGCCGCATCTGGAAGTGGCGGCAGTGGCGGTGGTAGCAACAGTGGGAGCGGAGGTTCCGGCAGCAGCAATCCAAAAACGAAAGTTTCCGACGATCTCTGGCAGCGCGCGGTCAGTTCCGGTGCGTCCGGTGATCAGGCATTGGTCGTCGCGCAATTTTAGCGGGCAGTTGAGCAGCACGACGCAAAACATTCTCAAACGCAGCGGTGTGAGCATCAAAGCTGACCTGCGCAATTTGAATGCGAAAGTGATCCAATTGCCTGCGAGCTACGTCGGCGATTTGGCGGCGCAGAGCGAAGTGACGTTTATTTCGCCAGATTCCGCACACACGCTCCTGTGGCCATCTTTCAGCTACGACTGGAGCCGACATCGCGCGCAGCCTCGGCGGCATGGGCACAAGCAATCTGATGGCACGGGCATCGGCATTGCGATTTTGGATTCGCACGTCGCATACGTCGTTTCTGGGACCGCGCGGGAAAACGGCGCATCGTGTTCAGCCAGGATTTCACGAACGATGGTGGCAGCCTGCGTGATGGCTACGGTCATGGCACACACGTCGCAGCGATTGCCGCTGGGGGCGGACGCATTGCGAATGGCAGTTATGTCGGCATCGCGCGAACGCAAACTGCTGAATCTGCGCGTTTACTCGAACTCAGAAGGGCAAGGTACGGCGGCCAGTGTGTTGAGCGCGTTGGATTGGGTGCTGAATAACGTTCCGGCTATAACGATGCGTCGTCAACATCAGCCTGGGAATGCCTGCTGTAGATTCGTACACCAACGATCCGATTTGCCGCGCCGTACGCAAGCTCGTGGACGCGGGCTGGTTGTTGTCGCCGCCGCAGGCAACAACGGCAAAGACACGGCGGGCAACAAAGCCATGGCCTGATTCAATCGCCAGGCAACGAACCTTCGGCCATTACGGTCGGCGCGAGCAATACGTTCGGCACCGCCCGCGCGCCGATGATGCCGTCGCCACGTACAGTTCACGCGGCCCGACCCGCAGCGGCCGGACCGATGCAAACGGCGTTCGTCATCACGACAACCTCATCAAACCCGACCTCGCTGCCCCGGCAATAAAATCATCGCTGCCGAATCGGAATTCAACGCACTGTCACAAAATCTTCAGCTTGACGCAGGCATCACGATTGGCGACATGCGCAAAATGATGACGCTGAATGGCTCTCTAATGGCCGCACCTGTCGTCGCCGGAGCCGCTGCATTACTGCTGCAAGTAAATCCAAAACTGACGCCGAATCTGGTCAAAGCGATTTTGATGTATACCGCGCAACCGCTCGCCAATTTCAATCATTCGAGCAGGGCGCAGGCGAAGTGAACATCGAAGGCGCTGCGGTGCGGTTGGCTAAAGCCGTGCGTACCGATTTAACGGCAACAACTGCGCTGGGCGCGCCGCTTTTGAAAACCGATGCGCCGATACCGGCTTCGACCATTGCCGGATTTTCTTTCCCGTGGGCGCAGGGGCTGAATATGGGGCGCACAATTGCGACCGGCCCGGCGCTGATAACGAATTACCAGAAAATTTATGGGCAAGGGATTCTCTTCAGCGATGGCATTTTGTTCAGCGACGGCATTCTCTTCAGCGACACGACGCTGCTGACAAGTGGCATTTTATTCAGCGATGCGATTTTGACGAGCGATGGCACGACGCTCGGTGGCGGTTCGTTTTTTGTCAGCACCGGGATTCTTTTTAGCGAATTTACTTATTCAGTGATGGCATCCTTTTCAGCGATGGCATCTGGTTTAGTGATGCGTTGCTGCAAGCCCAAGCCGTAATGCTCGGCGGCGATGCCACACCCGGCATGGGCATTGCGCCCGATTCCGGCAACGATTTTCTCGGCTATTGAAGAATCCGCGAAGCGCCTGGGAGCGCACGCGGCTCGCGTGCTGAGACATAATCGGGAAATCCGCTCCGAGAAAATTTATAGCTTGTTAAGCCTCAGCACGCGAGCCGCGTGCGCTCCCAGGCGCTTCGCGGGTGCTGTGCCTTCTTTCCTACCTTCTTCCTTCCGCGATGCCTGCGGCTTGGAAATCTCCGGCCAAATGTGTGAAGATCATTCCCGCCGATATTAACGGAGCGAGCAACTGCCCCTGACCGAACGTTCTCACAAATAAAATTCCCACTCGCTCACCGCGCGTCACCGCGTGATTCAGGCTGGCGATTCTATGAAGAAAGAAAAGGCGTTTCCCCCCACAGGTGCGATCAACCTCGCAGGTTTTCGGAAAAGTGCGCCCGGCGGAATGGCGCGGGAATCGCTGGAGAAGAAACTGGAAGAGATTCGCGCCCTACTGGATCAGGGACTTTCCGGCGAAGTACAGGCGCGCATTACAGCCTTCCTCAAAACGCCGCGTCTCGCCCCTTCGCTGCTGGCAAAAGCACGCTGTGCGCTCTCGCAATCGTTGGAGATGCAAGGCCGTTACAGCGAATCGCTCGCGGCGGTGGCAATGTATGAAACTGCCGAAGCGCGCGTGGCTTTAGAGGCGGAAGCCGCTGCCTGCATCCGTGTGCAAATTGGACTCGCCTACAACTATACGGGCGATCATCCGCGCGCGATTGCGGTGCTGAATGCGGCGTTGCGGGCGGCAACAGAAAATGTTTCTGATACACAAATCGGCGCAGCATACGTGGCGCTTTCGCGCATTTATCGCAGCATCAACGAATACACAATTGCGCGCGATCACGCGCAGCACGCGCTGGAACATTACCGCCACACTGGTGATTGGCGCGGGCTGGCTGAAAGCTATTTTGCGCTGGCGATGACGGGCGTGTTTGAAGGCGCGTATGAACCAGCGCTTGATTATTTGCGCCAAGCCCTGCAATTAATCGGCGATCACACTGCGCCGTATTTGCTTGGCAAAATCTATACGAACATGGCCGGAGCCTGCTGGTTCCTCAAACGACTGCACGAAGGCATCGGCTATCTCGAAAAAGCCATCGGCTATTACGAACGCACTGAACATAAAGCGAACGCGACTGACGGTTACAACAACCTCGGCGAAACATTGATTCTGGTTGGTGATTGGGAACGCGCGCAGACGGCGTTGGAACGGGCGCTGGCGTTAGCTTCGGAGATTGATGAACGCGGCGCAAAAGTGCCGATGATTCTGGATTCGCTCGGCAAGCTGCTGATGCTGCGCGGCGAATTGACCGAAGCCCGCAACAATCTGGAACGTGCGGCAAAAATTGCGGAAGAACACGGCAATAAGTTTTATGCGTGGCAACCGCTGCGCACGCTCGGTCAATATCATTTGGCCACCAACGAAGCAGCGGCGGCATTGGCCAAAGGCCAACAGGTTTTGCAACTCGGCGAAACCATCGGCGACCGGCAGGCAATGAGCGAAGCGCGATTGCTCTGCGCCGAAGCCTATTTGCAACAAGGCGACGTAATTGCTGCGCAAACCGAACTACAAGCCATTGCCGAAATCGCCGCCGATGCCAAAGGCAACCTCGCGCTCGCGGGCGAAGCGCAACGGTTGCACGGCAGACTAGCGCTCGCGCAACTCGATTTCACGCGCGCGGCGCATCATTTCGGACGCAGCATTTCAATTTTTGAAATGCTCGGCGACCGCTATCACAGTTCGCGTGCGCATTACTGGCTGGGGCGTGCGTATGCCGAAGCGCAACCCGAACGTGCCGCCGAACACTTGACGACGGCCTTGCAGAGCTTTCAGAAATTAGGGGCGCGCTTGGATGTGGCACGTGCAGAAACGGCGTTAACGGCACTCAATTACGCCGCGCCACCAGCGCAAAACGAAATCGCAGGACTGCTGCAATTGCTCACGCTACGCCTCACGGATGCCGTCGTGTCACGCGAATTGTTGTTGCGTGAACTTGCCGCCATCGTACGCGAGGAAACGAATGCAAAAAAAGTATTGATTACCGAATCGGCAGGAGAGCAACGCGACAAAGTCGTCATCAGCTACGGCTGGTCAGAGGCGGAAAGCGCAGCCCTTGCGCAAGCCATACGCCAAGCCCAAACTGCCGAGGCAAAAGAGCGAGTGGCAGCAGATTGGAACGCAGCCGTGATCCCGCTCCATCCACAGAATGCCTTGCCCGCGACACTTTTGCTGACCCCGCAGAGCGGCGCACAGTTATCTTGCGGTTTGCCGTTTGATTCGCTGCTGCGCATTGTTGAATTGGGCTTGGAAACCTGCGCCGCCCGCGACAAGGAACAAGCCGAACAAGTCACTGCCGAACAGCCACAACACGCGGCGCAAAGCCTGCTGCCCGGCTTCATTCATTCCAGTCCCGCGATGACGCGACTAGTCGAAGAGATTCTGAAGATTCGTTCGTCCGATGTGACGGTGCTAGTCACAGGCGAATCGGGCACGGGCAAAGAGTTAGTCGCGCGCGCCATTCACGCGCATTCATCGCGGCGCGTGAAAGTCTTCGTGCCGTTCAACTGCACAGCAGTGCCGAAAGAACTGTCGGATGCGTATCTGTTCGGATACAAACGCGGCGCGTTCACAGGTGCCGTTGCCGATTCGCCCGGCGTAATTCGCGCGGCAGCGGGCGGCACGCTGTTTCTTGATGAAGTCGGTGATTTGCCATTAGACATTCAACCCAAACTCCTACGCTTTTTGCAGGAAGGCGAAATTCAACCGCTCGGCGAACAACGCCCCAGCAAAGTAGACGTGCGCGTCATCGCAGCAACCAACAGCGACCTGGAAGAAATGGTTGCGCAAGGCCGCTTCCGCGAAGACCTTTACTATCGCCTGAACGTCATTCGGCTGCGCGTGCCGCCGCTGCGCGAACGACGTTCGGAAATTCCCACCATCGTCAATCACTACATTCAGTTTTACTCGGAAAAATTTGGCCGCAGCGAAATTCAAATCAGCCCGCAGGCGATAGATTTGCTGATGGTCTGCGATTGGCCGGGCAATGTGCGCCAATTGACCAACGAAATCCAGCGCGTCGTCGCTCGCGCTGAAAACGGCGCGTTAATTACGCCGGAGCAGTTGTCAGCGGAACTCCGCCGCACGGCTGCGCCCGCCTCTCCCCTCACTGCCCCGCTGACCTTCAACGGCGAAGCCTTTTGGAAAACGATGACCCTGCCTGAAGCAATAGACCATCTGGAACGCCTGATGATTAGCGAAGCCCTGACCAAACACCACGGCAATATTTCCCGCACCGCGCGCGAACTCGGCATGACGCGACGCGGTTTGCAATTGAAGTTGGGCCGGTACGAAATGAATGCGAGTGAGTAAATCAGCATCCACGACCTGGGTACGAGCCAACAAGCAGTAGCGACTTGGCCGAACTTCTTATCAGCTCGCGACTTTACCAAAAACCAGAAACCCCGCCGCAGAGGTTGTGTTGCAAACACAGGCAAGCGATAATCCCCCGCGTGATTGCCCAGCGTAATCACACCGTAATTCGAGACACAAAACACCAGGACAAAACAGTTAAAAGAGCATCCATCCATTGCTGGGATAACGTTCGCCAATAGGTATTTTTCGTTGCAGGATAAGAGTCTGGCTGCGCGCCCAAACGAGCCAGCGCAGAGGGCGTATCCACGCACCGGTTCACCATTCTATTTTCAAGGAGACACGCATGAAACGAAGTCTGCACCTGACACTTGCTCTAGCACTGGCCTTGCTGCTGTTGCCAGCCGTTCACCTTGCAGCCCAAACCGGCGGGGAAATCACCGGTCTGGTCACTGATGCTTCGGGCGCAGCGCTCGCGGGCGCGACAGTGATCGTCACGAACAAGGCAACTGGCGCAGCGCGCCGCATTACAACCAACAACGACGGCTTGTATGCCTTTCCCGCGCTCTTGCCCGGTCAATACGATCTAAAAATCGAACAACAGGGCTTCAAAACCGCCGTGCGCGATAACATCACGCTCGAAATTCAACAAGCCATCCGCCTGGACGTGCAAATGGAAGTTGGACAACTCGGCGAAACCGTCACTGTCACTGCGACCGGCACCCTGCTGAATGCCGAAAACACGACGGTTGGCACCGTGATTGAAAACAAACGCATCGTGGATTTGCCGCTGAATGGCCGCAACTTCCTGCAACTTGTCGCCACTGCGCCAAACGTCAGTTATGGCTTCCAGCAAGCAGGACAAGCGGGTTCGCGGCAGGGCGGCACGCGCTCAAGTCAACAGATTTCGGTCGCAGGACAGCGCAGCTATTTCAACCGCTTCACGATTGATGGCGTCGAGAATACGGACGTGAATTTCAACACGCCGATCATTCTGCCTTCGATTGATGCCTTGCAGGAATTCAAAGTGCAAACGGGTGTGTTTCCGGCGGAGTTCGGACGTGCCTCCACACAAATCAATATTTCGACGAAATCAGGTTCGCGCGATTATCACGCGACGTTGTTTGAATTCATTCGCAACGACGTGCTGGACGCGCGCAGCTACGATTTCACGGGCGTGCGCGCGAAGAACTCGCCGAAAGAACCCTTCAAATGGAATCAGTACGGCTTCACGCTCGGCGGCCCCGTGTGGTTGCCGAAGAAGTTTTTCGGCCCCATCGGTTATGACAACCGCGAGCGGATTTTCTTCATGACAAATTTTGAAGGTTACAAAGATCGTAAGGTTTTACGTGGTCGCTACAATTTGCCCGCAGCGGCAATGTACAACGGCGATTTCTCGAAGCTGCTTGATCCTACCTTCACAGGCAATGCGAATTCGGGCAAACAACTTGTGTCGAACGGCGTGGGCGTAGTGGATGCACTTGGACGCCCGGTGGTCGTGGGCGCGATTTACGATCCGGCCACGCGGCGGCAGGTCAATGGTCGCTGGGTTGCGGATCAATTCGCGGGTAATATCATTCCCGTCGGACGCATTGCGCCGCTCTCGAAAAAGCTGCTGGAGTTTTACCCTGTGCCGACCTTAAACCCGAACGCGCTGGGCACCAATCACGAACAACTCAATCGCCGCCTGATTGACAAGGATCAATTCATCGCGCGCGGCGATTTTATCGAAAGCGGGAATTCCAGTTGGGCCGGTCGTTACAGTTGGGGCGATGAAGGGCAGGTTGATCCTGGCATTAAATTGAACGGCACCAAACTCATCACCCAAGTCAAACAAATCATGGCGTCAAACACGCGCACGTTTGCTTCCAACAAAGTCAACGAAGCGCGCTTCGGCTACAACTATTTCTTCAACAGCGTAGGCCGTGAATTGGCCGGCACGCGCGATGTTGTGACGGAACTCGCGATTCCCGGCGTGGCTTCGACGCCAGCGGTGGCGTGGGGCATTCCGAGCATTGGCATTCAAAACTTCTCCGGCTTCGGCGATGACACCGAAGGGCCGTATGCCAACACAAATCGCACCTTCCAACTCATAGACAATTTCAACTGGACAGTCGGCAACAAGACCTTCCGTTTCGGCGGCGAGTTGCGGTGGGATCAGTACAACCAAATCGGCAATCAGTTCGCGCGCGGCGGCTTCGCCTATGAAGCAAACGCCACGACGCAGAATGGTCTGGCGGGAACGACAGCGGTAAACGGCACACAAGGCTACGGCTTTGCCGATTACCTGCTCGGCTATTGCAAACGCTGCGAAGTCGCAGTTGCGTTAGCCACCGTCGAATACCGCGCGTCCAGCCAGTATTACTACATGGATTACAACTGGAAGCTGACGCCGAAACTGACGATCAACGCGGGACTGCGGTACGAATATACGCCGCCCTGGTTTGATAAGTCAGGGCGCGTCGTCAATGCGTATCTGCCGTTCCTGGACAACACGCCGAACGTAGCAGACAAGAGTCGTCATCCTGTTCTGGTGCGCATCGGCAAGGGCGATTTTTACGAAGGCATTGCCCTGCGCTTCAATCCCGACATTCAGGTCGCACGCGATGGACGCTTAGGCGAACGGCTGGTGGCTTCTGACAAAAACGATTTTGCGCCGCGTTTAGGCGTGGCGTGGAACCCGACGTCGAAATGGACGGTGCGTTTTGGCGGCGGCATGTTCTATTCGCAGGACACCGGCAATCCGCGTTTTGATATGGCGCGCAACCTATCGGGTCGTCGTCGTGACGAAGCAACGCCGGATTTGATTGACCTGACCTGGGCGTCGCCCTTCCGCAATTTGGGCGGCACAGTGCAAATCAATAATCCGTTTGTGCTCGCCAACAACTTCAATCGTCGCACGCCATACGCGCTGCAATACCTGCTCAACGTGCAGCGCGAGCTACGCAACAACCTGTTGCTGGAAGTCGGCTATCTCGGTTCCGTCAGCCGCAAGCTGGAATCGCTGCGCGCCTTCAATGAATCTATTCCCGGCGCAACCGGTTCGGTGTTGTCGCGTGCGCCCTATCCCGAATTCAGCCGCATTCAAGTCGTGGACGGCAGCGGACGCGCCAATTACAACGGCCTCAGTGTGAAGTTGGAACAACGGCTGCACAATGGCTTGAGCTTCGTGAGCGGCTATACGTTCTCGAAATCCATTGATAACGCGAGCGCCATTCGCAGCCATAACGGTGACACGCTGTTCCCGCAAAACAGCTACAACCTGAATGCCGAACGCGCGTTGTCAAGCTTCGATGTGCGGCATCGCATGGTGAATTCGGTGTTGTATCAAATCCCGTTCGGCAAAGGTCGCCGCTTCCTCGATCACGGCGGCGTGGCCAATGCGATTATCGGCGGCTGGGAACTGGGAACGTTGCTGAATATTCAATCGGGCTTCCCGTTGACATTGGTCAGCGGCAAAGACCAGGCGAATACGGGCGGCGGCTTTGATCGTCCGAACCAGGTTGCGAGCGGCAATATTCAGATTGATGGAGCCAACGCGAACAAATGGTTTAATACGGCGCTCTTTGCCCTGCAACCCTTCGGCACGTTCGGCAACGTCGGACGCAATACGTTGATTAGCCCAGGCATCATTCAATGGGATGCGTCGCTGTTGAAGACGTTCCATTTCACGGAACGAGTTGGCTTCCAATTCCGCTTTGAAGCCTTCAATGCCGCGAATCACCTGAATCTGGGCAACCCGGATGTGAGCGTCACTAGCTCCAATTTCGGCAAGATTACAGGCGGACGCGGTAATATGCGCGAACTGCAATTCGGCGGGAAGTTGTTCTTCTAAGCAGCGCTGCCGTCGGTACTTTCCGCCCCCAGTCGTCACCTTTGTTGCTGGCGACTGGGGATTTTTGCGTCTTGCGAGCGAAAGCATTT
>JAXLQQ010000104.1:0-14666 GCA_046331525.1 Blastocatellia bacterium
CCGGCGAACCTTCTGCCTCCAGGCATAAATAGCCGGTGCGCGGCTCGCAATTATTTCCGCCCGAAACTTCTTCGCCATTCACCCATAATCGAATTTCGCCGTTGATGGCGCGGACGTAGTAATGATTCCATTCGTTAACGCCCTTGCTCAGATTCTTGCGCGGAAAGCTGCGCGAGCCGTTGGGAGAAAGGGGAGGGAAGGGCGTCATCTTCGATTTGCCAACGGCAAAAACATCGCCATTCGTCGTGAAAAAATCCCGCTTCCTGCCCGTGCGCTTTTCATATAACTCCGTGTAGCCGTGATCCAGCATTTGAATCTCGATGCCGTAGTCGGGCAATTTATCAGGCGGCAACTCTTTCAACGCCTCGTCCGGCACCCACGCAAAAATGCCAGAATTGCCGCCGAATTCCAGGTGCCGCCATTCTGCAACTAATTCAAAGTTGGTGAATTTTTGCGTAGTGCGAAATACGCCAATGGGTTTGCCGGTACTGTGCCACATTTCATCTTTCCAAACCCACGTATCCGGCTTGCCATTCACAGGCGCGAAATCTTTTTCGCCCAACGTGCGCCAGCCCGGCCCCGTGCCGTCAATAAAGGCTTTGCGCGGGCTTTCTGTTTGTTGCGCGCTGGAGCGAAAGTGACCTGTCAGCACAAGCAACAGGCCCAACAGACAAAGTATGGAAAGGAAGAAGCGAACGCGGGATGTGTGGATAGATGACATAGACCCTCAGAAGAATTTGAGATTTGAAATTGAAAATTTGAAATGGCAAATCGCGCGGTTGCGCTTCCCATTTCCTTTTCTCTCAAATCTCCAATTTCAAATCTCAAATCCCAAAGGGCTTACTTGCCGCCGCCTGTCGTGACGTATTCGAGCACGTACCGGCGCAGTTTGTCGCGGTTTTGTTTGAGGTACGCGGCGTGATCCTCGGCGATGCCTTGATCGGGGCGCGCCAATAAAATCCAGGCTTCCAGCAGCCCTTCGTCATTGAGCTTTTTCAATTTTGCGAGTGCAGGGTGCAGATTCTTGACCTTTTTGTCGCCAATGGCAAGCGACAGTACGCTACGAATGGCATCGGCCTCTTCGGCTAAGCTGTGGCGGTACGTTTTTTCATTCGGAAAGGTCTTGGCAAATTTTTCCTTATGCCAGAGCGAGCGCGTTGTGCCGTACGTGATCCAGGCAAAGGAACCATCCTGCGCGCCGCTAAGTAGCAGGCTCGCATTCAAATCAATTTTCGCATCGCCCTTTTCGTCAAACTTTACGTCGGAGGGGATTTCAATGTTGGGATGCGCCAGTTTGGTGCTGGTCGCCTGTCCCCATTGCACCAGTCCTTGCAGCGCGAATTTGCTGTACGGTTCGCAAATAAAGGCTTCGATGTAGCGGTCGCGTGCTGCCTCGGTTTTGCCCTGCTTCATCAACGGCGTGGCCGAGTAGCGGTAAGCGGTTTCCTTGTTCGGATTAATGGCAATCGCCTTTTGATACCAAATTTCGGACTGTGCAAAATCTCCTTTGTGGGCGTACACATCACCGCAAAACAACGCAGCCTCATAGCTTTTAGGGTCAAGCTGCAAGGCCTTCTGATAGTTCTTCAGTGCCTCATCCATTTTTCCTTGTCCAAAGAACGCCTCGGCCTCAACCATCAAGTCGTTCGCTTCGTCGTTGTCAGAAAAACTATTGCCGCCAGAACCATCGGGCGGGATGCTCTGAATCAACCCGTCCACAAGAGGTTTGGTATTGCCGAGTTCTTTTGATTTCAGAAATGCATTGCGCCCGCGCACACGCAACGCCTTACGCACAGCGCGATCTTTTGTATTATTGCCTTGTGCCAGCAGCGCAAACCCAAGGTGAAATTGTATGTCGGCATCCCGTGGTTCCGCCGTTGCCAGCTTTTCCAGGAGCGGTAATGCTTCGGTATATTTTTGTTGCTGAATCAACGCGCCTACCTTTTCTTTCAAGGCTTGCACGTTTTCGCCTGTCTGCGCGTAGAGTAGGAAAGGCGCGCCGAACAGCGCACAGCAAAACAGGCCACACAGAATAAGCTTGTGAAGAGTCGTGGAAATCATATTTCTCCTTGCAGGAACTGAGGTTAATCAGAAAGTGGGGCTGTGGGTCGGCTTACCGGGCGGCATCTTAGCAGCGGCGAGGAAATTAAAGCAATGGGAATCGCACGGTGAACGTCGTGCCTTTATTGACTCGGCTTTCGGCTGAGATTTTGCCGCCGTGCGAATCTACGATCCATTTGACGATGGACAGTCCGAGGCCAAAGCCCTGTACGGTTTTGTCGCTCGTGCTGCGCGAATGGCGAAAGAAACGCTCAAAAATATGCGGCAAATCTTCTTCGGGAATGCCACGCCCTGTGTCGCTGATGCTGAGGATGGCATCGTGGTCGTCGTGTGACAGGCGCAGCCGGATCGTGCCGTGTTCCGGCGTGTATTTGACCGCGTTATCAAGCAGGTTCAAGAGCAGTTGTTTTAATCGCTGTGCGTCGCCGTTCACTTGCAGCGGTGTGGTGGTCGGCGGAATATAGATTAATTGCTGTCCTTTTACTTCGGCCAGCGGCAGCAGATACTCCATCGTTTGCTCGCACAGTTCGGCCAAATCCATCGGCTCACATTGCAGCAGCATTTGTCCCGCGTCAGCGCGCGCAAGCATCAAAAGGTCTTCGACCAGCCGCGAGAGCCGCACGATTTCTTCCAGGTTTGACGTCAGGACGCTGCGGTATTCTTCCGGTTTCCGCTCCCGGCGCAGGGCAATCTCAATGTCGCCGCGCATCACCGCCAGCGGCGTCCGCAATTCGTGCGAGGCATCCGCCGTAAATTGCCGTTGTCGCTCAAACGCCGCCTGCAACCGCGCAATCATCCGATTGAATGTCACCGCCAGACGTCCCAATTCATCCATTTTCGCAGGTACTTGCACGCGCTTGGATAAATCGCCCGCCTCGATTTCCTCTGCTGCGCGTGTCAACCGATCAACCGGATGCAAGGCCTGATTTGCCAGCAGCAGCCCGCCATAACTGCCGAGCAGCAACGCCGCCGGCCCGGCAATCGCCAGCAGAATCAGCAACTGCCGCCGCGCCTTTTGCAGCGGGCTGAGCGATTGCCCAATGCGAATAAAAAAGATTTGCCCTTCGTGATCCTTCATTCGTAGCAACGCGACGCGGAGTTGTTCACCTGTTGACAGTTTTAAGGTGGAGAAATGCACTGCATCATCCAGAATTTGCCGCAACTCTGTTACGTCTACCGGTAACTTATGGGCTTTGTCAGAGATCGGTTCATCCGTGATCGTACCGTCATCGCTGATGATTTGAACGACCTGCGGCGCGACCAGCATTTGTTCGTTGTGGTCGGGATTGTAGGTGTCTTCGTTCACTTCTACCTGCCGCATGCGCTGTTCGATGTTGTGTGCGGTGGCGGCCAACGAGTCATCAATAATTGTGACAAGGCTGCGGGCGAGGTAGGTGTAAATGGCGACACTGAAAAAAACGAGGACAGCGGTTAAGAGGGCGAGGTAATAAAGGGTAAGTTTGACGCGCATGGAAAACGCTGGCAGAAGCGGTGGGAAGGAGGCAGAACCGCTCAGCCGCCTCCCTCCCATTTGCTCTAAATTATTTTGTCTCTGGAGTTTTCAGCATATACCCGACACCGCGTACGGTATGAATCAATTTCGGTTCACGATTACGGTCAATTTTATTGCGCAGGTAGTTGATGTATACGTCAATAACATTGGTCAGTGCATCGAAGGTTTCGTGCCAGACTTTCTCGGAAAGAATTTCGCGCGAAAGAATCTCATCCGGGTGGCGCATAAAGAATTCGAGCAGGTTGAATTCCTTGCCCGTCAATTGCACTTCTTCGCCGCTGCGGGTGACTTTGCGGTGAATCAAATCAAGGATGAGATCGCCGACTTGTAATTTGGTAATGTCTTCGGCACGCCGCAGCAGGGCGCGGATGCGGGCCAACAACTCGGCAAAGGCGAATGGTTTCGTGACATAATCGTCGGCACCACTGTCCAATCCCTGTACTTTCATTTCGGTCGAATCGCGCGCAGTTAGCATGAGAATGGGCGTTTTAATGTTCACAGCGCGCAATTCGCGGGCGACAGCAAAACCGTCCAGCCCCGGCAGCGTGACATCCAGTAAGATCAAATCAAATTTTGTTTCTTTGCCAGCGCGGAGTCCGTTGTCGCCGTCGTAGGCAACATCCACTTGAAACCCTTCTTCCTCCAACCCGCGCTTGAGCAGGTCGGCCATTTTCTGTTCATCTTCGATTACTAAAACGTGCATACAATTCCCCTAAATTTCTCTTTACTAGCAGTGGGGAGGGGAAACTAATTTACCACACGGAAAGCGTTTTGGCTTAATTTTTGATGGTTTGAGTGAGCCAGGCCAGATAATCTGCTGCACCAGTCTCTACCGGCAGCGCAATAATCTCTGGCGTTTGATAGGTGTGATTGGCTTTAATCGCTGCTTCGACCTGTGCGTAACAGCCGTGCAGGGTTTTGATGAGGAGTAGATGTTCTGTGTTTTTTTCGATTTGTCCTTGCCAGCGATACACCGAAGTCATCGGTGGCAGAATTTGTACGCACGCCGCCAGTTCACCTGCGACCAAAACCTGTGCGATTTTTTCGGCCTGGTCGCAGGTTTCCGTAGTCGTAATGACGACAATTGCTTTCATCGAATCCATTCGCCGGAATACACCGCACGTGCTTCGCCGGTTTGCAGCACAACATCGTCATTGCGCCATTCGACGGCCAGTTGCCCCTGTGCAGATTTGACGGTAACGGTGCGCTCTACTAAATCATTCAGCATCGCGGCTAACGCGGCTCCGCAGGAACCTGTGCCGGAAGAAAGCGTTTCGCCGACGCCGCGCTCCCAGAAGCGGACTTCAATTTCGTTTCGATTTAAAACGCGAACAAATTCTACGTTGGTGCGGTCGGGAAAAAGTGGATGCGCTTCCAACGCCGCGCCCAGCTTGCGCCAATCCAGCGCGGCAAAGTCGTCCACAAAAATGCTGCAATGCGGATTACCCATCGAAGTCGCTGTGAATTCGATTTCCTGCCCGTCCACTGGCAACTTTTGCCGGATAACTTTTTCCTGGGGCGGATCAAGGGCGAGCGGGATTTCAGGGCTGGCAAAGCGCGGCGTGCCGACTTCCATTTTGAATTGGCAGTAGCCGCCCTCGCGGTCAATCAGCGTGAGCGTTTTGATGCCGACTGCCGTAGCGATGCGAACTTTGGGTTTCAGCCAGCGTTCGGCCACATACAAATACGCCGCGACGCAGCGCGTGCCGTTGCCGGAAATCGGTGTTTCGCCGCCATCTGCGTTGTACAAACGAATCTCAAAATCGGCCTCACTGGCAGGTTTACGATCCAGCACCACTTCCAATCCATCTGCACCCGCCCCAAAATGACGATCACAAATGCGCCGCGCAAACTCGCCGTAATTCGTTGTCACCGTGCGCAGTTCCGATTCCCGCATCACAATGAAATCATTGCCCAGAGCTTGATATTTATGAAATTGCATATTTTGTCCGTTGTCCCGTTGTCATTTGCCCGTTGTCCGTTGCCGCAAGTTAACGAGCAACTGACAACTGACAACTGACAACTGACAACTGGCTAAAAGTGTGTGAATTTTCTAAATTCGTCTACGCGGTCGGCGATTTCGGGGCGGGTTAATCGGCGCAGCCGGTCACAACTGAATTCTTCAACATTGAAGGACGCCATCACGGAGCCGTGAATAATGGCGCGGCGGATGGTGGCTTCGTCCAGGTTATCGTGTTTGGCTAAGTAGCCCATAAATCCGCCGGCAAAGCTGTCGCCTGCGCCGGTCGGATCAAAAACGCTTTCTAAGGGAAACGCAACGGTGGCGAAGTAGGAATCCTTGGTGAACAACGCCGCGCCGTATTCGCCGCGTTTGACGATCAGGATTTTCGGGCCGAAGGTCAGGATTTTTTTCGCGGCTTTGATGAGGTTGGATTCTTTGGCCAACTCGCGCGCTTCGGCGTCATTGATAATCACTGCATCCACAACGGCGAGCGTTTTCATCAGTTCTTCGCGCGCGCTGGCGATCCAATAATTCATCGTGTCCATCGCGACAAATTTGCAGTCCACTTGTTCGCGGACTTCGCGTTGCAGCGAGGGTTGAATGTTGGCGAGAAACAGATACGGTGATTTTTTCGCCGCTTCGGAAAGTTGCGGTTTGAAATCGCCAAAGACGTTCAGTTGTGTGTCGAGCGTCTGCGCCGTGTTTAGATCAAAGCCGTATTCGCCCGCCCAGAAAAACGTCTTGCCGCCTGCGATGCGTTGCAGGTTTTCGGTACTGATATTGCGCTCCCGAAAGACCGCCATATCGTCGTCTGTGTAATCTTCGCCCACGACGCCAACGACGGCGACATTGGTGAAGTAAGAGGCCGAAACCGAAAAGTGCATTGCCGCGCCGCCCAGGCTGCGCTCGCGCACGCCGAACGGCGTTTTTACCGAATCAATCGCAACTGAACCAACAACCAAAAGTGACATTCGCTTTTTTATTTCCCTTCTTTCTTGCTGGCGTCGGAAGCCGTGCTTTGCAACTCTTCCAAACGCTTCTTTGATTCCTGCAAATATTTGCTGTCGCCCGCGTCTTTGACGACGAGTCCGAAATAGTGAACGGCTTTGTTCTTGTCATTGAGGCGCAGGTAAACCTCGCCGAGCAGATAGTAAACCTCGTCTATTTTGGAGAAGGTCGGATTCGTGTCAATGACTTCTTCCAACCGATCCGCAATCGCTTTGTTAACGCGCGTGGCGGCTTCAGGATTGGATTTGTCCGTCTTCTTTTTGAAGTACTGCCACGCGACATCCAGATGATGTAGTGATTCTTTTTCCAGGAGCGGATCACGCTTCGGTGCCGCCGGACCACGATTAACCTGGGCGTAAACGCCGCTTAGGCTGCAAAAGCCATCGGCACAATTGCCGCCGACCAACGCGCTCGCGCCAGCAAAGCCGAGCGTGAGCAACAATACCAAACCAACGTTCGATTTCGTCTTCATACTAAATACCTCCCGGACGAGTTAATCGAAATACTTGCCAATGATGGCCGCGAGCCGTTGTTTTGCTTCTTCGGTAACGGCTCCCGGCTGTGTCAGAACTGCGTGTTTGAGCGCCGCGCCGCATTTGCAGTTGCGCTCTGTGCTGGCGAGCGAGCGCACAGCTTCGCGGATCAATTGTTGTGCATTCGCCGAATTTTTATTCAGGTATTCAATGACCATCTCTACCGTCACATCGTCGTGATCAGGATGCCAGCAATCGTAATCGGTCACGAGCGCCATTGTCGCATAACAAATCTCGGCTTCGCGCGCGAGCTTGGCTTCCTGCAAGTTCGTCATGCCGATCACGTCCATCCCCCACGAACGATAAAGCCGCGATTCGGCAAGCGTTGAAAACGCCGGGCCTTCCATACAACAGTACGTGCCGCCGCGATGCAGTTTGAGTCCGTCAACT
Organism: Blastocatellia bacterium; assembly: GCA_046331525.1. Lineage (GTDB taxonomy): Bacteria > Acidobacteriota > Blastocatellia > RBC074 > RBC074 > JAFDVL01. The sequence goes on from JAXLQQ010000104.1 coordinate 7,469, forward strand.
GTCTTGCCTGCCGCTTCGAGCGTATCGCAGAGCGCGTCGCAGACGGGATGCGCGAACGTGATGTGCGCGACAATGCCTTCGCCAAAAAAGGTCGAAACGCGACCGCGCGTGCGATCAAAAAACTGATCGGGAATCAAAATATCCGTTGGCGCGTATTGTTCCTGCAACGAGCCGACCGCTGACGCCGAAATAATGCGTTCGACGCCGAGCATTTTCATCCCGTAAATGTTCGCGCGAAAAGGCAACTCCGACGGCTGCAACCGATGTCCTCGTCCGTGACGGGCGAGAAAGGCGACCGACTGGCCTTCGAGTGTGCCGAGAATGTAATTGTCCGACGGTTTGCCGAAGGGCGTGTCGAGGCTGACTTCGCGCACGTCGCGCAAACCTTCCATCTGATACAACCCGCTGCCGCCGATAATGCCGATTTGGGCTTGTTCCATTGCTTCTCCTGAACAATACCCGGCATATAGCAAGAGCGGGCAAATGCTTCTCGCTCTTGCTATATGCCGGGTATTACCTGGTTTTATTTCTTTTCTGGTGCTGGGCTGGCAGCCGCACCGGGCAGTTTCAGGCTCGGTGTTTCAGCCGAGCGTATGCCTTTGACGTTCACGAGGAAATCCGCTGGTGCTGTAACCGGATACTTTAACGTGAGATCGTCCATCAGTCGTTGCGCTTTTTTCTGCCGGATTTCGTTTTCGGCGTTTTCTACCTCGTTGGTAGAAATGAGAATGTGGCGTGCCAGAACTAATTCCTGTTCGTCCTCATTATTGGCATCATCCGTTGTCTTGTTCGGTTTGCGCTTGGCGCGGTCATCCACACGGATAATGTGATAGCCGTATTTGCTTTTGACCAGATCGCTTACCTGCCCTTTTTGCATGCTGAACGCGGCGGCCTCAAATTCCGGCACCATGCGGCCTTTACCAAACCAGCGCAGCAACCCGCCATTCGCGCCAGAACCATCGGCAGAATATTGCCCCGCCAAGGCAGCGAAATCGCCTCCTGCTTTTACCTTCTTCAAGACATCTTCGGCCTGTTCCTTAATTTTCTCCGGGTCAGCGTTGGGATGCGATTTGTAATAATCTGCTAACTCCTGCGGCGTCGGTTTGAGCGAGTCATTCATCGTTTCCTGATACGCCTGCGCGAGGAATTGCGCACGCTGGATTTTGATTTGCAATTGCACGTCGGGGGTCTTGTCATACCCGGCTTTGCGCGCGCGGTCAGCACGAATCTTCAGTTCCGCCCAACCTTTCTTGGCGATTTCCATTTGCTCCGGCGGCGGCTGTTCCTTGGAACCTTCCGTCAACATTTTGAAGAAACTGTCGAACTCCTTGCCGTGAGCAGCGATGTAGGCCGTAGTTTCTGCTTCGGATACCTCCGACGGCTTGCCGCTGGTTTCGCCCGATTTTTTGGCTTCAGTGTTGGCCAGGAGTTCCTCAACTTGAATATCGGTACGCACCTTAAACTTCTCGGTCTTTTCTACGCCCGCGGCTTCACCGGCTTGTGCAATAGCAAATAATTGCTTGACCTGTTTGAGTAACTCTTGCCGTCCCTTTTCATTCTCTGCCAGATTGCGTTTTTGCATTTCGGGGAAGGTGTCTACCAGCATCGTCAATTCCTGGCTGGTAATTTCTTTATAGGGCTTCTTGCACGCCCCAAGTGCCAACGCCAACAGCGCCAGCGATAAAATAAATGCGATTCTTGTTTTCATTTCTCAGTGTCAACTCCTCTTCAGATTTCTTTCAAATTTCGGATTTAGAACTTTCGACCAGTTCTACCAGCACGCCGCCGGTACTGGCGGGGTGGATAAAAGCAACGAGCAGGCCGCCCGCACCGCGTCGGGGCTGTTCATCAATGAGGCGGATGCCTTGCTCTTTCAGTTGTGTCAGTTTGGTCGCCACATCGGCCACCTCGACACAAACGTGATGAATGCCGGGGCCACGTTTCGTCAGAAATTTTCCGACCGGTGTCTCAGCGCCTGTCGCTTCCAATAATTCGATGCGGCTTTCGCCCAGCGGGAGCATCGCGGTGCGTACGCCCTGATCTGCGACGACTTCGATCTCGTGCAGTTCCAACCCCAGTCCATCGCGCCAGAAGGTTAGGGCGTCGTCCAGTGAGGTGACCGCAACACCCAGATGATTGATTTTGCGCGGCGTGTCTGATGCAGGATTTGTCATTGGCGTTGGTGATAAAGCCGTAATAATTTCTTCTACGATGCTGTACGGATCGCGTGTGCGTGCTGCAACCTGCGCTGCGAAGCTTGCCAAAGCTTCCTGACTGACTGCTTGTAGGGCACGTTTGAGCAGGCGTTCACGCAGGATTTCTACGATGCGATGTTCAGCAACAGCTAATCGTCGTGTCGGTGCCGTAGTCGCGTTGCGTACAAAGGCACCATATTGCTCCAGGGCGGCGGCCAGTTCCACAATGCCTTTGCCTTCCGTCGCCACCGTGCGCACAATTGGCGGTTGCTAACCGTCGGGGCGCATCGTCATTTCGAGCAGGCCGATCAATTCACGTTCGGTTTGTTCGACGCCGTCGCGTTCGGCTTTGTTGATAACGAAGACATCGCCGATTTCCATAATCCCGGCTTTGATTGCCTGAATGCTGTCGCCCATTCCCGGCACCAGCACCACCACGCAAACATCAGCGGCTTTTACAATGTCCACCTCATCTTGTCCGACCCCGACCGTCTCGACCAGCAGCCTATCGTATCCGGCGGCCTCTAAAACCGCAACGGCGTCTACTGTCGCGCGTGCCAATCCGCCCAGATTTCCGCGTGTGGCCATTGAGCGAATAAAGACGTTCGGATCCGTCGCCAGCGCCTGCATGCGAATGCGGTCGCCAAGCAGCGCGCCGCCGGAAAACGGACTGGATGGATCAACTGCCACGATGCCAACAGATTTTTCTTCGCTGCGGTAATGCAACGCGAGTTTGTCCACCAGCGAGGATTTGCCTGCACCCGGCGCACCGGTCAGTCCGACCACGAGGCCACGGCCTGTATGAGGAAAGAGCGCATGTAGCAGTTCGGTGGTAGTTGGAGATTCGTTTTCGATGGCTGAAATCGCACGCGCGACAGCTCGCGGGTCGCGTTGTAAAATGCGGTCAATTTGCGCTTGAGAAAGACTCATCAATTCCGAAAGGGGCCAGCAGAAAGCGGGGCAGAAATCTTGTGTGTTAGACGGAAACTATAAACGCAAAGCAGGCGAAATTCCACCCACATTAAAATTTTTGCCTCCACACAAACTTCACATTTCTCTATCACAACTTAACGACAACTCGCGCGTAGTCTGCTGCCCATATTCAAGTAGGCGCGATTAAAGGCACGCGCGGATTTTTGGTTCTCATCCTCACCCCATAACAAGACAAAGAGCAGCGAGCCGTAGGCTGACTGCTCTTTGTTTTCGTTTAGCCGTAAGTTTTTCCCTGCAGGCGGCGGCCTTCTCTTGCCACAACTTTCCTTTCCAAGATAGATTCTCGGCGGCGCGCCAGGCTCTCAAGAAGGACATTCGCATGGCAATTCAGCTTCGCTTAGCTGTAATGGAAGAAGTGCCAGCCCTGGAACAGTTAATCGCCGCGTCTGTGCGCGGTTTGAGTGAGGGCTACTACACCGCTGCACAAATCGAAAGTGCGCTCGTGCATGTTTTCGGCGTTGATACCCAGTTGATTACCGATGGCACTTATTTTGTTGCCGAACTGGCCGGGCAGCCTGTCGGTTGCGGTGGCTGGAGCAGACGCAAAACACTGTTTGGTGGCGATCAGACCAAGACGGCAGAAGATAATTTGCTTAATCCGCAAACCGAACCGGCGCGCATCCGGGCGTTTTTCGTCCATCCAGATTTTGCGCGTCGCGGTATTGGCCGACAGATCATTGAAGCCTGCGAGCAGGCTGCGCAGGCAGCAGGGTTTCGACAGCTCGAACTGGCCGCGACCTTGCCGGGCGAGCCGCTGTACCGGGCGGTGGGATACGACGCGATAGAACGGTGGGAGCATCAGCTAGCGGATGGCGTAGTCTTGCCGCTGGTGCGAATGGGAAAATCATTCGCCTAACCGCTTCACAATTTGCAAGAGGAAAGAAGGAAACAAATGAAAAAAGTTCGTTGGGGCGTGCTTAGCACGTCTAATTTTGCCCAAACCAAAGTGATTCCGGCAATGCTGCGTGCCCAGCACACAGAACTTGTCGCCATTGCCTCGCGCGATTTGGCTAAAGCGCAGGCCGCCGCACAGAAATTCGGCTTGCCCAAAGCCTATGGCTCGTATGAAGAACTCCTGGCCGACCCTGATATTGACGTTATTTACAATCCGATGCCGAATCACCAGCACGTGCCCTGGTCGGTCAAGGCATTGGAAGCGGGTAAGCATGTCCTGTGTGAAAAACCGATTGGATTGAATTCTACTGAAGCGCAACTTCTGCTGGATGCGGCGCGCCATTATCCGCAATTGAAAGTAATGGAAGCGTTTATGTACCGGCTGCACCCGCAATGGCTGCACGCCAAACGCATTGTAGAGGAAGGCGGTATCGGCGAATTGCGTACGATTCAATCCTTCTTTTCCTACTTCAACCGCGACGCCAACAATGTGCGCAACAAGGCCGACATTGGCGGCGGCGGGCTGATGGATATTGGCTGCTACAACATTTCGTTTTCCCGCTTCATCTTTGACGCCGAACCAAAGCGCGTCGTGGGCATTGTCGAATATGACCCGGAATTTCAAACCGACCGCATCGCTTCCGGGATCATGGATTTTGGCAACGGCACTTCGACCTTTACCTGCTCGACCCAGCTTACCGCCTACCAGCGCGTGAATATTTTCGGCATCGAAGGCCGTATCGAAATTGAAATTCCGGTCAATGCGCCGCCCGACAAACCCTGTCGTCTCTGGCACCAGCGCGGCACGGACATTCAGGAAATCAGTTTTTCCTGTTCGCGACCAATACACAGTTGAGACGGATAGCTTTTTCCGGCTGTCCTCACTGACACGCCCGTTCCCACGTCAGCAAAGACGCCGTCGCCAATATGAAAGTCATTGAAGCCGTCGTCGAAAGCGGGCGTAATGGAGGCTGGGTAAGCCTTTTCGAAAGTTGTCAGTAATTTTTTCTGAAACTCGGGAACCTTTGTCATCCTATTGCGTGAAGTGGCGTACGAGTTATGAGTTATGTAGGTTCGGCGCAGTCGTTGCTTGGTGAGTGACAGCGATTGCCTCTGTGAGATTCGTATTTGAGCAACACGAAAAGCTTGGCTGTTGCGAGGGCAGCCAGGCTTTTTGTGTTTTTGGGGTAAAAAAATGGCGCGGCAACTACGAATGGCAATGACTATCTCAATGTTCTTAAATATTTTTCGTGAAAATTTTCGAGGGAGCGCAGTGCACTGTGAACTGTCGAGGCTGCCGCCAGCCTATGCGGCCACTCATCGCTATCTTTCCCTGGATTCTTTACAGCCTCAAATTTTTCCCGAAACTTTGGGAACCAACTGTGGCAAGTGGCGTGAAGGTGTAACGTAAGAGTTATGAGGTAAGTGAGTTCTACAATTGCTGTTTTGTGAGAGTTACAGGGATTGTAGATGTGAGATTCGCATTCAGAGCTATCAACGAAAAGCTTGGCTGTAGTGAGGACAGTCAGGCTTTTTGTGTTTTTGGTGTTTGGCGCGCCCGCACTTACCGCAACGATTTTGTGGCAAGCCCGCCTGATGACGACAAAAATGCAGCTTATCTCCGCCGTTCTTAGCGAAACCTCTCACAAGATATCCCAAACTTTTTTACTTTGTAGTTGACGACTCGTTCTGTGATTTGCAGTAACGTAGCGGCACGGGTTTGATTGCCATGCGTAATTTTTAAGGCTTCGGTAATCATTTCTCGTTCCAATGTTTCGACAGCTGCCGTAAGCGATTGCTGCGGCATCGTATCGGTCACTTCGGCAGTTTGCAGCGATGGCGGCAAATGGTGACTGTGGATGACCGCATCGTTACATACCACTACCGCGCGCTCAATACAATTTTCCAGTTCCCGCACATTCCCCGGCCAGTGATAGCTCATCAGCATATCAATCGCTGGCGTCGAAATGCGATGCACCGGTTTGTTATGTTCTCTGGCATATTTCTCGACGAAGTGATCAGCCAAAAGCAAAATGTCTGGCTTCCGCTCGCGCAACGGTGGCAGGAAAACCGTGAAGACATTCAAGCGATAGTACAAATCGTCGCGGAAGGATTTTTCCGCGATGGCGTTTTCTAGGTTTTTATTCGTGGCGGTGATCAGTCGCACATCGGTTTGTTGCGTCTGCGAACTGCCCACGCGCTCAAACTCACGTTCCTGCAAAACGCGTAGCAATTTTACTTGCATCGCCAGACTGAGTTCGCCGACTTCGTCCAGAAAGATCGTGCCGCCATCCGCCATCTCAAAGCGGCCTTTTCGTTGCACGACCGCTCCGGTGAAAGCCCCGCGCTCGTGGCCAAATAATTCGGCTTCAATGAGGCTTTCTGGCAAGGCGGCGCAATTGACTTTAATGAAAGGGCGTTGCGCGCGCGGCGAATTGCGGTGAATCAATTCCGCAATCAACTCCTTGCCCGTTCCTGATTCGCCGCGCAGCAACACCGTCGTTTTGGTCGGCGCAACTTGCAGCGCCTGTTCCAATGCCGCCATCAAGGAATTGCTACTGCCGATCAATGAACCCAAATCGGCTTTGTGTGGCAATTGGAAGGAGGAACGGTGCGTGTTGTTTTCCGCCTCGACGCGCATGGGCTGTAATGTTTGGTGAGCTTGCATTGCCTGACCCAGACATCCGGCCAGGACACTGAGAAAATGGCCTTCTACGACACAATCTTCCTGTGAACGTAGAAAGGCACTGAGCGCGCCGATAGTTTGGCCCTGTACATTGACAGGTACACAGAGGAAGCTGCGTGATTCCAGGTCAGCAAGGCTAATGCTAAGCCGATTGAGATAGAGCGGCTCGTCATTAATCTCCGGCACGATTACCGGACGGCCTGACAGGACAACACGCCCCGTAATTCCTTCGCCCATTTGATAGCGCCCTAGCGCGCGCGTGCGTTCGCTGACCCCAACAGCCACCGTCACACGGATTTCCCGCGTTCGTTCATTTAGCAGTGAGAGCATGCATTGCTGAAATTTATGACGATCGCCGAGCAACGTAAACACGCGCGCAATCGCTTCTTCAAAAGGGGAAACCGAATCCAACAGGCGATGAACCTCCTGT
>JAXLQQ010000105.1:0-14595 GCA_046331525.1 Blastocatellia bacterium
TCGCCGAGCTTTTCAATCCGCTCGAATGTGCGACAGCCTTAGCTGTGCATTTATTTTACACAGGCCGCTTTAATGGCAATACCAGTGCTTATTACGATGTGCGCAACAGCTTTCTCAACGAAGTTATTGCGCGCGGCAAAGGCATTCCAATCACGCTTTCGGTAGTGTTCATTGAGGTCGCACGTCGGTTAGGCGTGAAGCTGTTCGGCGTAGGAATGCCCGGGCATTTTCTAGTTAAGTATAGTGATGAGGTGCAGGAAGTTTTCTTCGACCCTTTCAACGGCGGGCGTGTGCTGACCGCAGCGGAGTGCCGCACAATGATCGAAACAATGTATGAAGGGCGCGTGAAGTTTGATCCTTCTTTTCTCAATATGGTAGCGAAGAAACAGATACTTCAACGTATGCTCCAAAACCTGAAGAACATTTATGCGCAGGCGGCTGATTTACCCAAACTGTTAGATGCAATTGAGCGGCTGCTACTTTTCGATCCCAATGCTGTAATTGAATTGCGGGATCGGGGGTTGGCTTATTACCAACTGAAAAAATATACCCCGGCGCGTGCTGATCTGGAAGCATACCTGCGCCGCGTTCCACATGCTGAGGACAAAGAGAAAATTCAGGTCGTGTTGAATGATCTACGACAGCGACAGGCGCAATTAAATTGACGACCGGAAAAGCGAAAAGGTCAACCATCAGTGGCCTGATAGTTGACCTCCAAAACGACCGCTATTGTGGGAAAAAATTCTATTTGGCTGCGAGCGCATTCACATGGCTGGTGAGCCGTGATTTGTGACGCGCAGCAGCATTACGATGCAGCACACCTTTTTGTACGGCTTTATCCAACGCGGAAATCGTGGCGGGCAACAATGCCTGCGCGTCGTCCGCTTTTTTGGTCGTCAGCGCGGCACGCAGTTTCTTCACCGACGTGCGCAGCTTGGAACGACTGGCCGTATTGATGGCGTTCCGCTTGGCATTTTGGCGGTCACGCTTTTCTGCTGAAACATGATTGGGCATTACGAAATTTCTCCTCTGCTAACCCTACAGTAATGATCTTAGCTCAAACGCAAAGCGGCAAGTATAGGGATCGCCCCCACAAGTGTCAAGCTTGAGTTGGGCGTATAGGTTTAGTATGATGCGCGCCAGCTTAGCCCCCGGTAACTTGTCCCCAACTAAATCTCCGAATGTTTGGATTCTTATTCTTCCTCTCGCTGTCCACTAATGCATTTTTACTTTACTACGCATTTACGGTGCGGGCCGCACACTTGAATGAAGAGCAGCGCGCAGCTATTGAGCAAGTCATCTTGCGGCAGGCCATGTACGCACACGGACGATTGGCAGCCGTTGAGATTGCTGCACGCTCGGCCTATTCCTTGCGCTTAGTCGAAGCCGTGCTGGCGAGCCTTGTAGCGCAAAACCAATGCTTGAGTGAACTGGATGTTGAGGGGCGGGCGATTTATGTGTTTCCACAATTTGATGACACCAGTAGCCGTCAGGAAGCTACCGAACGAGAGATTTTGTTGCTGGCGAAGTTGCACGGAGGAGAGCTAACGGCGGCACAAATCGCCGTACAAACGATGATGACAGTGGACGAAGCGTGGCAATGGTTGATGGTGATGGCAACACAAGGGATTTGTGCGCCCAACACAGAACGCCCTGATCCTGCCGCCCGATTTCGGTTTCATAGCCTAGGCAGGTAAGTACAATCTCTCATCTCTTTCCCGACGGGATCGAGAACAATGCTGCCTTTGGGTTTAGCAATTGTAAACAGCTTAAGAAGGTAAGTCCCAAAAAAGAAATAGTTGCGAAAATCCAGTAGCGGTGATAAACAATAATCCTCGCAGTGCTGCACTTCCTCAACGCAGATGCCTAATAAAAGCCTCTCGCAACTTGACGGAAGAATTCTGAGGGCAACTCTATAGTTAATTCATTCGGCACAATCTCAATGCCGCATGGTTACGGTCGCTGCTGTGCGAGGCCACGCCGATGTTTATGAATCTGGAGGCGAGTCTGGCCAAAAGCCTAAATCTGGTAGGCGGAAGCGGCACTCAAAAAGGCGCAACTCGTGGTATTTCCTGAAGCTTGGCTGCCGGGTTATCCGGCCTGGCTGGAGTATTGCCGGGATGTGGCGGTGTGGAATCATCCGCCCGTGAAAAACTCTACGCGCGGCTCGTGGAAAATAGCGTTATCGTGCCCGGCCCAACAACGGAAGCCCTGTCTGCCGTTGCTGGAAGAATCGTTTGACGATTGTGATGGGCGTTTGTGAGCGTGTCGTGGAAGGCGCTGGACGCGGTACTCTGTACAGTTCAATGCTGACGTTTTGGCCCTAACGGAGACTTGCTAAATCATCATCGTAAATTGCTGCCCACCTACAGCGAGGCGCCTGATTTGTGGACAAGGAGACGGACGTGGCCTACGTTCGGTCAGAACCTCGGTCGGACGTTTGGGCGGCTTAATTTCGTGGAGCATTGGACGCCGCTGGCTCGTCAGGCAATGCATCAGGCGGGCGAAGATCTGCACGTTGCGATTTGGCCGTCGCTCGGTGAAATGGAACAAATCGCTTGCCGACAATACGCTTTTGAAGGCAGAAGCTTTGTTATTGCGGCAGGTTCAATTATGCGCGCGCGCGATTTGCCGCTGGAATTAGAGCCGATTGCTGAAATCGCGCACGATCCAGACAAGCTGATTTTAGATGGTGGCAGTGCCGTTATTGGCCCGGATGGCAAGTATATTGCTGGCCCAGCTTTTGATTACGAAGCCATTGTTATGGCACGCATCAATCTGAATCGCATTCGAGAAGAAAGCCTGATGATGGATGTAACAGGTCATTACAATCGGCCCGATCTGTTTGAATTGCGCCTGAAGCAAGGTGATCTGTCCAGCGTTCCCGCCTTAGCGCCAAATCCACTGGATGATTCGCGGTTGCTGACAACTTCGCTGACGAAAGCAGAAGACGCCTTGCAGGATCAATTACCAGACTTCCCGGAAAATCTGGTCAATCCGCCTTCCAGCAAAGTGGCGTAACAACCACAACCATCTCAAAAGAAAAGCGCCGCTGAGAATAATTTTCAGCGGCGCTTCGTGCTTTTTGCCAGAGATGTTTTTGTGGATTTCCTATTTCGCTTTTGGCTTTTTGCCGCCGCCATATTTCATGACGGTTAGGCGAACGTTTTGCCGCCCAAAGCTACGGGCCTCACGCGATGACGGCATCCACACATCAATGTGCCTGCCTTTCACCGAACCACCGATGTCATGCACAGTATACAGCCCGGAATAGTTTCCTGCTTTGAGATGAACCACGCTTCCCAGCGGTAATACACGCGGATCTGCTGCAATCACGCCACGCCGCACCCGCGCCCCGGTTCTCGTTTTGCCCGGTAGGCTATAGGCTGTTGCGTTAAAGGTCGCAGGCGGCTCAATGCCAACTAACTCTTCATCCAGTTTTACTGCCAATTTTGCAGCGCTGGTTTCTGTTACTTCTGCTTCCAATACAAGTGGCGGATTAGCTGGAAGAACACTTGGTTCAACTGGTCTTGGAACGGTTACAGTCTCAGCTTGAGCGGTTAAACTTGCAGATGCGGGCTTGTTGGTGGCAGTGGATTGGCTTGAAGTTTTCCACGCTTCGCTGATGGCGTGCGTTTGCGCGAATGCGCCGTAAGTGAGTGAGAGGAGGATTGTGACGCAAGCCACAATACGGGGGACAAAAGTTGTACTACACATAAAAAAGATAACTCCGTTGAGATCGTGTTGCTCCTAGGTTGATTGATGAATGTTACTTCTGGCACTAACGTCTCCCTCTGTGCGGATCAAGCACGGATCACGTCCGATTACTGTCTGAACGTGTGGAGGGTGATTGCGTGGGACCGGATTAAGCACTGGGGCTTAACTCAATTTAGCAATTCTGCGTTTTGCAAACAGCGTTAGTCGAAGCTTCCGGCATAAAGCCTGCAAATAGTACCATAAACTTTCCGAAATGAAAAAGGCGTGTACAGGGTTTCGCAGTGAGGAAAAATTAAGGCAATAAACTGCAATTAGAAGCGGCAACTGTTACCAGCAACAGCTTGACGGTTTACCCTTGTTTCGCTATTATCGCGCGCGTTGTTCTTTTAGATTGTGGGGCTGTAGCTCAGCTTGGAAGAGCGCTTGAATGGCATTCAAGAGGCCAGGGGTTCGAGCCCCCTCAGCTCCACCAACGTATTTCCGCTTTCATTTTCTTCACGGAACTTCCAACCAATATTCTTTTTTCGTCAACGCCAATAACGTTTTGTTTTGTCCGCCACCAGCACGCAGGGCATAAACCGTAATGCGATGTCTGCCCTTCAACAATTGCAACGGCGGCACGGCAAAGGTAAACCCGTGGGCTGGATTCTGCGCGGCAGCAGCGCGGACTAAATCTTCGCGCGGTTCATCGGCGCGCCGCTCGCTCGCAAATTTGTCATCAACGAAAAGCTGCACTTCCAATGGCGTGTTAGGTTCGCGCGGATCATACGCCCAGCCAGCAATGCGCGTTGCATCGGTCACATCAATAGCACCTCGAATCGGCGGGTTAAGGTGAGAGTAGGCAGCATAGGAAACGACGAGGAGAAGCAGAAGAAATTCAAGGCCTGCTTTAGCCAGCACGGCACGCAATAAATTCGTCGCAACCACAGAATTGCTTGGCATGATTCGTCTACGCTTAGGCCATGTCCTGATGTCGCCCGGCCAGATTCAAGCCTAAATGATCCGTAGTCGTTCCCGTTCGCGCTAAATCCCAACCAGCAGCAGCCATCCCGGCAACGCGCTTACCAAATTCGACAAAGCGTTCGTCGTTCGTCTGGCCGACATGGAAACGATAATAAATTTGTTGAATGACAACGGTTAATTTGAAGAGCGCGAGCACTTCGTAAAAAACGATGTTGGAAACATCCGCTCCCGTGCGCTCAGCATAGCGTTCGACGATTTCCGCGCGGCTGATCCAACCGGGTAAAACGGTGACACCGCTGATGGCTTCGCGGCGCGCTTCGGAATCGCCTTTTTGTGACCAGTAGCAAAGCAACAATCCCAAATCCACGAGCGGATCGCCGAGCGCGCACATTTCCCAATCCAGAATGGCAACCAGCTTGGCGGGATCGCGGGCATCCAAAATGACATTGTCGAGTTTGTAATCGTTGTGCAGCAGCGTTGGGCGCACCGGATCAGGCGGCAATTGCTGCTGCAACCACTGCACGAGCAATTCCATTTCCGGCACGTCATTCGTTTTTGCGCGCGCCCAACGATCTGACCAGCCTTTGACCTGACGCGCGACAAATCCGGCAGGCTTGCCTAAATGCGAGAGGTTGTTTTTTTCAATATCTACCGCGTGCAGGTCGGCCAGCGTGTCTACCAGACTTTCGCTTACGCGCCGCCGCAGCGCCAAATCAGCGCCAATTTCCGGCGGCACATCGCGCCGCACGACAATGCCGCGCCGTCGCTCCATCAGATAAAACGGTACGCCGATAATCGAAGTATCCTCGCATAGCAGAAACGGTTTCGGCGCGAGCGGGAAGACGGGATTGATGGCCGCAAGCATCCGATATTCGCGCGGCATGTCGTGCGCCGTTGGTGCGACGGGGCCAACCGGCGGACGGCGTAGCACAAATTCTTTTTCGCCGAATTGCACCAGATACGTCAGATTGGAATGCCCACCGGGAAATTGCGCAAGCGTTAGGGGCTGCCCAGATGTAATGTCTGTTGGCAAATGCGCCCGCAGATAATTGCTCAACGTTTCTTCCGGCAATTCTTCGCCCGCGCGCATTGGATGAGTATCAGGGGTGATATTCGACATAATTCAGCGTCCAGGAAAATATGACGGGATTCATTTGCCATAAGCCGTCGGCAGTGGTCAATGGCAGTCGAAAATTTGCCGCGCCCGCTTACCACCACCCCAACAGCTTCCACCATAACAGCCCTACTACTGACCAGATCAGGATGTTGGGCAACGAAGCAATCAAACCATACTTCCACCACGTCTGCTGCTTTACATATCCTGTGCCGAAGAAAATCGGCCCCGGCGTTGTGCCGTAGTGTGTCAGCCCTGCGCTCAGATTTGAGAAATACGCCAGCACCAACACGGCCAGGTAAGGCGGCGCGCCCGCCGCCAGCACAACGATCAAAAACGGCACATACATCGCCGAGGCGTGCGCCGTGATGCTGGCAAAACCGTAGTGCGCGTAAAAATAAATCAGCGCCAGCATTGCCAACGCCGCGCCCCATTTCCAACCTGCCGTAAAGCTCGCTGACACCTCGGCAAATTTTTTCGTGATCCCGGTTTCGCCCAGCGCTTCAGCCATCCGTACCATTCCGCCATACCAGATGAATACGTCCCAGGCGTGATGCTCCGTCATCAGATCATCCCAGTCCAGCACACGCGCTAGCAGCAGGACGCTGATGCCGAGCAGCGCCACAACAGAGTAATCAATGCGATGGAGCCAATTTGTCGTAGCCCACAAAAAGGCTACGAGCAAAAACACAGCCAGCATCATTTTTTCCTGCAATGACGGCGGCCCCATTTTTTCCAGTTCGGCATTAGCAAAAGCGGCGGCTCCCGGCGTATGTGTAACTTCGGGTGGAAAGAGTTTGTAGATCAATAATCCCGTCACGATAATCGAAAGCAAACCGGGCACGAAGCCACCGATCATCCAACGCGCGTAATTCAAATCCACTACGCCCTGCGTCGTCTGTGCGGCCAGCTTTTGCACGACCAGATTGCCTGCCTGCCCGGTCAGGAACATCGCGCAAATGATGACTTCACATTGATAAATAAACGTCATCAGAAACGCGCCGAGCTTGCCGCGCCGACGGACCAGGCCGCGAGTCGTAGGCTTCGGCAATGCTTTTGGCAATCGGAAATGTAATGCCGCCCGTGCGTGCGCCGTTTGAGGGAATGACTGTTGCCAGCATCAAATCCGTGCCGACCAGCGCGTAACCAAGTCCCAGCGAACGATGCCCAATAGCCCGAATGAACAGCAATGCAATGCGCCGCCCCAGACCAGTATTCAGCATCCCGCGCGACATAAAAAACGCCGCCAGCACGAGCCACACGACCGGATCAGCATAACCGGCCAGAATGGATTTGATGCGCAGCGTTTCGACCGCTTTCACATCCGGCTTGAGCGGGTCGGTAACCGTGCGAATCGCGGCTTCGCTGAGCGGCATAGACTTGGTAACAGCCAGCGCCGTAATGCCCAGCAACACCATCGCGCTGCCCGACAGCGGGCGCAGAATGGAGCCAATGATAGTGGCAACAAAAATAGCCAGCAGTCGCCACGATTCCGGCTTGATACCGTTCGGCGGCGTGATGGCAGCAATGGCAAGACCGCTGCCAATGACAACGATCCACTTCAATACGAGGATAGATGCCGAGGCACGTGGTTGCTCGGCAGAGGCTTGATTGGACATTGAGTGCGCGTGGTGCGATGAACCGCACTACGTTCGTTGATTGGAGTTGGATTGATAGTTTTTGTCGGAGACGGGAAGCGCGTATTGCCGAACCTACGCTTCGATCTCCAACGCGATGTCGTCGCCCTGCACCGTGACCAGGACGTGACCGCCCTGTTGCAGCCGTCCGAATAACAATTCATCGGCCAGCGGTTCGCGGATTCTGGTTTGAATTAAGCGTGCCATCGGACGTGCGCCAAACAGCTTGTCGTACCCCTTGCGCGCCAGCCATGCCCGCGCAGCTTCGGTCAGTTCCAGTTCGACTTTTTTCTCGGCCAACAGCGCACGAACTTCGTTGACGAATTTATCTACAACTCGTTCGGTGACTTCAAAGTTGAGCGGCTCGAAGGCAATCCAGCCGTCCAGCCGATTGCGAAATTCGGGCGTGAACATCCGTTCAATCGCGCCTTTGCCCTTGCTGCCACTTGCCGCAGTTGTGTTTTCGCCCGTCTTGAATCCGATGCCTTCCGAACTCATTTCGCGTGCGCCCGCATTAGTTGTCATCAGCAAAATAACATTGCGGAAATCCGCTTTCTTGCCGTTGTTGTCCGTGAGCGTCGCGTGATCCATTACCTGCAACAAAATGCTGAACAGATCGGGATGCGCCTTTTCAATTTCGTCCAGCAGCAGCACGCAATGCGGCGCTTTGTTGATCGCATCGGTGAGCAGCCCGCCCTGATCGAAGCCAACATAGCCCGGCGGCGCACCGATCAAGCGCGAAACTGTGTGCTTTTCCATATACTCGCTCATATCGAAGCGCAGAAATTCAATGCCGAGCGATTTTGCCAGTTGTTTCGCCAGTTCCGTTTTGCCGACGCCGGTCGGGCCGGAAAGCAAAAAGCTGCCGACGGGTTTGAGCGGATTGCTGAGGCCAGCGCGCGACAGCTTGATTGAACGCACAAGCTGCGTGATGGCGTGATCCTGTCCGTAAATCACGGCCTTCAACTCGCCTTCGAGACTTTGCAGACGATCCTTGTCAGAAACGGAAACCGTTTTGGGCGGAATCTTTGCCATCCGCGCGACGATTTGTTCGATGTCGTGCGCGGTGATTTCTTTGGGACGATCTTTGACCGCAAGCATTTTGACCGCTGCGCCCGCTTCGTCAATCACGTCAATTGCCTTGTCCGGCAGAAAGCGGTCGTTGATGTATTTGGCGGACAGTTCGGCGGCGGCGGTAATCGCATCTTCGGCGTAGCGAATGCCGTGATGTTCTTCGTAAGTTTTCTTTAAGCCCTGCAAAATCTGAATCGTGTCGGCCATACTCGGCTCGCCGATTTCGATTTTCTGAAACCGCCGCGCGAGCGCCCGATCCCGCTCAAACGAAGATTTGTATTCGGGATATGTTGTCGAACCGATGCAGCGAATTTCGCCACTCGCGAGCGCAGGCTTGAGAATGTTGGAAGCATCCATCGAACCGCCGCTGACTGCGCCTGCGCCAACAATGGTGTGAATTTCGTCAATGAACAAAATCACATTCGGCTTTTGCTTGAGCGCAGTGATGACTGCTTTCAGCCGCTGCTCAAACTCGCCGCGATACTTCGTTCCCGCGAGCAGCGCGCCCATATCGAGCGCATAAAATTCCGCGCCTTGCAGCACTTCCGGCACCTCGCGTTGCTGAATCTTGAGCGCCAGCCCTTCCGCAATCGCCGTTTTGCCGACGCCGGGATCGCCCACATAAATCGGATTGTTTTTACGCCGTCGGCACAACACCTGAATTGTGCGTGTTAGTTCGTTGCTGCGGCCAATCAGCGGATCAATGCGGCCTTCGGCTGCGCGTTCGATTAAGTTGGCGGTAAACGCCGCGAGCGGATCACGCACAGGCACTTCTTCTTCTTCGCTTTCGACGTGCGGCGGTATCGGTTCTTTGTCGCCGTCCACTTCCAGCTTGGAAACGCCGTGCGAGATGAATTTCAGGACATCCAGTCGCTTCACGCCCTGCTTTTCCAGCAGGTAAACAGCAAACGAACGCCGCTCCTGATAAATCGCCGCCAAAATGTTGCTGCCATCAATCAGCCCCTGCCCGGAACCCTGCGCCTGCAAATGCGCGCGTTCCAGTACGCGCTGAAAGGCGGGCGTTTGCTCCGGCATGCGATCTGTGCCTTCGGGCAGTTTTTCGAGCTTATCTTCAAGAAAAGCTTCTAATTCTCGTTGCAGCTTGCGAATATCGCCTTTGCAATGCCGAATGACATTGCACGCCGTTTTGTCCTCTAACAGCGATAACAACACATGCTCCAGCGTCAGGAATTCGTGGCGACGGTTGACGGCTTCGCTGTAGGCACGGTTGAGCGTTTCTTCTAATTCTCTGGTCAGCATAAAACAATCGGTATGAAATAAGCGTTCGTGGCAGATTTTCAATCCTTCAACGAATTGGTATCTTACCACGCCGGATGTTCCCTTGTTGCACGAAAGCGCGAATTACAATTACAAAATACGCTGGAAAAATCAATGCGACAATTTGTACCAAAAGCACTGCTGGGACTGCTGCTCTGTTGCTTCGCCAGTCATCTGGTTAAGGCGCAGCCGCCAGTCTCATCCCAGGACTTCGCCATCATCGAAGGACATTTTCACGACGGCCTTGGCACCTACGCTGAACTCGTGCTGGCGAACGCTTTGATTGCTAAAGGTAAGCTCACACAAAAACCGTTCAGCACAACGGTCAGCCAAAACAAAATGACCGCCGCGATTGCCTCGCTGCCGGAAGCGCATCCGAGCCGTGTGATCTTTCAAGCCGAGATTGCTAACATCGAAAAGGCCGCGCCTGTTGGAGCCAGCACACTGCTGCAACAGGCAGGTGGAACGTTGCGGCTCGTGCGCCACACCCCGCGCGACTTTGCGAACGCCAAAGCTGGTGATTTGCAATTGGAATTTACCAATCGCCCGCCGCTGCCGGTATCCGTCAAAACCGACAAATCCCGCCGCGTCGCCGTTGCTGAAGGCCAGACCCCGGACATCGCGCACAAATGGGCCGAACGGTATTTTCGCGTGACCGAAGCGGAGTTGACGGCAATCCTGCTTGAACTGGGATTTACATCACTGGCCGAGGCAAAAAATCATTACTTGAACATCGCCCAACTCGTCGCCCAGGTTTTGATTCGTAAGCTGGAATTGAAGAACAGCGAGCCAACTGATTTTCGCCGCGCCGAAGTCGGCAATCTGGACGCGGTGAAATACCTGTTGCGCCAGCTTCGCCATTACAAACACGGCAACGACAACAGCCGCGTGATTATCTTCGACCGCACGACGGGCGAGGTGAAATGGGATTCGTTGCTGGACGCAATTGACATCGAAGCCCTGACCGCTGACCGCCTTTCGTTTCTCCCGGCGCGCCCACGCAAAGGCCACGCTATCGCCTCAGAATTTGGCTTGAAGGTTGACGGGCAAACAATTGTTTCGTTTCAAATCAAACACAAGCGCGGCAAAGCGCGTGGCACCGCACAGCAATACGAATTCAGCGACATCACAACGCGGCTGCGGCTGTGACGACCCGTACGTAATGCACAGATTCCACCGTCGCGGCGCGCTTGTATGCGCGTCCATTGTCAGCCTTGAAACGATTGTAGCCGGTCTGAAATAATTGAGGCTTGCCGCGCAGGCTGAGTAATTCCTGAATGTCCTGCAAACGCATCACACCTTCGTCGTTATAACTTACGAAAATATGTTTGGCTCGCGCAGAACGAATTACCTGTGCTATCGCTTCTTTAGCTGTTTGCTGGCGACAGTACAAACTCTTCGGATAGTCGCGCAGACCCGTGACGCCTTTCAGCGTAGGCTGATCGTAAGCGGCAATCGTTTCCAGTACGTGATAATTTGCGCCGTACTGCCGGTGATTGTAGGGCGGATCAAGGTACAGCACATCGCACTCGATTTTGGCAATCAGTTCATTCGCATCTTGATGCCAGGCGCGACAGCCTTGTACATGGTTTGTCAGCGCCAACGGCTTCAGGCGCACGGGTTTGGTGGCGCTTGCCTTGAATTTTTTCAGGTATGCGCCGTAGACGCTTGCCGTGTTTGCCACCTGGTCAATGGCTTCGAGCAATGAGCAGAGGACGTAAAAATATTCCTGCTCCGTGATTACACCGCGCGCGCGCCATTCCTCTATCGCCTGTCGAATTGCGTCTGCCTTACGGGCATTTTCTTCCGTGTAATATTGCCTGCCGCCGACCGGGCTGTAATGCTCGGTGATGAAGCCCGCAACGCCGGGCAAATCGTTGATGAAGGCCAGCGCGTCCGTCACCTTGTAGTGCGTGCGCAGTCCCGAAAAATCAGGCGTTTCGTTGATTTCCAGATACGCTTTGTTGAGCGCGTAGGCGTAATATTGCAGGTCATTGGCCAGCACCTGCAATCCGCGCGCTTTGAAATGCCGACCGACCGCACCTGTACCGGCAAAAAGATCGCAGAAAACTTTTTCGCTGCCATCCGTTACTTGCTGAAAGACTTCGTCCAGAAAGGGCAGGAGCGAGAGTTTGGAGCCGATGTAGTTCATATTGCTTCAACGTGATTGGGTCACTATCATAACATCGCTCCGGTTTAATAGGCCGAGTCAACGTTATGGATAAGCGGCAACTTCTTCTTTTTTGGATTTTACTTTTTCTCCTTCCGGTGTGGGCACAGGAATCAGCGGGGTGGTGGCGGTGGCAGAATCCGCGTCCGCAGGGCAATCCGCTTTTTGCGGTGCAATTCCACGATGGGCGCGTCGGCCTTGCGGTCGGGCGCGATGGTGCGATTTTGCGCACAGTGAATGGTGGCAGCGAATGGAAGGCGATTCGCAGTTCCATTCGCACGCCGCTTTACGGGCTGGCATCGCTGGGCAAAGGCAGCGGCAAAATCGCCAAATTAAATACGTGGATTGCGGTCGGCGCGCGCGGCGTGATTTTGAAATCGCGGGATGACGGTGCGAAGTGGACAGAGCAGCCGAGCAATACCAAAGCACTGCTGTACGCGGTTACGTTTGTGAATGAACGACTCGGCTGGGCAGTCGGGCAGGACGGTGCGATCCTGCACACGACGGACGGCGGCGAAAAATGGCAGGCGCAAACCAGCGGCGTGAATAAGACGCTTTATGCCGTAGCCTTTGTTACCGAACAACGCGGCATAGCGGTTGGTGCCGAAGGGCTGGTGTTACTGACAGAAGATCAGGGCGCGACGTGGAAAACCATTGCATCGGGTACGGCGCAAACCTTGCGCAGCGTGGCGGCGACCTCGCCAACGGAGTGTTGGGCAGCAGGCGAGAATGGCACGATTCTCGTCAGTCAGAATGGCGGGGAAAGCTGGCAGGCACGGGCGGGCCATACAACACAGAATCTCACGGCCATTTCTTTTTTTGATCCCCAAAACGGCGCGATCGTCGGAGCGACGGGCGCGGTGCTGCTCACGAAAAATGGCGGCGCAACTTGGGAGGCGCAGGCGTTGCCCGAAGCCTCATCATTGCAGGCGATTCACTATTTTGACAGCAAACGACTGTGGGCAGCGGGCGATGGCGGCGCGCTCTATGCTTTCGATGGAGAAAAATGGATTCCGCAGGTGCAGGGCTGGCATCGTGATTTATCGGCACTCTCTGTGCTGGACGACAAGCACGGCTGGGCAGCGGGCGCGAAAGGCACGATTTTGGTGTCGGAAAATGGCGGCAAGCATTGGAATTTGCAGGACGCCAAAACCGAGGCCGATTTGCACGCCATTCAATTTGTAGATGAAAAACACGGCTACGCAGTCGGCGAACACGGAACGCTGCTGCGCACCAGCACGGGCGGCAGCGAATGGGAAAAGGGCGCGATCTTTACCGAAAACGCCCTGCACGCGCTGGCCTTCGTCAGCAGCAATGAAGGCTGGGTCGCAGGCGCAGACGGCTTCATCGGGCATACGGAAAACAACGGCAAGACGTGGCAGGCGCAAACAGCAAATACCAAATCCTCACTTGCCAGCTTGTCTTTTCCCAGCAAAGCGCGCGGCTGGGCGGTGGGCGCAGCCGGTACGATTGTCACGACGGCAGATGGCGGTGCAACGTGGAAGGCGCAGGAAAGCGGCACGCCCGGTAATTTGCTGAGTGTCCATTTCGCCAACGAAAAAGAAGGCTGGGTCGTTGGGGAAAACGGGTTGATTTTGCGGACAATGGATAGCGGCGAAAATTGGCTCGTCCAGATCAGTAATACGGCCAGTCACCTCTACAGCGTTTATGCGCTCTCTGCCAAAGACGCCTACGTTGCCGGACTTAATGGCACGATTCTTTTCACGAATGATGGCGGCACCACTTGGGTACGAGATTTCAGTAACACCAGCACGGCGCTGCGCGCGGTCGCGTTTCGTGGTAATGACGGCTGGGCGGTCGGACAGGAAGGGGCGATCCTCCAGTATGCAGGGAAAGGCTCTGGTGATTTACGAACCGTATTTGGGAAAAAACGATGATTGAGCAAATTGAATCTTCAAAGACACTTTATTTCCGCGCTGCCACTGTTGCCGATGCCGAGCAATTGGCGGAGGTAGCGACAAGCACTTTCCATCAAGCCTTTGATGGCAGCACCCGGCAGGAAAACGTGGATGAGTACATTCAGGCGGCTTTCAACCCAGCACAACTGGCGGCAGAATTGGCAGAAGCAAATTCAACGTATGTGCTGGTGGAAAGTGCGGGACGGGCAATTGGCTACTGCAAACTTTATGCGGGCGAAGTGCCGGAGTGCGTTGGGGACGATGGCGCGCTGGAAATTTCTCGGCTGTATGTGCGACAGGAATTTTGGGCACAGAAAGTGGGGGCAGCATTGATGCAGTGGGCGATGGATGAAGCGCGGCGAAAAGGCTGTGAAACCATCTTCCTTGGCGTGTGGGAGCATAATGAACGCGCCAAAGCCTTTTACCACCGATGGGGCTTTGCGCGCGTGGGTGAGCATATTTTTCAAATGGGCGACGATCCTCAGACCGATTGGTGGATGGCGCGCAAACTTTAATTGCACTCAGTTCAGTCGCGTGTAATCAGCCTTGCGTTTTTTCGGCGTGAAGCCTTCTTCACGAATGACATTGACAAGCATTTCTTCCGTCGCTTTGTGATTCGCGCCTGCTTTGGAAATCACATTTTCCTCAATCATTGTCGAACCAATATCATTCGCGCCAAAATGCAATCCGCGCCGCCCATCGGCTAAACCAACAGTCAGCCAC
>JAXLQQ010000106.1:0-14290 GCA_046331525.1 Blastocatellia bacterium
GGAAAAAGAAGAAAGAGAAAAACGCACCGCCTTCGCCACAGGGAGTCGTTATTATCAATGGCGTATCTGTTGGCCCGAACTCCCTCCCCGACCTGCCGGAACTAGAGGATCTGCCGAAGTATTTTTGGCAGGATTACCCCAAGTTCGCGCCGATAAAAATCCCGAAAGCGAAAATCGCGGTGGTTTCTGCGGAAGAGATTCAACGTCCTGTCTTAACGAATAAACCAGACGAGGCACCAGTCGAAACCACGCGCCCGACTTTGCGCAATCAACCGGGCGAAGCGCGCACCACTGCAAAGACCGCGGTTGAAAAAACTACTTCGGAAACGGAGGAAACGATCAAAGTAGACACCGCGCTGATTTCTGTCCCCGTCCGTGTGCTGGATAAAGACAGCAAATATGTGCCGGATTTGACCAAGAAGGATTTCAAAGTTTTTGAGGGCGGCACTGAACAGGAAATCGAAAATTTCAGCGCCGTAGAAGAGCCATTTCATGTCGTGCTGCTGTTGGATATGTCTGGCAGCACACATTTCAAAGCCGAAGAAATTCAAGATGCGGCGCTGGCGTTTATCGAACAGCTTCGCCCGCAAGATCGTGTGCTGGTAGCGTCGTTTGAGAGCGCCGTCTATGTTGACGCAGATTTTACGAATGATCGTGCGCGATTAACGAAAGCCATTTTGCGCACTCGCAGCGGCGGCAGTACGCGGCTCTATGACGCGGTGGATTTGGCGCTGACCGAACGGCTCAATCGCATTCAAGGCCGCAAAGCCATCGTGCTTTTTTCGGATGGCGTAGACACTGCCAGCAAGGGCGCAACAATGGTAGGAAATCTCAGCAAAATTGAAGAATCAAATGCGCTCGTTTATTCCATCCGATACGACACGCTGCCGGATATGGCTCCGCTCATACAGAACAATCGCATTAGCCCCGTACCGCCGCAGACTGGTGTGAGCGTCAGGGGAATGAACGTCAAGGAAATGTATGAACGCGCCAAGATGTACATGAATGAATTGGCCACTCGCAGCGGGGGGCGCAGCTACGAGGCGACGACGCTGACGGACGCGAAGACCGCGTTTGCGAACATCGCGGAAGAGTTGCGCCGTCAGTATTGGCTCAGCTATTACTCCTCCAATCCGAAAAGCGATGGCAGCTATCGGAACATTCGCGTTACTGTCCAGCAAGCCGAGGTGAAAAGATGGGCCGTGCGTGCGAAAAATGGTTACCGCGCTCCGAAAAAATAATAGTGCATCGCACAAATTCAGCTTGCCACTCGCACTGATGCTGGTATGATCTCTCGTCATTTGCATTGCACTTGAGAAGTAGAGAGTCCACGCCATGTCGGAGAAAATCGTCAGCACGAACCGTGCGGCCTACCACAACTACCATATCCTGGAAACCTACGAAGCAGGCATTCAATTACAGGGCACTGAAGTCAAAGCCGCGCGGCTGGGCAGTGTGAATTTGAAGGACGGCTATATTGCAATTGACAAGGGCGAACTTTGGTTGTTAAGCGTCCACATTAGCCCCTACTCGCACGGCAACCGCGAAAATCACGCGCCCGAACGCAATCGCCGCTTATTGATGCATAAACGCGAAATCGAACGGCTGCGCTCCAAGATTCAGGAAAAAGGGCTGACTTTGGTGCCGACCAAGTTTTATTTCAAGAATGGTTTTATCAAATGCGAAGTCGCGGTTGCGCGCGGTAAGAAATTGCACGACAAGCGCGAAACCGAAATGCGCAAAGATCAGGAGCGCGAGGCACGCGCCGCGATAAAACATCGAAGTCGAGAAGAGTAGGAGACGAGAGGCGAATCGCCGCTCGTACATTTTTTCAGGAGCGAATTCATGGAAGTCAAAGCAGATGCGAGAAAGTTTTATGAAATCGAATGCGACGCTTTAGTCGTGAATGTGTATGAGGGCGAAAAGCCAGAAGAGGGCGCCTCGCCGAACTCGATAAACGGTCAGGCGGCGTGATTACGTCGTTGATTGAAAACGGCGAACGCCAGCAAGGCGGGCGAAACGGTGTATTTGCACAATCCCGGCAACATTGCGGCCCGGCGGTTGTTGCTGCTCGGCGCGGGCAAACTGGCCGATTACAACACGGACATCGTGCGGCGGATGCTCGGCTTTGGCGGCGCGGTTGTTGCGCGCGAAGAGGCGTGTGCGCAAGGTTGCCTTTCTGCGTCGCTCGCAATTGCCGCTGGATGATGCAGTGCAGGCGGGTGTCGAAGCGCAAAATGCTTGCGCTGTGGGATGCCGACAAATACAAAACCAGCGAGAAAGAAGAAAAGCTGATTGAGCAGATGATCGTCGCTACAGTCGAGGGCGATTCGCAATCGTGAACAAAGCGCCGAACGCGGTCACATCCTGGCCGAAGCTGCCAACTTTGCGCGCAATGTCATCAACGAGCCAAACAATTATATGGCGCCAAAGCTGAACTCGCGCGGCAGTCCGAAAAAGTCGCGCAAAGTACGGCTTGGAAATAGACGTGTTGGACGAGGCGCGGATGAAAGAACTCGGCATGGGCGCGCTGCTCGGCGTTGCGCAGGGAAGTGCGGAACCAGCCAAGCTGATTGTCCTGACCTACACGCCAAGCGCAGCGCTTGGCGTCCACCGAAACGGTTGCGATTGTCGGCAAAGGCGTGACATTCGATACGGGCGGTATTTCGGTCATGCGGCGGACGGCATCTGGAAAAATGAAATACGACGCATCGGCGAGCGGCGCGGCAACGATTGCGGCGATGCGTGCGATTGCACAACTCAAGCCTGCGGTGAATGTCGGCGGCATCGTTCCGGCGGTCGAAAATATGCCCGGCGGACGCGCGCAACAGCCTGATGATGTAGTGCGTTCGATGGCAGGCGTAAGACGATTTGATCATTAACACCGATGCGGAAGGCCGCTTGATCCTCTGCGATGCGTTGTCGTGTGCCGCCATTAAACTCGGCGCGACGCGGATTGTGGATTTGGCGACGCTGACGGGGGCGGTTTCGATTGCGCTGGGTGATGTGTACGTGGCGGTGCTCCGTGACAATCAGGAATGGACGGAAAGCATTATCAATGCGGGTAAGGCTTCGGGCGAAAAGATTTGGCGGTGCCTTGACCGCGAATACCGCGACCAAATCAAGAGCGAAATCGCCGACATCAAAAACGTCGGCGGGCGCAAAGCGGGTACTATTACGGGCGCATACTTTCTGCGCGAATTTGTCGGTGATGCGACACGCCGTGGGCGCATCTCGACATTGCGGGTACAGCAGACGGCAGGCGGCAGGCAAGCCATCTTTCCGTTAAGCCCGACGGTGTACGCGAACACCTGGTAAATTTGGTGAATCAGGTCGCGGAACGGTAACCACAGAATTACGGCAAAAATGGCGTAACTGTGAAGGAGGGGCGCAGTGGTTTCGTCCACTGCGCCCTCCTTTGCAATCGGCTCTTTGTCCTTGAAACCGCACTGAGAAATCGTACAATAGATGGCGTCCCGCGCAGTTGCTTCTTGAGAAACCCAAGTCTCCCTGGCGTTCGAGCAGATCAGCTCCGCGGGTTCACTGAAATACTGACGTTCTTCCTGAGGGTACGCACGTGGCTGATTTATACCGGATGCTCGGCGTGCAACGCACCGCCAGCCCCAGCGGGTCAAAATCTGCATATCGCCGCTTGGCGCGTAAATATCACCCTGACGTTAACTGATCCTGCTTCTGCCCGCCGCTTTGCTCGCCTGACGGATGCCTATCACATTTTGACCGACCCGCAACGGCGCAAGTTGTATGATCGTGAAGGTGTCACCGCTGATCGTGCGACTGCGCAGCGCGCACAACAGGCCGCCCGCGCCGCGCGCCGCGCGCACGTCCAAGCGCAAGCCGACCGCGCCGTTAATGAATGGCTGGCCAAAGAACGCGCCGAAACCAAAGCGCGCGGACACGCCGTTTTTACGACGGTCACGCTATTTCTCTCGACGTTTGCCGTAGCGATGTTCAAGCCCGGCATTGTCGAAACCACAAATCCGTTTTGGTACATCGTGCTGATCCTGTTGTTTGCGGGCAGCATTTTTCACCTCGCACTCACGCTCAAACGCCATTTCGATCATTACACCTATCAACAGGAAATGATGTCTGTGATGCGCGCGTCGCGGCAGAAGAAACCGTTCACGCGCAAATTCGCCGCGTGGTTTGTGGCGGGCGGCTACCTTGCTTCACTTGCGCTCGGCTTTTTGATCGGTATCCTTGCTGATGATTTCACACATAAGCTGATGGGCGAAACGACGTTTCTCGATGGCATCTTCAGTGCGCTGTTTTATCCGCCTATCGCCGTATTGATTGTAGACACAATGTACGTTGTTAATCTGCGGCTGGAGGAATGGTGAAAGTCCGGCTGTGGTGGTTCGTTGCCCGAAGCCTCTGGCTCTTGTTCTTCTGTTTCCCTGCCTTTGCTGCCACGTTCACTTGCGAAATCTCTTCCATTGTCCCTGCTGACCGCGCCTGCAAAATCCGTTGTGTAGTGGCTGATCTGCCTGCGACGGGCAAAGTTGAATTGCGCTTTTTAGATCGCTTTGCGGGCATTGAGCGATTGAGCGAACGCATCATCGGATTGCAGATCAAAGATGTTGCCGGGCAACGAATCATGCCGGAAATGCGCGGGCAGGGAAGTTACCACCTTGCGACAGCAACTAACGCGCCCCTCGCGATTGAATATGAATTGCGACTTGCGCCCGTGGCCGGAGCTTCGGTTGATCCAGGGCGTTATGCGTTGACCTCCAGCCTCGGCGCGCAGGCGGGCTTTCTCTTGCTCGCAGACGCTTTGCCGGAAGTTTGTCAGGACGGATGTGCCGCGCCTACTGTACACCTGCGTTTCCAATTGCCTGGTGACTGGCAGGTTGTTGCAGCAGAACAGGAACAGGCGGGCATGTTTGCGGTGACTGATATGCACCGCGCGGTCTTTTTCTTCGGCAAGTTGCAAACACAGACGATGCAGGTCGGCGCGATGAAGCTGCAATTTGCAGTGGCTGGGGAAACGCGTTGGCCTGTTGCCGAAATCGCTTCTGTCGTCGAATCCATCGCGCGTCAGCAGGCGGCGTTCATGGCAAGCCGTGAGGCGGGCAATTACCTGGTTACACTCGCGCCGTTTCCGGTGCCGCTTACAGGGCTGCGGTCGGCGGCGCTGACGCGCGGGCATAGCATCGTGATGATGCTGAATCCCGAAGCCGATGCCGCGCGCACGCAGGCGCTGTATCAAAAACATCTGGCGCACGAGATGTTTCATTTCTACTTGCCCGAAGCGATGCAGCCGCGCGAAAACTTCGATTGGTTTTGGGAAGGTTTCACGCGCTACATCGCCCTGCTGACACTGCGTGAATTGCGCCTGCTCAGCCCGCGTGCATATTTGGACGAACTCGGCCTTGAGTTTGCCGGATACAAGGCAAATGTTTGGCATGGGCAGGTTTCTTTGTTGGCCGCATCGCAGAACAGATTTGCGAACGCTTCAAGTTATGACCTGCTCTACCGCAAAGGCACGTTTGTGGCGGCGCTCTATGATTGGGAATTGCGCTGGCAAAGCGAAGGGAAGCACACCGTGCCGGACGTACTGCGTGAGTTATACGGCAAATACCGGCAGCACGAATTGGGCACCGCAGAAGTATTGGCGGCGCTCAAGGCAGCAGGAAAATTTGACGCGTTTGTGCAGGATTACCTGGCTGGCACGCGCGAGATTGAATTGGCAGAAGTGGTGAAGAAATATGGCTTGACAGTGGACACTGTGGCGGGGCGGCTGCGGCTCAACGTAGCACAAAAACTCTCGCGTCAGCAGCAGGCTCTGTGGCTGACACTGGGGCAGGAATAGGACGCAGACAAACGCGGATTTGGCAGATTTTCGCGGATCTGAAATTCCTCTGCGTGACTCTGCTAAATCCGCGTTTGTCTGCGTCCTATTCCTGCCCGAATGATTGCTTCCGCCCAGCATTTTCTGTATGCTCGCACCTGCTTTTCAAATGCCTATGATTGTCCGCTAAACAATACGCAAAGCACCTTTCAGGAACCGGCTGCCACGGCGGCCCGGTTGCTTTGTGTCTGGCGTTGCGGCAATCTTTTCCCGCGAAAAATGCACCGACCATTGCCGCTGCTGTTCAGACCATTTGTGTGGCGTGAAGCCACTTTGTCGGGAGAGACAATCCATGAGTTTTGAAGCATTAACACCATTCGGCTGGAACGAACATTTCGCGCATCATTTCCAACCGTTTGTCGAAAAAGAATACTTGCCGGGGCGCGTGTCTTTTCAAAATCAGCATCTTTATCGTATCTACACCGAGCAGGGCGAATTGCTGGCCGAGGCGGCAGGCAAGCTGCGTTACGAAGCGGCAAGCAGCGAAGACTTGCCCGCTGTTGGCGATTGGGTCGCGTTGCGTTTTCGTCCGCACGAAGACAAAGCGCGGATTCAAGCCTTGCTGCCGCGTCGCAGCAAGTTTGCGCGCAAGACTGTCGGCGCAAAAACCGAAGCGCAAATCGTCGGCGCAAACATTGACACGATTTTCCTCGTGACCTCGCTTAATCAGGACTTCAACGCGCGGCGTGTCGAACGCTATCTGGCGACGATTTGGGACAGTGGCGCGCGGCCTGTCATCGTGCTGAATAAAGCTGATCTCTGCCACGACGAAGCGGAAATCGAAACGCACGTTACAGAGGTGCAGGATGTCGCCTTCAGCGTGCCGATTCACGCCATCAGCGCCAAGGCAGAGCGTGGATTGGAAGCCTTACAGTCATATTGTATCGAAGGCCAGACGATGGCTTTGATCGGGATGTCTGGCGTCGGTAAATCCACGATCATCAACAAACTGCTCGGCAGCGAGCGGCAGGCGGTGAAGGAAGTCCGCGAACACGATGACCGTGGCCAACACACGACGCGGCATCGGGAATTAATTTTGCTGCCGCAGGGCGGGCTGGTGCTGGATACGCCAGGAATGCGCGAGCTGCAACTGTGGGAGGCGGAAGCGGGCATCGAAACGACTTTCGATGACATAGAAGCGGTGGCGGCAAACTGTTACTTCACCGATTGCCAACACCAAAGCGAACCGCGCTGTGCAGTGCGCGCAGCATTAGCGGAAGGCACATTGGACGAAGCGCGGTTCGAGAACTATCGCAAGATGCAAAAAGAACTGCGGCATCTGAGCCTGCGGCAGGATGATTTCGCGCGGCGCAATGAACAGAAGAAATGGAAAAAACTCTGTAAACAGGCACAGCAGCTTGGCCGCAGCAAGCGCACAGGAAGGTAATTTCAGGGGCAGGTAAAATCTAAATTAAATTTTGCCTGCCCGGTTTTACGGCTCTTGACTCTCCTTGGGGATCACCTACACTGCTATTTCTCCGATTCTTCCTCAGACCGGCAAATCTAAAGAACGGAATTTTATGAAAGACAAACTATGTGTTGTTGCCGCACGTTTTTGCCTGGTTGGTGGATTGTTGTTTTTATGCGGCTTGCTCTCTCCGCTACGTCTGCGCAGCCTTCCCTGCCGAAGACGTGGGATGACAATTACTTCCCTCAATTTAATATTCGCATCAATCCGGATGATTTAAAAAAACTGCTAACGCCAGGTGTCGCGAAGCGTTCCGATGACGCTGGAGTATCAGGGGCAAACTTACACGGGCACAATTCGCCAGCGCCTCGGCAATTCTTCGCTGTGTGGCGACAAGCGGCAATTTCGGCTGGATTTCCCAAGAAAGTTACCTTCCTGACGGTTACATCGCAGATCGGTTTGAGACGGATCGTGGCAACTGCTATACGCTGCACGAATGGATTGCGTGGAAGCTGCTGGATCAGGCGCGCAGCGGCGGCCTGATTTGAAGGTGCTACGCAAGAAATACAACGTCGTAGCGATTTCTTCAATGGCGAGTTGTATCACGTTCAGACTTTGCTGGAAGACGTGAACAAAGATTTGCTCGAACCCCAACTTGGCACGCGCAACATCACGATTTACGAAAACGGTTGTTATGGCCGCACGGATCCAAATGAATTGCACGGTTTCTGTTCGGTCTTCGCACCTGCGCAAATGAAAGAAGCGTTGCAAATCCCGTCGTTCCTGTATTCTGCCGCAGTAGTGCAAATGCTGGGCGGTAATGACAACTATCCGAGCTATCCATTCAACTACAATTTTGTCGAAGAAACTGCGACCAACCGCATCTGGTATATGCCGGATGATTTGGACGATACGATAGATTCTTCCGTCGTGCATGCTGATCCGTTCAGCACCATGCTCACCGAGGGCGACTCGCAGCGGCATTTTACGGCGCTGATGGAGGATGGCGAATACCGGGCTTTGTATCGCTCCTACCTGCGCGAAGTGCTGGCGCTGTTGCAGCCTGCGCAACTCAAACCTCTCGTTGCCGCAAAATATGCGCAGGTGCGCGAAACGTTATTAGCCTCGCCGGATTTGCCGCTGGGGAAGGCTTGGTACGATTACGTGTACCAAACCGAAATTCCGAACTGGATTGAAGAGCGCTATGCTTTTCTGACCGCGTTGCTGGAGGGCACAGCGAATCGGCCTCCGCAGGCGGTAATTGCGCCGCTGCCCACAATGCTGGAAGCGCCGGATGCTGCGGGCGTCGCCGTACAATTGAATAGCACGGCTTCCAGCGATCCCGACAACGATCCGCTCACGTTTCATTGGGCCGTAGACGGGCAGGAAGTGGGGCAAACGTCGGTGGCCACGACGACGCTTGGCCTCGGCGCACACGTGATTACGCTGACCGTACAAGACGGACGCGGCGGCACCGGCACGGCAACAGCGGCAGTTCAGGTTGTCTTAGCGGCGAGCAATCATGCGCCCGTGGCAATCATTGCGCCGTTGCTGTCGTCGGTGCCTGCTGCCGATGCGAGCGGCGCGACGGTAACAGTCAATGGAGCCGCCTCGAATGATCCTGACAATGATCCGCTCACCTATAGCTGGGCCGTGGATGGGCAAGGAGCCGGACAGGCAGCCGTGATGAATCTGCTGCTGAGTGTCGGCACGCATACGATTGTGCTGACCGTGCAAGATGGACGCGGCGGCGTGGGCACCGCGTCTGCTGCGATTCAGGTTACGCCTCCGATTGGCAATCGGCCTCCGACGGCTGTCATTGCACCCCTTCCGCCAACTGTTTCCGCACCGAATCCAGCGGGCATCATCATCGAATTGGATGGGACACGCTCCAGCGACCCGGACGGTGATCCGCTGACTTACATTTGGCAAGTGGACGGGCAGGAAGTGGGACGTGGCGACCGCATCGGTGTGTTGGTTGGTATTGGCGCACGTTCCATCGCCTTGACCGTGGAGGATGGGCACGGCGGCGTAAGCACCGCAACCACATCGCTACAAATCCTCCCTCCTGCGTTGAGCATTACGTCCGTCTCTCCTATTTCTCTATCGCGCGGTAGCAACACCATTATCGTGATTACAGGAACCGGGTTTGCGCCGAATGCTACTGTCGTAATCAGCGGAGTTGGAGTCATACCTGATACTTATTACAGTCGCTCCAATACGAGCATCTCGGTGTACTCCTACGTGTTTTCCTTTGCCACGCTAGGGCCACGTGACGTGACTGTCATCAACCCGGATGGTACAAGTGCCGTCCTGCGTGGTGCCATCTTTGTTCAATAACGGAGGTAACACAAACGTCTCGTTGGCGGGCGTGGTCGCATATCGGCTCCGCCGCGCCTGCCAACAGACGTTTATGCTATCTTTCCTGCCCAGCGCCTGCGATAAACTTCCTCTCGCTCGTTAAAATTTTTTTTGCAAGTCTGGCTGCTTTTTCCTGTTTTTTTTCGCTTGTGTAAGTGGAAGAGAACAGGAATAAGGATTGCCCTTCTCAGCAGGAAGGGAACTTTGGCAAAGCTTCCAGTGAGCGCCTTCGTCAAAGTTCACGAGTGTATGCGACTCAGCCCATCGCATAGTCAAGGGGGATTTATGAAACAGACATTCTTCAGCCAGTTCAAAATGATGATCGTGTGGGTGTTGCTTGCTTGTGCGGCGAGCCTCTGCCAAGTGCCTGCGCAGGCGCAAACCGCCCGCGAAACCAATTCAACCCATCCGTTGGAACTCGCCCCGCCGCCCCTAACGTGGCAGGACGATTACTTCCCGGAGTTTCGTATTGCCATCAGCGAAGCCAACTTAAATTTGTTGCTGACCAAACCAGAGATCAAAGGCAGCGAAACGAAATATCCGATGACGCTGACCTATCAGGGCAAAAACTACACAGGTACGATTCGGCGACGGGTGCCAAGCAGCTCGGCAGCAGCGGACAAAAAGCAGTTTCGCCTGGATTTTGCCGAGAAAATTACCTTCCCGGACGGTTATGTGGCCGATCGCTTTGAGACAGATCACGGCAATGGTTTTGTCCTCAATGAATGGTTGGCGTGGAAGATGCTCACGCAGGCCGCGCAACAGCGCCCGGAACTGAAAATCCTGCGCAAGAAAGCCAACGTCGTAGCGATTTACTTCAACGACAAGCTCTATCACGTGCAGTCGCTCGTGGAAGACGTGAACAAAGACTTGCTCGAACCGCAACTCGGCACGCGCAAAGTCGGCACGTTCAAATATGGCTGCCTCGGACTGACTGGGCCGTCCACGATTGATCGTTTCTGCGCGACTTTTGCCCCTACACAAGTGCAAACGATGATGGATATTCCGTCGTTTTTGTACGCGATGGCGGCGGTGCAGGTAATTGGCGGATACGATAATTATCCGCGTTTCCCAAATAACTTTTACTTGGTGCAGGAAACCGAAACCGGGCGCGTCTGGTTTATGTGTGACGATATGGACACGACGATTGCGCCGTACGACAACGTATTTTCCAATCCGTTCGAGGTGGCTTACACGCGCGGCGATTCGCAGCGGCACTTTATGGATATGCTGGGCGATAAAGAGTGCCTGCCGCTTTATTACGGCTACGTCAAAGAACTGACTGCGCTGTGGGAACCGGAGCAGTTGAAACCGGCCATCGCGAAGAAGTATGCCCAGGTGCGCGACAAGCTATTGGCCTGCGAAGGCTTGCCGTATGACAAGGCGTATTACGATTACTTGTACAAGGAATCATTGCCCTTGTGGGCTGAGATGCGCTATCGGTACTTGACGACGATGATGAAGGAAAACAGCGTCGCCGCTATTGCCGAGCAAATTGCACGTCGGCGGTAATCGGATCGTGGTCAGTAATTGGCCCACCCCGTTCATTGCGCAAGCCTGCTATCGTTTGTGGTGGCAGGCTTGCGATTTTTGTTGCTGAATCTATCACCGCGTTTTTTCGCAGCGGTTGCACCGCCCGCCCCAAAATCCAATCCAGCCGAAAATCCAGTTGCCCGTTGTAGCGCGCCATTTGCTGATTGATGAGCGCCGCCAAAAAGCCGGGCAGCTTGCCGCTATCCTCCAAAATCTTGAGCGGCACATAACACGTCACGTCGTCACTATTGAAACCCGCTTCGGTGAATCCGTGCTGCCGGAGCAGGGCAAACAACGGCTCGCGCGTTTGCGGCGCGGCAATTTCACGGCGCAGCGCTTCAGTTTGCGAAACCATCATCCGCGCCAGTCCGCCAAGCGTGCGCAGCATTCCGCCGCGCGCAAACGTGTTGCTATTGAAATCGCCTGCAATGATTGCAGGCTGTGGCGCGCCCGGTTTTTCCAGTTCGGCGAGGATCGCCGCGATTTGTTTGGCGCGACAGGCCGGAGCATTGCGTACTTCGAGATGCGTTGTGACGAAGCTCAACCGCTGGCCGTTGATTTCGATTTCTGCCGCCAGCGCATTGCGATTGCCGATGCGTTTTTCCGCGTGCTCAAAATGGTCGTAGCACAGTGGCAATTCAATCACGCGGGGCTTCAGCAATTCATACCGCGACAAAATCGCATTGCCTTGCAGCGCGACGGTATTCTCGCCCGGCATCGTCAAATCTTCGCCGTAGCCTTTCGAGAATTCCAGATAACACGGCGCAAATGCCACGTGCATCTGCAACGCCGCACCCAATTCGCGCGCGACAAAGCGTTGCGCCGAACGATTCATCCCGACATCCGCTTCGTTGATCGAAATCACATCGGCAGCTTGCAGCACTGGATGTTGCTGAAATGCGGCAATAACGGCGTCAAGGTGTTTACCTTTTTCAATGTTCCAATGCGCAACGCGCAGAAAATCGCGGAGGCGCGGCTGCGGATTCGCCGCAGGAAAGAGCTTCGGTGTGGCGAGCAGGTTAGTGAGGTGCTCGCTGTGCTTTTGATACGTGGCGGACGCGAGCAGTTCCGCTTTGGTTTGATAACGATTGAGTTCGGCGATGAGTGGCTGTTGGTTGGGATAGTCTGTCATCCAGCATTGCTTCTTTGTTGCGCGCGAAGCGCCTGAGCCGCACGCGGCTCGCGTGCTGAAAAGTAGATGGGAAATCCGTTCCGAGAAAAGTTAGGAATTGGCACGCCTCAGCACGCGAGCTGCGTGCGCTCCCAGGCGCTTCGCGTTTTTGCAAGAGGCGCGCCGCCATTGCTTACTGCTGCGACTCTTGCAGGACGTTCTGCGTTTCTGTAATCACCCGTTCGTGCATCACGCCCGTGCTGGCGACGACGCCGTGCCGGTTACGAATGTCTGCGACGTTGTATTGCAGCGGCTGTCCATTCCGGTCTGTCATCACGCCGCCCGCGGCTTCGATAATGGCTTGCGGCGCGCAGGTATCCCATTGATTTGTCTTGGCACCAAGATGCAGGTAAAGATGCGCGCGACCTTCGGCTAATAAACCGATTTTCAGTCCGACGCTGCCCGATGAAACTTCGCCGATGATGCCGAGACGTGCCTGAATTGCATTCACGACGGGCGAGTGATGCGAACGGCTGCGGGCAGCGACCATCTGCGCAGGATCAGTCGTGGCGGCGACGTGCAGCCGTTTGGTTGTTAAGGATTCTTCCAAATATGCACCGATGTCGGGCGCGGCGTAATACATTTTGTCTGTCACGGGATTATAGACGACGCCAAGTTCAGGTTTGCCATTCACCGCCAAGCCAATCATCACGGCAAATTCGCCGATACGTTCGATGAACTGTTTGGTGCCGTCCATCGGGTCTACCAGCCAGACGCGCGTTTTATTCAGGCGTGTCTGATCGTCGGTTGCTTCTTCTGACAGAATGCCGTCGGTGGGGAAGTGACGTTTGAGTTCGGCGACGATGAATTGATTGGCGGCGTGATCGGCAGCCGTAACCGGATCATCGTAGCCTTTCCATTCGACGCCGTGTTCGCCGCTGTAAATTTCGAGCAGGATGCGTCCGGCTTCGCGCGCAATTTTTTTTGTGATTTCGAGTTCTCTTTCCATTACCCCTCAAGCGGACAAGCTTGGTGAATTCGCGCGACTGCGCTAAGCTTGCCACCGTTGTACTCTAGCAAGAGTGACGTGAATTAGCGAGCCATTTGCTAGCCACGTTTCAGCCCATCGAAACAACCGATTATCAGGAGGAAGATATGAGTCAGGATTTGCAAAGCAATGAACCCGTCAGCTCGTCGCCGACAAATACGACCGCTGCCGAACCCGTTTTCTCAATGGCTGAGCAGTCCCGCGCCGAACTCGAACAGCAATTTGCGGCGGGGGCTTCGTGGTTTTATTGGGTTGCCGGGCTATCAATGGTGAATTCTCTCATTGCCCTTTTCGACGGCAACTGGCATTTCATCTTTGGCCTGGGGATTACCGAAGTCATTGAGGGGATCGCCAAAGGGCTGGATATGGGGATGGGCGTCAAGGTTCTCGCCTTTGTGTTTGCCTGTTTTGTGGCGGGAATGTTTGCGCTCTTCGGCTATTTGTCTATGCGCAAAATGCGCTGGCCGTTTTGGGTCGGAATGGTCATTTATGCGTTGGATGCGCTGTTGTTGCTGTTGTTTCAGGATTGGATCAGCGCCGCGGTACATGGCTACGTGCTATACCGGATGTTTGCTGCGGTGAGTGCGGTGAAACAGTTAGCGGCCCTGGAAGCTTCATAAATTTATGCGAACTAAAATTTTCTGCTTGTTGTTGCTACTCGTGAGCGCGCCGTTTTGTACAACCTTGGCGCAACGGTTGCCAAACATTGTCATTATCTTCATTGACGATATGGGCTATGCCGATATTGAACCGTTTGGAGCAAAAGGGTACAAGACGCCGAATCTGAATCGAATGGCGAAAGAAGGCACGCGCTTCACGAGCTTTTATGCGGCGCAGGGCGTTTGCTC
This sequence comes from Blastocatellia bacterium, assembly GCA_046331525.1. Classification (GTDB taxonomy): domain Bacteria; phylum Acidobacteriota; class Blastocatellia; order RBC074; family RBC074; genus JAFDVL01. The sequence continues at coordinate 14,179 of JAXLQQ010000106.1, forward strand.
GGCGTCGCGTGCGGCGCTGCTGACGGGCACGTATCCCAATCGCATCGGCATTCACGGCGCGCTGGGGCCGAACGCGAAACACGGCATCAGCGACAATGAAGTGACAATTGCG
>JAXLQQ010000107.1:0-14049 GCA_046331525.1 Blastocatellia bacterium
ATCGCATTGTCCCGGTAGTAACGCCGGAACGCTTCGACCTGGTCGCTTCCTCCGTCTTTTGGGAAGCAATCTGTCAATCTGTGACACGCGCTGTGACGGCGAATGAAGGTCTCCCCCGAAAACTTCACCCGCCGGCGGCGCGTGAGGACTGCAACTAGGACGTAGTGATGTCGCATCCCCACGCCTGCCTGTCACAGTACCTTCCTTGTGATGTTCGCTTGCCCATTGCCGCAAAGGGACACGGGCCAGCGCTCAATTGAAACCCAGCCGCAGCCGAAATTCCGTCACCAATTTCCTGACGGGGAAATCGCCGGGCTGCAAAAATATGCACTCGCGCCAACTGATCTGTTGTTTGCGCAACAGCCAATACAACGCCACGAACAACATCACGCCATAGCCCAACACCGATGCCATCGCCGCACCCACAATGCCGTGCGTCGGCAACCAATACAGCAACGCCACGACGGTCACTGCCGCCGAAGCCAGCCGCGAAATCGTGCTGAGGACGGGATAGCCCAATCCGTTCAAGCCGCTGTTCACAATCGAGCCTGCACTCCACAACAGCGAAGCAATTAACAGCAGCCGCAGCGTTCCCGTTGCCGCGAGAAACTCGATGCCATACGCAAAGCGCAGAATGTAGGGCGCAGCTACCCACAGCGGGATGAGCGCCAGCACGTACACATACACCGTTTGGCGCAAACTCTTTGCCAGCAGTTGTAGCGACTCTTTTTGACTGTCGCAGGCCGCGACCTCTGGCAGTAACACATCAGAAACGGACGAAGCCAGCACAGTTGTGATTTCTGACAGGCGCACCGCAACGACGTACAGCCCGATGACGGTGCTGGAGGCCATTGCCGCGAGTAGCATTTGATCCAGCCGCAATGTCGCCATCGCCGTAATCAAGCCGGGAAAATACCGCAGCCCATATGCCAGCGAGTCTTTCCACTCCGCCCAGCCCAGTTGCCAGCGCGGGCGTAGCGCAATTTTTACCCCAAGGAACGCAAGCGATGAGCACATCAACTGTGCTGCCATCATTGTGTAGGCCGCATTGCGCACCGTCAGATGCCCGCTCAACCACAGCACAAGGTATGCAATAGACTGCGTGCCATAAAAGCTGCCGCGCGCTGCCGCCGCCCAGCGAAATTCGCGTGCGCCTTCCAACAGCCCGGCCATCAAATCAAACAAGAGGGCCAGCGGAATATTCAGTAGGTAAATTCGCACCAGCAGCATCACGGCAGGGCTGCGTTGCCCTGTGAGATGCGGCACCACCAGTTCCGCAATGCCGAATGCTGCCAGACCACCGCAGAACGCAAAGACCAGGGCATTGGAATAATGCGTCGAAAGCGAAGCCGGTTGCCGCGCGAGGTAATACCGATAGGCTTGCGGCAAGCCCAGGCCGAATGCCCAGGCCACGATATTCGGCCACAGCACTACGACTGCCAAATCGCCACGTCCTTCCGGCCCCAGCGCCCAGGCTGTCAACAGGCTTGTTACCACGCCCGAAAGCAGCGTGAATCCGTAAGTGAAAAAGACGATGGCAATGTTTTTCTTCATGTCGTCAATAGCCGCACACAACGGTGCGACTACCTCTCCGATCCTTCTGTGATCGCCTGCGGCTGCCTTTGCCGCCCTGTGCAAGATTGGGGTTGCATTTCCCGATAAAACTGCACGACGGCCTGTTGGTAAGAAGCAATGGAAAACTGTGTGCTGACACGCTCACGCGCCGCGTCCGCCAGCCGCGCCCGCAAGGTGGGATCAGTTTGCAACTGACCGATGGCAGTGGCTAATTCGTCCTCGCGCTGACTCGACACGAGCCAACCGTGCGAACCGTGCTGGATCATCTCCGGCGTGCCGCCCACGCGCGTCGCCAGCACAGGAATCGCGCTCGCCATTCCTTCCAGCACGACCAGCCCGCAAGGTTCTTCGAGAGAATTCACCACGAGTAAATCAAGCGTCTGCATCACCGCTGGCACATCGCGGCGCGCGCCGAGCAAATGCACCTTGGCTGCCAAACCGAGTGTTTGCGTTTGTTGTTGTAGCAATTGCCAATACTCCTGGTCGGCGGCGGTGAACAACGGTTCGCCCACGATGAGCAACACGGCAGTAGGAATTCGCTCTTGCACTTTGGCAAACGCATTTAGCAAGCCGAGTTGTCCCTTTCGCGCCGTGATCTGGCCAATGATGCCGATGACGAAGGCGGTAGCAGGCAAACCAAGCTCCGTGCGAATGCGTTGGCGGCTGGTTTCGTCCGGCTGAAACCTTTCCGTGTCGGCACAGTTCCGCAGCACCGTGCTCGGTACACGCTGCCGAAACGGGCGCAGGAGCCAGCCGCGAAAACGGTTTTCTGTTGCTTGCGAGACAGCCAGCAATCGCACACGTGCAGACAGCGACACACAGCAACGAATCGCCGTGCTGATTGGATGATGGGGCAACAAATCGTGCAGATGCCAAACGACTGGAACCGACAGCCCCAATGTTGCGAACGTCATCACCAATCCGGCGCGAATGCTGTTGGCGTGAATCACATCCGGTGCGGCTGCTTTGACCTGCGCCCGCACGGTACGAATGACGCGCGCGAACGAGCGCAGATATTGCCAGAGTAAAGCAGGGTGGTAGGTAAAGCGCGCCACTAAATTTTCCGTCACCACACAAGGCACGTTTTGCCCTTCGACCAGCGTTTGCAATTCGCCCGCCGGACACATTACCACCGCACGAAATTCACGGGCATCGAGCAGCGACAAGATCAGCAACAAAACACGCTCTGCGCCGCTGACTTTTGCCGTGTGGTTGTAGAAAAGAATTTTCATACCGTTCTTATGCCCGCCCGCGCGAGTCGGTCAGTGTTTCCTGCAACCATTGTTCATCGCGGGCGGCTTCGGCGCTGACCCACCCAATCACCAGCCACGCAATCGGTGCCGCCGAGTAAATCGAAAACGTCAGCCCGAAAAAGCTATTCAAAATCAACATCGGAACAATCGCGGCGGCAATGCGTCGTACCGTCGCTTCAGTGGTAGCAGGCAATGACCGCTTGAAAATACGCACTGCCAACAATGCCGCACGAAAGAGAATCCAAATAAAAAGCAGCGCTGTCGGCAGACTGCATCCAACGATCAAAACCGCAATAAAGCTGTCAATCGGATAGAGCGTTTCCTCTACTGTTGCGAAGCGCGCCGCCGACACCGTGCCTGCGCCCAGTCCTGTGCCCAGTGGTTTATTGGGAATCACGGTGGTGGCCAGATACGTCCAGATGCGAAAGCGTTCCCACAAACTGTTTTCCTGTCCCGGTTGCAAAGTGCCGCGCGCCGTGTGCGAAAGCATTGTCCCCAACTTATCGTCGCGGTCTTTTTCCCACATTTCTTGTCGGGTTGGCGGCTTGGCAATGAGCAACACCAAGCCGCCCGCGAGCGCCAGCAACATCAGCCGTCGCATTGCCTTGCGCCAGGATTCTGCACCAAGCAGCAGTAACGTCACCAACCCCAACAACAAGCCAAAGATTGCCGTGCGTTGTCCGGTAATCAGCAGCGTAACGAAGAGCGCACCGCCCGCGAGCAACCAGCCTAGCCGGGCTTTAGCGGATTTCGCACCGAGCGCAAACCCAACGGCGATCAGCGCGCCATACTGCACATACCGCCCCCATTCCTCAGCGCTATTGAACGTGGCCAGCGCCCGCGTTACGTGTCCGACTGCGATAGATTCATAGTGGTCTGTATGCTTGATCCAGTAATCCTCAAACTCCGGGTATCCGATCAGCAATTGATAAAATCCATGCAGCGAACATAGCAACCCCATCACTACAATCGTGCGCAACGCTGTCGTCAGAAAACTGGCCTTGACCGTTTGCCCAAAATAAAACCAAGCCATCGGAATCAGGATAAACATGGCACCTGACAAGCCGACGAATAACGCTCCTTGCCAGGGGTTGAAAACCTGCAACAGAAAAATGCCGCCCAGAATCGTGACTGGCAGCGAAAGTTTGGTTTGCCGAAACAATTGCCCGCGTCGCAACCATAGCAAAATGGCAAAGGTCAGCAGCGTGATCAGTGGCGTAATGAGGTGAATCGGATCAGTCGTCGTGTATTCGACAAAGATAAATTGCGCTCGCCGCAAAAAACCACGTAGCGGCTCGAACAACATCATCATTAGCAGTCCTGCTTCCAGGCTATAAAGCAATGGCAAGGCCATCATCCACAGCGCCCCGCCGAGCAACAAGCCGCGAAAGATCTGTCCGCCGCTCGTGATCGCCAACGATGTGAATGCTGACAAGAGCGGTAACGGACCAAGCCACAACCACCACGAACGGCGTGGCGCGGGGGCGGTTGCGGATGTAGCGGAATACGGCGTCATAAAATTATTGCTTCGGCAAAACCGTGAGCGGCACAGCCTTGCTCCGCAGTTGCACAGGGGCTTCGCTTTCGATTTGCAAACTGGTTTCGTTGAGGTTGATTTCAACCTGTGCGGTTCCTGCTGTAAGCGCGGTGAATTCCAGCGTGAGTAATTCGCCCTGTGCGACAGCGACAGACGGGCTGTGCAGTTGCACTTGCACGCGGCCCGGTGTCGGTTGTTGTTGCACAGTAGCTTGTGGGGAAAACACATTACCCGTGCGTGCAGTTTTGAATTGCAACCGCGCTGGATCGAATTCCAGCGTGACAACCGCGCCTTGCAACAACGCATTGCCATTCACGATTAAAGGCACAGTAAACGTTTCGCCTGCTTTGGGCAGGGCGACGGGTGGCAGCAACGTCAACTTGACCGCAGGCATTTCGGGCGCGCTGGCGGGTGCTTCTTCTACCGCATTTTCTGTGACGGCTTCCGCTGCGGGCGCGGGCTGCTTAATAGGAATCGTGGCCGGACGATTTAGCTCTTGGAGCTTTTGCGCAACGGCGGTTTTGGGGGCTGCTGTTGCGGGCGCGCTCGCTTCAGCAACACGCACAGGTGCGCTTGCTTCGCGCTCCTGCGAGCGGCGTTGGCGTTCCTGCTCTTCTTCCGTGAGCGCTGATTGCACGACGGCTTCAATCGTAGGAGTAAGGCCGGATTTTTGATTGCCGCCGAGTCGTGCCAGATGGTCTTCCTGTTTGATTTCCGGCCCTTGCAAAATGTGCGGCGTCACCGTGATGACGATGTCGCTCAGATTAGAGGTTTGCTGCGGCGTGGTGAAGAAACGACCGAGCAGCGGGATCATCCCGACGACGGGCAAGCCCGTGCGCGAATCGCCTTTGGCCTCCTGCTTGATACCTGCAACAACAGCGGTTTTGCCATTCATCACACGCGCAACAGTGACGAGCGAGCGTTGCGTGAAACTGGGCGTCAGGTTGATGTTGGTGGCAGCGGCTTCGACGCTCGTGCTTTCCAACTTCATCTTGATTTGCACGTAGCCTTCTTTGGAAATCGTCGGCGTCACATCAATCACCAATCCGACATCGCGGTACTGAATGCTGTCAAAGCCACTATTGAAGCCGCCCAGCAAGCCGGTAATCGCGGTTGCTGCGGCATTCGCATTTGGCGCAGGCGCAACATAGCCGGGCAGGTATGTCGAGCCGAGCCGCACAGGTACGCTGCGTCCGACTTTCGTTTGATTCTGTTCGCCGTCCAGCGCATGTACCTGTGTATTAGCCAGCAGGCGCGATTGCCCTTTTGTTTGCAGCAAACTCAAACTCGATGGCGGCAAGCCCAGCAGCGTACCTACGCCGCCGAGCAGGGGGGAAACCGTCGTGCCTGCGATAGCTGCCAGCCCCGCGCGACCAATCCCGCCGAGATTGCTAAGCGAAGCGGAATTGCCCGTCGTGACCGTGACCGGATTGCCCTGCGCATCAAAGCGCGTTTGCGTGATGGGCAGTGCGCTGGCCGCAATTTGATTGCCGATTTCGGTCGAAGTATTGCGCGAGACTTCGTAAATGTTCACGTCTACGACGACCTCGGCGCGATGCTTGTCAATGCTGTCGAGCAGTTCCTGATAGAGCCGCAAATTGCTGAGCGTATCGCGCACGACGAGCGCATTCAGTTGCTTGACGGGCGTGATCTGATGCTGCGCCCCAGCGACGGCTTGCAACATCGTGCGCGCCTGTTCCAGATCGGCGTTGCCGAGATAGAACGTTTTGACCATCATCTGCTCGTAACGTTGCCGGTTATTCGCGTTGTCGGAGTAAATCAGGATCGTGCGGCGATCCACCTGCTCAAAGATGTGATGGCTTTGCAACAGCACCAGATCGAGCGCACGTGCCATCGTCACGTTGTTCAGCTTGACGCGAAAATTTGTATCGTTGCGGAAGGTTTCATCAAACAGCACATTCAATTCCAAATACTCGGCCATTACCTCGATGACCTGGCGTAAATTCGCCGCGCCGAATTGAATCGTGTGCAACAGATCGCGCGACTTGCCTGACGGCGCAGGCCGAATATCGGCAGGTGTGGCGATGACGTTGCCTGTTGCGGGATAGATTGCAGGCCGGGCATTGTTGTTTGTGACCTGCGCCTGTAACTGCTCGGTCATCCGCTGCATTTTGGTGCGTGCGAGTTCGTTGGTTGGATCCGCGAAGAAGGCTTGCTGATAGGCGGCATACGCGCCTGCATAATCGGCACGCGTTGCCAGTTCATCGCCGCGTTGGGCCGCCGTAAGCGAAGCCTGTTGCCGCGTGCGTAGCAGGTGCAAGCGGTATTCGATATTATTCGGTTCGATGGCGACCGCGCGGGCATACTCTTCGGCGGCTAATTCCCAACTTTGCGCCAGTTCGTATTTCTGCCCTTCCTGCCAATTCTTTTTGCCCGAAGTGACTGACGACAAGGCAAGGCGAACCGACAGGCGATTGTCCGTCCAACTAAGCTGAGGACGCTGCCGTTCGGTCAAATCGAAAACGACGCGCACGCTGTTGCCCGGCTGCCCCACCCGCACGCGCACAAGAACGGATTGCAGTTCACGGCTCGGCGTGAGCGTCACCTGCTCGTCCGGGCGCGACAGCGGGCGGAGGCTTTGCCCTGTTGCGCGAAAATCCAGCACCAGTCGCGGCGGCGCGGTGAGCGTGAAGGAGTGAACTTCAGCCCGCTGGTCGAATTCCAGCACGACCACTGCTGCCTTGTTCTCGGATTGCCAATGCACCGCGCGGAGCGTGTTCTGGGCAGACGCCGCTTTGTCTGCGCCTGCCAGCAGGAACAGGCCAAACAAACCGGTGAGGAAGAATTGGTTGGAGCGCAAACGCATAATTCTCTTCAGTTGGTGCGCCAACATCTGGCTGGCAAGTCATAAAAGGCAATGCCAGCTAGATGCTGGCGCACCAATTTTCTTACTGCACATAAAGCTGGCTGCGCGGAATGAGCTGGCGCGGTTCTTGCGCGCTGGCCCAGTCGAGGCGAATCGAAGCCGCTTTGTCCTTTTCCGCAAACTCCACTTTGATCGCGTATTTCTGTCCGGCTATCAGCGAGATCGTGCCGCGATATTCTGCGACATTGGCGTTGCTGGCATTCACCAGCAATTGCCCATTCACCCATAGCCGCACTGTGTCAGAAGCGGTCAGGTAGAACGTGTAACTGCCTGTAAAACGCGGCTGCACGACGCCTGTCCAGCGCACTGAAAAATGATCCTTGCCCAGCAATGCAATGGGGCGCTCTTTGCCCCAATCAAAGTTAATGCCTGCATCTGTGCGGGTGAACCGCAGGTCAGTGAAGTTTTCTTTGTTGAAGTACTCACCTTTCAGCCCCGTGCCTGTCCCCGTGATCGGCGGCGGTGGCGTAACGGCTTTTGTCACGGCCACATTGTCAACCGTCGCTGTGCAGAGCGTCGCATTGTTCGCCGCTGTCACCGCCAGCCCGAACAACAGATCAGTCGGCAGATTGAGCGTAAGGGTCGTAATCAATTTCCAGTTCACACCGTCCGCTGACTGATAGCTGCTGAATTGATTTCCGCGTCGCACCAGCCGCACCCACCGCTGAAATTGTTGCGCGTCGGCATCGCTGATATTCGTGTTGCCGCCTGTGCTGCTACGATAAATCAGCGCCGTGTGATTGTCCTGCCGGTAACGCACCATCAAATAGCGCGCATTGGCCGCGAGGCTTTCCCGAATCATCACCCCTGCTTTGGCGTTGGCTGCCGTATTCTGCACGCTGGTCACGCGCGCCTTGATTTCGCCATCGCCGCTGAGCGTTTGATAGACGTACTGAAAACTGTCAACCGAGTCGCCGATGGTGTCGCCCGATCCTTTGATCGTAAAAACGCCATTGGTCACACTGGCCGAACCCGCCTTGCCCACCGTACCCACATCTTTGCTCACCCAGGGGACGGGCAGCGGCGCAGGCGGCGGCGGCGGCGGTGGGGGAACGGGGCTGTCAGGAATGATATTGACGCGCTTGGTATCGGCTACGCCTGCGCTGTCAGTCACGGTCAACACGATTTCATAAAAGAACGTGTCGCCGGTCGTGCCGTGATCTTCGACCAGAAAGCTGCCACTGGTGCCGGTGGCAGTGACGCCGGGATGGATGTGCTCGTTGTGATGCAACAACACTGTCCATTTCAGCGCACTGGACGGCAACGTTTCATCGGGGTCAGTGCCAGTGCCTGTAAACGTTACAGTAGTGCCGACCTTGACGTGCGTGTTATTGGCTGGCGTCGTAATCGTTGCAACTGGCGGGCGATCTCCCACAATTACGTCTACGGTGTCAGCGCCGCTTAAGCCCTGAGTATTGGTGACGGTCAATTTTGCCGTAAAGGTTTTGATGCCGGTGGCCGTGTACGTGTGGGTTGGGTTGGCGGCAGTGGACGTTGTGTTATCGCCGAATTCCCACAGATAGCTTAATGTGCCGCCTGTGGAACCCGCACTCGAAAAAGCTACGGTGTACGGCTGTGCCGCGCTCGGTCGTGTCGCGGTTGCCAGCGCAATTGGTGCTGTGCCGCTGAAACGAACGCGTTTCAATTCGCCCGTTGCGACGGACAAGTAATACAGAAATCCATCCAGCCCTTGTTCCAAATACACAGGAGAATCAACGCCTGTGGCGAACGACTGCACGCTGCTGAGATTGTTACTGGCATCGAACACCGCGCGGCGAATAAAGCCCTGCACAAAATCGGCAAAGAATAAATTATTGCGGTATTGCGTGGGGTATTGCGTGCCCGTATAAAACGGCCCCATCACGATGGCCGAACCACCATTCCAATCATAGCTATAGAGCGGTGGCGTTACGGCACTGGCCGGAATTTGCCCGCAGCGTTGTGGGAAAGCGGCTTGGAAACTGCTTTGCGGATTCGGCCCTTCATAACAAGGCCAGCCGAAATTCGCGCCGCGCCCACGATTGATTTCCTCAAACTTCGCCGCACCGACATCGCCGATATACAGCTCGCCTGTGCCGGGTTTATGCGTGAAACGATAAGGACTGCGCAGCCCGTAGCTGTAGACTTTTGAGCGAACTGAATTGGGATTACCATCATAAAACGGATTGTCACTCGGTGCCGTGCCATCGGGATTGATGCGTAAAATCTTGCCGTTGTAATAATTCAAATCCTGCGAGCGAAACGATTGCTCCGTCGCTGCGGTGAACGATGATCCATCACCCATTCCCACGTAGATTTTGCCGTCCAGCCCGAAGCGCACCGTGCCAATCGTGTGCGCGCCGGAATCCGAGGCCATGCAATCTGCGCCAACGGGTTGGGCGCTGCACGGCGCAGAGCCGATCTTGCCCATCAACACGACTTCGCTGTTGGCGAGGGCGACATCTGGGTTGTTCGGGTCGGCTTGCACGCGCGTCAGACGCGCCGTACGCGGCCCTGTCGCTGTCGGATTCGTACCGTCATCAAAAGTGTAGAGCAAATAGATAAATCTGTTGGCGGCAAAGTTCGGATCGAGCGCCAAGCCAATCAAACCGCTGTCAACTTGCGAGTAGACGCGCGAGCGCAGATCAAGAAAGGGGGTTGTCATTTGCACGCCATTTTTGATGATGCGCACAACGCCCGGCTTTTCCCAGGTGAAAATACGGCCATCGGGCGCAAAGGCAAACCCAACCGTATCGAAACGGGTGGCCTGCGCGACGGTTTCTGCCGCGAAGCCTGCATCGGTAAAAGTTTGCGCAAACGTTGCCATAGACAAAAAAACTAACACCAACCACGCCAAAATAAGGCGCGGCATAACCACGTGGACGGGGCATGTCATAATCAATCTCCTACAAGTTTCTTGTCCCTGTCTGGTGAGCTGCCGGGGTCAAAAGACGATGGGAGATTACGTCAGATTACGCTGCACCTTTGCCGGTGAGGACAGCAGGAATCGTTCGCAATAAAATCCGAAAATCCAAACCAAGCGACCAACGATCAATGTATTCGAGGTCGAGTAACATCCATTCTTTAAAGCTCAAATTGCTGCGGCCCGACACCTGCCACAAACAGGTGATGCCGGGCTTCACCGAAAAACGGCGCTTTTGCCACGCCGCGTTGAGGCCGAGCGCATCGCGCATCGAAAGCGGGCGCGGGCCAACTAAACTCATATCGCCGAGCACGACGTTTATGAGCTGGGGCAATTCGTCAATGCTTGTTTTGCGCAACAGGCCACCGACGCGCGTGATGCGCGGATCATTTTTGATTTTGAAAATCGGGCCTTCTTTTTCGTTGAGGTGTTCGATCTCTTTCATCCGCGCTTCAGCATTCACTACCATCGTGCGGAATTTAAAGAGTTGAAAGCGACGTTTGTTGTAGCCCATTCGTTCCTGAATGAAGAACACCGGGCCGCCATCTTCCCATTTGATGACCAGCGCCACGAGCGCAAACAAGGGCAGGCACAACAGCAGTAGCGCCAGCGCCGCAACCAGATCAAACAAACGTTTCGCCTCCGTGCGCCAGCCAAACGTGGGAGCCGAATGCAGCGAAATGAAATTGATGCCCTGCAACCGCGCAGGCTGTGAATGCGCCAGATGATGTTGGAAGAAATTAGAAAGCAGATGTGTCGTGATGCCCTGTTCTTCCAACAGCACAATTGCCTCGTTGATTTGCTCGTATTGCGATTTGATCGGCAGCGCGATGACGACTTCGTCAATAACTTCAGTCGCGATAATCTGCGCGAGGTCGCTCATTGAACCAAGCCGTGGTAACACCCCTTGCATTGCCTCCACATCATCCACATAACCCAGCACACGATAGCCGAGGTCGGGACGCTGCATCAGATCGCGGAGGAAATGTTGTCCGCGCGGCCCGCCGCCGATCAACAGCAAAGTTTTACTGTTGTGTCCGCGCCGCCGATACCAGCGTAAAATGCCTTGCTGAATCAGGCGAAAGCTACAGATCAGCAAAAAGCTGAGCAGCGCAAATGAAATCGCTTCCCACACGGTGATCGTCACCCAACGGCCAAGCTGCGCGATGACCAGCAACGCACCCGCGCCCCACAACACGGCCAGCGCAATTTCGCGAACTTCTTCGGCGAGCAGGTGCAAACGCGTCAACAAATACAATCCGTGTATCTTGAACGCCTGATGCCACACAAACAGCAACACGCCAATCAGAATCGCATTCGTCACCTTGATGCGATCCGTCGCAAAATCAATGATGTAATGCACGTAATCCGTTTGCGCATAATTGAACACCAACGTCAGGCTGAGCGCCACGATCATCAGCAACAAATCCATGCATTGCAGGTAGAGGAGGTAGAGTTTGCGGTACGGGGACGGCATAAGCTTTTTCCTGTAGTGCGATTCTTCTGTACGAGCCTGAAAAGAATTTAAGCGGAACACGCGGCCTTAGCGCACGCTCTCATATTGCGAACTTGTTTTGATGTACTTGCCCGTCATTGCCAGCGGTCGTTGCACGCCAGTTGTGGGGGCGAAATATTCGAGCGTAAAAGTCGCGGCCAAACCGAGAATCAGCCCGCCAATCAAGCCTACGATGAGATTGAGCGGGACATTCGGACTGGTTGCGCGGTAAGGCATTTGCGCAGGTTCGGCGACCTTGATGTTAATGATGCCCTCTTTGTCGAGGGCCGTGGAGATGCGACCTTCTTCGCCTTTCTTGGCATATAGCTGATATGCCTGATCGGCCAGGTCGCGCTCGCGGTCAAGTCTGCGTTGTTCATACCCACGCAGCCCCAGCTCGCGCGCTTTGCCTTTGGCCTGCTGAATAATAGTTGCCAGCGAACGCTCTTTCTCCTGCAATGAGGCCAAATTGCTGCGCTCAGTCGTGAGCGAATCAATCAGACGCTGGCGCAACGGATTCAGGGAAGATGTGACGGCAGATTCCGCCGGGGCTTTTTCGACCAATTCGACCATCCGTCGCGCTTTTTCGAGGTCTTTGTCCAGGTCGCGGATCAGGCGATGATTGCCTTGGTATTTGTTCAGCAATTCGGCGCGGCGCATTTCCAGCGCGAACAACTGCGCGCGCACGGTGTCGGGTGCACTGCGGCGGGCGATGCGTTCTTCGGTTTGCAACCGTTCCGGCTCTTTGGCGATTTGTTCGCTGAGCGATTTTGTACGCGCTTCGCTCTCGGCAATCGCGGTGCGCGTGTTTTGCCACGCAACTTCAAATTCATTGAGCTGGCGCATCTGTGTTTCGATTTGTTGATTGAGCAGTTGCGCGTTGGGCAGCGGACTGAGTCGTTTTAGCGCCTCTTCTTTCTCGTTCAATCGCTGCCGCATCGCTTCGGCCTGTTGCACAAAGAAGTCCTGCGAGCCATCGCCTTGCCGCAGGCGGATATGCCGCTCCTGATAGACCTCGCACAGCGTATTCACGACGCGCGCGGCCTGTTGGCGGTCGTTGGCTTTGTAAGTGATTTTGATGAGATTCGATTTTTTGCCCGGCTCGGCGGTCAGATTGTTTTGCAGTTGGATGACAGCTTGTCCGACGGCAGCGAACTTTTCGTCGAGCGACTCTTTCGATAACTTCGCCAGCACGCTATTGCGCTGCTGCCCGGTAAATTCCTTGTCCAATTCGAGCCGTCGCACGACTTCTTCGAGCAGCGACGGGCTGTTGAGAATTTCGACTTCGGAGTTAAGCTCTTCCTCCGTCAAACGGCGGTCAGGCTGGCCAGTGGCGATGATCTGCTCTGGCGTCACGGCAGCATCAAACCGCTCTTTCTGAATCAGCAGAGATGCCGACGAGGTATAGACCGGCTTCATCAAGTACGTGGCAGTTGCGGTCAAGGCAAACGTCAGCAAGGTGGTGCCGAGGATCAGCCATTTGCGCGCCCATAAGACTTGTCTGACCGCACGCAGGAGGTTTTCTGAATCGAGCCAGGTTTCGGTTTGTGATTGCGAATACATATTCATGGATTCCTTACTACTGCTCCAATCATTTCGCGCACACGGGATTTGACCGTCGCTAACGCAGAGGGAAGGGGTGGCGCTGGTTCGAGCGTCACGCCTAAAATCGAGGCTTGGGCTGTGTTGAGTTGCTGCTGCGCGGCGGCCATCTGCGCCTGCGTGGTCACATTTTCAATCGCGGTAAGAATCGTACCGTCCACGGCGGCGGCGAGCAGCGCCACATCAGGATGGCGCGTGATGGCGGGCGCGCTGACGACGACAATATCAAACCGCTTGCGCAGTTCCTGCATCACCAGCGTCGGACTCCACCACTTCAACCAATCGGTCAGTCGCACCGTGCCGAGCGACGACGCGATTTCGCATAGGTTCGGCAGTCGTGTGTGACGAAGCTGAAACGTATAGCCGAAGGGCAGCACTTTTCTGCGTAACGCGGTTTCCGGCACATCTTCGATGACTTCGAGATAAGCAATTTTCAATCGTTCATACTCTGCCAACAGTTGGCTGAGTTGCGCGGCCAGCATTGCCGTAGACGCTGTCGGATCGGCACTGCACAGCAACACTGAACGCAATTGCCGCCGCTCCATTGCCAGCAAAACCGTTGTGCGCAGTTTGCTTAATTGTTCCCGTAGCGCCGGGGCGAGCGGCGGCTCCGCTGGCACATTGGCGGCGCGCGGAATTTCCAGCACGCTGATGCAATCGTCAGGCACGGGCGCGTCAGCTGGGCGCGGGAAATACCGGACATTTGTTGGCGCGGTGCGCGCGGGTGCAACAGTTTGACCAGGAGGACTGGCTTGCTGCGGAGTGAGCGCGGCCACCGCTGTCAGCAATTCATCCAAC
>JAXLQQ010000108.1:0-13499 GCA_046331525.1 Blastocatellia bacterium
TCCCCTGCTGCGCAATTCGTGATTGTTCATCCCGCCACTGGGGATCGTCGTGTCGTAACTGGCAAATATTGGCTTGTTTTTGGGGAGCGCGATCAGCAACGAGGCTGGCAACCGGAATAACGCGACAGCGAAGGCGTGAGACAAATGAGACACATAACGCGACAAATCGTGTGGCTTCAAAGTACTCCGTTAGCCAGCCATCATCGGACAAATCGGACACCTAACGCAACAAGCTTCGCCAGCCCAAAGTGGCAGGTTGGAACAAGTTGGAACGAAAAAAATGTGCGCACCTTAGCCAGTGCCGATGAAACAAATGAAACACATAACGCGACAACTGCCAGCAACCAAAAATAACTGCGCACAATAACGCGACAATCAAACCCCGGCCTGGAAAACCGGCGTTTCCTCTTTCCCGTAGCACCCAAAGTCTTGTAAGATGCGCGACGCAGATAGAAGCAAAAACTTTCGATGCGCGTGCAATTTTCCATTCGTCTTACCGACCCCGTTTTCTACGAGTAAGCGCCTTCATCGTTGCCGATTCTATCTGCAAAATTGCAATCGGAAGTTTACGGTGAAGGCGCTTTTGATTTGTGAGACGCTGCCACGAGGCGCAACAGCATGCAATAAACGACCAAGCTCCGAATATTGAAAGTGGTAGCCACCAGAAACTGATAATTTTCCCGGCCCCGGAACTCAGTATCGCCATCCATCAGTCCACACCAGCAAGCTGTGTTTTCACGGTAAGGAAAAGTAACGTAGATCAAGACAATGCCAAGCCATGATTGATAACGAAATCAAACGGACACTCTGGGCGGCGGCGGATAAGCTGCGCTCGAATATGGATGCGGCGGAGTACAAGCATATTGTGCTGGGACTCATCTTCCTGAAATACATCTCCGATGCGTTCACCGAACGGCAAGCGGAATTGGCGCGGCGGTTTGCTGATCCGAATGATGAATACTTTATCGAGCAGGAAGCCTTTCGCCTCACCGATCTGGAAGAGCGCGATTATTACACCGAAGCGAATGTCTTCTGGGTTCCTGATGTCGCGCGTTGGGAACACATCCGCAATCACGCCAAGCAATCAACCATCGGCAAAATCATTGATGATGCGCTGACGGCGATTGAAGCTGAGAATGTGCGATTGAAAGGCATTCTCGACAAACGCTTTGCGCGCACGCAACTGGAACCGGGCAAGCTTGGCGAACTGATCGATCTGATTTCCACGGTTGGCTTTTCCGGCAATGGCAACAAAGCAAAAGATGTGCTCGGCGAAGTGTACGAATACTTCCTCGGTCAGTTTGCGAATGCCGAAGGCAAGAAGGGCGGACAGTTCTACACGCCTGCTTCGGTGGTGCGCGTGATTGTGGAGATGATCGCGCCGCATAAGGGTAAGGTTTACGATCCGTGCTGTGGATCGGGCGGAATGTTTGTGCAATCGGAAAAGTTTATTGAAAGTCACGGCGGCAAGTTTGGCGACATTTCGATTTATGGGCAGGAAAGCAACCCGACGACGTGGCGATTGGTGGCAATGAATCTGGCGATTCGCGGGATGGATTTCAATCTGGGCAAAGAGCCAGCCGATACGTTCCTGCGCCCGCAGCACCAAGATTTGCGCGCCGATTTTGCGATGGCGAATCCGCCCTTCAATATCTCCGACTGGTGGAACGAAAGGCTCGAAGGCGACCCGCGCTGGCAATACGGCACGCCGCCGCAGGGCAATGCGAATTTCGCGTGGTTGCAGCACATTCTCTATCACCTGAAGCCAAACGGAATGGCGGGCGTCGTGCTGGCGAACGGTTCGATGTCTTCGTCGCAAAACAACGAAGGCACGATTCGTCGCGCGATGATCCAAGGCGATGTGATTGATGCGATGGTCGCCCTGCCGCCGCAGCTTTTCTTCAACACGCAGATTCCGGCCTGCCTGTGGTTCCTGACCAAAGACAAACGGGGACACGGACGCGACCGACGCGGCGAGACATTGTTCATTGATGCGCGCAAGCTGGGGCGATTGGTAGATCGCGTCAATCGCGTGTTTGACGACGCTGACGTAGCCAAGATTGCCAACGCCTACCACGCCTGGCGACAGGATGGCGAAACAACCGAAACCTATCAGGACGTCGCCGGATTCTGCCGCACCGTGCAGCGCGAAGAAATGCAAAAGCACGATTATGTGCTGACGCCGGGGCGGTACGTTGGCGCAGAAGAAGCCGAGGAAGACAGCGAAGCCTTTGCCGACAAGATGCAGCGATTGACGGCGCAACTGGGCGAACAGTTTGTCGAGAGTGCGCGGCTGGAAACAGAGATCAGGAAGAATCTACTGCGCATCGGCTATGAAATCGGGTAAAGTCTGAAGCCGAAGGAGTAAAACTTATGTTACAGACAGTAGAAGCAGAAGTTGATGTCAGTGGCAATGTGCGGTTGCTGGAACCGCTCGCCGTGACCAAACCCACTCGCGCGTTAGTGACGTTGCTCGAAGAAGTCCCCATCACTAGCAATGATGCAGATAAAGCTGCCTTATTACGCCAGATTGCCGAAAGTATGAAAGCCAATTCGTTCACAGGCGATCCGCCGCGTTTCAGCCGAGAAGACTTGCATGAACGCCGTTGATACAAATGTGCTGATCTATGCCCACGATCCGCGCGATCCTGTAAAACAGAATCAAGCGGTGGCCCTGATTGCTTCCCTGACGGATGGCGTCTTGCTGTGGCAGGTGTCGTGTGAGTACATCGCCGCCAGTCGCAAACTAACGGCCTTTGGCCTGAGCCAGTCACAGGCGTTCGCCGACTTACAACGCTTGCGCACGGTGTGGCGACCTGCTTTTCCAACCTGGGCGATGTTCGACCGCGCCGAAACGTTGCTGGCCTCTGGCAATCTTTCCTTTTGGGATGCGCTGATTGTGGCGGCCTGTGTTGAGAACGGCGTGGCGCGGCTGTATTCAGAAGATTTTGATGCTTCGACCTCAGCCATCACGGGCGTAGCTATCGTCAATCCGTTTTGATTTGCGACCCGCACTTCGCCACCAACGTGCGACTGGCAGCGAAGATCAGGAAGAATCTGACCAAACTGGGCTTTGCGGTTACAATTTGAGCCGGAGGTAATGCGTATGTGGATTTTGTCTATCCGGTAGATTACGTCGGCGAGATGGGCGGCTGGGCGTGAGTGATGAACGGCACTATTTTGTATTGGAGGTATAAACGATGTCAGTTGAATTAGTCGAAACCATCAAACAACAGGCGGCTGGATTGACGCCGCGAGAGAAATCGCAACTCGGACATTATTTGCTGGAACAGGCTACACTGGATCAAGGCTTACGTCCGGGGACATCCTCGCAGCACGAAACAGAAGTGCAACGCCTCAGGCAATTGGAATGGCTGAAAACACACCGTGAAGAGTACGCTGGGCAGTATGTCGCATTGGATGGCGACCGCTTAGTCGGGCAAGGGCGAACCATGGCGGAAGCGCATCAACAAGCGCGGCAAAATGGCGTCGAACAGCCGTTTTTGATGCGAATGACTTCAGAAGATGAAATCCTGCCGGGAGGATGGTAGCCACATGCCTTACCAGATGAACTTTAACCGTTTACTGAACTATGACGCGGGCAAACCCGGCATTCTGTTAGAAGTCACGGTGAAGCTGGCGGAGGTCAGCGTATCCATTCCCGCCAAACTTGATACGGGGTCAGCCAATTCCATTTTTGCTCGTCACTACGGCGAAGAATTGGGGTTGCAGATCGAGCGCGGCTATCACCAATGGTTCAGCACCGCTACGGGAAACTTCGTGGCCTACGGGCACAACCTGACGTTGAGCATCGCCGACATTGAATTTGGCGCAACGGTCTTTTTTGCCGCTGACGAAGCCTTCAACCGCAATGTCATTGGACGCTACGGCGGGCTGGACAATTTGAATGTGGGGCTGGTGGATTACGAAGGCAAACTGTATCTGAGCAGATATGGTAACGAATAAGAGATCGCAAGTGAGGCGAAGGCAATTGGAGTATGACTTTTCCGCCTGATTGGGAAACTTCCCCACTACAGGATTGCCTATCAGCAATCATTGATTACCGAGGTAAAACCCCAGAGAAAACCTCGTCTGGCGTTCCGTTGATTACAGCCAAAATCGTCAAGAACGGACGCATCGAAGAACCGAACGAATTTATCGCCGAAGAAGACTACGACGCTTGGATGACGCGAGGTTTGCCTGAACCCGGTGATGTAGTAATCACAACTGAAGCGCCGCTTGGTGAAGTGGCACAGCTTGGGAATGAGAAAGTCGCCCTTGCGCAAAGAATCATACTGCTTCGTGGCGACAAACAAAGGCTGGATAACACGTACTTGAGATATTGCCTGAATGCGGGATATGTTCAATCACAACTTCACGGACGAGCTTCAGGAACAACGGTAACAGGAATCAAGCAAAGCGAACTTCGTCGTGTTGAGATTGCGCTGCCTCCGCTTGAAGAACAAAAGCGCATTGCGCAGACGCTTCGTGCGCTTGACGACAAAATCGAACTCAACCGCCGCATGAACGCGACGCTCGAAGCGATGGCGCAGGCGTTGTTCAAGTCGTGGTTCGTGGATTTCGATCCGGTCAAAGCCAAAGCCGCAGGCCGCGCGCCCGCAGGAATGGAGGCCGACACCGCCGCCCTCTTCCCCAGCGAATTCGTCGAGAGCGAATTGGGGTTGATTCCGAAGGGATGGGAAGTCGGATCAATTCTGACACAAGCAAAATTGCTTAGCGGTGGTACGCCTAAAACAGAACGGCCCGATTATTGGAATGGGAATGTTAAGTGGGCGAGCGCGAAAGATGTATCACAAGCAAACCAGACATTTCTGATTGAGACAGAGCGAACCATCACAACGAAGGGATTGGAAGAAAGTGCAACACAACTTATTCCCGCATTAGGCACCGTTGTTGTGGCACGCGGAGCGACGACCGGGCGAATGGTACTTTTCGGCAAAGAGATGGCAATGAATCAAACGTGTTACGCGCTGGTTAGCTCAATTGGAACTCCGCTTGCACTACATTGCCAGCTTCGCCGCACGATTGATGTTTTGGTTCACGCCGCACACGGTTCAGTCTTCAATACGATTACGACAAACACGTTCTCAACATCAAAGACCGTATTGCCATCGGCTGAAACGCTTCAATCATTCGAGCGGATAGCGTCGCCGATCTTCGAGAAGATTTTGACGAATACAGAAGAATGCTTGTCACTAGCTACCATCCGCGATGCTCTACTCCCCAAACTCATCTCCGGTCAGCTTCGCATTCCTGAAGCGGAAGCGATGGCGGAGGCGGCATTATGAATGTACCGGAATTGATTGTCGTCGGTGGCCCGAACGGGAGCGGCAAGACGACGTTTGCGCGGGAATATGTGGCGCGGGCGACATCGCGGCACTCGCACAGCAACCAAAGTGAAACGCTGGTTTTGGATGAAGTAATGTACAATCGCTGGCAGGAAATCAGTATTGAGGTACAGCTATGAAGAACGCTACAAAACTCACGCCTGAAACAGTACGGCGATTTCTGGAGATGCAACGTCTGGGCAATACTGCCGTGCGACGGGCACAAGCTGAAAATCGGCAACTCGGCATCCCGAATTGGTATTCCATCAATGGCGTGCTGGTCAGCGATCAGCCGCCGAGAGTAATTGCAATTCCGCAGCAAGAGGGCGAAGCTATCAGCAGCAACGCCCAATAAATAACCTCAGCGTGCCCCAATGCGCAGGTTGTATGGCCATTTATGAATCACATCTGGAAGAAGCCGCGCTCGACTGGTTTGTCGAATTAGGCTATCAAAAAATCTCCGGCTACGACATTGCGCCCGCGCCTGACGGCAGCACGCCGGAACGGGCGAACTATCGGCAAGTGATTTTGGTGGATCGGTTGCGTGAACGGCTGCGCAGCATCAATCCGACCATTCCTGCCGCCGCTATTGAAGACGCGATCAATCACATCCTCAATCCGAACCTGCCATCCTTGCTCCAGGCCAATCGGCAATTCCACCGCTGGCTGCGCGATGGCGTGAAGGTCGAATATCAGCAAGACAGCGAAACGGTCGGCGATTTTGTGCGGCTGCTGGATTTTGAGCATCCCGACAACAACGACTGGGCGGCGATCAATCAATTCACGATCAAGGGGCCGCATCACACGAAGCGACCGGACATTATCGTGTTCGTGAATGGGCTGCCGCTGGCGGTGCTGGAGTTGAAAAATCCGGGCAACGAGAAAACCGATATTTGGTCGGCCTTCGATCAATTGCAAACCTACAAAGAACAAATCCCTGACCTGTTCATCACGAATGAATTGCTGGTGATTGCGGATGGTGCTACGGCGCGCGGCGGTTCGCTGACGGCGGACAAAGAATGGTTTATGCAGTGGCGCACGATTGATGGCGTGGCGCTTGATCCGCTGGGGCAATTCCGCGAGGCCGAAACCCTGATTCGTGGAATGTTCCAGCGCGACTTGTTCCTGGATTACGTGCGCAATTTCATCTTGTTTGAAGACGACGGCGAGATCATCAAGAAGATCGCGGGTTATCACCAGTTCCACGCCGTGCGCAAAGCGGTGCGCGAAACGATCCGCGCTTCGGCTCCGGTCGGCGACAAGAAAATCGGTGTCGTGTGGCATACGCAAGGCTCCGGCAAAAGCATTTCGATGTGCTTTTACGCGGGTAAAATCATCACTGCACCGGAGATGAAAAATCCTACGTTGCTGGTCGTCACAGATCGCAATGATCTGGATGGGCAATTGTTCGGCACGTTCAGCACCGCGCAGGAATTGCTACGCGAGACTCCGGTGCAGGCCGAAACGCGCGCCCAGTTGCGGCAATTGCTCAACAACCGGCCATCGGGCGGTGTGATCTTCACAACGATTCAGAAGTTCAGCCCATATGAAGAAGAGGACAGCTTTCCGAACTTGAGCGAGCGCGACAACATTGTGGTGATTTGCGACGAAGCACATCGCACACAATATGGATTGCAGGCGCGCTTCAACAAGAAAACCAGCAGCTTTGAATACGGCTACGCGAAACATTTGCGCGATGCGTTGCCGGAAGCGTCCTTTATTGCCTTCACCGGCACGCCGATAGAACTGGGCGACCGCGACACGCGCAGTGTGTTTGGCGAATACATTGACATCTACGACATGGAACAAGCGCAACAGGACGGCGCGACGGTCGAGATTTTGTATGAAAGCCGCTTGGCGAAGCTGGAGCTGAAAGAAGAAGAAACGCCCAACGTAGACCAACAGGTCGAAGAAGTCACCGAAGACGAAGAGGAAACCGTCGCCGAACAAATCAAGGCGCGCTGGGCCGCGTTGGAAAAGTTGGTAGGAGCCGATCCGCGCATTGAGAAAGTAGCCAAAGACCTGGTGCAACATTTCGAGGCGCGGCAAGCCAGCCTTGAAGGCAAAGCGATGATCGTGTGTATGAGCCGCGACATCTGCGCGCATCTCTACAACGAAATCATCAAGCTCCGGCCCGAATGGCATGATCCTGATCCGGCCAAAGGCGTGCTGAAAATTGTGATGACCGGATCAAGCAGCGATAAGCCGTTGCTGCGTCCGCATATTTACTCCAAGCAAACCAAGAAAGACCTGGCGAAACGATTCAAAGACCCGAAAGATAATTTTCGCTTGGTGATCGTCCGCGACATGTGGCTGACGGGTTTTGATGCGCCGTGTATGCACACGCTGTACGTGGACAAACCGATGCGCGGGCATTCGCTGATGCAGGCCATCGCCCGTGTCAATCGTGTGTTCAAGGACAAGCCGGGCGGTCTGATTGTGGATTATTTGGGCATCGCCAACGATCTGCGCGCGGCGGTGCAGGATTACACGGCAAGTGGCGGCAAAGGCGATCCGGCAGGCGACGCTGCCGAAAAAGCCTTGCCGGTGCTGATTGAAAAAATCGAGATTGCGCGCGGGATGATGCACGGCTTTGATTATCAGGATTTTGAGACCGATGCCTACGAATTATTACCCGGTGCGGCAGATCATATTCTGGGGCTGCCACCCGACAGCCGTGACCGCGACGGCAGGCAGCGCTTTTTCGATTGCATCACGGCAATGACCAGAGCTTACGCCTTGTGCGGCACGTTGGATAAAGCAGTGTCATACCGCGAAGAAGTCGCATTCTTTCAAGCCATCAAAGCGATGCTGTACAAACGCGAGACGACAAACAAAAAGGTGGCCGATGAACGGCGCGAACACGCGCTACGCCAGATTGTGAGTGGCGCGTTGATTTCGGATGAAGTGATAGACGTGTTCAAGCTGGCGGGCTTGCCGAAACCGAACATCGGCATTTTGACGGATGCGTTTTTGAACGACGTGCGCTTGCTGCCACATCGCAATTTAGCGGTGGAATTGTTGGAACGATTGCTGGCTGATGAAATCCAATCGAAGTTTGCGACGAACGTTGTGCAGCATCACAAGTTCTCCGATTTATTGAAAGCGTCGCTGACGCGCTATCGCAACCGCGCGATTGAAACGGCGCAGGTGATCGAAGAGTTGATCGCAATGGCGAAAGACTTCAATACAGCCGCCAAACGCGGTGAGGAAGTCGGACTGAGCGATGCTGAAATGGCCTTTTACGATGCGCTCGAAACGAACGAAGCGTCGGTGCGCGAGTTGGGCGATGATGCGCTGCGCAAGATTGCCGTGGAGTTGACGGAAAGCCTACGCAAAAACGTGTCGGTAGATTGGTCAGTCCGTGAAACGATCCGCGCTAAACTGCGGCTGATGGTGAAACGAATTCTGCGCAAATACAAATACCCACCTGATCTGGAACAACGCGCAGTGGAGTTGGTGTTGCAACAAGCGGAAACGTTGTCGGAAGCGTGGGTTTCCTAGCCTTTGAAAGAAGGGGTTATGGCACTCTGGTTAATTCGTGCAGGAAAATATGGCGAACACGAGCAAAGATTCTTTGCCAATCATTGTGTGTATCTCACCTGGGAAGACTTAGCGACCAACGACCTTTCGACAGCGAAGAACTATGCTGACATAAAAACCATCGTGCGAGCAGCATATCCCGATGCGCCGGAACGTCGGCTCGGCAATTTCTCTGGGCAGATTTGGGCCTTTGCGTTGGAAATGAAAGTGGGCGACTGGATTGCCCTACCGCTGAAAACTAAATCGGCGATAGCCATTGGTGAGATTACCAGCGCCTATGAATACGATGCTACTGGCGAACCGCTCTTTCGTCACAAACTCCAGATCAAATGGCTGAATATAGAAATCCCACGCACCGCGTTCGATCAGGATTTGCTTTATTCATTTGGCGCGGCGATGACGATTTGCAAGATTGAACGAAACGATGCGGAAAAGCGCGTGCGGGCAATGGCAAGAGCCAACTGGAATGGTGCAGTGGCGAGTGCTTTACCCAATGAAAGCCCCGAAAGTAGTGAAGCTGACAGCCGGATTAATCTGGAGCTGTTGGCACGAGATCAGATCGCGCGATTGATCATCCGTAAATTCAAAGGACACGGTATGGCGCGTTTGGTAGAAGCCGTATTGCAAGCGCAGGGATATACGACACACCTCAGCCCTGAAGGCCCAGATAAAGGAATTGATATTCTGGCTGCTGCAGGAGCGTTGGGCTTTGAACGCCCGCGTATTTGTGTGCAAGTGAAGTCGGGGGACAGCCCCGTAGATTTACCAACCCTGAATCAATTGATCGGCGCGATGCAAAACGTGCATGCAGATCAAGGCTTGTTGGTCTCCTGGGGCGGCTTCAAATCGTCCGTGCTGAAAGAATCGCCCACGCAATTTTTCCGCGTGAGACTATGGGATCAGGATGATTTGATTCGTGAATTGCTGGCCAATTACGACAAACTGGATGACGAGATTAAAGCGGAATTGCCACTGAAACGCATCTGGACGGTGACGGTGCAAAACGATGGGGAATGAAGGTTCGTGAGCAATGGCCAGCAGCAAAATCCCGTTTGGGTGCAGCAAGGGCCAAGCAGGCATTAGATATTTTCCACTGGCGATAATCTTTCCTACGAGGTATATGGCTGTGGCTATGATATTGCTGAATACAACACAAGCAGCAGATGTTCTTGGCATGAATGATTCGCAGCCGAAAAAGAAGGGCAAGAAGTGATGAGCGAGAGCGATTATCCTGGGAGGTTTTGGCCGATCACGTGGAACTGTGCCTTGCGTTTCGATGGCTACCGATACGCAGAAACGTGTGGGAACGCGGACAATGGGAATAGCTGGCTCTACGATGTCGCGCAAGCGTTTGTCGAAACCCATTCGCTGTCTGCCGATCCCTTGGAGAATTGGGCCGTGTTCTTTTCACTCCAGCGCCGCATTGGACACGCAATAATGATCGAACCGGAGGAAAAGCGAGCATTCCTGATGATGTTTATCCATTTGTATCAAGAATCAACGCCTGCCGGATTCATCAAGACAGAATATCAACGGCAATGGGAACGCGATCTCCTACAAGCTGAGACCGTAGCGCAATAGGCGCGCGAAGAATTACAAACTGCAATCAAACACACGGTAGTGTCCTGATTGAAAATTGCTAACTCAGCTAATTCCAACTGACAAAAAAACAGGGCCAGTTGAAGCGTATGATGCCTTGGAAATGGCGCAAATGCCCGAAAACCGGAAACTTCACAAGGTGTATTATTTTGATTTCTGCTAAAGTGTTGATTTAATTGGTCAGCCCGGGGCGATTTGAACGCCCGACCTCTTGCACCCCAAGCAAAATTCGAGGCTTTCCCTGTTCTCCCCTGTTGCTCTAAACCCAACAAAATCAATAGTTCTTGTTCCTTCATGTTCCCTCGTGTTCCCTGTTAGCAATTCCATAAAGTCCCCAAATGAGTCCCCAAACAGCAACGCGGAATTAGCGTTTATTCGGTTAGCTCCACAAGTAAAGAAGTGATTTCGTCATAATGCAAAGCTTGTCGGAGTTGCCGCAAAACCATAAACCCGTAAGCCTTCACTTCTTCTGCGGTCTGATCGGTCAAGGGCGTAAACAGATTTTGCAATTGCTTTGGCGTGACGTTCAAGTATCGTTTCCATTCGTCCGAAGCGTGTCCGCTCGCTTTCAGCGCGACGGCGGGCGGAATGCCGGCGAGGATTGCTCTCGAAACAAAGGCGTGACGAAAATCGTGGAAGTGAAGGTCGTTGATTTTGGCGAGTTTGCAAGCTGTACGAAAAGACCGCTTCACTTCGCTCAAGCCGCCAAATATTTTCTCTGCCGCACTCTTCTCCACAAGTATTTTCAATTCATCGTACACTCGTAAAGTCATTGGAATTTGCCGCACGCGATTGGTCTTGGCGTTGAGGGCACGAACGGTGATGACTTTTTCGTCGAAATTCAGATCGGTCGCTTCCAATGTGAATAATTCATTACGTCGCAGACCGGTGTCCGCTGCGATGATGAGAATAGGACGGAGATGCTCTCGCAATTGGTTTTCCTCACCAGTACAGGCGCGCAATAAAGCTATTTCTTCTCCAAAAGTGGGGAAACGCTCTCTTTTATTTTCAGCCGCCCGTTCGATTAGCTTGCGGCCTTTACTCAGATTGAATGGATTATGACTGAGTTTACCATTGGTGACAGCGTAGTTGAGAATCGTTCTGAAAAACTCCAACTCCCGGTTGATGGAGGCTATACTACGTTGCTTCCCATTGCGAGTCGGTCGTCTAGCTAATTCACGCTTGTATTCCTCCAGATGAGAATGCGTAATAGCTTTCAAAGGGAGTCTTCCAAATCTTTTCGTCAAAGACTTCAACCAGGATGCAGGGGCGCTTAACTCTCGTCGGCCCGCGATCTTCTTTTCGCCAACGTACTCAGCCGGGATCAATCGCTTTTGGCGGAACTCTTCGGCGAGGGCAGCAAATGTTATTTTCTCTACGCCTACAGTGAATACTCCCGTATCGCGGTTTGCCGCTTTTAGGGCGTCAAGTTTCGCCAGCGCGTCGGTTTTAGTTTTGGCATATCGCTTTAGGTTGCGACGTTCACCCGTTGCCGGATCAATTGGCTGAAACCTCGCGATCCAGCGTTTCCGCTTTTCATCGAAATAAACATAGCCTTTTTTGGCTTTCATGAAACTTCCTCCTGCAAACTCAAATCAGTCAAATTTGCAGCGTTGCCCACAGCAAAATTATTGGAAGAAAGGAATTCAGGCAGCAGGAGGTCCCTAAAACCCTGCCTTTAAGAATGTGAGAAATGATGTTCGGAATGGGTCGTTACATCGTGGCTTTACTACGTCCTGTTGCACCACCTGCTTCGATCCATTCCAAGAGTCTCGCACCTAAGATGCGTGGCTGATTCCCAATCCGAGTAATGGCTAGATTCCCACTCTCTACCGCGCGACGAATAGAAGAGTAGCTACATTTGATTAGCTCGGCTGCCTCACTAAAGGTATAGATGCCGGTCGGATAAATCGGCACACTGATGACTTCGATACGGTCAGAGTCGCTCTCAATTTCTTGTTGTTGCGTTGATAGACGCATTACAGCACTCCAATCAGGATAGGCAGAAGTTTCAATATCGCAGCGTCAAGGCTTGTTCAGCCCGCCGCGCAATATCCCGGCTGAGCGTGGTGACGATCTGGGACATTTGTTCGAGCTTGACCGCTTTGAGTCCCGAAGTTTGCATGACTTCCGCTGCCTTCAATGCGCCTGCCAAATTGAGTTGATTGGCTTCGAGGTTGAGTTGATAGGCCGAGTTGACGCCTTGCACTTGCTGGCGGTAGCCGCGTTCGACACCGCCTGCGGCGAGATCGCGATTGGCTTTGGCGGCAGCGATGTTCGCGGACGCCTGTTGGTCAGCAATCTGGCTGGCTTCCTGCGCATAGTTGTTTGCTGCGCTGACGCGCATTTGACTTGTGACATCGTAGTTTTCCAGTTGGCCGCTACGCGCATGTCGTACATTCCCGACGCGCGCATCGGTCATCGTATCCGTGATCAGTGTTTCGTTAATGCCGCGCGCGGGCGCAGTCATCATTTTGGCGGCATCGCGCACTGCTGGTAACAGTGGTAGCGATTGACCTCCCATAGAAGAGACGGCTCCAGCCCCGTGATCTACCCAATCCATCGAGCGATTCGCGAAAGTGTTGAGGTTGCGCTCATCCTGATTGATGCGCACATCACTCTCTGTTTGTTTGCTCTGGATCGTAGTTTGTTGTTGCCCGAACATTTTGTCGGTTTGAATGCTGGCGACTTGCTGGACACGGGATTGTTCAATCAGACCGAGGGTCGCGCTGCGCTGTGCTTGTGTCATCTGGGTGGACATCGCGTACCCTCCTGCAATTGCGCCTAACGATTGCGACCGACTCGCCGCTGCCGATTGCATTCCCAGAATTTGTTGGGCGCGGCTCGTGACATTGCTCGCATCTTTCATCGCGGTCGCCCGTGTTTGCTCAGCTTGATACTGTCCTTCAATGCGTGTTTCCGCCGCTTGTCGTTGCAAGGCTGTGCCGTATTTGATCCCCGCGATTTCCAACCCCGTCGCCGCGAATGCCCCCATCCAGCCCGATGCCG
>JAXLQQ010000109.1:0-12330 GCA_046331525.1 Blastocatellia bacterium
GCGCACTGGCCGCATCGTTTAATACGACGCTCGATAACACGCGCGGTCTGTTGCAGTCCCGCGCCGAACGCGACGCCATCCAACGCTCGATTATGAGATTACTGGAAGAGGTAAGCACGGTGGCCGAAGGCGATCTGACGCGCGAAGCTGCTGTGACCGAAGACATCACGGGCGCAATTGCCGACTCGTTCAACTTTATGATTACCGAACTGCGCCGCGTTATCGGCCAGGTGAAAGAAGTGACGGGACAGGTCACCACTGCTGCCTCCACGACACGCAACAACACGAACGTCCTCGTGAACAAAGCCGAAGCGCAATCCGAACAAATCCAAATCACGTCCGTCGCGCTCGCAGATATGACGGCTTCGATTCAGGAAGTTTCCCAGGGCGCTGTTCTCTCGGCATCGGTGGCGCAGGAATCACTTGTCAACGCGCGACAGGGCGCGAAGGCTGTGCAGGACACGATCAAAGGCATGAACCGCATTCGTGAGCAGGTGCAGGAAACGTCCTCGCACCTCAAGCGACTCGGCGAAAGCTCGCAGGAAATCGGTGAGATCGTGCAGCTCATTGATGAAATCGCGGATCAAACCTCCATCCTCGCGCTGAACGCTTCCATCCAGGCCGCCACTGCGGGTGACGCCGGACGCGGTTTCGCGGTGGTCGCGGAAGAAATCGAACAACTCGCCGAACGCTCCTCACAGGCAACGGCTAAAATCTCCAGCCTCGTAAAAACGATTCAGCTCGGTACGAACGAAGTGATTTCCGCAATGGAAAATAACACGCGCGAAGTGGTCGAAGGCTCAAAACTGGCGTGGCAGGCAGGTCAATCGCTGACCGAAATCGAAACCGTGTCGGCGCGGCTGGCCGACGTGATTCAAACGATTTCGCAGGCGTCCACCAAGCAAACGCAAAGCTCGGCTACGCTGTCGCAAGCGATGAGCGACATTTCGCACATCATGCAGGAAACGACCGTCGGTATTCAGCAATCCGCCGTCACCGTGAACAGCCTGTCCACGTTGGCCGACGAACTGCGCTCTTCGGTCGCCTCGTTCAAATTGCCGTACGGCAATTAAAGCAAGGTGCTGTACACCATTGATTTTTCGCTGCCGTGACGGGTTGCGCGCTGACCGCCAGCCCGTCGCGATTGATCCCCGATCTGCTCACGCTACTGTCCGAAATGGCCCTGCGGATTGTGTCCGAACACCCCTGATTTTCAGTCAAAGGAGTTCTCTCAATGATTCGCAAGTTTGTTTTCCTTTCGCTCTTGATGATGTTGGCGCTGGCGGCGGTGCGAGCGCAAACGGTCATTATCAACACGCCCTCGACCGACGTGGTGCCGGAGAAAAAAGTCTACGTAGAATTTGATTTCCTCGGCCATCTCGCCAGTTATCAAAACGGCGGCTTTCAAACCTATATCCCGCGCGTCGTCTACGGCGCAGGCAAGGGCGTCGAAGTCGGTCTGAACGCGGCCTGGACAAAAGCCGAAACGCCCGATCAACCGGTCGAAGTGCAGCCAAATGTGAAATGGCGCTTTTACAACAACGAAAAGAAAGGCGTGGCGATGTCAGGCGGCGCGATGATGTTTGCGACCGTAGCCAATCGCACTGGCGCGGATAACTTCGGGATGCTGTATTCCAACATCAGCAAAAAAGTTTCCGGCACCTATGGCCCGCGCGTCAGCGTGGGTGGCTATGGCCTGGTTGGACGCGCTAATGGGCTGGGCAGCAAGGGCGGCGCAATGGTTGGCGTTGAACAACCGCTGCACAAAAAAGTTTCCGTGATTGCCGATTGGTTCAGCGGCAAGAACCGCTTTGGCTATGCGGCGGGCGGCTTCTCGATTCTGCCGACAGAAAAGACCGCCGTTGGTGTCAGCTATATCGTGGGCAACGAAGGACGCCGCAATAATGGCTTGTTCACGTGGGTTGGCTATACGTTCTAGGAGGGCGGTTGGTGGTCGGTGGTCGGTTGAGGGCACACGTCCCTACAACAATCGGCCACTGACCACTGACCACTGACCACTGACCACTGACCACCGACCACTCAGAAGGAAGATGCTATGCAATTGAAGTCCATCCAGCTCAAAATCGCGTTCTGGGCCGGATTCTGTCTCGTCATCACCGGCATTATTTTCATGACCTATTCGACGCTTGCCACGCGCAGCGCAGCGCTGGAGGCCGCACAAAAACAAGCCCTGGCGCAAGCACAGGTCGAAGCCGGGCGCGTGAAAGCGCGGCTGGAACAAACGCTGAACGTCACGCAAACCGTGACGCAAACGCTGGTCGCCGCTAAAGCTTCCTCCACTTTCAACCTCTCGCGCGAAGGGGCGAATGCGATGATGAAACAAATCCTGGCGGAAAACCCGCATTTCATCGCGTTTTATTCCGATTGGGAGCCGAATGCTTTCGATGGACAGGATGCCCAGTACGGCGGGAAACCCGGCTATAACCCGGATGGTCGTTTCAATTTTACGTGGAGCTATAACGATAAAGGCCAGATCGCGTCTGACGTGACGCCGCCGGGCGACGAAGAGAAATCTGACTGGTATCAAGTCCCGAAAAAAGCGATGCGGGAATCCATCATCGAACCTTACCCCTATATGGTGCAGGGCAAGGAAATCCTGGAAACCACGCTGGTCACGCCGATCATCCTCAACAACAAATTTTACGGCGTCGTCGGCGCGGACATCAAAATAGACTTCCTGCAAAAGCTGGCCGACGAAATCAACCTGTACAATCACGCTGGTCGCGCGGTGTTGCTCAGCAACAAAGGTGTCATCGCGGGTTTGACGGGACAGGCAGGGGCGGTGAATAAACCACTCGCCACAATCTTTCCCGAAATGGCGGGCGATCTGGAGAAAATCAAAACCGGACAGGGCGAAGCGGGTTTCGTTGGTGAGAACCTGCGCGTACTCGTGCCGCTGACAATTGGCAAAACCAACACGCCATGGGCTGTCTGCATTTTGATTCCGACCAGCGTCGTGACGCAGGAAGCCACCTCGCTGCTGCTCAAACAAATCGTCATTTTCCTTTTGCTGCTGGCAATTGCGCTGGCGGCGCTTTGGTACTTGTCGGGGCTGCTGGCCACGCCGATCAAAGCGGCAGCACGCTTCGCTAACGATTTGGCGAATGGTGTGTCCACCGAAAAAGTGCCGGTGACAACGAATGACGAAACCGGCCAATTGCTAAACGCGATGAATAGCATGTTGGAAAACTCCAACAGCTTGGTGCAGTCCGAAGAAAAACGAGCGGCGCTGCAAGGCTCTATCATTGAATTGCTGGAACAGGTCAGCAACGTAGCCGGAGGCGATTTGTCACGCGAAGTGCAGGTCAAGGGCGATTTCGCCGGAACACTGGCGGATTCGTTCAACTACATGATCAGCGAACTACGCCGCGTCATCGGACAAGTGCAGGAAATGGCCGAACAGGTCGCCAAGACTTCCAGTGCGACACAAAACACCTCGACCGCGCTGGCACAGGAAGCCGAAGTGCAAACCGAACAAGTAGTGCAGGTTACGCATGCCATCGAAAACATGACGCGCTCGATCCAACGAGTCACCGAAAACGCCATCCTCTCCGCCACCGTCGCGCAGGAATCGCTGAGCAACGCGAAACAGGGCACCGAGGCCGTGCAAAATACGATTGAAGGGATGAACCGCATTCGCAGCCAAGTGCAGGAAACAGCGAAAAAGATGAAGCGTCTTGGCGAAAGCTCGCAGGAAATCGGCGAAATCGTGCAGATCATCGGCGGCATCTCCAAACGTACTTCTTACCTCGCACTGAACGCCGCCATTCAGGCGGCTGAAGCCGGTGCTGCCGGACAAGGTTTCTCGGTGGTTGCGGAAGAAATTGAACGCCTCGCCAAACGTTCCGCCGACGCGACCAAAGGCATTCACACGCTGGTCAAGACGATTCAGGTCGGTACGAACGAAGCCATCTCCGCGATGGAAGAGAGTACGCGCGAAGTGGTGGACGGCTCACAACTCGCCAACCAAGCCGGGCACGCACTGACCGAAATCGAAGCCGTGTCAGGCCGCCTCGCCGACCTCATCGCTTCCATTTCGCAAGCTTCCACCGAACAAAGCCAAAGCTCGTCGGCAGTCAGCAAGGCGATGACACAAATTTCGGCGATTACCCAACACACGGCGGAAAACATCAAGCAGTCGAACGCTTCGATGCAGGGTTTGGCGACGGTCGCAGATGAACTGCGCGCGTCAGTCGCGTCCTTCAAGCTGCCGGGTAGACGGTAGTCAGTTGGCGGTGGTCGGTGGTCGGTGGTCAGTTCTGCTAGTTACTGCAACTGACCACCGGCCACCGGCCACCGAACAAAACAGGATAGACGGTTATGAAATACCATCTCGACCAGGAAGTGGTCACTGGTTTTATCAGCGAGGCGAAAAGCTATTTGCCGGAAATCGTGCTGGGGCTGGAATCCTTTGCCGCCGCGCCGGAACATGACCAGAGCATAAGAGAGGCCTTTCGTTACGCCCACATTATCAAGGGCGCGGCCTCGATGCTCGGCTTTCATAAAATCAGCGAAGTGGCCTACGAGTTGGAAATCCAGCTCGAACAACTGAGCGAACATCAACTTGCCCTGACGCAGGAACTGTTGGAAACCCTGTGCAACAACGTCAGCGAACTTTCAGACCTGTTGGAAACAGCGCTTGACGACAGCCCCGCCCCTGCACCGCCCGTGACCGATGTAATGAGCGAATTGCCGCTGCCCACGCTGCCCCCGGTTCCGGTTGCGACGACAGATTTTGAGTTTTCCTTTGCGACGTTCGGCCAGGACACGCACGACGAACTTGCTGCCCCGCTTTCGCCTGCCACCGAACAACCACTGCTGGAAGCCAACAATTTTTCGATGTCCTTCCCGGAAGCCGCCAACATTCCTACGGTTGGCGAGTTGAATCTCCACGAGGTTGCGGCTGACTTAAAAGAACGCTTTGGTGCAACGCCGCTGCCGCCGCAACCAGAAATCCCTCTTCCGACTGAATGGCTGTCGGCCTTGCCGACGGATCCATTCGCGCTCACGCCGCCGCCTACTGCCCTGTCACGGGAACTGACGCCCGCGCCTGTGCCAGCAGATGCGCACGATAAGTTCGCTCAGGAATTAGCCGAAGATTTGCTGGCCGAGGCGCGCGGCCTCGCTACGCCACCGCCGCCCCCGCTTGAGCAAGTCCTGGAAACCATCAGCCAAACAGCCGAGGCGATAAAAGATGAGGTTGAGCGCGACACCGAGCCGGACATTCCTGACCTGCTGCCCCTGCCTGAATTGCCCGAATTGCTGACACCCACTGCTGGCGCGAGTGAGTTGGAGGAGTTGGAAAACATCGCTCCGCCCTCAGCGCTGGAAGCCGCCTTCGTCACCGCACGGGCCGAAACCGAAGAAGCGTTGCCGCCATCCACACATACCCAAACACTGACGAGCCTGGGCAGCGAAAATACCTTCCTGCAAACCGAGTTGCCGGAAGAGTTGCTGGAAACCTTCCTGCTCGAAGCCGAAGAACATTTGCAGGTGATGCAAAGCGTTCTGCGCAAGTTGGAACGAGTGCCCAGCGACATCGAAGCATTGCAGGAAATCCGCCGCAGCGCGCATTCGCTGAAAGGCACGGCTTCGCTCGTGGGCTTCCGCAACATCATGCACCTGGCGCATCGCATGGAAGACCTGCTCGACCTGGTGTATGAAGAAAAATTCGCGCTCACGCAGCAGGCTACGCAGTTGCTGACGCGCGCCACCGACATGATTGAAGACATGTCCGGCGGGCAAATCAACGAAACCGCGCTGCACGATCTCTACGCCGATTTTGCCACGTTGTTGGATGAAATTGACACTTCGCCGATAGCTGTAGAAGAGGCTCCGGTAGCCGCAGAGCCAATGCCTCTGGCGGTAGAACCAGCGCTCTTGGAAACTCCTCCGGCACCCGTGCTCGACACAAATGCAGAGGCGATAGAATCATCGCCCAACGCACTGGAACTCGTGTTGGAAGACAATGCCGAGGCCACCATTCTCGACCTACCGGAAGCCGATACAACCATCCTGGCCGAAGAGCCGATGACGTGGGAATTATCCCTGCTGGATGTGGCGGATGAGCCTGCGCTAAGCTGCGCCGAAGCGCCTGCCACCACGCCCTCACAACCAACACCGAGGCACCGCTGCTGGAGGCAATGCTTGACTTGCTGGCTGCACCAGCCGCATCAGAAGAAGAACCGGCAGCCGTTACTGAACCACCATTGCCCATTGTTGCTGCCGTCACGCCAGCGCCCGTTGCGCCCGTGCTTAGCGAGCCTGCGCCGGTTGAGGAAAGTGCCGAACTGCCTGTGCTGCCAACATCACTTGTGAGCAGCCCGCTCGAAATCACGCCGCCGCCGCTCGCCACGCCGCCGGTCAACTTCGCACCGCCTGCTGCGCCAGAGGTGATACCAGCCAGGCCGAGCGCGCCGCTGCTGGCCATAGAAAAATCAAGCGCGACGACCGTAACGATAGGGCCTGCCAGCGTCGCGCCAACGACCGCCCGGCTGTCGCCGCGCCGCTCTCCAGTCAATTTTTACGGGTGCCGATTGAGCGATTGGATGAAGTGGTCAAACTCATCGGCGAAATGATGATTACGCGCACGACGTTTGAGCAGCGCCTGTCGGATTTCGCCCGTCAGGTCGAAGAAGTGAAAATCGCAGGCGGACGTTTGCGCCGCGCTTCGACCGATCTGGAAACGAAATACGAGGTCAGCACGCTCGGCGGTGGCAAAGGTCGTCTGACCCAGGCCGTACCGGGCGCGCCGCCCAGCAGCACCGGCAATGCGCTTGTCACGCACACCACGCACGGCTTTGACGATTTGGAATTCGACCGCTACACCGAATTCCATTTGCTCTCGCGCGAACTGACCGAAGCTTCCAGCGATATTCAAACCGTCGGACGCGAATTCGCGCACCTTAACAGCGACTTCCTCGGCTATCTCAACCGCCAGAGTCGTATCTACAATGAATTGCAGGATCGCCTGATGCGCCTGCGCATGGTGCCGCTGGCGAGCGTCGCACCGCGCCTGCAACGCGCCGTGCGGCAATCCAGCGGGGTCGAAAACAAGCAGGTCGAATTAATTCTCGAAGGCGAAGGCACCGCGATTGATACGACGGCGCTGCAAGACCTGATTGATCCGTTGTTGCACCTGCTCAGAAACGCCATCGCACACGGCATTGAAGCGCCTGACGTACGGCAGGCACAGGGCAAAGCCGCTACGGGTCGCATCACGTTGCGCGCCTTTTACGAAGGTTCGCAGGTCGTCTTGCAACTCAGCGATGACGGGCGCGGACTGGATGAACAAAAAATCCGCGACAAGGCCATTCGACAAGGCTTGCTGAGCGTGGGCGAAGCAACCGCCCTCGCCTCGCCTGAACTGTGGCCGCTAATTTTCACGCCGGGTTTTTCCACTGCCGATCACGTCAGCGAAATCGCCGGGCGCGGTGTCGGCATGGATGTGGTGCAAACCACGCTGCAAAAGCTCAAAGGCTCGATCACAATTGATTCGCAGCCGGGACGCGGCGTGAGCTTCACGTTGCGTCTGCCGCTGACGCTCGCGGTGTCGCGCGCGTTGCTGGTGAAATCGTGCGAGCAGAGCCTCGCGATTCCGCTCGAAGTCATCACGCAAATCCTGCGGCTTGATATGGGCAAGGTCGAACGCATTGGCAAAGAGCCTGTCATTCGCCTTGGCGGTAAAATTTATCCGCTGCTGCTGCTGAGCCAGTTGCTCAATTTGCGGCAGAGTATGGATGAAATGATCCCGCGCCCGCCCGTGCTGCTGGTTCAGGTCGAAGGCCGCGAGGTCGCCGTGATCGTAGATCAGTTAATCGGCGGGCGCGAAATCGTCATCAAGTCGCTCGGCACCCATCTGCGCAAAGTGCATGGCGTGATGGGCGCTACGCTGCTCGGTAGCGGCGAGGCTGTGTTGATTTTGAATCTGGCGGAATTGGTGCGCGGCACCACGATGTCGGCCCTGCGCCGCCCGACTCTTGCCATTCCCACTGCGTCTGCACCCGTCGCTGCACCCGTGACAGAAGCGCCGGACACTTTGTCGGTGGAAACCGCACCACTAATGCCAGTTCCCGCTCCATTGGCCGCTACGCCCAGCAACAAACCGAAAGCGGGGGATCGTCCACTCACGATTATGGTGGTGGACGATTCGCCCAGCGTGCGGCGCGTCAACACAAACCTCATCAAGAATACCGGTTGGATTCCGGCGCAGGCCAAAGACGGGCTGGAAGCGCTGGAAAAATTGCAAGCGGGCGAAACCGTGCCGGATTTGATGATGCTCGACATCGAAATGCCCCGCATGGACGGCTATCAACTGCTCACGTCCCTGCGGGCGCTGCCAGCCTTCCGCCAATTGCCGGTCGTGATTGTTTCCTCGCGTGCCAGCGAGAAACATCGGCAAAAAGCCTTCGATCTGGGCGCGACAGATTACCTGGTCAAACCCTATCAGGAAGAACACGTCGTCGCGCTGATTCGGCGGCTGGTGCAGGAGGGGCATCAATAATGCAGTGGAACAAACTGCGCACAATGTTTGCAGCTCAGGGCAACCGTTATGAAAGTTATTAACGTGGTGGTGGCCGATAGCTCGCCGGCTGTCTGTCGCTTAATCAAAAGTTATCTCGAATCTGCCGCCGATATTCGCGTCATCGGCACGGCGCGGCAGGGGCAGGAGATCATTGAACTGGTCGAAACGCAGCACCCGGATGTCATCACAATGGGGCTGGAAATGCCCGACATGAACGGCGTAGATGCGCTGAAAATCATCCAGCAAATTCGCTCCACCCCAGCCATCGTCATCAGCAGTGCCAACACGCATGCCGCCGCCAAAACCGTTGAAGCATTGCATTACGGCGCGGTGGATTTCGTCTTTAAATTCACGCCCGGAAAAGCGATTGAACCCGAAACCTTGCGGCAGGAAATCATTAACAAAGTCCGCATCGCCTCGTACCTCAATCCCTCCTCACTAGCGGAAGAAACCAGCGCACCGCACATCGCCCCGGGCAAACTTTTGCCGGAAATGAAGCCTGACGCACCGCCGGAAAACAGCCCGGAAAAAGTCATTGTCGTGGGCGCTTCGATGGGTGGCCCGATTGCGCTGCGGCAAATGCTCAGCCAATTGCCTGCGCATTATCCCGGCAGTGTGATCGTCGTGCAGCAATTGCCGCCAGCCTTTACGTCTGTCCTGGCGGAACAATTGCACGAGCAATTGTCGCTGCCTGTCAAAGAGATCGAAGCGGGCAAGCCAGT
Organism: Blastocatellia bacterium; assembly: GCA_046331525.1. Lineage (GTDB taxonomy): Bacteria > Acidobacteriota > Blastocatellia > RBC074 > RBC074 > JAFDVL01. The sequence goes on from JAXLQQ010000109.1 coordinate 9,268, forward strand.
ACGACCCGGCATAATCTTCATCACGCCCGGGCAATCGCATTTGCAAATCGGACAGGAAGGCAACTTTCACTTACGGGCGGCGGCGGCCACTGAAAGCAACTGCCCTTCGATTGACGTGACGATGCAATCGGTCGCCGAGGTTTACGAAGCCAAAGCACGCGGCGTCCTGCTGACCGGAATGGGCGAAGACGGCCTCACCGGGCTGGCGGCAATTCGTCAGCACGGCGGCACAACCTTTGTGCAAGCGCCGGAAACCTGCACAGCCCCCCGCATGCCGCAACGCGCCATTGACGCAGGCGTCGCCGATCACATTGCCTCGCCCGACCGCATCGCGCATTTGTTGCTAGAGGGTTATTAACGGCTAGAAAACTTAGTTTCCCGTTCACGAGAGAGCGCCACATGAAATCGCCTGATAACATCACCTCCCAGCCCACACTGGTACAAAAGCTGGTCTGCTGTGCCGTAGAGGAACGAGAGTTTTGCTTTGCCTTGTCCGAAGTGCGTAGCCTGATGCGGGCGCACCAAATGACACCGGCAACAGAAACTGATGCTGCTCCCGCGCCGCTCGGTTGGGTGACCGTACAACAAGAGCAAATCCCCGTGTACGATTTGGCTGCGCGGTTACGGTTGGCCGCGCCGACCACGACGGAAGGCTTTATCGTAGTCTTTAATACCGCACCGTCATTTGCCTTGCGCGTGGATCGCATCACGGGCAGCGTGGAATTGCCAAACGCGCAACTACTCGCCTTGCCGCCAATTGTGACTGCCGGAGTCGAAGCCTTCTTCAAGGGCCTCGCCCAGGTGGAAGGCAGATGGATTCCGTGTGCTGACGCGCAACGTTTGCATCCGACACCTGCCACTTGTTCACATACAGTGCCCTCGCACCTGGCAACGATCACCGCCGCTTTTTCAATTACCGCGAATCGCACTGCTGCCCCGCAAATTGTGTTATTCACTCCCCTCACAGCCAACGACGCGCCCGTGCTGTTTGGCTTGAGCATGGCGCAGGTGCAGGAGGTTGCGGCAATGACGCCGATCCTCCCGCTGCCGCAAGCGCCGCCGTATGTTTTGGGAATCACGAATTGGCGCGGGGTGCCGGTGCCGGTGGTGGATTTGGAAATGCGGCTGGGTTTGACGACGCGAACGCCGCCAGCAATAGTCACCGAAGGCCGACTGCTGGTTGCCTGTGGGCCGCAGCAGCGCGGACTGATTGGCGTGCTGGTGCAACCACACGTCAAAACCTTACGCCTGCCGCTTTCTTACGCGCCGCTGTCACAGCCGCTCGTCAGCACGCCGGGATTCGTCAAAGGTGCGTTTGAGTGGGAAGGTAAGTCGCTGGTAATTCCTGATCTGGATGCCGTGCTGGCCGTTGAGCAGGCTTATGCAGGTAAGGCTTGAAGGCTGCCTTTTTGCAGGAGTTGCAGCAAGATTTCGGCAGTCTCTTTATCGCTCAAAAACGAGTTATCCAAAATGGTTTGGAGTGGTGTAGGGTCTTTTACTAATTCGCAAACGAGTGTTTCGGTTTCTGTCAAAGCAGTCGTAGGCGCAGTCGCGACAAATTGTTTCCCCACTGCTTCCAGGCTGGTGCGCAAGACTTTTACCTCATCAATTTGCGCCAGGTGATCCAGCAACAGTTCTTCCAACCCACCTGTCATCGTTGGTTCATCATCAAAATGCTTGCTGCCAATATTGAACTGCCCGCGCTCCCACGTCAGCAGCCGCGTAAAGGCTTTTGCGCCGCTCATCCAGCCCGTTTCAGCGTGTAGCACCTGCCCGCTTTTCAGATACACCGCGCCGCTGTCTTCTTCCGTCGCAAAATGCACCGCATATTCGCCATTGCCGAGCATCCTCGCCGTCTGCAACACGTCCATCACGCTGATACCGCCGAAGGAGCCACTCATAATCGAAGAGGAATCCTTGCTTTCGAGCGCCGTTTTCAGGGCGCGCAGGTATTGCATTTTCGTCACCTGCAAACGGACTTTTAAAATCACTTCTTCCGGGACAACCGGTTTGACGATGTAATCGTCTGCGCCCATTCGCAAGCCCAAAATTCGATCCAACGCGCCATCGCGGCCTGAGCAAAAGATGAAAGGCACATCCGCCAATCCTTGCGCACGCACCGCACGAAAGAATTCAAACCCGTCCATCTCCGGCATATTCACATCGGCGAGAATCACTTCCGGGCGCAGGCGTCGCAGTAGAGTCAAGGCTTCGCTCGCACTGTTAGCCGCTGCGACGGTGAAATTGGCGCGCTCCAAACTGCGAGACAAAATCATCAGCCCCGTGCGGTCATCATCCACGAGCAAAACATCTACGGGTTTGCGTTCCTGTGCAGATTCGGCCTGCATGCCACATCCTCCTAAACGCAGTTTCTTACCACAAGACGCGCCTGCGACAAAACTTTTTCTACGATGTTGAAATTAAAACGCCGATCCAGTTTTCTGAATCGGCGGAGTTTTCTAGTTGTCGAATTGTTAGAGCTTACACTTGCGCAAATGCGCGCCGCGCGGCGGCAATCGTGCGTTCAATGATTTCGTCGTTGTGCGCGAAGGAGACAAACGCCGCTTCAAATTGTGACGGCGCGAGGTACACCCCCTCGGCCAGCATCGCGTGAAAGAAGCGTCCGAAGGCGGCGCGATCACTCTTTGCCGCGCTCGTCCAATCGGTGACGGGTTCCGCCGTAAAAAAGGCCGTACACATTGAACCGACGCGATTGCTGACCGTCGCCACGCCCGCTTCCTGCGCGGCTTCGCTGAATCCATCCACCAATTTTTTCGTAAGGCGTTCCAGCTCTTCGTAGACTGCGGTATTGCGCAACAACCGCAACTGCGTTAGTCCTGCCGTCACCGCCAGCGGATTGCCAGACAACGTGCCAGCCTGATAGACCGGGCCGACGGGCGCGACACAATCCATAATTTCGTGTTTGCCGCCGAACGCGCCGACCGGCAAACCGCCGCCGATGATTTTGCCAAGCGTCGTTATATCCGGCTTGATGCCGTAGCGTTCCTGCGCCCCGCCGCGCGCCACACGAAAGCCCGTCATCACTTCATCAAAAATCAGTAT
>JAXLQQ010000110.1:0-11800 GCA_046331525.1 Blastocatellia bacterium
GGCGTCGCTTTATTGAGGACAACGTGATTGATCAGAACCAGTAATTGATCGTCCCGCCCACGGAAACGCCCTGTAAGCGGGAAATCGCCGGTTTGATTTACTACGCCTTCGCGCACCATTTGCCAGAATTCCTTTTGCGTAATCCAAAACTCTTTGCCGTTATTACAGACAATCTTTGCATTCTTCTTAACTGCCATCGTAAACCCCTTAGCCCCAGAGTAGGTACTTCTTTGATAAGGCGCGGGATTATCCCATTTGCGGCAGAAAGAGAGCAACAAAAAATAACAGCGTCGCCAGATTATGCCGCCGCTGCGGCCTGCTGGCGCAGCTTTATGTAAGGCTGCAAATCGGCCATCATCGCCGCGAAATCTTCCAAGCGCAAAGATTGCGGGCCGTCTGACCAAGCCTGCTCTGGACACGGATGTACTTCGGTCATAATTGCATCAGCGCCAATTGCTACGGCAGCGCGAGCTACCGGCGGAACGAGGCTGCGCTTGCCTGTACCGTGACTCGGATCAATCACGACGGGCAGGTGCGTAAGTTCGTTGAGCAGCGGCACAACGGCTAAATCCAGCGTATTGCGCAATGCCGTTTCAAAAGTGCGGATACCGCGTTCGCACAGCATCACGTTCGGATTGCCGTGTGACACGATGTACTCTGCCGACAGCAAAAATTCTTTGATCGTGGCCGAAAGCCCGCGTTTGAGCATCACAGGCTTATTCACCTTGCCAAGTTTTTTCAGCAACTCGAAGTTTTGCATATTGCGCGCGCCGACTTGCAGAATGTCGGCGTATTCTTCGACCAATTCAACATCTTCGGCATTCAGGATTTCCGTCACTACTTTCAGCCCGGTTTGCTCGCGCGCTTCGGCCAGCAACTTCAAGCCTTCTTCGGCCAAGCCTTGAAATTCATAGGGCGAAGTGCGTGGTTTGTACGCACCACCGCGCAGAATCTGTGCGCCGGACTTGACGACGGATTCTGCTGTCGTCAAGACTTGCTCGCGCGTTTCGACCGAACACGGCCCGGCCATTACGACCAAGCCGCCATCGCCAATTTTGACATCGCCGATCTTGATAACCGAGCGTTCTTTTTTGACTTCGGTGCTGACCAGTTTGAAGGGCTGCAAAATCGGAAACGCATCTTCAACGCCGTCGGCAGACTTAAGCGATTCGATGTGTTCTTTCTTATCGCCTTTGCCGATAGCAGCAATGACGGTGCGCTCTTCGCCGCGAATTAAATGTGGTGCGTAGCCGAAACCACGAATCCGTTCGCAGATGTGGTCAATTTGTTGTTGTGTGGCATTCGCCTGCATAGCAACGATCATAAGTTTATTTATCTCCTTGAAATTTATTGAGCCGCTTTGTAACAGCCCAGAACTTTGACATATCCGGCAAACTCGGCGAGGTGTGCCAGCGCGTTCTGCACGCGCTTCTCGGCGGTGTGACCGGTGAAATCCAAATAAAAACTGTATTCCCAGGGGCGGCCAATCAAAGGCCGCGATTCGATTTTGGTCAGGTCTAAATCACGCAACGCAAACACCGCCATCGCGCGGTAGAGCGAGCCGGTGCGGTTTTCAAGCGTGAAAACAATCGAAGTTTTTGCGCCTTCGATTTCCGGCAACGGATGCGCCGCCGCCTCTTCTGCGCGCGTCAGCAAAGAAAAGCGCGTGAAATTTTGCGGATCGTCTTCGATGCCAGGCACGACGATTTTCGCATCGTAAACTTCTGCCGCAACGGCGCTTGCAATTGCCGCCGCGCCCGCTTCGCGGCTTTCCATAATCATTTTCACGCTGCCCGCCGTGTCGTAGGCAACGACGGGCTTCATCGTGGGATTCGCCTGCAAAAAATTGCGGCATTGGCCGAGCGCGACTGGATGCGAATAGACGAGCCGCACGTCTTCCAGGTTTGTTTCCGGCGCAACAATCAAGTTGTGAACAATCCGCAACGTCGTTTCACCCACGATCTGAAAATCGTGCTTCAGTAGCAAATCATAATTCTGGTAGACAGAACCGAACAGCGAATTTTCCAGCGGTGCCAGACAGTAATCGGCTTCGTGCGCTTCGACGGCAGCAAACATTTTGTCGAAGGTTTCGCACGGCACGAGTTGAATTTCGTTGCCCAGCAATTGCCGCGCGGCTTCGGTGCTGAACGCGCCGGGTTCGCCTTGAAAGGAGACGCGAGTTGGGGAAATTGTTTCGGTCATAAAAACTGAAAGGCCCCGCATCCGTTGTGAATGCGGGGCCTTGCGTTACAGGCTCTTGATCTTTGCTTACGCTTCAAGCTTCGAGCCTCACAACCCCGCTGTCGTTGCTAAAGTAAAAGCAAAAATAAAATCGCCACGCGCTGTCGCGGTAGTGATCGTAGGTTGTGAGTGCTCGGTGATTCATAAAGATAATGACGCGCGGCATTATTCGGAATGTCGCGTGATCTGTCAAGCCTGCGGAAAATTAAAGCTACGGCAATCGGCTCGTGATGCGTCCCAGCAGTAAGTGACGCGGCACTGCGCCAAACGTGCGACTGTCGGTGCTTTCTGTTGGATTTAAGCCGTGCAATAGATATTCGCCGGAAGCAGTAAGAGCCGTGAGAATTTTGACGAGGAGGAGATCGGTGCGGAATGGATGGCGCGCGACCACGATGTCGCCCGGTGCAGGCGCGCGCCGCACATACGGCGCATAAAGCAATTCCGCAGCGGGGCTGAGGAGCGGTTGCATAGACTCTCCGCTGACACGCACGCGACGGCGGCGTCCCAGCAGCCAAAGCAATAACTCCTTCGCCCCTGCCTGCGGAATGAAAAACTCCGACACGTTAGGCCGCCGTGTAATATTCGACCTGACGATTCTTGGATGCCCAGAAAATCTCGTGAATCTGTTTGACGGCATCCATCAGTTCGTTCGCGTGTTCCAGACTAACTTCGACTTTGCAGGCGGAACATAGCTTAGCGGCTTTCCAGAAAATGTCGTGCAGGTTGGGATTCGCTTCCAAGTGCACGGGTTTGAAGTAATCCGTCCACAAAATCAGGATTTCTTCTTTGGCCTTGCGGGCTTGTTCTTCTTTGACCTGAATGTAGCGCGCGGACGTGTTGAGGTAAGCGATCATTGCTTTCGGGTCGTCGCCCTTCGGCACTTCGAGCGCGAGCAGTTTCTTGGTCATCGAAAGCACTGCTTCGGCAGCAACGCGCGCCGAGGCTGGGTCATACACGCCGCAGGGCGCGTCGCAATGAGCTTCGACTGTAACAGGCGTGGAAAGTTTTTTGAGTGATTCTGAAATTTGTTTGAGCATTTTTGTGTCCTTTCGTACAAAAACTAGCAGCCAAAATTTAATGGGATAAAGAGCGAATCAATGCCTTGGGAGAGGGTAAAGAATGGCACTAAAACGAAAAAGCCGCAAGCCAGTGAACTGACTTGCGGCCTGAAGAAAAGAGAAGATAAAGAGCGAACTTACTCAACTGGAGCAACCGTCACGTAACCGCCTTGCCACGCGCCTTGTCGTTGCTGTTGGATGTACAGCAACACTTTCTTATTGCCAGCTTTCTTGATCGCAGCACTGAACTCCGCCACGTTGCTGACAGCTTGCCGATTGACGGATTGAATCACGTCGCCACGCCGCAGGGCAGTGGCCGCTGGGCTGTCTTCGTCAACGCCTGTGACGAGGACACCTTTCATGCCCGCAGTCATATTCAGTCGTTGCGAGAGGTCAGAAGTGATGTTGTCCACCTTTACGCCGGAGAGTACGCCTTCGCCCATTCCCGATTCGCCTTTCCCGCCAGGTTCGGGCGCATTGTTGGCGGCGGTCTTGAACGCATCGGCTTCGACGAGATTGGCAGTCATCTCTTTCTCTACACCATCGCGCCAGACTTTGAATTTGACGGCAGTGCCGGGCGGAATTTGCGAAACCATGTTGCGCAGTTGGTTGGAATCATCCACCTTCTTGCCTTCAAATTCGAGGATGATGTCGCCCGCTTTGACGCCGGCTTTATCGGCGGATAGTCCAGGCTCAACCGATTGCACGATGACGCCTTGATTGCCTTTATAACCGAGCCCTTCCGCCACATCGGGGCTGGCGCTCACAGGCTGAATGCTGACACCAAGCAAGCCGCGTTTGACTTTGCCGGTAGCCACCAATTGTTCCATCACCTTGCGCGCCATATTGGTCGGGATGGCAAAGCCGATGCCGATGCTGCCGCCGCTCGGAGAAAGGATTTGCGACGGGATGCCCACTAATTCGCCTTTCAGATTCACAAGCGCGCCGCCCGAATTACCGCGATTGATCGGCGCATCGGTTTGCAGAAAATCTTCATAGCCGCGATTGCCAGCCACTGAAGTGCTGCGGCCTTTGGCGCTGATGATGCCCATTGTGACGGTTTGGCCGACGCCCAGCGGGTTCCCGACAGCTAACACAATGTCACCGACTTCGGCTTGATTGGAATCGCCCAGCGGAACAGTGGGCAGGCCGGTTGCATCCAGTTTGATAACGGCGATATCGCTCGGCGGATCGGTGCCGATGACTTTGGCTTTGAAAGTGCGCCTGTCGGCGAGTTCGACCTGTACTTCGTCTGCGCCATCTACAACGTGATTGTTCGTGAGAACATAACCATCCGGCGTAACGATTACGCCAGAGCCGGTGCCGGTCGGAACCAGCGGACTGGGACGAGTCTTACCTTTGGGCGCTTGCGGCGTCGGCACGCGACGGCGTTGTTGCGGTAGGCCATTGTCGTCATCCGGGTCGCCAAAGAAATCCTCGAACGGATTGAGGAAGGGCGATTGCTGCGGATTGACGCGGCTCTTAGTGCGAATAACCACAACGGCAGGCGTCACAGCTTTGGCTACCGCAGAAAAGCCGGTGTTCAGGGTGAGCGGTTGATTCACACGCGGTTGATTATCCGGTAATACAAGGGCAGGGTTGCCGCTTCCTTTAAAAGGCGACCAGCCCTTCACTGTCAGGGCTGAGCCGACCACGACTCCGACCAATAAGATCAGCAAACCGAAAACACCGATGCGTAACCACTGACGTCCAGCAGATCGTTTTTCGGCATAACCAGAACTAAGCACGCTATCCATATTTTTCTCCTCTAAATTACTTTCTGATCGCTTTCGTTATTTAGGCAATCGGCACGGCGGTCAGAAGCGGTTCCGATGAAGCAGTGGGATTTTAGCATATCCGCCATACCGGTAAGCAAGAAACTCGCGGCGACCTTGCGGCCACAACGCGCGCTTCTGATGAAGAGCTGAGCGTGGAGGTTGTTTGAGAAATTTCCCAACTGCGAAAAAGCAATGTCATTGCTCAGCCATAGCTTCGTAGCAAAGTCACAGTAAATCTATCCTCGGCAAGGCACCCACCAACCGGAGATTATTGGGTTAGGAAACGGCGGAGAAGCAGGCTTACGAACGTGAGAAACTGTTAAAAAATGAACTTGACGGATGTGGGTGGCTTCACTAGAATGACGCCGGGTAACGATAAAGAAGTAGTATTTCCCTCACATCCCTCACTGGCTCAACAAGCTAATTGTTGATTCGAGCTTATCGTTCCTCGCTGTCTTATAAATTAGGTGCGTCGCGCTTCTTGCTGTGCCCTATGCCGCGCATCTTCCGCCAACAATTCAATATGCTTTCGCCTCCCACAGGCGGAAGAGGGCAAGTTGTCCAACGGGAACACTGGGTCAAAATTTTCCCGTTTTGTGAACAATCCACCCCATTAGCAATATCAATTCTGTAAGTGTGCGAGCAGTGCCTCGCGTTACTCAGGAAAAAGGAGTTCTATCTATGTCTAGTCGCGGACTTTTGGTTCAGTTGGGGCGCCATTCATTACGCTCAACAACAATTTTAGTGTTGGCTGCGGCGCTGCTGGTGGCGGCGGGAGCGGCGGGATTACGCCGTGTCGTGGCCGAACGCACAACCGCTACGCCTAAAGCGAATGTGGCACCTGCCCCAACGCGAAACTCCGGCGCGCCTTCGACGCTTGCGGCCCCGGCCAATGGGCAAAAAATTCTTGGCGTCTACGAAGGAAAATTCGATGCTAAAACCCGTTCGATTACCGGCATTCAGCCGATTGCGGGCGATCTGAAAGCCTTTGGGCGGGCGGATGCCAACACAGCCATCCCGGAAAGTTCTATCACCCGCACGTTTATGCGCTCCTGCGCGAATCCCAGCGGCAGCGTGCCCTGTCAATCATCGGCACCCGCCAATACGATTTCGGGCGAACACAAAATCACAAATAATAGCTCGCTGAAGTTTTATAACACACGCCTGATTTTTACGGATTTTCTGAGCGCACGCGGCGGCATCCCGGTGACGGCCAATGTTTACTTCAATGATGGGCAGGTGCCAGCGAACGGCAAACTGGGGGTCTCGCGCGAGTACGGCGACATTGATCCAGGCGGGACATCTACGCGCGTCTGGTCGTTCTCCTTCCCTTCCGGCTCAATTCAAAGCTTTTATTTTCGTTTTGTGATTTATGCGGATATGGGCGTGGCGGCGGAGAGCGTAGAACCAGCTGCGGTGCAAAACAATGCGAATCGCACAGTCACGATCAATGGACAAGGCTTCAATAATCCGACGGTGACGCTGCTCGACAGCAACGGCAATACCGTAGCAACGCTGGCTTCCAATGCCGTTTCCGCTTCTATTCTTACGGCAACTATTCCAGCCGGTACGGGGGCAGGCATTTACAGTCTGCGGGTGACGAATGCTGGCGGTACGGCGGGCGGTGCTGGTTCCAGCACGTTGCTCAACAAATTAAATGTAACAGGGGTGCCGGATGCTGGTCATACTGGTGCGCCAACCAGCCTGAGCGACATTGGCCCGTATCTAGTTACGGGGAACACGACAATTTCCGGCACGGCGCTACCCGGCACTGTTGTCTATGTCAATGATGGAGTGACAATCCAAATTGGTACGGGCGGTTTGAATGCGAATGGTGGGGTTCCTGGTGTGCCTTTGACCTCGCCGGGGCAAATTGTCTTTACGCGCGCGCCGAATGCGACGGCCTGGGGCGGGTTGGATGCGACTTCAGCAGCAAGTTCAGAAGTCAGCCTCAAAAACTGCGTCGTGGAATACGGCGGCGCGGGCGGCGGAGCACAGATCAACATCAGTGGTTCCGGCAGAACGCTGCGCTTCACGGATAGCGTTTCGCGGCGTAGCGCGGGCGCGGGCTTGCGCGCGACCGGAAACAGCGACTTCCTCACGGGCTTCACGCGCTCCCGCGTGGAAAACAATCTGGGCGTGGCGGTGCTGTTGAGCGCCAACGCGGCCTTGGGGATCGGAACGACAGGCGCAGGGATGGGTGATTTAGACGCGAGCAATGCGAATACCACGATTCCCGATCAAAGCTACTATTTCTCCTTGGCGAACGTCATTCGCAACAACGGTACGGACGCCGTGCAAATTGATTCGACGGCCAATGACTTTACGCGCTCTGGCGTGTTAGTCGGACAGGGCGATGTGCCGCTGCAAATTCGCGGCTCGAATGGCAATCCTTCCGTCGTCGGCAAGTCAGGCGGAGCACCAGGCGCGGAATTGTTCATCAACCCGAATGCCATCATCCAGCTGGATGCAGGAATGGATTTCAAAGCTGGTGACGGCACGCTGTTTGGCAGCATCGGTGCCAACGGCTATGCGGGCTATAGCCAGTCTCCGAGCGCTGATACCAGCATTTCGCGGCGCATTGTGTTTGAAAAAATTCCGGGCGGCGGAGCCTTTGGTGCGCTGGTCTTCTCTTCGACCTCTGGTGCCACATCACTGCTCAATTTCGTGACGGTACGCAATGGCGGAACGACGCCTTCAGGAAGCGCGCAGGTGGTGATCGAAAATATTGCCTACACCTTCGGCTTCACGAATTCGGAAAGCAACGGCAGCAGTTCGTATGGCTTGCAATTCCGCAGCAATAACACCGTGACGCGCACAGGAAGCACCTACTCCGGCAACAGCACGGGCACGGAAAACGTCGTCAACGGCGGCAATAATGGCCCGGCAACGATTACAACCGTAGCAGGCAGCCTCTACGGCGATGGCAATCAAGCGGATCTGGCACCGCTGGTCAAATCGGTCGCAATGGCGGTAGACGCAGGGCGCGGCGTGTACATCGCAGACGAAGAACGTCTAGGTGGCGTCAATATTCGCTTTGCCAATACCAGCAACACGACGCAAAAAATCGCGGGCATTGACGTCCCCGCCAAATCCATCAAGCGCATTACATCCGGTGTCCTGCTCGGTTTTGAGGCACCGGCCAATGAGCAGATGGATAACATTGATCTGTTGACGATCAAAAACATCGCGCTCAGCGCGGACAAGAAAGTGTTGTACTTCCTGAGTATCGGCGCGGGCTTCCACCTCGTGCGCGGCATTAACGTGACGCCCGGTGCGGCAGCCAATACCAGCCCGGTGACGATTGGCACAACGGCCACGGATGTGGGACGTGCCAGCACCATCTACAATGATTCGTTTAATACTCCAGCGTTGTCAGATGATCTGCAAGGGTTTGCGGTGAATCCGATTTCCAATGAAATTTACATTGCAGATACCACCAAAGAGCAGGTTTTCAAACTGACACAGGCAGGCAACCTGACCGTGTTTGCTGGTGTAGGCCGTGGTTCGCGCCCGGTTCCGATCACCAATTGGAAAGCTTTCCCCTATCCCACCAGCGGTGCGAATCCGAATGCCACGGATATTTTCCTGGCCAGCCCGGATAGCATTACGGTCAGCGATGATGGCAGCACGGTGTACATCAATGACAGCCAATATGGCCGCGTCATGCGTGTCCAGGCTGGTGTGGCGAGGCTGGTCGTACAGCAAGGCACCTTCAGCGGTGGCACTTATGACTTCTCGATCAATCCGATGCCATCCGGTATGGCGCTGCAAAATGGGTCGCTGTTTATCGCGAATATTGGCACGCAAACGGTGATTCGCATTGACAACCCCAGCACAGTGAGCGCGCAGGCCGCCCCAGTGAATGATACTATCTCAACGCCGACCGCCAATCTGGTGGCAGGAACAGCGGGCACGGTCTGCGATTTCACCTCCACGACGTGCGGCGAAGGCGGCTCCATCAGTTCGCAAAATTTTGACTTCCACGCGATGTACTCCAACCTAGCCAGTGACACAAACGGCGTTTATGTCAACGATCAGGCGGGAAATTATCGCGGTCGCATCCGCTATCTGAACCTGAGCAACGGCACCGTCACACACGGTGGTGTAGCCGTCAGCGCGAGCACAGCCAAAACCATTATCGGCTCTGGCTTGCCTGATCCCTACGACAACGGCTTAGCCACAAGCGCAGCGCTGACCTCTCCGGTGGGCACAGCGGTTGACAGCAATGGCAATGTCTTCATCGGGGAAGCGTCGGTGCTGGGTAACGGCTCCCTGCGCTTTGCTAACCTGGGTAACTCGAACGTCACGATCCTCGGACGCACAGTGACGCCCGGCCAGATCATCAAGATCAACAAAGACGTGGCAGATAGCACAACCGCCGAAAGCACGACGCCGACCACCGCGTATTTCTACACGATACAAGGGCTGAAATATACGTCAGAAGGCCTCTACATCGTGGATTCCAACGGCGTCTCCGTCCCGGCGGCACAAGGCTTACGCACCAGTCGCGTGCGCTTCCTGAACCTAAGCAATTCGACTGTCACCTTCTTCGGTAGCCTCGCCGTGGCACCGGGTGAAATCAAGACGATTGCGGGCGGCAGCACAGATCCCGGTTCGATTGGCGACGGCAATATTGCCACTAGCGCCAAACTACTGGGCGCGACAGATGTTGAGGTAAATCCCAATACAAATGACATCTATATCTCCGAATCTTATGGTCGTCGGGTACGCAAGGTGCTGCGCAGCACGGGCACCATTTCCACGCTGTCGGGAGGCACATCAGGCTTAGGACTTAACCAGTACACGGGCTTGGCTTTCGACGGTAGCGGCAGACTGTTGGTAGCTTCTTACAGCACCAATCAAGTTCTTCGTGAGACGGCGGCTGGCAGTAGCACCTTCTCCGCAGTAACCAGCACGGTAGCGATTAACCGTCCGCGTGATATGGCGGTAGATGCCTCCGGTAACCTTTATGTTATGAACTCTGGCACGCAACAGATCATTAAGATTGACTTGGCGACCAGCACTGGTACGGTCTTCGTCGGCACGGGTACACAAGGCTTCGCTGGTGACGGTGGTGCTCCCACAAGCGCACGCATCGACATTGTGGCGGATGACGTGGATATTGACGCCTCGCAAGCCACCGGCAATCTGATCCAGACCGTCAACATCACGGTGGGCTCCAACGGCGCGGTTTACTTCGCCGATAATAAAAACATCCGCATCCGCCGGGTGCAATAACCCAATACGAAAACGGGCTGCTTCGGCAACCAGGAGCAGCCCGCATTTCTCTTCATAAACCAGGGGAAAGGTTCTTATGAAATTTTATTCGACTTATACACACACATTACAATTTCTGTTAGCGGCCTTCTTGCTGAGCGTTTGCAGCCTCGGATTAACCTTTGCACAAGACCGCAGCGACTCCGATTATGTTATCTTCGTGTCCAATCGCACGGGGACAACCGAGTTGTTTTTGCTTGACCTCAATACCCGGCAGGTCAGCCAATTAACTGACACCGGACGCGGCAAGATTACGCCCGCGACAGCTACCAATGGCCGCGTGGCCGCGTTTGCTTCCCGCGAAGGCAGTTCCTACGAACTCTTCACCGCCCAGGTGAGCCTGACGTGGCGCACGCGCCGCCCGACGTTTGCGGCAGTCAACCGGCTGACGGTTGATACCGAAGATGAAACGAACCCGACACTAAGCGCCGATGGTAAAACGATGGCGTTTTCCGCCAACGGCAAAGTTGAAATCATGGATGCTGACGGCCAGGGACGCCGGGAATTAGTCGCGGCGGATGGCTTCTCCAACGTTGCCCCCGCGCTTTCGCCTGATGGCAAATACGTCGCGTTCATGTCGAATCGCAGCGGCGAAAATGAAGTCTGGCTGGTCAATACAACTACCAAAGAATTGCGTCAATTAACAAAAAATGCGGGGCTGCTCGGCGGCATTAGCTGGTCGGCGGATTCGCAGAGAATTGTCTTTACAACCGCTGCTACTACCAGTAAACTCACCGGCATTGCGATGGCGGAAGTCGCAACTGGAGGATTCCAGGTGCTGACCGAAGCAGGTGATGGTGAAGCCGCTCTTTCCCCGGATGGATCGCGCATCGTTTTCACATCTGTTCGTAGCGGTGATCCTGAATTGTACCTCCTGAATTTGAATAGCAAGGCAGTACAACGATTGACAAACAACCCTGGCCCCGATGGTTCTGCGGCGTTTATCTCGGCACCAACGGATGCGGCTCGCCGCACACCGCCCAGCCGTCAGGTAACGCTCAGCGGAAGAGATCAATAACAGTATTGGAAACCCACATGATAACCAGTAAACAACGCTTTGTAACGAAAGAACAGGCTTCCTTTACGGAGTTGATAGATCATCAGGAATCTATCCTTCTGGACCTGGAAAGTCTTCATTACTACTCCTTGAATGCGGCGGCCACGTTGTTGTGGAAACACCTGCGTGCAGGCAGTGCCAATGCAGTGACGGAATTGAGCCAGCAGCTCGCAACAGCATTTCAACTGGCCCCGTCCACGGCAGAGCTTGATACTCGTCAGTTCCTGACTGAACTGCTGCATCATCAATTGATCACGGGTACGGAAGAAACGGTAACAAGTATCTCGTCGTTTGCATTCCCAACTGCCGAGGACTTGCCCAGTTACGAACCACCAGCGGTGAAAACTTCCAACGCCGTGCTGGAAATGAATCTGGCTGGCACGTCT
>JAXLQQ010000111.1:0-11511 GCA_046331525.1 Blastocatellia bacterium
CAGCCCAGCCCCGCGCGCACCGCCCAGGCTTTGTCCATCATCGGGGCGGTGTCCACACAAATTTTGCTTTCGATGTCGGGCGCTGCTGCTGCAATCCAATCGCGCAGCGCACTCAACTTGTCGCGCAACACATCGTGATAATCGTCGCCCCAGGCATAGCGTGAGACTTTGCCAGTTGTCGGCGACGCCGAATGTTTTTCCGGGCGATAGTAGTTGAGGGCGACAGCAATGACGGATCGTGCGGAAGGCAGTAACAGGCGTGGATCAGCGCGTTGGGCCGGATCGCGCGCGAGGTAGTGCATCGTGCCGTGAAAATTGTTCGCCAGCCACGTCTGCAACCGCTGCCCTTCTTCGGTCAATGCCGTCGCAGGCACGATGCCGATTTTCTGAAAGCCAAGTTCGTGTGCTTTTTGTTTGATTTCGTCCGCTGACAGCTTACTCATCGTCCCTATTGTGAGCGGCGGCAGTGCCAACAAGCAAGCGAGGCAGGTTAATTCACGTACAGTTCTTCGGGCGTGGCGCTGGCGACGGTGAGTCCTTTAGCGTCTACAAGCAAGACCCGTTTGGCGCTGTGGGATTGGGCAAATTGCAGGAGTTCTCGCAGCTTTCCTTTTTGCTCTGCGGCACCGAGCGTGAGCCATTGTTCGGTGGCTACGCAAAGCAGCAAATCACGATGCAGCTTGATGTCGGCGAACAATTCGCCGTGCGGCAGGTCTTTTTGTGCGACGCGCACGACATCGGTGTCGTCTTTCGGTGTTGCCTTTTCTTCGGTCGAAGTCAGAAAGCGCACGCCGAGCGCGAGGACAAGCAGCACGGCAACCACGCTTACCAGCCACTTGTACTTGGCGTTCCAGCGAGCGGCTTGCGGGGTTTCTTCGGCGCTGGTTTCTTGAACAGTTTGCGGCGCGGTTTCTTCGGCAGACTCGAAAGTAATTTCTTTTTCTTGCGGATCATCAGACACCACCTCATTCGTGTTCCGCCGCACCAGCGCCGATTGCAGGCGCAGTCGGGCTGCCATCAATTGATTGTAGACGTGCAAGAACACTTCATAGTTTTCTTCTTGTTCGTGTGTGTGGCTGATTTTGATTAAGTCCCGCATTTCATCGCTGCACTCGCCCAATGCTTCAAACAGCGCGTCCACGCGGGCGTCAGCTTCCAATACCGTGATTTTCGTTGACCGCAACTCCTGCCGGACGAATTGATCGGCCTGCAAAATCAGATCAAGCGCGCGGCGACGGGTGGGCGCTTCACCTCTTAACTCTTCGTGCCCGCTTTCCGGTAATGGAGAAAGAAAACAGGCCAACTCCACTTCATGCGCGGCTGCCGAAGCGTTGCGATAGGCAGCGATGACGGCTTCATTTTCCGGCTGCTCCGCAAAAGCGGCAAGCGCCTCATCCATTTCTGTTTCGGCAACTGCCGCCGCCAATTCAGTCATTAACGCCTGGTCGGTGGGAGAGAGGTCTGAGGGTAGCTCAGCCAGATTATCTGGTTTCGGCGTTTCGGGAGCAGTAATCAGGCACGGGTTGAGGCGTTCTTCCTGCGTTAACTGCAACAATCGTGTAAAGCGCGTCACCTGTGCCTGTGCCTCTTCGGTGTACTGCGGATGCGATTGCAGTTCTGCCAAAATGCGTGTGATTTCCTCTGGCTCGTTCGTGTAGGTATCGCTGAACGCATCGGCCAGTGGCAGCACTTCCGGCGTTTCGCACAATTCCTGACATTCTTTCACCAGCAACAATAAAAAGCTGTTGGCTAAGGTGACATTGGCTTCGACGGAAGCGGCAGTGACTTCGGGCGCGAAAAACAGCGGGCCGAGGCTGGTTTTGAAATCACGCACACGCTGAAAGAAAGCACTGGTCACGAGCACTTCCAACGTCGGAATCGTTTTCACTTCAGCGATAAATTCATCAAATTGCTGAAGACACGCAGCCAGGCGCGCCGCATTCTGTTCTGCGCGTTCTTCGGCTTCGCCCCAGGCCTGACACATTGCCGTCAGGCGTTTGGCAATTTGCGGGCGACCGACTTTGAGATGATGTTGCCGTTGTTTGTCTATAATGGAAAAAAGCTGGGTGATGACGAAATCATATTTGCTGCGGCTCGCTTCGCTGAGCGGTAGCGCGTAATAAAAACTGGCCAGCGCCGCCAGTGCGTTCAAATCCAGCACGGTCGGTTCCGCTTCGCAAAAGCGTCGGAGATCGTAGGTCATCGCGCGCGCATCGCGCCGCGTCAACTGCGCGACTGCCCTTTCTAATTCCTGCTGCACCCGTTCGCGTGTAGCGTGAACTTTGGCTTCGACTCCTTCCCGCAGCGCCAGATTGAGCGAGTTGATACCGGTTACCAGCGATTTCAGTTTCAGCTTTTCCGGCTTGCGTTGCAGCCGTGCCTGTTCCAGGCACCCCAATATCTGATCCGTTGCCTGCAGCGATTTCATGCGTTCGATGGCACGCCGCAAGTAGGCCAGCGAGTCCTTTGCCACCTGCGGACTCAGCCCTTTGGTAGAAGTAGCTGCGGAGAGGGACATAGCGTTACCTTTTACTCGAATTTCACCAGATAGCGGGAAACCGGCAAGACCTGTTGCATGGTGCCGTTCGTGCTGACCATATACTTCGCGGGCGTGCCATCGCGCTCATAGCCATTGGATTCAATCGTAAAATTCGTGGCCAGACTGGTCGTGCTGGGCGCTGGCGGAACCATCTGGTAGGTGTACCCGTTCGTCGTTAGTTCCGTCGAATTCATCATCGTCCCCAAGCCACCGCCCTGAAACGTATTCAGTTCCGACAAGTTGGCATAACGGGAGTTTTGATGGAAGTAATTGTGTTCTGCCGTATGCATTGTGCGCATATTAGAAATCGCCGCTGTGCGCTGAGAAGTCACCCGCGCGTCCAGCAACAGCGGCGCAACGATTGCCGCCAACACGCCGACGATGCCCACGACAATCAGTAATTCAATCAGCGAAAAGCCAGCTTGCGAGTGTTGAGTCTTCGATGAGAAAAGCATGTTCGTATCCTTTTTCGGTGGCGCCCAAACGGGCACGAGCCATTCGTTTTCTTGGGCAAGATAATTGGGACTTTTCTCCGGGTTTTGTGAGAAGTTCGGCGGGACAGCCAAGCGCGGGTTTCGGCTCATTATTTCCGGTTGCGGCAACTTGTCAACAATTTTCTTTGGTGCGGCGGCCTAAGTGCGTGGCGGGTAAGTAATTCGTTCGAGGAACAACCCGGAAGGCGGCGCGGTCAAAGCGACCGGATGCAAGTTTTTCCGATGCAGCAGCGCGACGAAATCTTCCGTCTTCAAATTCCCTCTTCCGACCTCCACCAACGCGCCGACCAGTCGCCGCACCATATTCCATAAGAAATGCGAAGCAGTAATGCGAAAGACGATCAATTGGTTTTCTATTGCGATGTCCGCCGCTTCGACCGCCACAATCGTGGATTCATCAGGACGCGCCGGATCGGCTTTGCTGAAGGCGGCAAAATCGTGGCGTCCGACTAAAAATTTCGCAGCCGTTGCCATCGCCTCCACATCCAGTTTGTCTTTTACCCACCAGACATATTTTTTCGCAAAGGCCGTTTTGCGCTGCGAGATTTGATAGCGGTATGACCGCGCCGAAGCATCGTGGCGCGCGTGAAAATTGGGATGCGCTTCGGTCACATCCAGCAAACAAATATCCGCTGGTAAGCGATCATTCAGACCGAACAAGATTTCCTGCGGGCGGTAGGGCGTGCGCGGACGGTGCTGTAATTTCAGATGCGCGACCTGTGCCAGCGCGTGCACGCCCGCATCGGTGCGCCCCGCGCCGCCGAGTTCCAGGTACGACTGAAAAAAATCTTCCGCCGCCTTTCTCAGCTCGCCTTGAATGGTTTTGGCATTCGCCTGTTCCTGCCAGCCGTGATACTTCGTGCCTTCGTATTCAATCGTTAATTTCCAACAAAGGGGAGACGGTGGTCGGTGGCTGGCAGATGGTGGTCGGTGGTCGGTGGTTGGTGGTCGGTTTTTGCTCACGATGTTTTTAGATGTTTTTTTAATGGAAGATAAGTGAATGTAAAAGTGCGCTCAAGTTACGGAGTGCCAGCCACCGGCCACCAACAACCAGCCACCAACTTACAAGTCCCAGCCTTCTTTCGTGTACGTGTCTTTCGGCTTGGGTTTCACAAGTCGCGCTTCATCGCGTTCGCGCGCGGACTTGGCATTGTTGCTGAAATACTTTTCCCATTCTGCGGGTGCGTCAATCGTTTCGCCGCCGTGTTTCGTCACGCGCGGGCGGACTTGCGCAAGGACGGGCGTATTGATCGCCACGCCGGAAACGATGACCTGCCCTTTCGTCAGCGCGGGCAATTCGTCGAGCAAGCGGCGGCCTGCGCCTTCGACCGAAGAGGCGATGGTTTGCTGATCTATGGGATTGACGATGCGCATAATGAATTGGGTCATACACTGCGACAACACGTCCTGATCCAGCTTGCCGGGACGCTGCGTAATCAAGCCGATGCCGACGCCGAATTTGCGACCTTCCGACAAAATGGTTTTGAGAATATTCGTCGAAACGACTTGTGTTCCGGCGGGCGCGTAGCGATGCGACTCTTCGAGCAGGACAAAAACCGGATACGGCAAATAACTTTCATCGCCCACATTCGCCTGCTGCCGCACAGTAGCGACGCGCGCCTTGTTCAAGCGTCGTAGCAATGTGCCGACGATGACTTGCTGTTCGGTTTCTTCAATGTCCGAAAGTTGCAACACCGTGCATTGCCCCGGCTTCAGCATTTCGGTGAGCTCAATATGTTCGTGATCGGAAAAGACGTGGCTTTGCTCAAAGCGTCGCCGCAGCCGCCATTCCAGCGCATCAATCGTCGAAGAGTTGCCGCCGCCCTTGCCCTTTTCGTCTTCGTACTTTTGCCCCAGCACCGCATCGAGTAAATCCAGAAAGCCCCACGTCCCACGCTCGCCGCTCGGACTATTCACAATCGAGCGGTACGCGGGCGACAAAATAGATTTCATCTTTTCGGTCATTTCCGGCAACAGGTAAATGATGTCGGCTTCGGTCAGGCTGGAGATGCGCACGCGAATTTTATCGGGCGTGTAGATTTTGACTTCGGGCGCGTAATCGCCGCTTTTAAAGTTGGGATGCTTATGCAATTCGGTCAGCGTGTGATATTCGCCGTGCGGGTCTACGATCAACACCGCCGCGCGATTGTGCGGCATCATCAACTCTTCAATTAGCACGCTCGCCGTGTAGCTTTTGCCCGCGCCCGTGCTGGCCAGCACTGCCAGATGCGTCGAAACCACATCTTTGACCGACAACACAATCGGCACCTCATCGCGTTTGCGCGTCAAGAGCGAGCCAATATGTGCGCCGCCGTTCTGCCCTTTTTGACGTGGCGACAGCATCCGCGACAGCATTTCGTTGGAAGCGATGTAGACGCCCTGCCCCGGCATCGGCGGAATGCGCGGATTGATGAAATCGCTCAAACCTTCGTTGAAATAACCAATTGCTTCGACCGTGATTTCGTAGAGTTCAACATCCGCTTCCGGCAAGCCAATTAAGCTGGCAATCAGTGCAGGCGGCGTGTTCGGATCAGCCATAAAACTGTCCGGCAAACTGCGCACGAGCGCGCGTTCTGTGATCGTGCCAACAATGCTCAGTCGACCTTCTTCGTCGCCAGTGTCGGCGATGTAATAGACAAACTCGCCAATGCGCGTTCGTTTGTTATCACTGGTGATGAACGTATATTGATGGGGAAATTCGCCCGGCCCCTTGACCGTGCCAATGATGGTTTCACTCATAAAAAATAATGTACGATAAGCGTCCCGCTTGTCGCTCCGAAGGCGTCCTGCTTGTCGCTCCGAAAGAGAAACAAATTCTTCCCTTCGTTCGTGTAGTGCTGGCATCAACAAGCGAGACGCTTGTTGTACATTTATCTTGCCGCCGTCTGCCCGCCATTCTTCAGCCATTGATCGAACCAATCCAGCACCGTCTTGTACCAAAGCTCGCTGTTCTGCGGCTTCAGCACCCAATGCCCTTCGTCGGGAAAGTAGAGCAGTTTCGACGGCACGCCGCGTCGTTGCAAAGACGAGAAAAGCTGCAAGCCTTCACCAATCGGGACGCGGTAATCAAGTTCGCCGTGGACAACCAGCGTGGGCGTTTTGAAGTTTTTCACGAACAGATGCGGCGACCATTTTTTATAGGTGCTGCTCGTATCCCACGGCGCGCCTTTCCATTCCCATTCCTGAAACCAAAGCTCTTCCGTCGCATACATACTTTCGGCATTGAAAATGCTGGCGTGCGACACCAAGGCTTTAAAACGATCCGTGTGACCGTTGAGCCAGTTAATCATATAACCGCCGTAAGAACCGCCCGCCGCGCCGATACGATTGGCGTCCACGTAGCCAAGTTTGATGACGTGATCCACGCCTTTCATTAAATCTTCGTACACTGCGCCGCCCCAATCGCCCGTAATTTGTTCGGTAAACGCCTGGCCGTAGCCGGTTGAGCCGTGCGGGTTGATGAGCACCGTCACGTACCCGCGCGCCGCCCACATTTGTGGGTTCCAGCGATAGCCCCAGTTGTCCATCCACGCGCCTTGTGGGCCACCGTGAACGAGCAAAACCATCGGATATTTTTTCGCCTTGTCGAACTGCGGCGGCTTCACAATGAAGCCGTGAATATTGGCTTTGAGACCACCGGCAAACTCAAATTCTTCAGCAGCGGGCAAATTAAGTTGGGCCAGCAAATCCGCATTTGTTTTCGTCAATTGTACGACGCCGGAGCCGTTGGCATTAGCTTTGAAAACTTCCGCAGGCATTGCGGTATTGCTACGCGTAAAAGCAATTGTTTTGCCATCAGCAGCAATCGTCGCGCCGTTGCTGGAGCCGTCATTAATGATGCGTTGGAATTTATCGCCGCTCAGTGCCGCAAGGAAAAATGCTTCGTGTCCGCGATCCTGACTGTTGAGGAGCAGCGATTTGCTATCCGGCATCCACGCCAAATCTTCGACCCAGTTGGTGAAATTGCCGGAAAGCTCGCGCGACTTGCCCGTTTGCCGATCATAGAGCATCAGGCGAAAACGGTCGGATTCGTAGCCGTTGCGCATCTGCGAGCGATACGCGATGTACCTGCCATCGGGCGAATAGCGCGGCGTGGTGTCAGAGCCTTTGTTGTCGCCTGTGATGCGTTTGGCTTCGCCGCCATTCATGGACACAAGAAACAAATCATTATTGGTGCTGAGCGCCTCGTCTTTGTCGGTGTTGCGCGTGAAGCAGAGTTCTTTTCCGTCCGGCGAAAAGGCAAACGCTGTCGGATCACCGAGCGAAAACGGCGGCACGTCATAATCGCCCGGCGTCAAATCTTTTGGCTCGCCGCCATCTAATGAAACGATGAAGAGATGCGAACGCTTGCCGCGCTTAAATTCTGTCCAATGACGAAAAAGTAAACGATCTGCGATGACGGCTTTGACTTTGCTGTTTTCAGCGGCAGCAGATTTTTCTGCAACGCATTTCAGGTCTTTGCATTCGGGGTAAACATCCGTAATGAAAGCGAAGCTTTTGCCATCGGGCGACCAGATGAATTCGCCTACGCCTTCGGGCGCATCCGTAACTTTGCGCGGATTGCTGCCGTCCGCATTGGCAACGAAAAGCTGCGGTGCACCAGCACGAGTTGAAAGAAACGCGATGCGCGTGCCGTCTGCCGACCAGCGCGGCGTGTCGTCGTTTTTGTCGGAGGTGATGAATTGCCGCGCAGCGCCGCCGTTTATGGGCACGATCCAGATGCTGCGCTTGCCGCGATTGGCTTCTTTGTTGATGACGTTGACAACATACGCGATTTGGCTGCCGTCGGGTGAAATTTGCGCGTCAGCAACACGCTGCATCGCTATCAAATCGTCAAAGGTCATCGGACGCCTAGCCTGTGCGTATGACGTAAACGCAAAAACGAAAAGCGAAAGGGTAAGAATGAATCCTGAAACGCGGCGCATAGTTTCCTCCGTGTTGATTTGCTTGCGTGGGAAGGAAGGGTCATTATCTACTTGCACACGTCCTGAAACAAGGAACAACAACGCGCGCGTTTCCTGGAGTAATCATAAAGGGGTCATCACAATGCAGTTTTTCTCCCTGAATTTCCTGTGCCTCGGGCTATTCGTTCTTTCGCTGGCAAATCAGCCAGTTGTGGCGCAAACAATGGAGCAGCCAACCGAAAAACCCAGCGCAACAACCGCGAAAAAAGAAAGCTCGTTTTCGCGGCATTCGGTGTCTGTCGCTGCCGTGGCCTTTTCGCCCAATGGCAAACGCCTGGCCAGCGCGGGCGGAGATCGCGTCAAGGTCACAGACTTGGAAACGGGCAAAGAAATCCTCAAACTCAAAAATTCGCGCGGCATGGAATTCCTTTCGGTTGTATACGCGCCCGATGGTCGTTGGATCGCTGCGAGTCAGAGCAAGCTGAAAGATCGCAAAACGCGGCGGCAGGGCGAATACACAATCACAACATTGTTTTATGTGGGCGAAACGATCATCTGGGACGCGCAAACCGGGGCAGTAATCGCAACAATCAATGACGACAATGCACCCTGCTGGCGGCTGGCCTTATCACCCGATGGTCGCACGCTGGCGATTGGCTCTGGCCCGACCGTGCCGAAAGAGAAAAACTGCCAGCAGGAAGTTTGCGAAGGGTTCGGCGAGGTCTTGCTCGTGAATACCAACGATTGGAAAATTCGCACGCGGCTGCGAGGCAAAGCCCAGCCTGTGCGAGTGCTGGCTTTTTCGCCCGACGGCAAGTGGCTCGCGGCCAGCAGCGGCAGGTCAGACGGGCCGTCATCGCGCGACGGCAAAGAGGAATACGAGGCACTTATCTGGAATGTTGAAACCGGCGCGTTGCAGGAACGTGTGCTGCGTCATTCGGGGCCAATTATGGCGCTGGCGTTTTCGCCCGATGGCAAATGGCTGGCGAGTTCGGGGCGCGACCGTTCACTGAAAATCTGGAATGCGCAGACGTTTCAACTGGCGCGAACGGCGTCAGAATTCATGATTTCAGCGGAAGAGATTGAATCCATTACCGACAGCGCAGGCCGCAAGAAAGCGAAAGATGCGCTGCCACGCATTAGCTGGCTCTCAGCCTTAGCGTTTGCGCCAGACAGTAAGACTGTCATCGGTTGTGGTGCGGATGCCATTCTGCGCTTCTATCAAACCGACACGGGCAAGATCAGCCACGTCCTTAAACCTCGCGACTGGCCCATTGTACCGTGGAATGTGTTTTGGGGAATGGGCGGGCCGCCAATGTTTGGCTCAGGGCTGCCGCAACCGCCGATGGTGGGTCGGATTGAAGTTCCGATGCGCCCGCCGCCCAGTATGGGACTGGGTAGGGGCGGCGCATTAAATTCGATGGCGCTGTCGCGGGATGGAAAAACGTTGGCAATTGGTGGGGCGGATGGGAAATTGCGGGTGATGAATTTGAATTGAATGAAGCCCGCTTAGGCAGCGTAAAAATGCAGGAAGTGCTTTACTCTTTGCTCTTCGCGAAGCGCCTGGGAGCGCACGCGGCTCGCGTGCTGAGGCTGATGAGTTGTAACTTTTCTCGGAGTGGGTGCGCCGTCTACGCCTCAGCACGCGAGCCGCGTGCGCTCCCAGGCGCTTCGCGTTAGCTTAAAAACTGTAGCAGGATTAAAGCAAGCTACCGCTTCCCACCTGCCGCCGCTTTGGCTTCGGCCATTGGTTGCCAGCTTGTGGGCGTCGAAGAAATCGAAGATCGCTTTTTGATTCGGCACAACCACATCGGAATGATTGCCGCCGGGGACTTCGACGTATTGGATTTCGATGCCGAGTTCTTTAGCCGCTTTCACCATCACACGCGAACGCTCCACGGGTACGGTCGGGTCTTTGTCGCCATGCACCACGATTTCGGGAACGTGTTTGATTTTGCTGAGCGCGCCTGGCATGCCGCCGCCCGCAATCGGCGCAATCGCCGCGAACAAATCAGGGTGCTTTGGCGCGATTGACCACGTGCCGTAGCCGCCCATCGAATGTCCGGTCAGGTAAATGCGATCCGCGTCTACGTTGTAATCGCGGCGCATCGCGGTAAGCACATCCAGCACATCCTTTTCCGCCTCGCCCGCATACATCGAAGCCGTGCCGCGCCCCTTCGGACACACGACCAGATAGCCGCGCGCTTCGGCTTCGCGTTTGATAATGCCGTTCGCGTACGCGGTGAAATAGCTGTTTTCATCGCCGCCCATGCCGTGCAACGCGACGACCAGTGGCGTTGGTTTGGCCGCGTCATAATTGGCGGGAACGAAGACGCGATAGGGTTGCAGCGTCTTGTCTACTTCGGAGCGATAGGCCCAGCGATAATCACCGCGCAGCGTCTTTAGCGGAGTTTGGCCTTTCGTAATTTGGTCAAGGTAGGCGGCAGCGGTGGCCGTTTCTTTTTTGAAATCGCGCGGGCCAACCAATTGCCCCGCGCTCATCAATTCCGGCAGCGACAGGTGATATTCGACGGCTGCCAGCGCCCGCAGCAATTCCGGTTTACTGCTGAATTCCGTCGCCGCTTTCGCCGCACGGGTACGCAACAATTGTTGCTGTGCGCTCAGGCCGCGCGCGATGTGCAACGTCGTCGTCTTCGTAATCGTTTCGCCGTCTGCCGGTTTCAAGTTCAGCGCAAGCAAATATTCGCCGTCTGCTAAGTCTGGCAGTTTGGCTTCCACGTCCAAAGCATTTGCGGTGAAATCCGTGCCCAGCTCGCGCAAGGCTTTCAGTTCTTTCGCCGCGTCTTTGCTTTGTGCGGGAGCAATTGTCACGGTTCCGGCGAGTTGCCCGCTGAGCGGTTCTTCGAGTGGGAAAGATTGCGTGAGTGTGAGTTTCACAACATCGCCCGGATCAGCGATGACGCGATTGGCTTTCATTTGCAACGCCGTGCCGAGCGCGCGCGATGGCGTCCACGTTTGCCCACGCATCAGCGTAATGCCCTGATTCAACGCCCGCAGCGCATCGCCATAGCGTTTTTCGCCGTTGGCCTTTTGCGCTTTGGCTTCGATTTCGGCAATTTGTTTTTTCCGCTCGTCGCTCATCGGCACGCTGTTCTTGAGTGTCGTAAAACTAACCGAAAGCCGCAGCACCTGACTTGCATCCTGCGCAAAAACAGACACCATCAGCAGCGTGAAGAGCAGGCTCAGCGCAGCGATAAACCGAAACGATTTGGCACGTAACATAAATGAAATCCTCCAGGAAAATCGTGATGAAAGGTTGCGTCGCGTAGTTTGTGACAGCCCGCCAGCAATGTAAAGCGTGCGTGCATTATTGTCCCGTCGAACCGAAACCGCCTGCGCCGCGCTCCGTCGAACTCAGTTCTTCCGCCCATTCAAAATCGCAGACGGCAATGCGTTCAATCACCAATTGCGCGATGCGTGCGCCCGCTTCAAAGCTGACGTCTTCCTGCCCCAGGTTAATCAACAACACTTGCAAATGCCCGCGATAGCCGGAATCCACGATGCCCGCCAACGTGTCAATCCCCTGCTTCACCGCCAGGCCGGAGCGTGGGCC
>JAXLQQ010000112.1:0-11495 GCA_046331525.1 Blastocatellia bacterium
CGACTGCAGAGTGCGAGAATCAAGGATCGCCGCCGCAAGGTTCGGGGCGAGCGACCATCGACTAAACGCAGGAACTCACGTAAATCGTGCACCATGGCGTCAACGGCTCCGGCCCGAATCCACCTTTGCATTTGCTGATAAACCACATAATAAGGTGGAAAATCATTGGGGAGTAAGCGCCAGCTGCAACCGCTGCGGACTACATATCGAAGGGCATTGAAGACGTGGCGCAGCGGATAATCCCTTTGTGGAGCGTCTTGAGTCATCAAAGTCAGGTAAGGAGCAGCAAATTCCCATTCCTGATCGCTACAATCAGTGTGATAAAGTTTTTCGGACATTCAAAAAACTTATCCTAAAATCGAATTCAAAGAACTAACCTACTGATTCTTTTGTATTAAAGTTAATTACATCCTCTAGGTGCCATACCTCTTTTGAGAATTGGCAGAACCTATATTGACGGGAAATTAGCAGACCAACCGCCACCGCGAAACTCGCTGCACATCCCAAATATCAGAAGCGGGGAGCTGAAAATCGGATTCAATATTCCTCCATACCTTTATAGTCTTGAGGGGCAAAGTTCTTCTGGTAAAGAAAAGGTTTGGCGTTTTGAGGTATCTGGTCACACATTCTTTATTCCTTGCCTTGAGATGATCAGAGCCTTTTTTCTTCACACGAAAATGCTGGCAAACAAAATTCTCGTGCCCAATGGTTTGGACATGTTAATTTGCGATGAAGAAATACATGGGAGAAAGCTGACAATTCATTTGGATAGGACATTTCCTCTTAGTTTGCTAAAGACGAAGGAGATGGAGGCAGTGCATCTCAATCATTTAATTTGGTTGAGACATCATCCTTCTGCGCGTATGGCTTGGGAGGCCGTTGCCCGCGACTTACATGCACAAGCGATAAAGAATAACGCAATCAATTTATTTCAAGCGTTAAGTGAGCGAATCCCTTTACAGGTTATCCCACCTTTTGCCGAATCTCTTAGACTGGAATACGCCGGTGTATCACAGGGAAATCAACATCTGATTTTAGAGATAGTAGGGGTTGAAGAAACGTCACCTCTTCCCTTCGATCAAATCAGCTATACGCACCCGCAGCTTAGAGAGCCTCGAAAGACCAATGTTACCAAAATTCGTAAGATTCCTGTTGAAGTTGGAGACGAGATCGAATTAGACAGCTCTGGTCTACCAGCTAAAGATGAATCAAACCCCACTATTACGGAAATACCAGCCGTTGAATTCCGTCTTTTATATCACCTTCCGCCAAAAAGAATTTACCAGAAACCTTCTGATTCTAGTCCTGCCAGAGGAATAACAGTGGTGGAGGAAATACCTGTCTCTTCCGTTGTAAGAAGTGTTAATCCATCTGTTTATGGAGGACTGCATAAATCGCTTGAATTTACGGGTCAATCACAAACTGAACCTGATTTTCCCATCTATCCTGAGGAAGCATTGAATCATTTTCTTATCGCGATAAATCTGTTGGAGTCCTATTATCAGTCAGAACTGACCGTCAATCGATTCATTGGAGAAATAGGTTACAAAAAGGTCTTTTCAAAAGCTCAGCAAAACCAACAGCGGAAATATGCCTGGATAAGTATTATGTCGCGCAACTCAATCGCACATTGTTTCATTCTCGAGCTGGAAATAGTCGATGGGCGACAAATTGCGACGCTGTTCATTAAGGCCGCACAAAAGATTCCAGCCAATTACTTAATGATCTAACTGAATCGTTGAACAAGAATAATGGGCATTTCAATCCTACTAAGGTTAAGTCCGACTTTGCCGAAAAAATGGAAACATTGCGTCATTCAAGTCTGGGCACTAAAACTAAAGAAAGCGTGAAACAAAAGGCTTGGCGGGAAGTTCATCACTGGATGGAAAGAATGACTTTTGTGTTAGCGGGGTTCGGATTCAAATTTCCTGAGTAAACTCCTCAAATAACGATCAGGTTGCACTTAATCTTGCCACGATATTAAAAATGTCGATCTTGGTCTCCAGGCATTTGCGTCGGCTAAGGTCAAATACGCCAATATCAAAATACCCATTGGGCTTTTGGTAAAAATCTAAGCCCCGTCCAATTTTAATAACCCATCCATTATTCAACCGAATCTCGCGGTCGTGTAAATTAGGATTGATTCTAACCTCCAGCATGATATCGAACTCCAACATACTCTGTTGGAGTTCATCCAATTTTTCCTGAATTGTAATAATTTCTGGGTCATCATCAAATCTTGTGACTAGAGTTCATCCCTAAACCTGTTTTTTCGCCCTTATTTTAAGGGCTTTTTAAGGTTTAGGGATGAACTCTAAAGTAATCCTTTTAATCGTCCCCGATTTTACGAAAAGCTCACAAAGACGAGTGAGGTTTTGAATCTGATGATTCAGGCGGATATAAGTTTCCGAGCCTTTGTGCAATTGAGCCGGCGGTACGCGATGCGGACCAGGAGGCTGATAAGTTCCATTCTCGAGGCGGTCAAGAAAGCCATAGAAAGCGCCGACACTCGGAGTTTTGTGAGCGGGAAAGCCGCAGAGCAAAGCGAGGCGAGGACAGCGGCGCAAGTCCTGAGCGAAAAGTGTGATGGATTCAGAGCGCAGGAGAGTAAAAAGCAGCAGGGCCCGCAGGACAGCGACGGGATGAAAGGAAGGCCGACCTCTGGGAGAGGGAGAATAAAGCGAAGCCAAGAGGGGATGAAGGGGATCCAGATCGAGACGTAACAGAATGGCGGCGTCGAGCAGATCGGGGGAAGGAGCGCGAGAACGACGACGAAGCCAGATGGGGAGTTGAGTCGCGACGGAATTCTGATAGAGTGACTGACAAGTCTAATGCATCAGCAAGACCTCCTTTGTCAGTTGAAAGAGTGATGTCGGAAGATTGTCGGGGGAGGTCTATTTGAATTTCTGAGAGCCGAAAATGGAAGGCAAAAAGGGAGTGAAGAGGATGGGGAGCCGTCGTCAGCAGCCCCTATTCACAGGGCTTTGGATTTTCTGAGAACCCGCTAGTCGATGCGCCGTGAAACTTCGGAAAAGGAGTGCGGCAAATTTTCCGCGAGCATCTGCTCCAAATCGTTACGACTCGCGTTAGTGTTGAAATAGACGTTCCGATGCTCTTTGTACAGCTGGGTAAAACGAATGCAGAGTTCGGGGAAATAGTCATAGTTAATCACTTAACAGCTTAAGAATTGCCGATAATAGCGATAACGCGCACGGGGCTGCCTGACCCATTCACGATCTTAAGCGGAGCCGCGATTACTAATGCACCTGTCGGTGGTAATTGATCCAAATTGCAAAGACTCGCCAAACCAAACTTTCCGTGGCCGTGCATGATATAGTGATTGAAATGTGGTGGATCATATTTGCCTGCTTGCCCGCAATCGGTTGAACAAGTTTCTACGCCCACGCCGAGAATATTTCTTTGCTGCGCTAAAAATTCTGAGCAGTCTTTCCGCCAGCCTGGAAAATGCGGGCCATCGTCGCCAACGTTCAGATAATCTTTCCGGTTGCGTTTGGCCCAGTCAGTGCGCAGCAAGACCCAGGCTCCGGCGGGAATTCGACCGTACTTGGCTTCCCACGCCAATATATCATCCGGCGTGAGCAGGTAATCCGGGTTTTGTTGGCCTTTTTCGGAAATGTCAATCACGCAGGCCGGGCCGATGAACTGTTTGGGTGGAATGAGGTCAACGGAGTTTTCCGGCAGGTCTTTGCCGCTGACCCAATGAATCGGCGCATCGAAATGGGTGCCCGTGTGTTCGCTGGTTTCAAACGCATTCCAGTACCAAAACGGGCCTTTTTCATCGTAGCGGGAAATCTCCCACATCCGAAACGGCGGCGCATCCGCCCATTGTTTGGGCAACGGCAGCACAGGCGTGTCGGCGCTCAAAGGTTGGGTGAGGTCTACGACGCGAAGTTGGCCGGACGCCAGTTCGCTGACGAGTTGCTGCAATGCGTTACTCATAAGGGCCTCCTGCTTTAGTTGACCATTTTGTTCGATAGTTCAGTGTCGAAATACTCGCGCACCCAGACGATCTTGCCGTCTTTACAGACGATGAAGAATGCGCCGGTATTGCTGTAATTCTTGCCGGATTTCGGGAAGATGTGGCTGCGCCATTCGATGATAACGGTGGATTGGCTGGCGTCTTCGTACAGGTTGACGATGTCGAAGCTGACCTTGTCGAAAGCTGTAATCACGCCTTGCTGAAAATAGTCAATGATGGCCTGGCGTCCTTGTAACTCCGCCCCGAAATCAGAGCCGGGGCAGGTATGTCGGGCGTCTTCGGCCAGTACTTCGGCCAAATCGTAAAACACGTTGCTATTGAAAATTTCGACCATTCGTTTTGCCAACTCAACATTTGTAGGCATAGTTTTTCATCCCCTTTGAAGTGTGGCTATACAGGCGTTGAAATCCCGAACCGTGTTTGCTGTTGGGCCTTCACGATTACTAAAACTGTCAGATTCGTATAACAGATTTATCTCATTCTCGGCGAAGTCTTGTCAAGATGGAAGTGCAAGCAACTGTACTTGAAATAACGAAACATCGTATTAACACAATAATCACTAGCCTTCTACGCTATCGGGTGATAAAAATATGGTCGAGCGATCAATTTTGCCGTGAACGGCCTTCTGCTCTGAATGCGTTTGTGATCTGACAAATTTCGCTCAAACCCAAGCAGCGTTGCCGGGAGAGAACCGATGGCAAAAAGAAAACCGAAGACTCGAATCACGACTTTAAGCTGACGATCAATCCGAGCAGTGATATGCCGCCGGAACAACAAGTGGTCACGCAATTGCGGCTGGCGATTATGATCGGAGTGTTGCAGCCCGGTCAGAAATTGCCTTCCGTGCGCGATGTCGAAAGCCAGACCGGAGTCGGGCGCTTCATCATTTGGAAAGCGTATTCCAAGCTTGCCGATTCTGGTTTAGTCACGCTCGAAAATCGTCGTCGCGCCGTGGTCGCAAGTCACGGCAAACGCGAAAACGCCAATCGCCTGCTGGACGTTTGTGACTGGCTGGCGCGCGATGTGTTGAGCCGTGCGCAATCGTTGCGCATCAATCCGCGCGCGTTTGTGCGTTACTTGCACCACATCGTCGAAGAAGCACAACAGCCTGCGCAGGATGTGGTCTTCGTTGAATGCAATAGCGCACAGGCCAATCGCTGGTCAGCCGAAATTTCCAGCCTGTGGGGCTTGCCTGTGCCCGGATTGGAATTCAAAGACATTCGCGCGCTGACGCCGGATGAGCGCACGAAATTCCGTGTCGTGCTGACGCCGTTGTTTCATCAGGAGGAAGTCAGTGAGTTGTTTCAGCATCCGAATACGCAAGTCATCACCCTGCACGAAACGTGGAATGAAGAGGCGTTGCAGGAACTGCGCACGCTACGCAAAGGCCGTCAGGTTGGCCTTGTGCTTGAAGAATTCGAGTGCAGCGCCTACGGCGACGCGCTGGCGCGCGAACTCAACCACCAATGCCCAAACTTAAAGGTCAAAGTAATTCCATTGCAAAGAACAGAGCAAGCGCAGGAATTAGTTGAAGCAGGACAATTCGAGCGATTGTTCCTAAGCGGCCCTGTGCAAGAACGTGTGAACACCAACATTAAAGAATCAAAGATCGTGATGACGCGCCTGATGGATTTGGATCGTGGATCGCTCGAAGAAGCGCGCATCGGACGTCGTCGTCTAATGTGGTAACAGCGTTTGCAGCGCCGTCACGATAGCTTCGACATCTTGCGGCGAGTTATAAGCATGAAAAGAAACGCGCACGCCGCCATCACGTGCAGACACGATGATTCCCCTTTTCACCTAGCGCCGCTAAAGCCGCGCCGCGTGTTCCTGATTTCC
Organism: Blastocatellia bacterium; assembly: GCA_046331525.1. GTDB lineage: Bacteria > Acidobacteriota > Blastocatellia > RBC074 > RBC074 > JAFDVL01. Next base: position 5,840 of record JAXLQQ010000112.1, read on the forward strand.
TACCTCTAACACCACCAGCGGCCCGCGCGAATCCAGCGGGGTTTTGAGTTTCCAGCCATTCTCGCCAGCTTTTGGATGAACAATTCAGCTAATTGCGCGATGCGTTGCTCGACATTTGCCAATCCGATTTCGCTGAGTACCTGAATCCCTGCCAGCGAAGAGTAGATGCTCGGAATTGGTGGTGTGCCGTGTTGGAAACGATTGGCGGACAGCGCCGGATCGTGGTGTTTGATGTCAAAGGCGAACTGATTGCGTTGCGCAAACCATCCTGTCAGAGTAGGCGAAAGCTGTTCGATTAAATCTTTGCGCACATACAAAAAGGCGATGCCTGAAGCGGCCAGCAAATACTTGAGCGTGCCTGTCACGTAAAAATCGCAACCCGTCGCTTTCACATCCAGCGGGCGCGTGCCGCAGCTTTGATAATCATCCAGTAAAAACAACGCGCCGACTTTGCGTGCGGCCTGTGCAATGCCCGCAAACATCCTGCCGGTAGCCATTGCGAAAACAGACGTGTGTTGTTGGCACGATCAACGTGCGTGAGTCCAGGTGCGTGCGGTACTCATCGGCAGTGATCGCACCATCGCGTGCCGGAACCCATTCGATCACTGCGCCGCGCGTTTGTTGGGCGAGCCAGACGTAACATTGCGTGGGAAACTCCAATTCGCCCAGCACCACGCTGCTTCGCTCGTCATAGCGCAACGATGAGGCGATGGAATAGATGCCTGCCGACGCGGACGAGGTAATGGCAATCTCTTCCGGCAGCGCGCCAATCATTGCAGCAAACGCCTGTCGCAATTCCTCCTGCACCTCCATCCAATGTTCCCAGGGCGAGCCTTGCGAACGCCAACTGTCGAGGTAGTCCTGCATCGCAGCTTCGCCTGCATCGCTGATCGCGCCTTGCGAGCAACTGTTCAGGTAGACCTTCGAGTTAAAGATAGGGAAGCGTTTACGAAACGCCAAATAGTCAGTTTCTTCCATCGCATTCTGCCTATCGAAAATGCGGCAGCACGGCTTCACCAAATAGCCTGGCCTGCTCTTCGCGTTCGTCGCCCCAGAGTTCCAGCATGATGTTGGTGCAACCAGCCTGACGAAATTCTTCGATGCGGGCACTGCACTCGTCGGGCGTCCCGGCGATGGGGAAAACCTTCTCGAAGACTTCGTCCGTCACCATCCGCGCGGCGGCTTTGCGGCCGCCTTGATCCATTGCATCCGCGATGGGTTGTAATTCCTCGCGTGTCAGCCCAGCCAGTTGCAACAACACATCGGCGGAACCCTGAATGTTTTGCACTTTGTTCGCCAGATACATCGCGGCGATTTCGCGCGCGCCTTCTTTGCCGACTCTGGAATCCTTACCGATGCTTGCGACGATGGTCGAACCGAGGTCAAGGTTAGAGGGGTCTTTGCCGACTTTGCGCGCGCCTTCTTCCATATTGCCGTGCGCGTATTTTACAAAAGCAGGCGTAGTGATACTGGCTGTGAGCAGACCTTCAGCGTGCGATCCAGCGAGACGTTGCAACACCGGCCCCGTCGCGCCCACATAAATGGGCGGGCATCCTCGCGGCGTGTGCGCATCGTCTTTCAGCGCGGGCGCAACGGCGGAGAACGCTTTGCCTTGATAATTGACTTCTTTGCCGCCCATCAATTCTCGAATGATTTCGATGGCTTCGCGCATCACAACAGCGGGGCTGGCTTCGGTTCCGGCTGCGCCTTGTGCCGACTCTTTCATAAAGATTTTGGAAGCCCCAAGTCCTAACAAAAAGCGGTTCTCCCCGGCAGCTTCCTGCATCACGCGCGCTTCCATCGCAATTTGCATCGGGTGGCGCGTGTAGGGCGAAATGATGCCCCAGCCAATGGTGATGTTTTGGGTTTCGCGCGCAATGATCGCGGTCAGCGCCGTGGACGAGCGCGCTTCCATCGAATGTTTGCGCCACCAGGGATAGGCTTCGGCCATCCACAAAATATCCAGCCCGGCCTTGTCCAGGGCTTTTGCCATGCGAATTGTTTCGTCGAGCGGCTCCATACTCAATTGCATGACGCCGATTCTGAAGGGAACGCTCATACCAGTCTCCTTGCGTTAGTCAATGTACTTTTTGGTTTCGCTGTAAACATTCTCAGAGATGGGGCCGGGATCAACACCGTATGCGTCCTGCCAACTGATGACGTGATTGCGCAGAATGCCGATCTTTTCGACTTCGCATTCCATCACATCGCCTGGCCTTAAATACCCACGCCTGCGGGTCGGCGCTGAACGCGGCGACGCCGGACACCGTACCGGTCAGAAACGACATCGCCCGCGCTGTAGCCCATTGCCGAATAGTTGGCGATGATTTGCGGAATCTTCACCGACATCTTGCTGGAATGAGACACTTGCCGCGATTCACCGTTGACGCGCAATTCCATCGCCAGATTGTGTGGGTCTTCGATTTCGTCGGCTGTAACGATATACGGGCCAAGCGGGCAAAACGTATCAATCGCCTTGCAGAAGCTGAAGACGCCTGATTTCATTTCGCGGCGTTGAATGTCGCGCGCCGTCAGGTCGTTAAAGATCACATACCCACCGATGTAATCCGCCGCCTGTTCAGGTTTGAAATGCTTGCCGCTTTTCTTGAGCACGACGGCGAGTTCTAGTTCGTAATCGAGTTCGTTCGTCAAATGCGACGGATAGATTACCGGCTCATCCGGCCCGATGATAGCGTCAGTGTTTTGAAGGAAGACGATCCACGGCAGCACAGGATGCGAAAAGCCTGATTTGACCGCTTCGTGATGATGTTCGCGGAAGTTGCCCGCCGTATGAAAGAACTTCTTCGGAATGATCGGGGCTTTGATTTTGACGGCGGATTGGTCGAAGACTACCGGCTCGCCATTTGCGCCCGTCGTGCGGTTTTCCTGCTCGACGTAAGCGAGCGCCTTGCGCGCTAGGTTGAGGCTGTGATCGCCGCCTTCAAATAAGACGCGCATATCGTTCGGCAGGTATGCTTCCGCCGCGCGCTGAAAGGCTTGATCGTTTTCGCAATCGCGTAAATACAAGGCGGCGGCCCTGGTTAACTCGACAATGCGTCCATCCGCGACCAGCGCGCCGATATGTCGCCGCGCGGCATTGTCCAGGACGATTACTAATCGCATGGGTGAATAAACTCCTTCCTTAAAACAGCAGCCGCAAGCCGATTTGAATGCTGCGCGGCAGATTGGCCTGACTCGGCACCTTGCCAAAATTGGCGCTGGTCGGGTCGAGTACCGGGTTATCGAAAATCGGTTTATTGAACGCATTCAGAAATTCGCCGCGCAATTGCAGCTTGAAGCGTTCGGTGAAAGTGAAATTCTTGCTCGTGGATAAATCCCAGATGTTCAGCGCATCGCTGCGGAAGCCCGTCCAGCGTGTTGGCAGTGTGCGGTAGTTGTTGAGCAACTGAATGCGGGAATCAGTGCGTTGTTTGCTGGGATCAACGACGCCGTTTGTCTGCACCGCCGCGTCATTGAAATAAAAGCCACTGACATTAAAGGCTGTGCCATCTACATTTGCACTGCCGATGTCGGTTTTCAGCCGCGTGATGTCGCCGTTGTAATACACATTGCCGATGGTCAACGGACGTCCGCTCTGCGCCTGCCAGATGCCTTGTACCTGCCAGCCGCCCAGCGCCGCGTCTGTTGCGCGATGCCATTTATTGCCCCATTTGCGCCCGCGACCGAACGGCAGTTCGCAGATGCCGCTCACAACGATGCGATGCGGAATGTCGGCATCGGACAGGCGTTTTTCAAATTCGGTGTCCACGTCATTGCGGAACGACGCTTGTTCGAGAAACTTCGACCAGGTATATCCGAGCAACAGTGCCGTGAAGCCCTGGCTGAAACGTTTCTCCACGCGCAACTGGGCGCTGTGATAATTGCTTGTGCCATCGTTGCGGTTGGTCGTGATGCCGGTGAATTGCGGGGAACGGGCGCAGCAATTGTTGCCGCTGCACGGTCGCGCCGTTCAGCCCTGTTCCGGGAATCAAATTGCGGAAGGGGTTGGTAACAAGCGTGGTCAGGAAATTGATCGTGGTCACATCCCGCGTCGCGCTGGTCGAAAGATACTGTTTGGGAATGGCATTGAGGGCGTTGGTCTCCACCAACAACTGCGCGCCGCGATTGCCGACGTATTGCAACTCAATCAGCCAGTTGCCCGGCAATTCGCGCTGCATGCCAAATGACCACCGCTGCGCCTGCGAATTGTTCAGGTCTGTGGGCACATACGTGACCGTCTGACCGAGCAACGCTGATAAGCCGAGACTTGCGCCCAACGGGGTCTGCACGCCAGTCGGGAACGGATTCGCCAGCGTCGCCTGAAAGGTCAGCCCGTTATTCACCGTAGGCGTAATCGGCGTGGGCAACGAAAAGCCTGTCTGAATTGTTCCTGTGATGACGAACGGAACGGTGTACATTCCCCAACCGCCACGCAGCACAGTCTTGTCGTTCAGTTGATACGACACGCCGATGCGCGGTTGGACGTTATTTGTGTCCGCCTCCCAGAACGAACGATTGCTGTCGCTGGCATAAAGCAGCCCGCCTTTGACATTGAAGCTGCTGACCGCAACTTCGGGAATCGGACTGATGGCATACGCAGACTTCGCCGCAGCTTCAACCGGACTGGCTGCGGTCAGATCAAAGCCACGAATATTGCGGTTGTACCGTTCATTCGGCGCGCCTTCATATTCATAGCGCAGGCCGAGATTCAAGGTAAGTTTGGGCGTCACCTTCCAGTCGTCGTGCAGAAACATGCCGTGATACAGGCTCTGGTTCGAGCGGGCCGTGTTGCGATCAATCGAACCCGCCGTCGGTAAACCCAGCAACAGCGAAGCCAGCGATTGCCCAATCGCCGCGCTTGCGGCATTGTCGAGCGGGCCGCGTGTGAAATCTGCACCAAACGTATACAACCCGGCAGGATTGCCCGGCGTGTATGAGTTTTCACGGTATGAACGCCAGTCATAACCCATCTTGAACGAGTGCTTCCTGACGACCTTTGTCAAAGTTGCCTGTGCGGAATAAATCATGTGCGCCGTCTTTGCTCCAAGCGGATCGCCGATGGGCGAGTAACCCGTGATATTGAAGCGCGGCAGATATTGCTCCGGCCCAAACAGCGCTGCTGTCGAAGCAGGAAACCCCAGCGAGGCCGGATTGATGGCGTCCTGGTGAAAGCGGCGAATTTGTTGCACAAAACGTGAAAAGCCCGAACGCAAATTCAGAATCGTGTTGTCTGAAAGCGTGTTCACGTAATCAATTGTCGAGCTGTGAATATCGCGCGTCAGCGTTGTGCCGGTCGGCGTGACGCCGTTGATCACACCAGGCCAGTTTCCACGCGAAGAAATACTGGCGTTATGCGAATAGCGCACGAAAGCGCGTTGCCGCTCAGTGAGCGTCTGATCGAAGCGGGCGTTTTGCGCGTTGTATTTGTCTGGGCGCGGATTGTTGCCAAGAAAATTATTGAAGCCCTGCGCATCGCCGACAGTATTTGGCAACGGATAGTACGAGAGGAATTTTTGGGCAATGGGGTTGAGCCGCGCTGTCGGAATGATGTTGCCGAGGAAGGGATCGCGTCGCACCCGTGTTCCTTCGACACGCGCCGTTGCCGGATCGTAAATCACGATGGAGGGCAGCAGTTCAGAAAAATCGCCGTTACGTT
>JAXLQQ010000113.1:0-11024 GCA_046331525.1 Blastocatellia bacterium
ATTTCTTCATGCTGATATTCTACAATGAGTTTCGTGTCCTGTTTTATTAGACCACATCAGTTGATGTCACCCGTGAAGTAGGTCAACGGGCGATAACGAGAATAGGTGAAGTCTCCGGCCAAACGTTCAATCGTCTGTGTAAAGATACGGTCTTCTGTTGCATTGAACTGGTAGTACAACGGAGCCGGGTCTTTGACTTCAGGAAACGAAAGCTGCTGTTCGGCTAAATCCTCGGCATAGTATTTTGAGATTTCATTCCGGGTGCGGCGAATCATCAAATACTTCAAAACCTTTTCGCGGATTTCCTTCGCATTGGCCTGAATGATCCGAAAATACTCATCACGGTCGTTCTGACGATCTAATCCTTTGAGCTTTTTTTCGAGTCTGCTGAAGAACACTTCGAGGTTCTTGATATTTGGAATCGTACTGTTCTTGCTGTTTTGGAACAGCTTGATCTGATTCAGGATGTCGCGCGGAGAATTATTCAACGGTGTCGCTGTAACCAGAATCACCCGTTTACCACGGCAGATTTGCGCCAGTTTCTCGTAGGTTTCATTCGTGTCGGTGCGAAAGCGGTGCGCTTCGTCTACGAAAACGTTGGTGTATTTGGTCAAGTCTCGACGCAATAAATCATCCAGTTTGCCGATGGATTGAAAGTCCGCGTGAATGCGAAAATCGCGGAAGACATTTTTCCAGGAGCCGGGATTGTTTTGATCCAGTAGGGCAGGCGGCGCAATAACCAGATTTCGCCCGTCCAGTTCTTGCGCCAGCAACGCCGCCATGTATGTTTTGCCGAGTCCTACGACATCAGAAAGAAAGCCACCGCCATATTCTTCCAGAATCTTTTTCGCGCCCAGCACGGCGTCGCTTTGATATTTCAGCTTGCGGAAATTGTCGGGCAGGTAAATTGATTCCAATTCGTCTGGGCGATTGAGTTCGCTTTTGAAATATTCGTAGAGGAATTTCAGATACAGTTCGTATGGCGTGAAATAGGCGAATGGGGATTTCGTCTCGATGGTTTGGACATATTCTTGTGAAACATCAACGGCATCGGCCCAAAGTTCATTGAATTTCTGCAAGGAGAATTCGTAATCGGAGCGGTTCTTGAGTTCGACGTTGAATTCGAGATTAAGCTGTAGCCCTGATTGCGAAAGATTGCTTGAACCAGTAATCACGCGCCCCTTGTCAATATGGCCTTCGACAAATGTCAGGATATAAAGCTTGGCGTGAATCTTTTCGGACGGATAAACCTTCACTTCCAGCTTGCCGGAGCGACACCATTCAATGAACTTTTTGACGCCATCCTCAATCTGCGGCCCGTCGTCAGAATTGCGTAACTCTTCCTCAATTTGTGGTGGCAGTTGTTCTTTGGTTTCCGCGTGAGAATAGAATTTGAAGTCCTGCTGCGCTTTTGCTTGGCGCAGGGCATCGTGCGTTTCCTGATTCGTTTTCAGCCCGATCAGGATTCTGACCTTTTCCGTATTTTCCAACGCCCGGTAAAGCTGATGGAATCCGCTCAAATAAAAATAGCCGACGAGACTATCGAAATAGCGCGTGTGCTGGGGCAACAACGCAAGGAATCTGTCGCGCAGTGTGTTGCCTGGCTCATTGGTGATAAACGTGAGATCAGATGAAATCATTCAGGGCAAAAGGGGCTTTCAACATGCTGGATTCGTTCAGAGTGCGTGAGTATAAGATAAAGCAAGCTCTTTTGCATCGGCGGAGACGTCAACCTGTCGCATGCGATCAGGCGCATTACGCGCTCGCTGAAAGTGGTAAAACATCCTTCTTCTGTAAGCTCAAATCCGAGGACTTTGAATTGAACGACAATCCTATTGGCACATAAATAAAACCGCGCCAATATTTGCGTTGAGCAGCCCACGACACTATTCAGATGGATGAGTGGTTAAGCTAAAATATGAAGCGTCTTCAATCTAAGAGTCAGTAGCGAGCTACATTAGAAATTGATCCATTTGAGCTTGCTCCTTGTTTTTTACATCCATTGAATCTAAGAAGATTTGCTCAAAATCAGCCTGTAAAAATTCATCCTCGCCCCCTTTATACAATTTGGAATTGTAAGGCATTTCTGAAGGCGAGATTTTAGTGCGATCCACTCCCAGGATTCTCACTGCGGCCTGCATAAACATCTGAAAATCCAGGTTGTGAGGAACTCTATAAACTTTTTGCCGTTCATCAAGTAATCTCGCTGCCCTCTGAAACCAAGTCTGAGAAACCGCTGCTTCTCCATTGGATAATCTTTCCTGTGGATGATCAGAATTAAACGGGGCTTGAAACGAGTGCAAAGGTGCTTTTATTTCCTTCTTAAAAATCACATCGCAACCAAGACTTTTGGCGTAAGCTGATAAATCGGTGAGGGAAAAATAGAATAAATTCCTTTGGACATTAGGCTGCCGTACTTCCTCGATAGGTCTTATATACCCACGCCGTAAATCATCTATAAACCTGATGGGGCAAAGGAAATATCTATTGATAAGTTCAATTGCCTCAGACAGTGTCACACTCTCAGCCTTATCGCTGAGGGCATTATTTTGCACATAATTCCGAATTGCTGAGAACAGTGCCGCTATGGGAATGATGTTGAGCCGGGGTTCCAATCTTGATTTAACTTCCACATGACAAGCAATTTCAAACAACCCGCTTGTAGCAAGTTTTAAGACTAAGTATTCGGGGATTTGATATTGCCTACTTATTTTCCAGATTGAATAGGGGAGCACGAACTCTTTGAGAAACTTCTTGAGGGCAATTGCATTGATTTGAAATAGATTTTTTGTGCTCTGAAAATATGGAATGCCGACCCCATTTTCCGAGAGTTTTTGCAAAATCCAATCCTCAGAGACGTGGATATTATTATCTAATGGCTCGCCATTATTGAACCGCATTCCTTCATTGGCATCCAAGCTGTATGTATCAATGATTTGAGGTTGATTCTCATCGTAATTCTCCTCGGGCCATGTCTTCTGGATGATCCGTCGCCACTCTTTCAGAACAAGCTCCAACGATGGATCGTCACTGTCTCTGTATCTACTCCAGGTAGACAGTAGCCTCAGCGGGGCTGTTTCAGTTAGGTTGTATATGAAACCTTCAAAAGCTTGCGGCCAGAATTCCAACAGTTTGTATGCGCCAGAAATCAGTTCGTGGCGTTTGAAATTGTCGGTCTCTTTGAATAGTTCATCTACTCCTAAAAATTCGGTTCTGAGAGCTGCCATCAGGGACAATACCTTACAAAACTCAGCCAGCTTTAAGGCTCCCAATTTGTTTTTGAATACTGGATTGTCCGAACCATCGCTGAGGTCGCATAACTCCAAAATCCTCTGACTAATAATATCCGCTTCAGGGCAGGCCGCAGTAGACGGAGTGGTTCGTATATCATAGCCACAAAGACAGATGGCGAGCTTGTTACTCCCCCATCTAAATGGATGTTTACATGCCGGGCAAATATCTACGAGAATCGTTTTATGCTTGTGGCAGGCGCAATAAAAACGATTATCCCAGACCAAGTGGTAATAAGGCATCTCCTTTAGGCATTCTGCACAGAATTTTAAGAACTGGAAATTAGCTCTCTGGTTAATCAATACTCGACGCTCTTCAATTTGTTGGATGACAGCAGCCTGTAGCCCCGTAATCAAGCAAAAAGCCTCGAAATGTTCTGAGTCAAGGAAGTCATAATATTTAAGCGGTAATAGGGGTGCGAATTTCTGTCCTACTATTGCTTGATAAATTATATTCAATGACTCATATCCATTAGCATCTGTCAGCCGAATCAAATACCCAAGCAGGTTTTCATCAGGAAATGGCGGCGGGGCGATGAGTAATCGCTTCGGTTGATGGGTGAAGTTGTCTTTCATGCTGCTCTTCATGGGCTGGGCATAATAACAAAGCAGCTTCGGGTATAAAACGATGAGACGAGCTAAAAGTAAGGGGCAGATTTTTCGGAAGGAAGGGCGGAAAACGCATAGTAAGGCAGCGAGGCAAGATACTGGTTCTGGGATGATTTACAGGTGTTAAGCTTTTCAGTAGTAACGATTTATGCTTTTGTTAGCGATGCACGGTTTCACTTTTTGCGATACACCCTTCTGTAACTTGTTGATACCACGTACAAATGATTTCACGTTATGCGAGACGAATTTCACGTTATGCGGGACAAATTTCACGTTATGCGAGAATCAATAGCTTCCTTCATCCCCGCTTATCTACCCATTTAGATTATTTATTTGCTTTATGATTCCGAACAGATCATAAATATTCCTGACAGTTTTCGCGCCGTTCGCAACGGCGTTGCCAATCACACTTAAGAGGAAAAGAACACCTATGGCACAAACGCTGTTCGACAAGATTTGGAATGCCCACGTTGTCCATCAGGAAGCGGGCAAACCGGTTATCTTGTACATTGACCTGCACCTTGTCCACGAAGTCACCAGCCCTCAGGCGTTTGAAGGGCTGCGGCTGAACAACCGCCAAGTCCGGCAACCCGGGAAAACGGTGTTGACCGTAGATCACAACATCCCGACCTGGAGCCGTGCGCTTCCCATCACCGATCCGATTTCCAAGCAACAGATCGAAACGCTGGAAAAAAATGCGGCGGACTTCGGCCTGACGATTTACAGCCTCAACAGTCCGCAACAGGGCATCGTGCATGTGCTGGGGCCGGAACTGGGTTATACGCAACCGGGCATGACGATTGTCTGCGGCGATAGCCATACCTCAACGCACGGCGCATTCGGCGCGCTGGCCTTTGGCATTGGCACGAGCGAAGTCGAGCATGTGCTGGCAACGCAGTGCCTGCAACAATCGAAGCCCAAGAATTTTCGCATCTCGGTGGACGGCAAGTTGCCTGTCGGCGTGACGGCCAAAGACATTATCCTTTATATCATTCGCACCATTGGCACCGATGGCGCGACGGGCTTTGTGATCGAATACGCGGGCGAAGCAATTCAGAACCTTTCGATGGAAGAGCGGATGACCGTCTGCAATATGTCCATCGAAGCGGGTGCGCGCGCCGGTCTGATCGCCCCGGACGAAAAGACGTTTGAGTATTTGCGGGGTCGCCAATTCGCGCCGCAGGGCGAAGCCTTTGAGCGAGCGGTTGCGTATTGGAAAACGCTGCCAACGGAGCCAGGAGCAACGTTTGATCGTGAATTGCGCATTGATGCGACGCAGTTGGTGCCGCAGGTTTCGTGGGGCACCTCGCCCGGTATGGTCGCTGACATCACGGGCGCAGTGCCTGATCCCGAAGCGATGACAGATGAAAATTCCAGAAAGGCTGCACGCCGTGCCCTCGAATATATGAACTTGCGCGCCGGGCAACCGCTGGAAGAGGTCACAATTGACCGCGTTTTTATTGGCTCCTGCACGAATTCCCGCATTGAAGATTTACGCGCCGCCGCCGCCGTTGCCAAAGGCCGAAAAGTCGCCGCCAACGTCAATGCGATGGTCGTTCCCGGCTCTCAGGCCATCAAAGCGCAGGCAGAAGCCGAAGGACTCGACCAAGTCTTTACCGAAGCGGGTTTTGATTGGCGCGAATCCGGTTGCTCCGATGCTTAGCGATGAACCCCGGACGTACTGAGTCCCGGCGAACGCCGCGCCTCCACCTCCAATCGCAACTTTGCCGCCAGGCGCAGGTGGTCGTACTCACCTGGTCAGTCCAGCAATGGCTGCTGCCGCCGCCATTGCCGGGCGTTTTGTTGATGTGAGGAAATTGTAGTTGTAAGGATTTAGGATTTTGGGATTCAGAATCTAGTGGTTGCGCGCACCTGCAGATGGTCTGCTAATCTGACTTCTCTTCCCTAAATCCTAAATCCTAAATCCTAAATCCTAAATCCTACTCCCTATGAAACCATTCACAGTACACACAGGCATCGTCGGCACATTGGATCGCGTGAACGTAGACACGGATCAAATCATTCCGAAACAATTTCTGAAGCGTATCGAACGCACAGGGTTTGAGGATGCGTTGTTTTTTGATTGGCGCTTCTTGCCGGATGGTGCGCCGAACCCGGAGTTTGAATTGAATCAGCCGCGTTTCGCGGGCGCTTCGATCTTGCTGACGCGGGCGAATTTCGGCTGCGGCTCGTCGCGCGAACATGCGCCGTGGGCGCTCGATAATTATGGCTTCCGTGTCGTCATCGCGCCGTCGTTTGCCGACATCTTTTTCAATAACTGCTTCAAGAACGGGATGCTTCCGATCAAGCTTTCCGAGGCGCAGGTAGAAGAACTCTTCCAACGCACCAAAGCACACGATGGCTATCAACTCACGGTTGATCTGGCCACGCAAACCATTACTGATAGCACGGGGCTAAATATCCAGTTTGAGGTGGATGCGTTTGCCGGAATGTTTGCTGAACGGCCTTGATGATATTGGCCTGACGCTGCAACACGAGGACAAGATCGCCGCGTTTGAAGCACGCCACGTAGCCCGTTAGCAGGAAGCAGCAAAGTACGGCGAATATCCTGTTTGCTGCGAAACTGAAGCGTAGCCCAAATAAGTTTTGCTGTACTTTACTTTGAACTATTCACGGCGCAGTGCACTTAGCGGGTCAACTTTTGTCGCGCGGCGGGCAGGCACAAAGCACGCCACGAGCGCAACGGCTAACAACAGCAGCGATGCCGCCGAATAGCAGCGGATCGGTCGCGTCCACTTCGTACAAAATTGCATTTAAAAAGCGCGTTAGTCCCCACGCCGCCAGCAAGCCCAGTCCCGCACCTAGAACCGCCATTTTCAGCCCTTGCCCCAACACCATTTGCAACACTTGATAAGTTTGCGCGCCCAGTGCCATCCGAATGCCGATTTCGTTACTGCGTTGAGTAACGTTATAACTCATCAAATGTCAATTGTCCGTCGTCCGTTGTCACTTGTACATTTGTCTTACAGCCCCCCTACTCGTCATCAATCCCATTGCACTGCTCATTCGGATCGAAGTGCTATCATCGGATCAACTTTCGTCGCCCGGCGCGCGGGGATGAAACACGCGAGCGCGGCGACACAAGTCAGCACAGCAACGAGTACGAGAAAAGTCACTGGATCGGTTGGGGCCCACGCCGAATAATAAATCGGCCAGGAAGCGCGTTAAAAACGCCAGTCCAGCCCCACGCCAGCCGATGCCACGCCTGCCCCTGCCGCACGATCAGCGCCAGCACGTCCAGAGGACGCGCACCCAGTGCCATGCGAATGCCGACTTCGCGCGTGCGTTGGGCAACGCTGAATGACATCACACCGTAAATGCCGATGGCAGCAAGCACCAAAGCCAACACGCCAAAAACACCCCAGCACCGTGGCCGCGATGCGCGCAGGAAACAGCGGCAGGCTCAAATGTTCCTGCATCGTTTTTACGCAGCAGAGCGGCAAGGCGGGATCGAGGCTTTGCACCGTCTGGCGCACAGCGGCCAACGCACCGGCCTCGTCCGCTGCCGTGCGCACTACTAGATTAACTAGCGAACTGTAATTGCGCAGCAACGGCTGATAAACCAATAGGCGCGAGCGTTCGCCGATAACGTATTTACCGTCCTGGGCGACCCCAACGATTTGCCACGCGGGTCTCCGCTGCGCCGCCGAATTTGAATTGCCTGCCAATGACGTTTTCGCCCGGCCAGAAGCGGCGCGCAAAGGCTTCATTGACGATCACGACGCGCGAGGCCGAATCGCGTTCCTGCGGCGTGAATTCACGCCCGGCCAGCAGCAATTCCCATCGCGCGAAAGTAATCCGGGCTGACGCGCGTATAAATCGTCGAGGGCATTCCACCAAACTTAGCCGAAGTCTTCCTTCCACATAGACCACTGTGGTGGATTCCGTCAGCGTCAACGGCAGGTAATCGGCGAGCGCGGCGGCTTCGATGCCGGGCAGCGCACGCACCCGCTCCAACACCTGTTGCTGGCGGCTTCGCCGCGCGCTTTGTCATAGCCCTGCAAACCGAGATCGAACGAAAGCAACGCTGCGCGGTGAGGATTAAAGCCGGGATGCAGCGTTTGCGCCTGCTGCAAGCTGCGCACAATCAAACCTGCGCCAATCAGCAATACGAGCGAAAGCGCAAGCTGCGCAATCACCAACACATTGCGCAACCATGAACGACGAAACCCAGCTATGGCGGTTTCATCCTTCAGCCGGAACCAGCGCAGGCCGAGAAGGCTTGCAGCGCGGGGAGAACGCCGAAGAGGATGCCGGTCAAGAGCGACAGCAACAGGGCAAAGCTCAGCACGCGCCAATCCAGCCCCAGGTCAATGCGCAACGCAAAATCCAACGGCGGTTTGAAGGCCGCCACCAGATCGTTAATCCACGCAGCAAACAACAATCCGAGGCCGCCGCCCAGCAACGCGAGCAATACGCTTTCGGTCAACAATTGGCGCACAATCTGCCACCGGCTCGCGCCCAACGCGAGCCGCACGGCAAGCTCTTTGCGCCGTCCGGTCGCGCGTGCCAACAACAAATTGGCCAGGTTCGTGCAGGCAATCAACAACACAAGTGCCACGACGCCCAGCAGGACACTGGCAAAGCCGATGATCGGCGTACGGAAATCGGGGCTGACGAGTCCCGGCGGATGCAGTTGAATGCCGCGCCCTTCGTTGATTTGCGGATGCTCTGCTGCCAGTTGATTGACCAGATTCACGAGCGATGCCTGCGCCTGTTCTCTCGTTACGCCGTCCTTCAGTCGCGCGCTCATCATCAAGCGGCCATCGCCCCGGTCTTCCAGAAAATTGCCGCCCGGCTCGATCTGCTGTTGCATCATCATCGGCGTCCAGAACGCGGGCGCGAGCATAATTTCCGTGCCGTAAAATCCGTTCGGCGCGACACCAATCACCGTAAACTTGTGGCCGTTTAGGATCACCGCTTTGCCCACAATATTCGGATCACCGCCAAAACGATTTTGCCAGAATGCATAGCTCATCACTGCTACCGGATGCGCGCCCGGCGCGCGATCATCGTCCGCTGTGAAGGCGCGCCCCAGCACAGCTTTGACCCCTAGCACATCAAAGTAATTGCCTGTCGCCAAATAGCCGAAGAGGCGTTCATTGCGTCCTTCGACACTCAGACTGAGCGGGACGGGGCGATAGGCAATCAGCCCCGCCAGCACCTCATTGCGATCCCGCAAATCACGATAATTCGGATAGGACGCAACAATGTATTCCGTTCCCTTATTCATCGTCATATTCACCGCCACCACTTGCCGGGGATTAGCCACTGGCAACGAACGCAGCAGTACCGTATTCACCAAACTAAAGATCGCTGTGTTTGCGCCAATGCCTAGCGCCAACGAGAGCACCGCAATCAACGTAAACCCAGGGCTTTTGCGCAGCACGCGCAAGGCATAACGCAGGTCTTGTAATAACATCGTCATTTGTCTATCGCCCTCCGTTCTTCGTCAGGAGCCATTTTTTATCAACTGACGACAGGAAATTTCACTCACACCGCAAGGCAGTAAGTGGATTAACTTTTGTGGCGCGACGCGCGGGGAACCAGCAAGCGAGTAGGGCAATGCTGCCAAGTAACAGCGCAAGGCCGCCTAAGATTGCCCATTCGGTGCCGCCGACACCAAAGACCAGCCTGCGCAGTAAACGGGTGATAATAAACCCGCCCACCGCACCGATGGCTATGCCGCACGCCGTCAGGCGCAGCCCATACCCCAAAACGAGGCGCACGACATCACTACGCTGCGCGCCCAGTGCCATTCGTACGCCGATTTCATACGTGCGCTGGCTGACGCTATACGACATCACGCCATAAATGCCCATCGTTGCCAGCAGCAAAGCACACGCTCCAAAGACGGCAAACAACACGCTCGCAATTTTGAAATGCCCAATTGAACGATCCCGCACTTCGGTCATCGAACGAATTTCGTAAAGCGGCAGTTCGGCATCAAGCGCTTTGACTTCGTTGCGAATCGGTGCCGCCATTGCCAGGGGTTCCGTTTGCGTGCGCGCCACCAGCACCATCGTTGACCAGGGGTCTTGCAATTGTGGCAGGTAATAATCCGACGTAGCCGGGCGATCCAACTCGTGCCTGACATCGCCAACGACGCCGACCACTTCCATCCACGGGTCTTGTTGTCCCGTAAAGCGCAGCCGCTTGCCAAGCGCATCGCCCGCAGGCCAGTAACGTTTCGCTAGCGTTTCATTGACGATGATAACGCGCGGTGCCTGTGTGTGGTCGTTGTCTGTAAAAAAACGCCCTTGCAGTAAACGCACGCCCATTGTTTTGAAATACTCCGGCGTTACGGCGCGATACCGCCCGCTTGGTTCTTCGCCCGGTGCGGGCTGAGGTTGCCCTTCGACGTAGAAGTCATTAGAAGAATTGCTGCCATTCAGCGGGAGGTAATTAATAAACCCTACCGAGGCGATGCCCGGCAATGCGCGCACGTGCCGTTCCAATTCCTGATAAAACGCGGCGCGCTGTTGCGGTTGTTTGTACTTCGCTGTCGGCAACGTCATGCTCATCGTCAACAACCGATCCGGCAGAAAGCCCGGATCAGCGCTAAGCAGCAGCAGAAAGCTTTTCATCATCAATCCTGCGCCCACCAGCAATAGCAGCGAGAGCGCAATTTGGGCGACGACAAATGTACTGCGTAATCGTTGACGGCTTGAACGCGCGCCGCCGTTGCCGTTTTTCAGGCTCTCGTTCACATCAGGCCGCGAGGCTTGCAGCGCTGGCAACAAGCCGAACAAAACGCCAGTCAGCAACGAGAGCAGAAACGTATACAACAGCACGCGCGGATTAATACCCAACTGATGGAAGCCCGGAATCAACGCCGTAAAATCCGGCGGCACTGCGGCCTTCAACGCTTCTACGCCCCACAGCGCCAGCAGCACGCCCAACATGCCGCCCAGCAATGCGAGCAACACACTTTCGGTCAATAACTGCTGCACGATGCGCCAGCGTCCCGCGCCCAACGCCAGCCGAATGGCCAGCTCGCGTGTGCGTCCGGCAGCGCGGCTTAGCATAAGATTGGCCACATTGGCGCAGGCAATCAGCAGTACGAATCCCACCGCCAGCATGAGCATCAACAATACAATTCTG
>JAXLQQ010000114.1:0-10167 GCA_046331525.1 Blastocatellia bacterium
GTTGAGCCATACGTGCGAGACGTTCCTGTCGGACTTGCGCCAGCGTCTTGCCTTGTAAGGATTGCCGCTGGTCTTCATCATCCTGCGTTAAAAGGTCAACTAAGTCCGGGGCAAGTTTTGTCTTTGGGGAAGCCAGGGAGGCGGGCGGGCGCAGGGAAACTGGAGGCGCGCCGAAAACCGTGTTTGGCAGTATGAGGAGTACCGGCAAAGAAAAACTCAATAACCGTTTCAGTATCGCGTTAACTTGCATAATGGCTCCATTTTGGGAGCTCCCGTTGCCGTCAGTGCAAGTTAAGGCTGGTGAGCATGATCCTACGACGGCTTGCGCACGTCGCAAAGCTTTTCGAGTGAAACACTGGGAACCCATCAGGGAACGCTTTCCCAGCGAACGCTTGGATGTCGAGAGTACAAGGGAAAATTGTGTGAAAGTGATGACGAAGTCTTGATGAGTTTTAGCAAAGTTGGAACAGGCACACTATTAGATGTGACAACACAAGCGCATTCACGGTTGGCCGCACAATCTGTCACATTGTTAGCGTCTGAGTGTATACATTAGAGGAGCAGAGTTGTGATCTGAGCGATGAGCAATTATTCTGGCAATAGGCTAGTGGTTGAGAGTTTGGGGGAGGAGTGGTTATAAATTCACCTGCGGCATACGTCTTGCACATCGCAGACCGCAGGTGAATGCTGTTTGCAGTCTGCGTCTTGCACATCACAGACCACAATTGCTTTCACTTTAACCACTGCTCCCCCAAGCTCTCTAGCTGGAGGTCATTCAGGTTCCTACCAATAGTTGTCTAAAAAACGCTCAAGAATTCGTTTGAGCAAAAGAGTTGAAAGACCGAGCAGGAATGTGAAAAGAACCCTAACAACTGGTTTCATTATTGAGCTATTGGGTGGGCACCGCTACCAGGAGGATACGCAGGGGACTGGGGAATTCCCTTGTCGTGCGTCTCATTCGGAGGGGGCTTCGTTACGCAGCCAGCCGAGCAACAAGGCATAGCGGACAATTTCGGGGCGGCTATGGAGACCTAATTTTCCCATAGCGCGGGCTTTGTGGAATTCGACTGTTTTGACGCTCAGGTTGAGTTGGGCGGCTATTTCTTTATTGCTTTCGCCCCAGGCCACCAGCCGTATGATTTGAATCTCACGTTCTGTCAGTTCTACGAGGAGTGCCGTTGGCTGGTTGGGGTTAGGGGCGCGACCGACATAATCTTCAACCATACGTTCCACCAAAGGAGGATCAAGATACTTTTCTCCGTGTGCCACTTTGCGGATGGCGCTGATCACATCGTCGGCAGCCGTTTGTTTCAGTACATAACCTGATGCACCGGCTTGCAGCAAACGGCGTAAGTACACAGTGTCGAGGTGCCGGGTCAGGGCCAGGACACGTACTTCGGGGCAACTCTGCGTAATGCGTTCAGTGGCGGTTCCGCCGTCCAGTTGCGGTAATGAAATGTCCATCACCACTACTTGCGGAAGCAGTCTTTGCACCTGGGCCACAGCGTCCAACCCATTGCTTGCCTGTCCTACGACTTGCATATCCGGCTGAGAGTGGATAAGAACCTGCAAACCCAAGCGTAAAACCGTGTGATCGTCCACCAGAAAAACTCGTATCTTTTCCATTTATCTCCTGTCTGTTTTTTTACCCGCCCTGCTCTGATTTGACAGGAATAGCAGCGTAGATGGTCGTGCCTTGCCCTGGCGCGGTTTCGATTATCAGTGCGCCACCGAGCAGCACCAAGCGTTCACGCATCCCCCGTAATCCTGTCTTGTAGGGCGCGTCAGGTGTGTGGCGGACGGCTTCTGCGTCAAAGCCACTACCATTGTCTTCAATGATCAGTCGCAGTTCTGTGCGCCGCCGCTCGACGATGATGCCAACTTGCGTGGCATTGGCGTGCTTGAGAATATTCGTCAGGGCTTCCTGCGCAATACGATAGAGCGCGGTTTCGGCTTCTATCGTGTACCGTTCCTGGCCCGCTCCGATGGCCTGAAAATCAACGAGGATATGGCTTGCTGTCGCCCAGGTTTTCACATATTGGTGCAAGGCCTCCGTGACACCCAAATCGTTCAGCACAGGAGGGTGCAATTCAAATGCGAGCCGGTCTACATCTGCATCAAGGGCCGCGATGAACGCCTTTAGCCGTTCGAGTTGAGCCACTGCCTGCGGCGAACAGCCAGCGGCATCTTGCATCGCTTTCACTTCCAGTGACAATGCAGTCAGGCGTTGTCCCATCTCGTCGTGTAACTCGCGCGAAATGCGTTGGCGTTCATATTCTTGAGCCGTAACCACGCGGTGCAATAATTCCTGCACCTGCGCTTCTGCGGCGCGGCGTTCGTTGACCTGCACGAGTAATTCGTCGTAGGCCTGCTGCAAGGAGGCTTCGATTTGTTTACGCTCGGTGATGTCGAGAGTGATTCCCGTGAGCAAGGTTGGCTTGCCCTCGGCGTCACGTTCCAGTCGCCCCAGCCCTAACAACCAGCGTGCGCCTTTGGTGGGGTGCAAGGCCCGATATTCTACTTCCCATTGATCGTCACCGGGAGTCGTGAACATCTGCGCCAGGCGCGCTTGGATGTTTCGTTGATCGTCGGCGTGCAAACTGTTCAGCCAGGTGGCAAACGTGCGCGGAGCATCTGGCGCGAAACCGTATAAAGCGTGGTGACGGTCATCCCATTTCATCGTATTGGTCGTGATTTCATACGACCAGCAGCCTGCGGAGGACGCCGCCAATGCCAGCGTGAGTTGCTTTTCTGACGCGCGCAAGGCAGCGTCGGCTTGTATGCGTGAAGTCACATCGCGGAAAAACACCGCCAACCCGCCGTCCGCCGAATGGGCAGCGCTATCGCTCCGCTTGCCCGACGTGGGTGCCTTGAAGTAAACCACCAACCCGCTCTCTGCTGGATTGGCGGTCAAGTCCACCCACCTGCCGGTCAGGGACGACCGGAATTCGATATGCGTGGGCCGTTGTTCTTGCAGTGCTTCGTGAAACTTCTCCAGCAGGTCGTGGCCAATGGTATGAGGTAAGACATCGGTAATAGTGCGCCCCAACATCGCCTCTTTGGGAAGGCCAAAATAAGTCGCGGTTTGCTGGTTCACATAGGTGAAGCGTAGTTCACGGTCGAGGGCGTAAAAACAATCGCTAATGCTTTCGACGATGCTTGTCAGGTGGCGATGCGCTTCGTGCAGCGCGGCTTCTGCACGGGACTGTTCGACCGCTGCCCACATTCGTTCTGCGATTTCTTCGATCAACGCGACTTCATCATTAGTCCAGGCGCGCGGGACGGTTTGATTGACGCTGAGCGCCGCCACGAACTGTCCGTTTTTGACGAGCGGAATGACCACGAATGACCGAATCGCCAGGGCCGCGAGTTCTGCGCGCGCACGCGGCGTGAGCGTAGCGGTGTCCGTATTGGCGATCACCAGCTTGCGTCCCTCGTGCAGCGCGGTGACGATAGTCGGCCCGAAATCACTAAGGCGGTATTGTCCGACAAGGCTAGGAACGTCGAGAGAGTAATCGCGTTCGATGACGAAGCTCTCTCCCTCGCTCAGTGCCTCGCCGTAAAAGCAGCGGCTGGCGTTCATCTGTGCGCCCAGCAACCGTGTCGCTGTCGCTTGAATTTCGAGAGGATCAGTGAGCGGGCGTAACGCATCGTTGAGGGCAACGCGGAAGGCGTCTAGTTCTGCGGCGTGCCGCAATTGCTCTTCCGCTTGTTTGCGTTGGGTGATGTTTTGCGTGATGCCAACAATTCGTGCGGCGGCTCCTGTTGCATCGCTCACGGTCACGCCCGCTGCCGCAGTCCAAACCTCCTGGCCTGTTACCGGATGGTGCCAGCGCATTTCCACTTTGCTGTCCCCGCCTGTGTCCCACATTTGGGAAAGAGCCTGCGAAATAGCCGCGCGATCCTCCTCGTGGATGCAGGCGATGGCTTCATCAATCTGCTCCGGCGGGACAAAGCCGATTACTTGCTGGGTATTCTCTGATACACGGAAGCGTCGTTTGGCGAGGTCGAGTTCCCACGAATACATATCAGCGGCCTGGGTGGCCAACCGCAGACGCTCTTCTGATTCGCGTAAGGCATGCGTGGCAAGGGACTGTTCCGTAACGTCATCAAGCAGGATGCCAACCTGCCGGTTCGTTTCATCACCGAGGCGAAATGCAAAGACCTCAAACCAGCGATTCAGACCACGCACCTGATTGACAAAGCGGAGGGAATGCCCCGTCCGCGCTACTTCTGCGTAGGTTTCAATCCAGTACGCTTCGATTTCCGGTATCACCTCGCGCACTCGTTTGCCTGTTACATCTTTTAAGCCGCATTGTTGTTCATAGGCAGGATTGACTTCCAGATGCAGGTAATCATACGGCGCGCCGCTTTCATCGTACAGCAACTCAATCACACAGAACCCCTTATCGAACGAATTGAACAAGGGGCGATATTTTTCTGGAGATGAATGTGTTGATTGCACTGGTAAGTTTGGTTGAACGAAGATTAGTTGTTTGTTCGTTTTCCTGCCCTCTCTTCAACACTAGCGCGGAACACCTTCGACATCTGCCAATAAGCTGTCGCGTATATCGGCGCTTACTCTAACGAAAGTTTTCCACCATCATCAAATCGCTGCCGCTGGGGTCGCGCCGCACGCAGAGCAGATGGCGTCCGTCCGGTGAAATCGCCAGCCCCGGTGAATATTTATCCACTTCTCTTGCCAGCGGTATCACCTCGCTGACCTGCTGCGCAGCAAAGCTGAAGAATTTAAGCGATGGTTCTGTTGGAGTGGCGGCGGTGGCAAAGTAAAGCCCCTGCTCCGCTACGCGCCAGTAGCGCCACAAGCCGGCCTGATATTGATCTACGACCAAGCGTTCTTCACCGCCGCCGACCGGAACCTGCCAAATGCCGGGGATGCCGCGCCCTTTGGCGTAATAGAAAGTCTGCCCGTCAGCAGATTCAAAGCCCTCGAAGCCGCCTTCCCGCGTGACCTGTTTGGCCTCGCCGCCTGTCATTGGCGCTTTCCAGATTTGCATGCTGCCGCTGCGCGTGGAGCCGAAATAGAGCCAACGGCCATCGCGCGACCAACTCGGCGCAACGTCTTCGGCGGGGTCGTGGGTAATTCGTTGCGGCTGTCCGCCTTCGGCGCTGATGAGGTAAATATCCGGGTTGCTGGTGGTTTCGGAATCATTGGAGCGGGAATCGAAGGCGATCCAACGACCATCCGGCGACCAGCGCGGCGTGCCGGTGAGGTATGGCCCGCGATCCAGGAGCAACCGTGGACGGGTGCCATCGCTCTCGCAAATCCAGAGGCCGTAGCCGCCGGAACGATTGGACGAAAACACGATCTTCTGCCCATCGGGCGCATAGTCGGGCGCGGAATCGGGCAGACTGGAACCGATCAATTTCACGGGCGGCTTCAAGAGCGCGTTGTTCTTCCGATTGGCGGGCAATTCGCTGTGCCAGATGTTCAGGTCATCCAGGGCTTTCGTATAGGCCAAACGGTTGCCTTGATGCGAAATGGCCGGGCTGACGACATCCTGTCCGATCTCGGTTAATCGTTCCGGCGTTCCGCCCGTAGCGGCAATGCGCCAGAGGTAGCGAATGCTGCCGCCGCGCTGGGAGGCGAAGACGACCTCGCGGCTGTCGGCTGTCCACGTGACTCCTTGCACCGTCAGGTTGTCGCGCGTGAGCCGCCGGGGTTCACCATTGGGCAGCGGTAAAAGGTACAGGTCGCTGGTGGCCAGACTGGTAGCGCGTGCGAACGCCAGCCATTTGCCGTCAGGCGAAAAGGCCGGGTAATAATCGCCGACGGTGCCTTGGGGCGGCGTGGTGAGCTGGCGGTTTTCTCCCGTCTCCGGCGAAAAGAGGAAAAGGCTCAGCGGCTCATCGGTTGATTTCTTGTCCGAAATCGCCAGGTACTTGCCATCGGGCGAGAGGTACGGGCTATTGCCTGAAAACGGGAGGCGATAGCCCCAAACATCCGTCAACTTGCGCTCCGCCCCGCCTAATGGCGAGACTTGATAGTAGGCGCTGCTGCCAGCGGCTTGCCGCAAAAAATAGATGGATTTTTTATCCGGCGACCAGATGGGATTCATGTCCGAGGCCGGATCGGTCGTCAGGCGCAGCGGCGTTTCGCCTTCGACCAGCTTGACGTAAATATCCGTGTTGTCCCCTTGCGGCCCCGTCCAGACAAACGCGATCTGGCTGTCATCAGGCGAAAAGGCTGCCTGTGTTTCGCGGCCTGGAAAGGTTGTGAGCGGCACTGCGCGGAGGTTTGACGCGGGCATTTCCGAGGGACGACGAAAAGCCAGCCACCAAATTGCCAACCCCATCAGGGAAATCATTGCCAGCGAAACCAGACTGAGAATGGGCCAGGAACGCCACCACTGCGGTGCTGCCAGACGAGGCGTGTCAATCACAGGCGCGGGGACGGCTTCGGGGATGACTGGCGCTGGCAGTGGTTGACTGGGAGCGACGTTGGCCTGCGGTTCCAGTGCCGGACTAGGCAACACGGCAACAGGTTCTGTTACGACAATTTCTTTGACTGGGGCGACGAAGCGATACCCGCGTTTGGGGATCGTTTCGATGTACGACTGTTCGTTCTCTTCGCCGCCGAAGACCTTGCGCAGCGTCCAGATGTTCTTCGCCAGGGTCGAGTCTTCGATGTAGGAATCAGGCCAGACTCGTTTGAATAGTTCCTCTTTCTCTACGATGTGCCCGTGCCGTTCGACCAGTACGAGCAGCGTCTCAAACGCCTTCGGGGTCAGCGACACCGGCTCTCCCGCACGCGTCAAAACCCGTTCCTGCGGCTCTACGCGAAACGGGCCAAACTCGTAGTAATGCGTGGCAAACGGCTGCATAACAAGGGAATAACTCTTTCCAAAACTTTTCCAAAACTCTTCCAAGACATTCCGGCAGCGGGCCGCCTATAACTTTCGCTCAGACCCAAATAGCACCGGATGCTGCCTGGATACGCGCTGGTTTCCTGGACGTCTCACCAGCCTCCGGCAAGCCGGAATTTCAACGGAACTGTCTTTGTACCACAGGTAAAAACGCGCGCCAATACGACGTCGCGGCCAACCTGGTGAAGAGCGCAGACAAAGGAAAGGATTCATCATGAAACAGCGAACGACTCCGGCGAAAAAGGCGCGCCGCAATTTTCTCAAGTGGGGGGCGGGGGCGGGCGTCGGGCTGCTCCTCCTTCCGCCACGCATCGCCTTCGGTTCGGCGGCCAATTCGTCGTTGGGATTGGGGATCATCGGCTGTGGCGAGCGCGGCAATTACGATGGTGGGCAATTCGTGGCAAACACAGAGGTGCGCGTGACGGCGCTCCACGATTTGTTCGATGATCGGCTGGCCGCGACGCGCGCGCATTTCGATCAACTGGCTGCCGAGAAAGGCTACGCGAAAATTTCCACGGCGAACATTTTCAAAGGCAGCCGCGCGTACGAAAAGCTCCTGCAATCCAAAGACGTGGACGTGGTGCTGATTACCAGTCCGCCCTACTTTCATCCCGAACATCTCGAAGCGACCGTCGCGGCGGGCAAACACGTCTATCTGGAAAAACCGGTGGCGACCGATGTTTCCGGCTGTCAGCGCGTGATCGCGGCGGGCAAGAAAGCGCAGGGGCGACTGAGCCTGCACGTCGGTTTGCAGAAACGCTACGACGAAGGCTATCGCGGCATGATTGAGCGCATTCACGCAGGCGAAATCGGCGACATCGTCCTCGGCCAAAGCTTCTATTACGCGAACGATCTGGATCGCAAAAACAAAACGGGCATGTCCGAACTGGAAGCACGCATTCGCAATTGGGTGTTTGATCGGGCGCTGTCGGGCGACATCATTACGGAGCAGAACATTCACATCCTCGACATCGTGAACTGGGCGTTCAAATCGCATCCGATTAAGGCAACCGGCACGAATGGGCGCGGGCTGCGCAAACAGGTGGACGGCGTTCCGGCAGAGTATTTGTGCAGCGACCATTACATTTTGACCTACACCTATCCCGGCGACGTTCACGTCAGCTTCAATTCCAACCAGTTTCGCAACAAAGGCTACCGCCAACAGGGCGAACGATTCTTCGGCACGAAAGGGATGGCCGAATCGTTTCAGAGCGGCCCGGCGACTATCACACTGAATCAGGTCGAAGAAGGCCAGAAGACGGGCGCGAAGATGGAAACCGGCAAAGTAAACCTCGGCGCGGCGGTCGGAACCAAGATGAAAGCACTGGTCGCCGGCATCCAATCCGGCAAATTTGAGAATCAGGCCGCACACGGCGCGGAAACGACACTGACCACGATCCTCGGACGGATGGCGGCTTTCTCCGGCAAAGAAATCACGTGGGAAAAGATGCTCAAAACCAATGACCGCTGGGAACTCAAACTCAACCTCGATGCGCTGGGGCAAAGCGCGGTTTCGCTGCGATAGCTGGTTACCGAAAAGGAAAATTATTGAATGAAGGCATTACTAAAAAAACGACTGAATGAAGAAGGCTTGCAATTTGTTGAGAACTCCCCCGAACCAAAGACGAGTCCTGCGGAAGTCAAAGTTCGCGTCCTTGCGGCGGGCATCTGCGGGACAGACTTTGGGATTTACCATTCCGATACGCGCAAAGGCATTCGCGATGAAATGTTGCGCTTGCTGGACGGCGACGCGCAGCACTATCAACCGCTGGTCATCGGCCACGAGTTTTGCGGCGAAGTCGTCGAAATCGGCGCGGGCGTGCCCAAAGACCTCGTGCGCATCGGCGATTATGTGACGGCTGAAATGCACCTTGCCTGCGGTTACTGTCATCAGTGCATGACCGGGCGCAAACATATCTGCCAGAACGTCCGCATCAAAGGCGTGCATCAGGACGGCACCTTTGCTGATTACGTTTGCGTGCCGTTTGAAAACCTCATCAACCTGGAACGCTTCGGCGGCAAGGCGATGATTCCGCCGCGCTTTGGTGCCTTTCTCGACGCGCTCGGCAACGCGGTGCATACCGTGATGGAAGGCGATGTGTCGGGCAAAACCGTCGCCGTTCTCGGTTGCGGCACGCAAGGAATGATGGCGACCGCCGTCGCGCGGGCGCTGGGCGCAACGCGGATTTACGTGACGGATTTTTCAGTTGCTGCGGGCGGCACAGGGCCTTGCCATTTGCAGCGCCGCTTTGACATCGTGCGCGAAATGGGAGCCGATTTCTGCTTCGACACCAACGAAGAAAACGCGCCGGGACGACGGCAGGAACTTTTCGCTCGTGTCCGCGATGAACACGGCGGCGGTGTGGACGTCGTGCTGGAAATGAGCGGCGCGGCGGCGGCGTATGACGATGCCGGATTGCTGGTCAAAAACGGCGGGCAAATCATGCTGCTCGGCATCCCGTCGCGCCCGCTCGCTTCGTTCGACATCGGCAATCACGTGATCTGGAAAGGCGTTTCGATGCGCGGCATCTTTGGTCGTCGCATGTTCGACACCTGGTACACGATGCTCGATCTGTTGGCGGCGGACAAATCCGGGCTGAAAGCCAAGCTCGAAAAAATCATCGCGCGTCCGGCAGTGCAGTTGGAAAACTTCGAGCGCGGCTTCGATCTGGTGCGCTCGCAGGAAGCGGTCAAAGTGCTATTGACGCCCGACCCAGCTTTTGACCCGGAGGCATAAATGAACCCCACGCAAATTTACGCCACCCTACAACACGAACTCGATCAATTTCACGAAGCGCAAACCTACAAATACGAAGTGCCGCTCGAAAGCGAGCAGGGCGGGCGCGTCCGTGTCAAAGGCCGCGACTGCGTGATGCTGGCGTCGAACAATTACCTCGGCTTGGCGAACCATCCGCGCATCAAAGAAGCCGCTCAACGCGGGCTGGAACAATGGGGTTTCGGTATGTCTTCGGTGCGCTTTTTGTGCGGCACTGAACCGATCCATCTGGAATTGGAAGAACGCATCGCCCGCTTTGTCGGCTGTGAAGCGGCGATTCTGCATTCGTCGTGCTTTGCCGCCAACGAAGCGTTTTTCACGGCGTTGTATGCGAACGATTTCGGACAGACCGGTTACGAAGATGTGATTTACAGCGACCAGTACAATCACGCCAGCATCATTGACGGCGTGCGGTTGTGTCGCGCTGTCGCCAAACAAACCGCCTCAAAACTGTATCGCAACCGCGACGTAGCGCATTTGCGGCAACTGCTCGAAGAAGACCGC
>JAXLQQ010000115.1:0-9791 GCA_046331525.1 Blastocatellia bacterium
CGCTCGAAGATTTCGGCAGCCAATTTCGCCGCGACATACATCACAAACAAGGTCAAAAACAATTGGCCGTGTTCACCACCGCCCGCCAGCAGGAGCAGGGGATTGCTCATTTCGGAAACAGACATTTACAGAGTCCTTTCGAGAGAAATTTTGTTTGTAGCTTTTTGCCCCAGTGCTGTCGCTAAAAGCTACAACGTTGCGCTATCTTCGGCTTGATACTCTTCCAACTTGCGATAGAGCGTCTTGCGATCCAGACCAAGCATCTGCGATGCTTTCAGTTTGTTGCCGCCCGTGCGTCGCAGAATGTCCAAAATATATTCGCGCTCGACTTCGCGCAGCGTCATTGCCTGCTCACTGGAACGCGCGAGCAGGGCAGCCGTGCTGCCATTGGTGCGCACACGTTGCGGCAAATCTTCGGGCGCGATGCTGGCTCCTTCCGCAAAGGCCACCGCGCGTTCGAGCGCGTTTTCCAATTCGCGCACGTTGCCTGGCCACGAATAGGCTGTCAGCAGCGCCAATGCTTCCGGCGTCACCGCCAAAGGGGTACGCTCAGCGGCTTCACAAGCCTTGGCGATGAAATATTCGACTAGCAACGGCACATCGTAAGCGCGTTCGCGCAGGGCTGGCACGTGCAGATGCAACACGTTCAAGCGCCAGAACAAATCTTGCCGAAAACGCCCCTCGCCGACATCTTTTTCCAGATCACGATTTGTCGCCGCGATGACACGAACATTGACGGATCGCTCGGTGTTGGAGCCGATGGCGCGAATCGCTTTGTCCTGAAGCGCGCGCAGTAATTTCGGCTGTATGGGTAGTGGCAATTCACCAATCTCATCCAGAAACAATGAGCCGTTTTCCGCTGTTTCCATCAGTCCTTTGCGGGCCTGCTTTGCGCCTGTGAATGCTGTGCCGGTATGTCCAAATAATTCCGCTTCCATCAACTCTCCCGGAATTGCAGCGCAGTTCACAGGAACGAATGCACCGCCACTGCGTTGTGATGCTTCGTGAATGGCGCGCGCGACCAACTCTTTGCCTGTGCCGGATTCACCTGTAATCAAAACTGTTCCGACACCGCGCGCCGCAATCGTGATTTGCTCAAACAGCGCCCGCATCGGACGCGACGCGCCAATGATGCGGGTGGGCACTTTGATTTCACGCCGTAACCGCGCCTGCGCACGCTGCGCTTCGCTGTGCGCCAACGCAGCCGTAACCACCTTCAGCAGTTCACTGTTCTTGAAGGGTTTGGTCAGATACCGAAAGGCTCCGGCGCGTACTAACTCGACCGCCTGCTCCACCGAACCGAACGCCGTAATAATAATCACAGGCGCTTCAGCGCGCCGTGCGCGCACGGTGGTCGGCAATTCATCGCCGGTGAGTCCCGGCATGCGCACATCGGTGATGACCAGATCAATCATCTCGCGTTCGCGTTCGAGCTGGATCATCGCTTGCCGCCCGTCTACAGTGATCTGTTTGGTAGCCTGCTTCTTCCAACACATCCTGCAACAACTCGCGCATATCGGCGTTGTCTTCCGAGACCAGAATTCGCTCTCGCATGTTCACTTCCTCTCTGTTGCTGCCAGCGTGATGTGTTCCGCCTTCGGTAACCAGATGGTAAAGACCGCACCGCCGGTCGGCTGGTTGGTGACTTCGATCCAGCCTTGATGATCTTCCACAATGCGGCGCGTAAGACTGAGTCCCAAGCCCATTCCTTGCCCCACATCTTTCGTCGTGAAGAAGGGATCAAAGATTTGGTTGAGATGTTCGGGCGCAACGCCCGGCCCGTGTCGGCAATGCGGAGCGCCAGAAATGGTTGCGCCTCTTTCATCGTTTCTTCAGCCAACACTTCTACGCGCAACTGTCCAGGTTCAGTCATCGCCTGTAATCCATTGCGACCAATATTCATCAAGACCTGATGCAGCATTTCAGGATCACCCAGAATGTGCCGGTCGTCCAGCGTCTCAAAATGCAGTGTCATCTTTCGCGTTGCGGCTTCGTCTTCCAATAGTTCTTGCATTCGTTGCAACAACTCCGATACTGCTACAGGGACACGATGCAAGGCCACAGGACGACCCAGATTCAGCAGTTGGCGCACAGTGCGGACAATTACATCTGCCTGCTGATTGATGATCGTCAGGTTGCGTTCCAGTTTCTTGCGGGGAACCGCCGGGTTCTCCAACAGTTGTTCAATACGGCCTTTGATGACATTCAGCGGCGCTCCCATCTCGTGCGCCACCCCGCCAGCGACTCGTCCTAACGCCGCGAACCGTTCAGCAATGAGCAATTGTTGTTCCAACTTCAGTTGCTCACTGGCTGCTTGCGCCGCAGCTAGCCGCTGTTCGGCTAGACGATCTGCCATCCGATTGAACTCGCTGGCGAGTTTGGTCAATTCGTTGCCCCCTCTGGCACGAGAACACGAAAATCCAATTCGCCTTCGCCCAGTGCCGTTGCGCCCGTCAGCAACTCTTGAATCGGACGTGCCAGCTTGCGTCGCATCACCACGAGCACACCTAGTAAAATCACGGCAAAGAGGGTGAGCGTAATGATGATAATGTCGCGGCGCGCAGCAGCAAAATCGGCCTCAATGAACGAACGCGGTTGCGTGATTTCAAACGCTCCTCGCCGTGTCTTACTAATGCGAATTGGCATGAGGATCGAGAAGACTTCCTGCTCACCGATGCCCCGCACAAATTCTATCAGTTGTCCGGTGGCCAAGACTTGTTGTATTTCGGGCGGAAAGCGAATCTCATTTGCCACCAGCGGGTCGGAGAGCATCATGATTTGCCCCTGTTCGTCGTAGAGAATGACGCTGTATATCTTCGGATTCTGGCTCAACCGATTGATGAATTGCTGCGCATCGCGGTCACGTCCAGCGCGAAAATCCTCTTCCAGCATGAGTTGCAACGTCCCGGCGTGCGCGCGCACTTCATTGTGCATGGCGCTTTCTAAAATGCCCTGTCGTTGATGGAGAAAATAATAGCCTGCCGCCACCATCACGAGGCCGACCAAAGCCATCAGAAGCAAAATCAAACGGGTGCTAATACTCATCTTGTTGCGTCCTGTGTAAACACTCGTTGCTTGTTCGTGGGAATTGCCACTTCTGCTGCAAATTCCTTGCCAAGTCAAATGTCCTGCAAATTGTGGTTACGTGCGACACGATTGCCCCTTTCTGCCCCATGCGCAGAAGAAGGCAGGACGAACGCTTTTCTTTCCTTCTTAGTTCTAACTACGATTTAGCGCGTTTTGAGTTTGCGGCACGAGAATTGTATTGGAGGGGCAAGGAAGGCACTTCTGGCATGACACACTCCTTGTGGGAAGGGAGCGCAACAAAGGTTGCAGTGAGGTAACGTCAGGCGTGTGAGAGGATCGGCGCGGAGTGTTCCATCGCTTGCTCTTATACGATGGGGACGGCTGAGGGGCCTCGCCGCAACCGTTTTACAGTGCAAAAGCAGCAATGGACATGCAACTGGAAAACATTCTCAACCTGTCACGCGAAGTCAACGGCCTGCTAGTGGTCATGCTACAGCGCGGTCATCGGCTGGGGCAGGTCGTAGATAAAATTGTCCATCCGACGGAAGGAGTTGTACTGGAGCTGGTGCTGCACAATGCTGTAGGACAGGAACAACTACTAACAGCCCGCGACTGCTTCATCTATCGGGAATCTCGTGACACCTGATGCCTGGGAGGATATGCAGCACACGCAATCTATTCTCGCGGGCGGAGTGCGAGTGAGTAAGCAATTGCTGAATCTCGAAGTTATCACCAATCACGGCAAATCATTAGGTCGGGTGGTGGACGTTTATGCAACGGAAGTGGAACTGCGGACAATCTACCGTGTGACAACAAAGCGTTAGTCTCTCTGACCGATCATTTGCGCGTTGTCTATATAGCGACGAAAAACAAGCGGTTGAGAAACAATAGGAAGCCTGTTTACGTCATCATCTGCTCAGTGTCCTCAACGCACGCCTCAGCGAATTGAAACACGAAGATATACTGTCGGAAGCGAGCTATCAGGAAGTGCATCGCGTGCTGGATGAACAATTGGCGGGAACAGAATCTTTTCAAGCGCGATAATATTTCTCCTATAGTACTGCTTCACCTCTGGCCCCCGCACTGCAATCTTCTCTCCGTTCGTTTCTTCTGCCCTATCAGCCCAGCGTGACGAATTAACCAATAACAGTAAAAACTGTGCAAAGACTGTGTAATAAATTCGACAGAACCAGCGACTAACGGAATGTGAGTTCTCTTGCCAACAAGAAGGCGAAGAGGCTTCCGCAAAACAGATAGGCTTCGTAGGGCTTATCCTGCATATAACTATTTTTCAGAGAGGTATAAGTGATGAAAACTTCGAGACATTTCCGCGTACTCTCCCTGCTGGTGCTGCTGGGAGTCGCAGTAGGGCTGACATTTATGGCGTCAGCAGGCACAAGCATCGCTAAACCTGGCGACATGAATATCACCGCCTATGGAGAGCTAGGCTTGGTGCCGAACGAAGGCTCCGATGCCAAGACCAACGCCCCGCCGCTGAATCTCAAAGTCGCCAAAGCCGTAGATGAAAAGGGAATGGAAATCAGTATGCTGAAAGGCATGACGATTCGCCTGGCCGCTCAAAAAAATCTGATCACCATGTTTGAAAAGTACAAAGTGGGTGATCCTTTGATGATCAAGGGGGTTATCAATCCAAAAGATAAAATTCTGGCTGTCAAAAGTTACATGCCGATTCCGCCCGAAGGGTCAGGCTCGAAATAGCCTTTGGCCGTCGCGAGTGTGCTGACAACGACGAAAAAAGGCTGGTACATTGCCTCGCATGAGATTTGCGTCGAAGGGAATGCCGCGCCGCTTGTGCTTTATAGCGGGGAGTCTTCTGCTGGCTCTTCAGCTTGGGCTGGCGCGGCTTTCCTTTCAATTTATGTCCGACAGACCGATGCTGTCCCGACCGTTTGCGGCCTTGCTGACATTAGCATTGAGCGCGGGGACCGTCTGGTTGGTCAGCGTCTATGTGTTTCGGCGTAGTGCAATGGATCGCACATTGCTGGCCTGGCTCTTGGGAGTAGGCATTTTGTTGCGCGTCATCGGGTTTGCTTCGACGCCGATCTTGGAAACCGATTATTTTCGTTACCTCTGGGATGGCGCTGTGACTGCGCACGGCGCGAATCCTTTTGCGTATGCGCCAATTGACGTTTTGGTTGTCGATGAGGAAGCTAAACTTCCTGCCTCGTTGCAAACCCTGAGCGAGCAAGGGAGCGAGGTTCTTTCGCAAGTTAATCATGGCGATTTACGCACGATTTATCCGCCTGTCGCGCAGGCCGCATTTGCGCTCGCCTATTGGTTGCGCCCGTGGAGTCTGAATGCATGGCGCGTGGTACTGCTGCTCTTTGATTTGGCGACGGCTGGGTTGCTCGTGTTGTTGCTGCAGCGGTTGCAACTGCCCTTGAGCTATCTGGTCATTTATTGGTGGAATCCTTTGTTCCTGAAGGAAATTTATAACTCCGGGCACATGGATGCCATTGTGCTGCCGTTTGTGTTGGGAGCTTTGTATTTGGCGTTGCGCCGCCGTTTTGTCTGGGCCGCTTTCTGGCTGGGGCTGGCCGTCGGAGCGAAGGTTTGGCCGGTGCTGTTACTGCCGATATTGCTGCGTCCGCCGTTCACGCAGCCGTGCCAATTGCTGCGAGCCTTGTTGGTATTTGCGCTGGTGAGTGGCGCGATGTTCTTTCCGATTTGGCAAGCTGGATTGGAAGGTGATGCGGGCTTTACTGCTTTTAGTCAGCGCTGGCAGATGAACGATTCCGCATTTATGTTGATTTTGTGGGGCGCAGATCGTTTGGCGCGTTTGCTGCAACTGGACGGCGCGCTGGTGCAACCGCTGGCACGAGCCATCACCGGGCTGTTGTTGCTCGCCCTCCTGCTGTGGCGATTGCGATGGCAGAATAGCGATGATACGAGCATTTGTGAAAACTGCCTGATCGTTGTCGCAGTCCTGTTTTTATTGAGTCCGGTGCAGTTTCCCTGGTATGCGATCTGGCTCCTGCCGTTAGTGACGTTGCGTCCGCGCTGGTCATTGCTGCTGCTGTTGTTGTTGCTGCCGTTATATTACCTGCGCTTTTTTCTGGTCGCACGGGGACAGACGAGGCTCTTTGATAATGGCATTGTTTGGCTGGAATTTTTGCCCGTCTGGGTTTTGCTGGCCTGGGAGATGTTGGATACTCACAAGCTGCGTATTAACAGCTTGGCAGCAGCAACCAGTTAATCTGTCTCAGAAATAATTGATGGCCTATTTATCGTACTTTTTTCTGACGTGGATTGTCCTGGAATTCATCGCGTATCTGATGCTGAAACGAACACAGAAGCAAACTACATCCGTTAGGAAGAAACTGATTCTCTTCACGCGGTATCCCGAACCGGGCCGAACCAAAACCCGCTTGATTCCCGCATTGGGAGCGGAAGGCGCTGCTAACTTACAAAAGCAGATGACCGAATACACTGTGCGGCTGGCTCGGCAATTATTTGTATGGTGCAAGGTGTGCGTGGAAATCCGTTATGAAGGTGGCGAGCTAACCGCGATGCAGGATTGGCTGGGGACTGAGCTTGATTTCCGGCCTCAAGGCAGCGGTGACTTGGGCGCGCGGATGCAGTGGGCGTTTGACGCGGCGTTTGCGGAAGACTTCGATCATGTGGTTTTGATTGGCACGGATTGTCCTGATCTGACGGTAGAAATATTGGCGACTGCGTTTGCTGCACTCAAACGGCATGAGTTGGTGCTGGGGCCAGCACAGGATGGTGGGTATTACTTGATTGGATGGAAGCGCCCGCTCGCGCCTCTTTTGCAGGGGATTGCGTGGGGTACGGATACCGTGCTGGCGGCAACGCTGACCACGGCGGCTGAAATCGGCGTCGTGCCGTTTCTCTTGCCCATGCTGAATGATGTAGACCGCCCCGAAGATATTGCACATGTCCATTTCGATCATCATCCCTGCCCTGAATGAAGCGGCGCATCTGGCAGCCACGATTTGCAGTGCGCGAAGTTCTACGACCTGCGAGGTGCTGGTCGTGGATGGTGGTAGCAGCGATGCTACGATTGCGATTGCTGAAGCCGCAGGTGTACAGGTAATCCGAACTGAGCCGGGACGCGCACGGCAAATGAATGCGGGAGCGCGAATGGCACGCGGGAACATCTTCTTGCCATTTTTACACGCGGACACGCCTCCTGCCGCCCGACTTTGATTGGTATGTTAGGCAGGCGCTGACGCAGGAGAAGGCTGTCGCCGGGGCTTTTCAACTCGGATTGGATGGAACACAGCGCAGGCTGCGATGGATTGAAACGATGGCGAACTGGCGCTCGCGCTGAAGTGGCGGTCTGTATGGCGATCAGGCGATTTTTATGCGCGCTGATGTGTTTGCACGAGCGGGCGGCTTCCCGGACTTGCCGCTGATGGAAGATTTTGAATTGATGCGCCGCTTACGGAAACAA
This sequence comes from Blastocatellia bacterium, assembly GCA_046331525.1. Lineage (GTDB taxonomy): Bacteria > Acidobacteriota > Blastocatellia > RBC074 > RBC074 > JAFDVL01. The sequence continues at coordinate 7,466 of JAXLQQ010000115.1, forward strand.
GGTCGCATTGTGCTGGCTCCTGTGCCGGTTATTTCGTCCGCCCGGCGATGGTTAAAATTGGGATTGGTGAAAACCACGGCGCTCAACCAATTCCTGATTGCCGCCTATCTTGCTGGTGTTGCGCCGACGACGCTGGCACGGTGGTATCGGCGGGAAACAGGGCCGACCACGAAGCAGGTGGGCGAGACAAATACAGAAGGCGCGGCACGCGATCACGCGCTTTAGTGAGAATGGTGCAGAACGGTACGGCGTGCGACGTTGTCTGGAAACGTGGCCTCGGCAAACTGACAGCGGACGCCAGGACGCAGGTCTTGGCGGCGAAGCATCTCGTCAGTGCGAAGTTGCTGGTAAAAGGCAGTCTTGACGCTGCTAAAAAATTCTGACTGTGATGATTTACAAGGTGGACGATGGAAAAGATTCTGACAGCAAATAAGCGCCAAAAGCGTATGCGTCACACGTTGCAATGGATCGGTTGTGGGTGGTTGTTATTGGTGGGTTTGTACTTTAGCGCCTGCCGACAGTCAGCCGCATCCAATGCGCCAGTCGTGGTCGCGGATTTGACCGAGATGAAACGGACGATCCAACAACGCTTTCCTGGCGTCCGTCAACTTTCGACAGCGGAACTCGCGGACTGGCTGAAGCGAGCGCAACCGGAAAGACCCAAGCTGCTGGATGCGCGCGCGCCTGCCGAATATAACGTGAGTCATTTGCCGGGCGCGCAACTCGCCACTACCGAAGCGCAGGCGCTCGAAATATTGCAGGCTGAGCCGCGTGACCGTTTAGTAGTCGTGTATTGCTCGGTCGGCTATCGCTCGTCCGCGCTGGCGGAGCAATTGCAGGCGCGCGGCTATACGAATGTTTACAATCTCGAAGGCTCCATCTTTGAGTGGGCGAATAAAGGCAGACCGGTCTATCAAATCAGATCATCGGCCGGATCATCGTCGCCGTCGCTGACAGGGTCGGCGTCGAAAGCAGAGCCCGATCCACAGGGCGAGCAGCCCGTCAAACTGGTTCATCCTTACGACGCCAAATGGGGCGTGTATCTGAAGCGCGAATTGTGGTCGGCGTTGCCTTGAGTAAGCTGTCGCATGAACTTCTCGACAAACCCAAATAGACTGGTTGAAACAAACGCCACCTCGCTTACGACAGCGCGTTGTGCTGTATTGGTGTTTGCGGATGCTCCAACGCTTGATCTGGCGCGGCGCAGATGGCCGCAGTCGTTTCAAGCGTTGCTGCAATCGCCACAGCTTCAAGCCGAATGGGGTGATGGCGCGGACATTCATTTATTCACGACGGCGGGGTTAAGGCTGCCCTCGCTGTTGCCGCACATTACCGTTCACGCGCAGCAAGGGGCGAGTTTCGCAGCGCGCCTGGAGAACGCCGTCGAGGCGCTGGCGCAGCTTGCTTACGAGCGCGTCGTGATCATCGGGCGCGATTGCCCTGACCTGGAAGCGCAGGACATCACAACAGCGTTGCAATCGCTGAACGAGCACACGCTCGCGCTCGGCCCGGATCATCACGGCGGTTGTTATCTGATCGCGCTGCATCTGCGCGACCGCGCCAAACTCAAAGGGATTGGCTGGCAACGAAACACCGACTGCACTGCACTGACAAAACGATTCGGTGCGGCGAACACCGCCTTGCTGCCGGTCAAATTGGATTTGGATACGCTGTCGGATGTTCGTCTGCTGGCGCGCTCAAACAGTCGCTGGCGACAACTCGCTGCGGTTCTTTTGCGCACGCTCGTCGCTGTTCCCCTGTGTTTCCTTCCACAACCTGTTCCCGCCGCGCAGCACCGTCTGCGCGTCATCTGGCAATTGCCTCCACCTGCCATCGCTTCCCTCGCCATCACCACTTAGGCGAGTCTGCACAGACTCTCTTTCATTACAATTCATAGTAAAGCGGCTTGCGTGCGCAGGTCTGCGCGTGAGCTTTGCTTTGTGGAGGTAGTTATGTTTACAAAAGCCCGCTGGGGGAAAGTGTATTTATCCGTTCTGATCGCGTTGCTATTGGCTTCTTTCTTAATGCCATTTGCGTTAGCGCAAGATACGCGCGCCGCTCTGTTTGGGGTTGTCACGGACAATACCGGAGCCGTTGTGGCAGGCGTGACCGTCAGTGCATCGGCCACGGCTACCGGACTCAAATGGACGACGACTACGGATAGCGCGGGTCGTTACCGGATTCAGTTGCTGCCGTCCGGCAGTTACACACTGACGGTTGAAGCCGCGCAATTCACCCGCCAGACACAAGCGGATCTGACTTTGCGCGTCGGCGAAGAACGTCGCGTAGATGTCAGTTTGAGCGCCGGGCAAATTGCCGCGAGCGT
>JAXLQQ010000116.1:0-9694 GCA_046331525.1 Blastocatellia bacterium
GTTTCAGACGGGCAGCAACGAATGGAAAAGCTACGACCAATGGCCGCCGCGCAATTTGACGACGGATCGCAAATTGTATTTTCACGCCAACGGCAAACTGTCTTTTGACGCGCCGACGAGCGATGGCAATGCGTTTGATGAATACGTGTCCGACCCCGCGAATCCGGTGCCGTATCGTCCGCGTCCCATCGAAGCGACCTACGACCCGCGCGGTTCCGGCTGGAGCACGTGGCTCGTCGAAGACCAACGCTTTGTGAATGGCCGCCCTGATGTCTTGAGTTGGGAAACCGAGACGCTGACTGATGACATTACGATCACGGGTCACTTGGCGGCGAACCTGTTTGCTTCGACGACCGGCTCAGACAGCGATTGGATTGTGAAGTTGATTGACGTGTACCCGCAGGATTACGCGAAAGAACCGAAGATGAGCGGCTATCAGTTGATGGTGGCAAACGATGTCTTGCGCGGACGTTTTCGCAGCGGTTTTGAACGCCCGCAAGCCATCCCGCCCAACAAAATCGCGGCGTACCAGATTGACCTGCACCACCTCAATCACCGCTTTTTGAAAGGTCATAAGCTAATGGTGCAAGTGCAAAGTACCTGGTTTCCCGTGATTGATCGCAACCCGCAGAAATTCGTCGAGAACATTTTCCAAGCGCAGGAAAGCGATTATGTGAAGGCGACGCAACGCATCTGGCGCACCTCAGCGGCGGCCTCGCATCTGCTAATTCCGGTCGCGCCCAATCGGTAGCGAAGACCGCATCGCGCAAGGAGCGTGGCCGACCACCCGGCTCCGGCAATTCTTGCGCGTTTTTCCTGCCATTTTTTATTTGCCATCGGCGGTGCATTTGCGAATAATCGCTCCGTGTTTTTGGCCCTCCGCCCCTGCCTCGCCAAAGTTTGGTTCTGTTATGAGTGCATCAACCGGTAAACGTAGTTCCTCCAGAGAATGGATTATTGCTCTCAGCGTCTTTGTCGTGTTTTGCGGTATGTGCGGCTTTTTAGGCGTGTTCCGCGATCAGTTTGGGCGCAGCAAATCCTTCTTTTCTTCGTCGGAATCTTCTTCCAGTTCCTCCTCCAAACACGTAGCGGCCACGCCGTCTGGCAAGGTGTACACGGCTGCGCCTCAGAAAGCGGCTGCCGCGAAACAACACGACGACACCGCAGCCGCCGGGCCGCAGGTGAACATCACTCGCGCGCGGTTAGTCCCGGTGGTGAATCCGCAGGGGAAATCTGCACAACAGGTGCTGATTGATTGGGAAAATGTCGGTGCTGTGCCGGTTACGGCGGTGTATGCGCGGCTGGATTTTTATGACGACAAAGACCGCTTGCTGCCCGCCGCTCGCCTGGATTCGCAACGCATTTTTGCGGCCACGCCGGGCGGTGAACCTATTGCGCCAAACGCGGCCTATCAAATGCCCAAAGGCGAGGGGATTGCGCTCGCTCCTGCTGCCAGCGGGGCGCAGCGTGTCGCCGTGGAAATTGTGCGGATCGAAACGCCCTAAGCGCTGTCGTGTCCTGTGTTGAGGGCTTTGTTCGGTAGCGAATACGGCGGCCACTTTACCGCGTGCTGCCTTTTCCAGCGTGCTGTAAGTAGGGCGCGGGGGCCGGGCGCAGCGTCCGGTTTTGCGCCAATGTGCGCAGCCACCGATCCACCGCCCGCAACAGCCGTTCTCCCTGTTCCCCGAACAACTCATTTTGTTTGCGCTCGTCCTTTTGCGGGAGAGAAGGCGTTAGGTGTACGGCTGTCGCGGTTGTGGGCACGGAAGCCGCAGCGAAGCTGGAACCGCTGCCCAGCACTGCGATTAGGCTCAGGGCGCAGGCAAACAGCATTTGCAAACCGGCGCGTTGCATCCTTTGCCGTAGCGTGTGTCGGTTGTTGCGGTGATCGTTTTGCATGCGCTGTTGCTCCATGCGAGTAAGCAAAAAGCGCGAGAACCTTTCAGGGCGAGTTTGAGAAGGCGGCGAGGAAAGAAAACGGAGTGCCTGGCCAGTGATTAGCCAAGCACTCTGGAACGTCCGGCAAATATGTTGGTTGCCCAACAGCGAACGTGCTTCTGCGTTAGTTACGGGAACGGTTGTTGTGTTTCTTGCGATAAATCTTGCGACTTTCCTGATTCATTTCTTTGTGCAGCGCCTTGCGCTCCGCGCCTGTCACGGTGCCATCTGTTTTGGCCGCTGCCTTATCCTGCTGAATTTCTTTCGCATCCTTTGCCAGCGATTTGGTTTCGTGCTTGGTCAGCGATTTGTTGCGGACGCCGTGACGAATGCGTTTGGCCTGATTTTTTTGGCGCGCAGTGACGCCGGGCGTTTTCGTGCCGGGCTGTGTGGTTTCGGTTTGCGCTCCGGCGATGATCGTCAAAGCGAAAGTTAAACAAAGCGTCAAGACGAATGTGAAGCGTGTTTTCATCGTTTCTCCTTATGGGTTAAAAAGGGGGGTAGGTGAAAATCGTAGCGGCATCGTTTGCCTTATTGCGGTGCCTGCGGGCGGCGTGGTCGCGGCTGGCTGTTCTTCCCTTTTCTGAAATTTTCTCCAGCGCCAAAGTGCGTTTCCATGCCCCAAAATCCTTGCCGTTGAGTCTGACGTCGAACATTGCTTTGTTCCATGTAAGGCAACAGGTTTTGTGGTTTTCGGGGCTGCGCATGCCGCGCATTTACGTCCGAAGCGCCCTCGCCAATCGCTCCCCGGCGGCTTTTCCCTTTGTGACCGACTTCGTGCGTAGCGGTGTCCCCTAAATTTGCTGACTGGCGATTTTTTACACCTGCGGTCACCGTTCCGCCCAGGCCAAAAGGATTCCCAATCGCGTTGGGGCGGCGGCGATTGGCATTGTCGGTTCCACTGCCGTCCTGTGGTTCCGCGTGAACTCCCTGGCCGATGTTATTGGCATACAAAGAGCGCGGTGCGGGCCGACGATTACGCACGCCAACGCCAGAGCCTCCGCCCATTGCGGTGGAACCGAAGTTTTTCTGGCGTTGTGCCCACGTCGTGCCAGTCAAAATCAAGGTCATCATTGCGATTGCGAGAACTGTCTTTTTCATAGTGCCTCCTGGTGTCAAAAGTCCGTTGTTTTGTCTTGCTCGTTACATAGTGCAGGCCGGGCACAATTTGTATCAGGCAATTTTACTTTTTCTCTGGTTCAGTTTTTTCGCCTGCGCGGACGACCTTTCCGGCGCAAGGCTTCATTGTTGTTCACCGTCTCGGTGCGTTTGGCGCGCGGACGAGTGCGATGCGTCTCGTCGTTTTCGACTTCAATATTCTGATTCTTCGTCCGTTTGCGCATTGTTTTTCCGGGCGATCTTTGTTTGGCCCAGAGCGGTTCATTGTTGGGTTCAAAGACCGCCGCTCGTCGGCCTTTGGTTTGACGATAGCTCACTTCCTGATTCGCGTACTTGTCGTGCGCTCGTGGTGCAGCGGGCTTGCGTTTGAGGGGCTTTGCTTTAGGTTGGCCCCAAGCGTTACCCGCCGCGGCGAAGAGAATGAGTGTGATAAGCAGTATGTCGCGCATCGTGTGCCTCCGTATTGTAATGTCCGGTTAACGGCGTTTCCGCGTCAGGCGACGTTTCTGCTCCCACGTGTCTTCGTGCGTCACGCCGCCATCTATGTAGCCGCGCACCGGGCGATTGCGCCGTTGATTCGTGATTGTGCCGCCGCTGTTTTGTCCTGCGACGACTCCGGTCGCCTGCCCCGAAGCGACATCGCGCGGGGATTTGACGCCCTGAATTTCAAAGTTCCCCAACTTGTCTTGCGCTGTATTCGGAGCTTTGCGTCTTCCTGTTGCTTGTCCTGACGCGGCATCGCGTGGCGATTTAATGCCTTGAATTTCAAAGTTCCCCAATTTGTCCTGCGTTCTGCGCGGTGCTTTGCGTCTGCCGGTGGCTTGTCCCGAAGCGACATCGCGCGGCGAAGTGATGGATTGTGTGTGCGAGGTGCGGCCTTTCACCTTGTCAATTTCGGGATGCCATTGGGCGAAAGCGGTGACGGTGAATGCCAAAGTTGCGATTGCGATTGCGATGTAATTTTTGCTGTTCATAGTGTCTCCTGTTTTGAAAAATCCATTGTTAACGTTTGCTCGGTTAGTAGTGCGGCGAGTGCGCGAAATGTATCAATGCCATCGCAAAAAAATGTCTGCCTGGAATTTTTTCGGAGATGGAGATGATTTGGCGCGGCAGTTTATGCCTGGGAATGCGGCAATGCCTGGAAACGCGGAGCGCCTGGGAGCGCAAGCGTCTCGCTTGCTACGAGCGAGCGCAGCGAGGCGAACGAGGCGTGTAAGGGAGTACGCCGAAGAAAAAGAGGCGGCCTCACACGCGAAGGCGTGCGAAGCCGCTTTCCTGAAGATGAAGGGATTGCCTCACGACGCCTCACGAGCTTCGTTTCTCTTGCTCGTAGCAAGCGAGACGCTTGCGCTCCTAGGCGCTTCGCATTGTGACAACTCACTCTTCCAGCAGCTTGCCGGAAAACACCTTCTGCCCACCCAGCGACGTGTGAAAGGCATAGATCGCCAGCGCCAGGATCGCACCCGCCAATAACATCGCCGAGTTCGTGTACCAAGCGGAGAAATCTAGCGTTATTGGATAAGACAAAAATCCACTGACCACGGCATTGACAAGGAAGGCGAAAAAGCCAAAGCGCAACATAATGACGATGACCAACAGAAAGTTCAGCCCATTGAATAACGCCCCAACCAGCGGGTTTACGGACTGTTGAAGGCCGAGCAGACAACCCACAAAAATAAAGATGACTGCCATCAGCCATTGCCGCCGCGTGAGAGTGCGTAGCACGAACAGCAGGAATAAGAATGTGAGCGAAAGCAGTGTCAGCAGGTACAAATAGCTGAAACCGGTAGCGAGCAGGAACCGGAAACCAGGCAACGTATCAATCGCAAAACTAGACAGATTGCGCAACTCCCAGGGAAAGAAGAGTGCGTCTAGCAAGCCAATGGCCCGTCTGCCGACAACAGTAAAAAGGATGCCAATGAGTAAATCGCGGCCCACCAACGGATCGCGCAGATCGCCGTTGAGCAACCGATTCCACGAAATCAGCACGACAGGCCAGCGCCGCCGAACATAAGGTTCCAGTGCCATATAAAACGACCAGGCAACGCCTGCCCATAGCAGGGCTTGGCTGACCGCCTGCGTGAAAAAGACAATCAATTCGTTGAAGCGCGGTTCGTGATGCGCACCAAAAAGCCAGGTGCCGATTTTTAAAGTGAAGATGAACGTCGCTATTTTAAATGCGTTGCGCCGATCTCCACGATTATGACGGAGGTTATAGCGAACCAGCAGCAACGCACCAATAGTAAGCAGGCAAAACAGGACAGTAATTACGATGTTGCCGATTTGCGCGCTGGCAGATAGTTGATGGGCTTGCATTCTGGTTGGGGGTGTCCAGGGCCAGATCAAGTGAAAATAAACCGGCTTGCCACGATACGCAGCAGCTTCAATGCGGAGCGGAATGTTGGGTTGTGCTGGGTACGACCCTGTCCAGGCGGCCCGCACGTCAAAACCAGCCAGCGGCATCCATTGAGGCGGAGTTGAAACGAAGTTGGCCGGATCGAGGTCAGCGGCGCTGAACAATAGTTTCCAGTCCAGAGGCGGCGGTGCATCGGTGGCCTGATCTACTTGCGGTGGCACTGCCTCGAACCGAGTCAATCGCCCTTGCAAATCCAGCCAGATGCCGATCATCCCGGAGGTATCTCGCGGCGGATCGTCATCATTAATCCATCCAAAGATATCGAATGTAGGTACTGTGGAGCTACTGGCGATACCAATAGCTGATGGGGGCCAGCACTTTGGTGAATTGCTCTCGCTGCTTGTCACGCGCGATGTTCTGACTAACGTACTGCTGATACTCCCATTCACCCTGGAACCCGAAGGCACTGTCCGCCGGGCGCTCCGTGTACCCAAGCTGTCGCGTCAGGTCTTGCGCCTTATGCGTCAACTCTTCCGGCGAATGCTCACGCAACAGACTTGGGTAGATGGAAATTTTGTTTCCGAATGCCGCGTGAGCGATCAAGCCGACAATGATCGCCAGCAAACACAAGACGGCATACATCGGTTTCATCCCCGTCTTTTGCCCTGCCGCCGCGACCATCTCCGGCGAAGGCGTTTCGCCCAGCGCCAAGGCCGCCGCCAATGGATCGCCCCCCGGCAACGCATCTGCCACTTGCTTCGCCGACGCCAATCGTCGCGCCGGGTCTTTCTCAAACACCGCAAAATTACGCGCTCGACCAACGGATCCAAATCCTTCACCCAACTCGACGGATTCGTCGGCGCGCTGCTTTCGTGCAGGCGTTTCAATTCATCCAACGATCCCGCTTCAAACACGCGCTTGCCGGTGAAGACTTCGTACAGCACCAAGCCGAGCGCATAAATATCGCTCTTCGTTGTCACCTCTTTGCCCGCGAATTGTTCGGGCGACATGTACGCCGGAGTCCCGGCCATCACTTCATTGCCTTTGATCTGTTCGGCAAATCCGGCCAGGCCGAAGTCGGTGATGCGGACGCGGCCTTTGCCGTCAATCATCACGTTGGCGGGCTTCAGATCACGATGCAGCACGCCGGCTTCGTGCGCGGCGGCTAAGCCTGCGCAAAGCTGCTCGGCGATTTCGACGGCTTTGTCGGCGGGAAGGCGACCGATGCGGCGGAGTAGGGACGATAGGTCTTCGCCGTCCACGTATTCCATCGAAAGGAAATGCAACGTGCCGGAACTGGTGATGACTTCGCCGATGTCGTGGACGCGGCAGACGTTGGGATGCGTGACGCGATGGGCCATCGCTACTTCGCTGCGAAAGCGCGTGAGCATGGCTTTGTCTTGGGACATTCGTTCGCTTAGGAACTTGAGCGCGACTGGTTGCTGAAGCGTCAAATCGTCGGCGCGATAGACTTCGCCCATCCCGCCTTTGCCGAGCAGTCCCAGAATGCGATAGCGCCGATTCAACGTCGTGCCGGGCGTGAAGCGGGCTTTTTCGGTGGTTGGCAATAACCCGGCGGCTTCGTGAATCAGGCCACCGATCAATGCACCGGCTGCGCCTTGATAGACGAGCAGCGATTCGACTTCGTGGCGCAAGGCTTCGTTGCCAGCACAAGCTTGCACTAAATACGCGCTGCGTTCTGACGGCTGCAATTCCAGCGCGGCTTGAAAGACCTGTTCGATACGCTGCCATTCGTCGGGCGCGAGCGGTTGGTCGGGGAATTGCCGCGTTGCGGACAACAAGGCTTCAGCGCCGAGGCGCAAGGCCAGATTGTCGGCACAGGATTGTTGCAGGATCGCAGTGCGCGCTTGGGAATCAGCTTGGCGCGCGGCGTTGACGATCTGCTTGATCTCTTGCCAGCGTTCGTTGGTCATGGCGGGTGTCATGTTGTGCTCCTGGTTGGGTGCCCTTTGTACCATAGAACATTCCGCGCACACAGCGCGCGTCGGAATGTTTCTCTTTCACCCCCAGATAGCGCAATCCCGTTACCAAATCGCTCACGCTTGCGAATAAAAATGGAAAAGGCTGGCAACGTCTGATGCTGCCAGCCCGAAGCGAGTGGGTTCTTGCGAATTAGCGGACTAACGTGAAGGTTCCATACGTGCGGTTGGCGTTGCAGGTCGGGCTGCTCGGCACAAATTCCGCGCTCGTGATTTCATCGACCAGTTCGCACCGCGACCTGTCGGCAGATATTTGTATTTGAACTTGATCTTGGTGATCTGTTCGCCTTCGGAATCTTTCAAATCGTCGCCGTTGGTTGTGACGGTCGCGCCTTGATTGGCGGTCTTGTTTGCAACTTGTTCGGTCTGCCACTTGCCGTTGGCCTTGTTGAAGTATTGCACTTCGCGGATTTCGATTTGCCCGCCGGAGTTATGTTGGTTCTTGACGGTAAACTTCACGTTCTTGCACGCATCGCCAAACAACGGCGCAGCGGCTTGGACGGTGGTGAGCGAGTTGATTTTCAAGGCGGAAACAGCAGCGATGCCGACCGCAATGGCGATGGCGATAATGGTCATAGTTTTCTTCATAAAAGTGTTCTCCTTCAAAAGTTGTGAATGTCGTTTTTCCTGTGAACCGGCCTGGCCACGTTTGGCTCTTGCTCGGTTCGGTGCGTAGTGCGGTGTGGGCGTGAGATGTATCAGGAAATTTTGCAAAAAATTTTCTCCGCTGAGATTTATTGCCCACGTCCGTGCTTTAACGGTAGAATCCGCCTCGCTATGCAACACAGCGTAGAGACCTTCACTAACCACGACTTAGTCAGCAAAATTCAGCAAGGCGATGCAGCGGCTGAGGCCATGCTGTATGAAAAATTTTCGCAGCGCATTTATTTTCTCGCGGTCAGTGAACTGCATTCCAAAGACGATGCCGAAGACATTCGCGCCGAAACCTTCCTGCGCGTGATTCAAGCACTGCGCGAAGGCAAACTGCGTTCGGCGGATTCGTTGCCTTCGTTTATTGTGGGCTTTGCGCTGAACATCATCCGCGAACACGTGCGGCATCGGTACAAAGTGGATTCGCTCGAAGATTACGAATACGACGTGGCGAGCGAAGGTTCGTTGGAGAATGTGTTTCTGGATGCAGAAACAAGTCGTTCGATTGAAGAAGCCGTGAAAAAGTTGAAACCGCGCGAGCAGGAATTTTTGCGGCTGTATTATTACGAAGAGTTATCGAAGGAAGAAATCTCCGCCCGCCTCGGCATTAAAGAAGATCGCCTGCGCCTCATCAAATCCCGCACGCTACAAGCCTTCCGCGAAATTTATAAAAAAATGGCGAACGCCTGATACAAATCGCAGCCTCCCGACACTATGTCACGAACTGGATGGGTGATGGTGAAAGATTACCCTCTTTGTGAAAGGACGCTGCACCATGAAAAAACAAATCGTCTTCGCCCTCGTTGTTGCTTTAACTGCCATCGGCATCTTTGCCCAAACCACCCAAAGTCGCCGCGAACGGATTCGCGAAGCCCGGCAAAACCGCAACGAAAACAAAAACAATCCTGCGCCTGCAAGCAATGGTTCGTACGTTGTCGGCAAGAACCGCTTCACGACCGTCGTGAACAGTGACACGCGCGAATACTACGTGCATGTGCCGAAGAACTATAACAAGAACGCTGCGACGCCCGTTGTGTTTATGCTGCATGGCACGAGCGGCGACGGCTTGAAGTTCTATAACATCTCGGGCTGGAAAGAAGTTGGCGAAGCGGAAAACCTGCTGACCGTCTATCCGTCCTCCTGGCATCATTGCATCATCGAAGATGGCCAACACAAGAACACAACGAAATGGAATATCTATCCCGGCAGCTTTGAATATTGCCCCGGCGAAGTGCCGAAAGACGACATCAAGTTTTTGAATCAGGTGATTGACGAGATGTGCGGCAAATTCAATGTGAATCAGAAAATGATTTACTTCGTCGGCTTTTCCAACGGCGGCCAAATGACTTCACGCGTTGGCATCGAAATGTCAGATCGTGTGGCGGCAGTCGTTTCCAGTGCCGGGTTCTTGACGCCGAAGGGAAGTTTCACGCCCAAACGATTTCTGCCCGTGCTGGCACAAGTTGGGACGAATGATGATCGTTATATGGGCTTATCCGGCGGCAGCACCTTGCCGATGAACTTCGAGCAGCTTTTTGCCCAATCGCCGTTTTTTAAAGCGACGATGGCGGGGTATGGCCGAGCCTACAAATTAAATCCGAAGTACACGACAGGCGGCGACCCGAACAAA
>JAXLQQ010000117.1:0-9655 GCA_046331525.1 Blastocatellia bacterium
TTCTCTTCCGGCTGCAAAGGCATTCAATCCGCGCTTGATCCGGCGGGGCCGCAGGCGGAGCGGCTCAGTCATTTGTGGTGGCTGATGTTCTGGGTCTGCGCCGTGATTTATGTGCTGGTGATGAGCGCGCTGATCGGGGCAATTCTGCAAGCTCGCAGCCAGGCAAACGCGACAGCGGACGCGGCGGCGAAACGCAAAATGAGCGCGGCGATAGCGTTGGCGCTGGGCATTTCGGTGCTGATTTTATTCAGTTTTATGCTGGCTGATTTCAGTACCGGACGCGCGCTGACTTCGCTGGCCGCGCCGCAGGCATTAAAGATCGAAGTGACGGGCTATATGTGGTGGTGGGATTTCAAATACGACGACCCGGTACCGAGCCAGCGCCTGCGCACGGCGAATGAAATTCATATTCCGGTCGGTCGCCCCGTGCACTTCGTGATGACTTCGCGCGATGTGATTCACAGCTTTTGGGTGCCGAATTTACAGGGCAAAACCGATTTGCTGACCGGGCATACGACCACGACCTGGTTGCAGGCGGATCGCGCGGGCACCTATCGCGGGCAATGCGCCGAATACTGCGGGCATCAGCACGCGCATATGGCGTTTCTGGTGATTGCCGAGCCGGAAGCGGAGTTTAAGGCGTGGCTGGATGGGCAACGTCGCGCCGCGCCTGCGCCCGTCACGGCGGAGCAGCAGCAGGGATTGCAATTGTTTCAAACGCGCAGTTGCGTGATGTGTCATCAGATTCGCGGCACGGGGGCGGGCGCGAGTTCGGCCCCGGATTTGACGCATTTGGCGAGCCGGCAAACGCTCGCGGCGGGCACGCTCGCCAACAATCGCGCGAATCTCGGCGGGTGGATTCTCGATCCGCAACACTTTAAGCCCGGCAACAAAATGCCTGCGAACGCTTTGAGCAACGAGGAACTGAACGCCTTAGTCAGCTATCTGGAGAGTCTGAAGTGAGGGAAGAGGAGCAGAAACAACTCACCGCAACTTGGGCAGAGCCGACGGGCTTGCTCGGCTGGTTTCGCTGTGTGCATCACACGACGATTGGGCGGCGGTTCATTCTCACGGCGTTTGTGTTCTTTCTGCTCGGCGGCGTCGAGGCTGTGTTTATGCGGCTGCAACTGGCGCGCCCGGAAAATAAACTGCTCGGCCCGGATGCCTACAACCAAGTCTTCACAATGCACGGCACGACGATGATGTTTCTGTTTGCCGTGCCGATTATGGAAGCGATGGGCGTGTATCTGGTGCCGCTGATGGTTGGCGCGCGCAACATCGCGTTTCCGCGCCTGAATGCGTTTGGCTATTACATTTATTTGTTCGGCGGCATTTTTCTCTATCTGATGTTTTTTCTAAACACCGGGCCGGACAACGGCTGGTTTAGTTATGTGCCGCTCGCCGGGCCGGAATTTGGGCCGGGCAAGCGCGCGGATGTCTGGGCGCAGTTGATTACGTTCACTGAATTATCCGCGCTGGTCGTCGCCATTGAATTGATCGTGACGGCGTTCAAAATGCGCGCGCCCGGCATGTCGCTGAATCGCATTCCACTGTTTGTGTGGGCGATGGTGGTGATGTCGTTTATGGTGATTTTTGCGATGCCGACGGTGGCGCTCGGCAGCACGTGTTTGATTCTGGATCGGCTGGTAGGCACGCATTTTTTCAATCCGGCAGAAGGCGGCGATGTGCTGCTCTGGCAACATCTGTTCTGGTTCTTCGGGCACCCTGAGGTGTACATCATTTTCATCCCGGCGCTTGGCATCATCTCGTCCATTTTGCCGACGTTTTGTCGTCGCAAAGTGTTTGGCTACACGGCGCTGGTGTTGTCGCTGGTGGCGACGGGATTTCTCGGCTTTGGGTTGTGGGTGCATCACATGTTTACGACCGGCCTGCCGAAGCTGGCACAGAGCTTTTTTACGGCGGCGAGCATGATGATTGCGCTGCCGACGGGAACGCAGATTTTCTGTTGGATTGCGACAATTTGGAGCGGGACGCTGCGGCTGAAAACGCCGCTCTTGTTTGTCCTCGGTTTCTTCTTCAATTTCGTCATCGGCGGGCTGACGGGCGTGATGCTGGCGTCAGTTTCGCTGGATCAACAGGTACACGACACCTATTTCGTCGTCGCGCATTTTCACTACGTGCTGATTGGCGGCGCAGTGTTTCCGCTGCTCGGCGGGTTTTATTACTGGTTCCCAAAATTCACGGGGCGGATGCTGAGCGAGCGGGTGGGGCGTTGGGTGTTCTGGTTGTTTTTGATTGGCTTCAATCTCACGTTCTTTCCGATGCATCAACTCGGATTGAAAGGAATGCCGCGCCGCGTCTACACGTATTTGCCGGAAATGGGCTGGGGCGGATTGAATCTGCTGGCAACCTTCGGCGGCGTCATCATCGTCGTGAGTATGCTGCTGTTCATTGTGGATGCCGTGCGCAGCCTGCGCGTGGGCGAGAAAGCGGCTGACAATCCGTGGGACGCGGGGACGCTGGAATGGGCGACGAGTTCGCCGCCGCCGCCCTATAACTTTGCACCGCTGCCGACGGTCGCGGGCAGTGAACCGCTCTGGGACAAACGCGACGATCAGCCCGTCTTGACGGGCGTGCGCGGCGATTTGCGGGAGGTATTGATTACTTCCGTCATGGATGCCGAACCGGATCACAAAACGCTGATGCCTGATGCGACGATCTGGCCTTTTCTGAGTGCTGTTGCTGTCGCTGGACTATTTGTCGGCTCCATCTTCACACCGTGGGCCGTGCCGCTTGGCGCGATTCCTGTCACCGCCGCGTTGATCGGCTGGTTCTGGCCGAATCGCAAGGAACACGAAGAACAATTGGACGCAGAACAGGACGCCGCAGGCGTGCCGTTGCAGCCCGCAGAAAGGCAGGCATGAGCAAAGACGCGCTGACCCTGGATGTTTCCGACCTGCCGGGCTATGCCTTCGGCCATCGCAGCCTGATGTGGTGGGGCACGCTCAGCATTATGCTGATTGAAGGCACAATGTTTCTGGTGCTGATTGGCGCATACTTTTACCTGCGCGGTCGCGTCCCGCATTGGCCGCCAAATCTTGCGCCGCCAGACTGGCGCTACGGCGTAGCGAATACCGTCGTGCTGCTGCTCAGCATCCTGCCGAATGTCTGGTACAAGCGCGCGGCAGAGCGGCAGGAGTTGGCGAAAGTGCGACTTGGGTTGGTGATTGCGCTGGCGTTTGCGGTTGTGTTTACGGTGCTGCGCTTTTACGAATTTAGCACGCTGAATTGCCGCTATGACACGAATGCCTACGGCTCGGTCGTCTGGACGCTGCTGGGGATGCACACGACGCATTTGATTACGGATTTGATTGATACTGCTGTGCTGACGGCGTTGATTTTTACTGACAAGATCGAAGGCAAACGCTTTGTGGATGCCAGCGAAAATGCGTTTTACTGGTACTTCGTCGTGCTGGCGTGGCTGCCGATTTTTGTCGTGCTGTACGCGGTGCCGCGTTGGATTTGAGACGTATGGATGAGTCAACGGAAAACGATTACAAACAACCGCGCGGATTGCTCTGGCTCTGGAGCGGCGTGTTGGCGGGGCCGCTGGCGTGGGCGCTCAGTCAACAGGTCGGATATTTATTCGTTACGCTTGATTGTTCCTACACAAAACGGCTGGCCCTGTGGCCGGTGATGCTGGGGACGATTTTACTGGCTGGGGCTGGCGCGTGGGTGTCGTGGCGGAACTGGCAGGAGGTTGGAAATACGTGGCCGGATGAGGGCGGCGGGGTGCTTTCGCGCAGCCGGTTTCTGGCTTTTGTCGGCCTGTTGCTGAGCGGCTTTTCGGTGCTGGTGATTCTGGCCGAATGGCTGCCCGTGTTGTTTTATCGCCAATGCCAACGATGAACTGGAAACTGAGCATTGTGGCGCGCCGGGCTGATGTTTGCGCTCGCCACCACTGCTTTCGCGCACGCAGGCAACCGCAGCCGCACGACCTCTGGTCAGCCTGGAGCCTGGAACCACTTGTCATTCTCAGCTTGTTGCTGGCGCTGGGCTGTACGCGCGCGGCGTGGTGCACATCTGGCGGCAGGCGGGCGGAATTACGGCCGTCGGGAAGTCGCGCATTCCTCGGCGGTTGGCTGGCGCTGGTCGTCGCGCTGGTTTCGCCGCTGGATGCGCTGGGCAGCGCAGCGTTGTTGCTGCGCATATGACACAGCACGAAGTTCTGATGCTGGTGGCCGCGCTGCTTGTGCTGGGGCGACCGCTGGCGGCTTCGATGTGGCGTTGCCGGTGAAGTTGCGACGGGTGGTGGTGGCGGTGGGTCGGCAACGCCTACTGCGGCGGGCGTGGCGGTTCCTGCTGCATCCGGTGGTGGCCTGGTTGCTGCACGCGGCGGTGCTGTGGGCGTGGCACGTGCCTGCGTTGTTTCAGGCGACGCTTACGATGATGGGGTGTCCGCGCAGCATCTGGAGTTTTTCGGCTCGGCTTTGCTGTTTTGTGAGGCGTTGTTTTATGGGCGCGGGGCGCGTGCTGGGGATGGCGTAGCGGTTTTCTATCTCTTCAAACGACTGCCGTTACAAGTGTGTTGGGCGCGTTGCTGACGTTTTCGGATGCGCTCTGGTATCCGGCCTATCGCAACACGACGGCGGTGTGGGGCTGACGCCGCGCGAAGATCAGCAACTCGGCGGGTTGATTATCGTGGGTGCCAACCCGGGCGTCGTGTTGTCGTGGCGGGGCTGGCATTGTTTGCGCGCTGGCTCAGCGCGCGCGCGCCGCGCGGAGGTATTGTCAGGTGACTGAAAGAGACGAAGGCCGCAACAACGGAACAGCTTGCCACCGAGCGCAACGAATTGCTGGCGCAGTTTGGCGTGGTTGGAAACGCCGATGCTGGTGCTGGGCTTTGTCTGGCTGCTGTTGCTGGTCGTGGAACTGGTGTGGGGCTTGTCGCCGCTGCTGCAAGTCGCGGGCAGCATCATCTGGGGGATTTTTATCCTGATTTGCGCTCAAGTTTTGCTGGCCCCGAAAAAATGGGCGTACCTGAAAGCCAATTGGTTGACGGCGGATTGCGCTGCTCGTCCCGGCGTTGCGCATCCTGCGCGTGGCGCGAGTCGTGCGTGTGTTGCGCGTGGCGCGGGCGGCGCGTGGCTTGCGGCTGCTAAAGGTTGTAAGCACGCTGAATCGTGGGATGCGCGCACTTGGCGCAACCTTTCAGCGGCGCGGGTTTGGCTATGTGGTCGGATTGACTTCGCTCGTGACGCTGGGCGGCGCGGCGGGGATGTATGCGTTTGAAAATGAAACCCCGGCGGGCGGCTTGCCGAGTTTCAGCACGGCGCTCTGGTGGACGGCGATGCTGATGACGACGATGGGGTCAGAATACTGGCCGCACACGACGGAAGGGCGCGTGCTGTGCTTCTTTCTGGCGTTGTATGCGTTCGGCGTGTTCGGCTATGTCACGGCGACGCTGGCGACGTATTTCGTGGGGCGCGATGCCGCTAACGACGACGCCGAACTGGCAAGCGCCGAGTCCATTGCGGAACTGCACGCAGAAATCGCCGCCCTACGCGCCGACCTGCAACGCCACTTTGAGCCTCGCCAGGATGAATTCGCCGTTAATCCGCTCCGCAGTGAAAGACGGCACTAAACGAAAACTGCGGCGCGCGAAGTTAAGCCCGCCTTTACTAATTCCATCATCAATGCCATCGTAAGCGCGCATCATTCCAACACTGACTATGCAATTGGATTCACGCGCTGCGCCCATCTTGATTCTCCTGATTTTGCTGGTGGTTTGTTTGCTCCTGCATTGGTTGATTCGTGCCGGACAAAAACGAATTGCGCGCCGCTGGGAAGCGGAGGCGAGGCCGGATCATTCCCTGCGTAAACTTTATCTGGAATGGACGGCGAAGGCGTTGCGGGCGCTGGTGTGGGTGGTGTTTTTTGCTTTCGCCGTGCAATTGGTGCCGACGTGGCAGAGCGATTTGCAAGAGGCGCGCGTCGCCCTGCATCAACTGTTGGTGAGTACCGGCGATTGGCTGCTCGGCAAAGGCTTGAGCGCGGTGATTGTGTTGCTGGTGACGATTTTTCTGATGCGCTTTGTGGCTGCGCTGGTGAATACGATGTTTCAGGTGTATGAGCAACGCATTGCCGCGCATCAGGACGAGTACATCAAACGCCGCACGCAGACGCTTTCGCTGGTCTTTCGCGGTCTGGCGCAGGCCATCATCTTTTTCATCGGCCTGATGCTGGCGCTGCAACAGGGCGGGCTGAACATCACGCCAATTCTGGCCAGCGCGGGCATCGTCGGGTTGGCCATTGGGTTTGGCGCGCAGAGCCTGATCAAAGATTTGTTTGCCGGGCTGATGATCCTGTTTGAAGAACAATACAGCGTCGGCGACTCCATCAAAATCGGCGATGTGACCGGAACGGTAGAGTTGCTGACGCTGCGCTCCACGCGCGTGCGCGGCAGCGATGGCGCGCTGACGATCTTCCCGAATGGCAACATCAGCACCGTCGCCAACCTCTCAAAAGACTGGCTGCGCATCGTGTTGGATTTTGAAGTGGATTATGTCAACGACGTGGATTTAGCCATCAAAACGATGAGCGAAGTCGGCGCACAATTAAAAGCCGAACGCCCCGCTGACATTTTGGAAGACCCCGTCATGCAGGGCGTCGAAAAAGTCGTCGGTGCGGTGCTAACCCTGCGCTTAGTCGTCAAAACTCTGCCCGGCAAACAAGCCGAAATCAGCCGGGAATTGCGCCGTCGCATCAAACTCGCCTTCGATCAAGCGGGCATCAAAGCGCCGGGGAAAGCAACGCCCTAGCCGCTTTCAAATCCTCCCACGCCTCGCGCTTCTTTTCCGCGACGCGCAGCAAATACGCCGGATTGAACGTCGGAATCAAGGTTGTTGTCAGGTCGTTGAGTTTGTACGTGAATTGCTGCCCACGCAAATCAGAGATGGTTTTCTTAGAACGCAGCAACGTCTGCGCGGCGAGTGCGCCGAGCGCGAGAATTACTTTAGGCCGCACGACGAGAATTTGCCGGAGCAGCAACGGACGGCAATCTTCGATTTCTTCGGCTGAAAAAATGCGCTCGCCCGGCGGAATGCACTTGATGACATTGCACAGATAAACCGACGCCCGCGCCTGATTGATCGCCGCCAGCATTCGATTGAGCAGCACGCCGGCCTGTCCACTGAACGGTTCCGCCGATTGCAAATCATCAATGCCCGGCCCTTCGCCAATCAGCATCAATTCCGTCGGCGCGCGGCCAATTCCAAACACCGTCGGCATGCCCGGTTTGCAGACGCCGCAGGTATGCGAGTGTTGTAAATCGTGCTGAATTTGTTCGAGCGAATCTGGCGTTGGAACGTTGATTTGTTCGCTGTGCTCGAAGGAGTTGGCTAAGTCATCAAACAGGAAGTTGTCTTGCGGTTGAGATTTCTGCTTCGCCATAACTTGGGATTGTCGCAGAAAAAGGAAAAGGCGTGCAAGCGGGATGGCCTGCACGCCTTTGGTGTAAATGCTGACACAGCAAACTTACGGTCTACCGCTGTCCAAAAACGCTTTCAGTTTGCGTGAACGCGATGGATGACGGAGTTTCCGCAATGCCTTTGCTTCGATCTGGCGAATGCGTTCGCGGGTGACAGCGAAGTGTTGGCCGACTTCTTCCAGCGTATGCTCGCTGCCGTTCGGGCCTAAACCAAAGCGCATCTTGATGACTTTCTCTTCGCGGGGCGTGAGCGTCTTCAAGACTTCTTCGGTGATTTCGCGCAGATTCAAATTGATGACGGCTTCTGCCGGATTTTGAATCGTCTTGTCTTCGATGAAATCGCCGAGATGCGAATCTTCTTCTTCGCCAATCGGCGTTTCCAGCGAGATGGGTTCCTGCGCAATCTTCAGCACTTTGCGCACCTTCGACGCCGGAATGTCCATCTTGCGCGCGATCTCTTCGCTCGTTGGTTCGCGTCCGAGTTCCTGCACCAATGCTCGCGATGTCCGAATCAGTTTGTTGATCGTTTCGATCATGTGAACCGGGATGCGGATCGTACGCGCCTGGTCAGCGATGGCGCGGGTGATAGCTTGACGAATCCACCACGTCGCGTAAGTCGAAAACTTGTAGCCGCGCCGGTACTCGAATTTGTCCACAGCCTTCATCAAACCGATGTTGCCTTCCTGAATTAAGTCGAGGAATTGCAGGCCGCGATTTGTGTACTTCTTGGCGATGGAAACAACCAAGCGCAGGTTCGCTTCGACGAGTTCAGTCTTAGCCTGATTCGCTTCGGCTTCGCCCGTGATGACGTTTTGCATCGCGCGCTTAATTTCTGCGCCGGAGATGTGATACTGCTCTTCGAGTTGCGTGACGTGACGCTTGGCGGCGCGAAGCTTTTTCTCCAGTTCCTTGATGTCGTCGGGCTTGCGCTTGCGTTCCAGCGTGCGCGTCGTTTTGTCAATTTCGCGATCCAGTTCCTTGATCTGGCTCGCGGCGTGACGCATCGCGGCGACTAAGCGATTTTCGATGCGCGGCGTCAGTTCGAGGATGCGAACGTGCTGCGACAGGTCTACGCGCATACGAGCGAGTTTGCGGCGCATCTTGTGATATTTCGGCGACCGCTTCGGCTCTTGCAGAAACTTTTCGTAATGGGTCAAGGTCTTCTTGAAGCTCTTGCCGATTTCGGTGATCTGCTCCAGCGTGTAGTTGTGGTATTCCTCGATTTTCTCTTCCGTGATGCCTTCCTGTTCGGTGAACTGCACGACTTCACGGATCACGAGTTCGCCGACTTCGAGTTCTTTGCCGACTTTGATGAGTTCAGTGATGGCAATCGGCGAGCGCGAGATGGATTTTTGCGCTTTGATTTTGCCGCGTTCGATGCGTTTGGCAATCGCAACTTCGCCTTCGCGCGTTAAGAGCGGCACGACGCCCATTTCGCGCAGGTAAAGGCGAACAGGATCGTTGGTTTTGTCGAGCGTGCCGGGCGAGAGATCAATTTCGACTTCGCCTTCTTCGCCCTCGTCCATTTTTTTGTCACCGCCCAGGGCGGCGGCGGCTTCTAAAAACTTGTCGTCGGAATCGCCGATAACAATGCCTTCGCCACCGAGGGCGGCGAAAATGTCTTCGATGTCGTCGGGGGAAACGAGTCCCTCCGGCAACTCATTGTTGATGTCGTCATAGCTCAGGAAGGACTTGTCTTTGCCCATTTCCAGCAGCTTTTCCACATCGTAATCTGTTTTCTCGTCCATAAATTTCCGTCTGCTCCGTCGCAGGCCACGCGGCGCAAAACTGCTGCCTCGCGCGGCACTGTGAATCTACACAAGGGGAATCGTGAGAGATTCAAATTGAATGCCAAAAGAGCCACGGTGGCGACGGACAAGATAAAATGTTGATCGTAATGTGATCCGATATGTTCCGTTCGTGTTCGTGGCGAAATTCAGCCCGTTCTGGTCTGAAGTGTTCACAACTCCCAAATTATCAATTAGCAAGTACTACTTTTTGAAAGGCGAAAATTTGCTGTTGCTTAGGGCCGCGTTTGCGTTGCTAAAGCCCGTTCCTGTTTCGCCAATTCAAATTTCAATAACAACAATTCGTTAACACGCTCACCGTTGCCTTCCCGCTGCGCCTGATTGATTTCCGTTTGTAAGACCGCCTGCTGCTCAGATAAACGGGAGAAGCGCAGGCTGACCAAACTTTCTTCTGCTT
>JAXLQQ010000118.1:0-9214 GCA_046331525.1 Blastocatellia bacterium
CTCAATAGGTAGGAATCATTAACGATCAAGTCTGAGTGCCGCTTGATCTGGGTCGTATTTGAGCATATTTGCTTTCGGGTTTCCAGTCGGCACGCCCATTGACAGCCCTGCGCGAATTGCTGATGATGCGAAACGTTCTTATCTTTTACGAAATGGATTACCTACAACTATGACCCAACCTGCACCTGCCACAACTATCGGGCGCGGCGCGCCGGAACTTGATCTAACACCAGAGGAATTGCGAGAACTCGTTGCCCAAGGTTTGCTCAGCATTGCGCCCGGTGCGCGTGTGCTGGCGATTTTGCCAGACAAAACGCGCGACGATAACACAGACATTTTATTTCCGGCTGCCGCTGAATTTCTCGCGTCACGACAAGTCGCTGCCTTTGATGCGCTGATTGCACAAGGCACGCACGTACCGATGACGGAAAAAGAAAAGCTCGAAAAAGTCGGAATGCGCGGCGGCCTCGTGAATGTCGGCGCGATTTACGATCATCAATGGGATTCGCCCGACGCGCTGGTGAAGCTGGGCGAACTTAGCGCCGAACAGGTCACGCAATTGACCGGCGGCTTGCTGAACAACGCCGTACCAATCACGCTGAATAAGCTGATTACGAACTACGACACGATTCTCGTCTTCGGCGCGACGGTGCCGCACGAAGTCGCAGGCTTTGCGGGCGGCGGCAAATATTTCTTTCCCGGCATCGCTGGCCCGGAACTCACGCACAACACGCATTGGCTGGGCGCGCTCGTGACAATTGAAAAGACAATTGGCGTGATCGAAACCCCGACACGTCACATGATCGAGGCCGCTGTGGATTTAGTGCCCGCCAACATCATCTCGCTCAACTCCGTCTGCTCGCGGACGGATGATGACCGCCTGCGCACGCACGGCCTGTTCATCGGCAACATTCGCCAAGCCTTTCGACAAGCCGCTAATGTCAGCCGCCAAGTCCACATTAAATTCACCAACCGCCAATACAAGCGCGTCGTCGCACTGCTGGATGAGCATTACGATGAAATGTGGGTCGGCGGCAAAGCGAGCTATCGGCTGGGCGCGGTGATCGAACCGGGCGGCGAATTGATCGTCTACGCGCCGCACCTGAAACACGTTTCGGAAACGCACGGCCACGCGATTGAAAAATACGGCTATCGCCCGCTCGAAGAAGTCATCGAACTCGTCAACGAACACGAAGCGTTGCGCAACAATTTAGCCGTCGCCGCCCACCTCGCGCACGTCGCGTATGGCAGTCGCACGGATGCCGATGGCAACATTCTGCCGCGCTATCAAATCACGCTGGCGACGGCATTGACTGAAGCCACGTGTCAGCGTATCAATCTCGGCTATTTGGATCACACGACGTTTCGGCGGGAGGATTACGAAGGCGATGCCGACACCTTGATTGTCGAACGCGCCGGGCGAGATTTGTACCTCATTGAGTAAACTGGTAACCCCACGAAAGGATTCGGCAATTTGGATCATTTTGGGTAAAATAGCCTTATAGCGCAGGCAATGCGCCTGCGCTCCCTCAAACTTTCAGCCAGGAGGTATATGGGAAACTCTATCAGCCGCTATTTTTCTCGTGTTTTGCTCTTAAATCTGTTTATTTTTGCGCTCGTGCAACTTGCCGAGGCTCAACTTCCGCCTTTCAGGATCATCCCTGTTTCGGAAAACACGCTCCGGGAAAATGTGATTGATCAGGTTCCTCCTCCATATCCGACGTTGGCTCGTGCAGGACATATTAGTGGAACAGTGACAGTCGAAATTGCCGTAGATGATCGCGGCTATGTTTCGGCAACAAAACTTATCGCAGGGCATCCTTTATTACGCGAGGCTGTAATAACAGCCCTTAAGAATTGGCGTTTCAAGCCAACTCAAGTAGGAGCCGAAACCGTGGGGGTAATCGGGAAACTTTCGTTTTATTTCAGTGAAGATGGTTCCGTTACCTCTGAGAAAGAAGCAACGTCAAAGATAGAACAAGAGAGCAACCAAGCGGAGCGCATAGCTTCTTTACAACAAGACATCGCCCAACTGCTCTATCAACTTGGCAGTGCGTATTCTGCGCAGAAGCAATTTCACGAGGCAATTGATACCTATAAAAAAGCGCTTGAGTATAAGGTTGATATGCCCGAACTTTATAACAATTTGGGCTGGGCATTCAGCGAGCTTGAGCGAGAGGAAGAAGCCATCGCTGCCTTTCGCCAAGCCATCCTACTTAAACCAGCCTATGCGCTGGCACAGCATAATCTGGCAGGGTCACTCTATAAACTTAGGCGTTTTGCGGAAACCATAGATGCCTATCGCAGAGTCCTGGAAGTTGACCCCAACTATCAGCAAGCAGCAACAGTTCTGACAAGAATTGCTTACTGCTATGCGGAGCTTAAAAATCATACGGAGGCGAAGAAAGCCTTTGAGCAAGCATTAAAAGTGAATCCCAATGATTTTATGGCTCTCAACAATTATGGTTATTACCTGCTTGAGCAAGATGAACCGCTTGATAAAGTACTTGAGGTGCTAAAACGAGCAGAGAGCAGGAACTCAACTGATCCTCATTTACTTGATAGTCTTGCCTGGGCATATTTTAAACTGGGGAGCCTTGATGAAGCAGAAAAATACATCAGAAAATCCCTAAATTATGGCGGTAATAGCGCAGAGATTTACAATCATTTGGGAGATATTCATAAAAAACGGGGGCGTGAAGAAGAGGCCAGGGCCGCCTGGGAAAAAGCCCTGACTTTATCAAAGACGCCTGAACAAAAAACTTGGCTGAACAAAAAACTAGGCATTGAGTAATCAAAGTTTCAGATCACTCATTTCACACAACCGTTCACCAGCACTGACACCGTACCCGAACCATTATTTGCCGCCGCCAAATCCGCTTTGCCATCGCCGTTGAAATCGCCGCTGCCGATTTGTAAACGTGGCCCGCCACCAGGCAAGAGCGCGGTAGTCGCCGTAAAGAAATTTCCCGTACCACTGCCCAACAACGTATACATCTTGCCGACAGCGGTATACACCACCAAATCCTGGTTGCCATCTCGATTGAAATCACCCGCCACAAAGAAATGCTCGGCACCCGGATCAAGCGTGATCTGTTTGGCAAGTTGCAGATTCGGAACCGCACAACTCGTTGCCTGCGTCGTAGCAGTCAAGGCAGCGGCCACGCTGCGTGTTTGTTTGCTGATAACGGCGGCCAGCACCAACGAAGTGACAAAGAGCGTCAGGAAAAGAAATCTGTGGCGGATGCGAGGCTGGTGAAGATAAACTTGCACGGGACATTCTCCTTTACGTGAAAAAGAGTTATGGGTTGAAAGGTAGTTGTTAGCGCGCTTGCCTGCCGCTTGCCGAAGGCAGCATCGGGGTTGTTCGTCTGTTGTATTACCTTACAAACAGATCATTGCGGGGAGCAGGCTGCAGTTGTGTGCAGGCTGCATTCAGCGTCATCTATTCTCTGCGGTGATTGAAGGCCAAGCGTAGCCATTTTCGCGGGGAAGGTAAAGGCGGGCACGCCGGTTGACTGTCGCCCAAACGTAGTTGACACTGTCTGTGGCTTGCATCATTCGCAGTAACATCAACGGAGGACTTCATACAATGACATACTCACGTCGCACCTTTCTGCAAACCTCGGCAGTGGGCTTGGCTGCCCTGCCCTTTACCGCAAACCTGCAAGCGTATGCCGCAGGCAAAAACGCCAAATTCAAACTGTCTGCGCCGGATTGGAGCCTACGCAAAGAAGCGAAGCTTGACGCCGTTGCGCTTTCGCAGTCCATCGGTTTTTCCGGCGTGCAAATCAGCATCGGCCACGGCGCGCGGGGCGAGACGATCAGCAAACTGCCGCTCAGCGATCCGGCGTTACAAAAGCAATATCTGGACGAAGCCAAACGGCTCAATTTCAAAATCACGTCACTCTGCCTGGAAATCATGCACGTCAACGGGTTGAAGGCTGATCCGCTCGGCGAAAAGTGGCTGGCTGAATCCATCCCAATTGCGAAGGCGATGGGCGTGCAAGTGATCCTCGTACCGTTCTTCGGCAAATGGGCGATCAAGGAAAAGGCCGAGCAGGAGCGTGTGGCCGACATTATGCGCAACGTCGCGCCGCAAGCCGAAAAGCTCGGCGTGATTCTTGGCTTGGAAGACACGATTTCTGCACGCGAGAACGTGGCGATTATGGAACGCAGCAAGTCTTCGGCAGTCTCAACCTACTACGATGTCGGCAATTCGTCGAAAGAAGGCTACAACGTGGTCGAAGAGATTCGCTGGCTCGGCAAAAGCCGCATTTGCGAAGTGCATTTGAAAGAAACGCCCTGGGAAAAATATCTGGGCGAGGGCAATGTCATTAACTTCCCTGCCGTGATTGACGCGCTGGCCGACATCGGTTTTGACAAATGGGCGCAGCTTGAAACGTCCTGTCCGAGCAACAATGTAGCAGGCGATTTCGCCCGCAATCTGAAATATATTCAGGAGCTGGTGACGAAACGTAATACGAAAGGTTCCGCCACCAAAGCATAGCGTATGAGATGTTTGCTTTTGTTGCTGCTCTCGCTGCCCGTGCTGGCGCAGGACTGGCCGGAATTTCGCGGGCCATCAGGGCAGGGCCACGCCACTGAACGTGGTTTGCCGCTGACGTGGAGCGAAACACAACACGTCAAATGGAAAACGGCGATTCCTGGTCGCGGCTGGTCTTCGCCCGCGATTCAGGACAACCGTATCTGGCTGACGACCGCGACAGAAGAAGGCAAATCACTGCGGGCGATTTGCGTGGAGCGCAACACGGGCGCAATCCAACAAAACATCGAAATCTTCCGGCTGAAAGCGCCAGGGCAGATCAACGGCAAAAACAGCTATGCCTCGCCCACGCCGATTCTGGAAGGCGATAAAATCTATGTTCACTTCGGCGCACTCGGCACTGCCTGCCTCACCACCTCCGGCGAAATCGTGTGGAAAACAAAACTCGAATACGACAATGGCCAGCACGGCCCTGGCGGCTCGCCCGCGTTGTACGATGATTTGCTGATCGTGAATTGCGATGGGCAGACGCAGCAGTATGTCATCGCGCTCGACAAAGCAACGGGCAAAACGCGCTGGCGCAAATACCGGCAGGGCGCGCAGGCGTACGCTACGCCGCTCGTCCTGCGCTTGCCGACGGGCGATCAGGTCATCAGCATCGGCGCATTTCGCACCTTCGCCTATGAACCACGCACGGGCAAAGAGTTGTGGAATGTTTCGTACGGCGATGGCTTCTCGAACGTACCGCGCCCGGTGTTTGGGCACGGGCTGGTGTTCCTCTGCACTGGCTTTATGCAACCGTCGCTGCTGGCGGTGCGCGTGGATGGCAAGGGCGATGTAACGAAATCGCACGTCGCGTGGACGCTCAAACGCGGCGTATCGCTAACGCCTTCGCCGCTGCTCGTCGGCGAGGAATTGTATCTGGTCAGCGACAACGGGATTGCGACTTGTGTGGATGCCAAAACCGGCACGACGCATTGGCAAGTGCGCCTCGGCGGAAACTATTCGGCCTCGCCGCTGTACGCCGACGACCGGATTTATTTTCTCAGCGAAGAGGGCGAGGCCGTTGTGATTGCGCCGGGCAAAACGTTTCAGAAACTCGCCACCAATCAACTCGATGGCGCAACACTGGCGTCAATGGCCGTAGCCAGCGGTTCCATCTTCGTCCGCAGCCAAACGCATCTGTATCGGTTGAGCAATTAACCCAACTTACTTCGCAGGTGGCGGCGCAGCAGGCGTAATCATGATGTGCGCGCCGGGCGTGCCTGCATCCATCAACCACGGCTCGCCGCGCTTCGATTTCGTAGACAGTCCCGTAGATTCCGCCGTTGCATAGGGCACATAAATCACCCATCGCACCACGCCCTCAATCACCTTGCCGCTGGCGGCGTCATAGTTTTTGCCCCCCAACACATACAGCATGCGCGGTTCCTTCGGCATTTTCAGTTTGCCTTCTTTGATCTCTTTCCAGCGATAATTTTCGTTGCGCGCGCCACCGGCAATGCCCTGCGCGGCCAATTCGCGGCCTCTGGCCATAAAGGGTTCGAGGTCTTTGTGATAACAGGCGGCACTGAAACGCGCGGCTTTGGGATCGCTGGCCAAACAAATCAATTCGTTTGTGCCCTTGCGTAATTCTTTGAGCCTGCCGTCTTCGCCGTATCCCAACACCGCCGCACCTGCGCGCAATTCTTCCGGCGCAGCCAGAACGGTCGCGGCAATCTGATCAGCAGCCGCAGGAATCGTTGGTGCGGTCGTTTGTGCCTGCGCTGTCAGAGAAAAGAGTAAAAGCAAAAGTAAAAACTTCATTGTTCTGATCCTCCAAAAATTCGGGGTGATTGCTTGAGTTCTGGTGCAGAGAACCGATTACGAAAACAATTTGCCAAAGTAATGGGGCAACGCCTGTCGCCACCACGGCCAGTCGTGATTCACATCCTGGCCCCACTCGTCCAGCCAGTGCGGAATGCCTTTGCTGTGTAAAATGTTAGAGAGCTGGCGCGAGCGTTCCGGCGCTTCGTACGCGCCCTGTCCGGTGAAAATAATAATGCGATGTCCGCCGTTGCGCAGCAGCGGCAAATGATACTCGTCATTCAGATTCGACAAATAATCTGCCGGATTGTGAAAGTAAGCGGCCTGATCGTAATGCCCATCCAGGTAGCTGCGAATGTCGTAACTGCCGCTCAACAAAATCGCGCCGCTGAACAAATCGGGATGCCGGAAAAATGTATTGCCTGCCAGATACGCGCCCAGACTGATGCCCATCACGATAGGTTTGACGTGCGCGTCGTTGCAGTCGGTGCGAATCAGCGGCAAGACCTCGTGCTGCAAATAACTGTCGTAGGCATTCAGCCACGCGACCTTTTCGCGGCCTGAGGCCTGCTGATTCAAGAGCGCGCGATTGTTCACGCTGTTCACTGAATACAGCTTGACCTTGCCTTCGTCCAGAAACCCTTTGACGGCTTCAATCAAATGAAAGCGTTCGTATTCCAAAAAATCCGCCGCCGCCGTTGGCAGCATCAACACGGGCGGGCCGTAGTGCCCATAGGCCACGAGCGGCATATCCTGATGCAGGCGTTCGCTGTACCACTGGGTGATCTCTCGTCTCATAAAAAATTTCCTTTGCGTGTGGAATGACAGGCATCGTAAGCCTGCGCCCGGCGAATCGTCAATCCTGCGCGTTGACTCTCCTCACGACGCTCCCTAAGATGCTGGCAAAGGAATTATTTTTTAGGAGGAATGAATATCGTGCGACGAGTTTTTATCCTGGTTTTCCTGCTGCCAGCCATCGCCGTTCCCGCTCTGGCGCAAACCAAAAAGAAACCCAATCCGCTCGGTCAAATCTTCGGACAAACCGACAACCTGAGCGATGATAAAATCACACTCGGATTAAAAGAAGCGTTGCAAATCGGCACGGGCAACGCTGTCACGGGTGTCGGGCGGTTAGATGGTTTCTTCAAAGACGCCATTATCAAAATCCTGATGCCGAAGAAATTGCAGACGATTGAAAAAGGCTTACGCGCCGTCGGCTACGGGCCGAAGGTGGATGAGTTTGTGCTAAGCATGAATCGCGCTGCCGAAAAAGCTGCGCCGCAGGCCAAAGCGATTTTCATCGGCGCGATCAAGGAAATGACCTTCGACGATGCGCGCCAAATCCTAACGGGTGGCGACACCGCAGCCACGACGTTTTTCAAAGACAAGACCACCGACAAGTTGTCACACGCCTTTCGCCCCATCATCGAAAAAGCAATGAACGAAGTCGGGGCGACGCGGCAATACAAAGACTTGATCGGGCGTTATCAAAGCATTCCCTTCGCCAGCAACTTGACGGTAGACATTGATGAATATGTCACCGGCAAAGCCATTGACGGGCTGTTTTATTACGTGGGCGAAGAGGAAAAGAAGATCCGCAAAAACCCGGCGGCGCGTGTGACGCAGATTTTGAAAGATGTCTTTGGGCGCGTCGGCAAATAATTGGGTGGTCAACACAAACGAAAAAATACGAACGCGACGGCTGGGTTAAAGGGCAGGCGATCGGATTGGATCACTTGCGGACTTTGGCTAATTTACGCACGAAGGTTTTGTGCACGGGCGTGGCGAGGCCGGTTTGCAACGTTTTGAGTGCTTTGGCGAGGTCGCCTTTCAGCATCGCTTTTGTATCCAGGTCGAGGCCGGGGAAAATCTGACTGCGCAGAACGCCTTTGGCATCGGGTTGCACGGCGATGTATTCCTCATTTTCCAGCCGAAACCAAAGAATCTTCCCTTCATAAATTTGCCAGACGATGTATTCCTGTACGCCGTTGCGGCGATAGGCTTTTTTCTTGTCGTGCAGGTCATAGGACGAACTGCTGGCGGCAATTTCGACAATCAATTCGGGCGCACCTTCTACATACCCATCAGCACTCGTGTGGGTGTTGCCGCCTTCCTCCAAGCGTAAATGCACATCCGGCTGCGGGTCGTTGTCAGAATCAAGGCGCACGGTGGCATTGTCGCTAACGCTAACACCGGGCGTATGTGCAGCATAAACACCCAGAATCGTATTCATTCGGCTATGAATATCGGCGTGCGCTTTGGTGACGGGGGACGGCATATAAACGACTCCTTCGATCAATTCCGCTTTTTTGGTTTGCGGCATGGCGTGATAGCGGCGCTCAAATTCGGTGCGCGTCAGCCGATCCCCAGAATGCAGGGTGGGAATTGCGCGATGGTTGTTGACGGGCGGATTGATGATTTCGGCGGTGACAACTTCCAGCGTCATAAGGTTCTCCTGAAGGACAGGACGATTATAAAAGGATTCCTGACGCAAACCAACGGGCAGTGAAACAGAACTTGCGCGCTCTGCCCACATCCCTGATAATGCCCCTCTTTTACGAGCAGTCCTTTTTGTCCAAGAGATTTTCTGTTATGCGCAAATTCTATCTGGTTATGATTGCCGTCCTGGCGGGCTGCCTCACGCTGGCTTGCAAAGACAAACCGCAAGAAGAACAACTGGTGATGCTGCTGGAAAAAAACGTCACGACGTTTGATCCGCGTAAAAGCGGCGATTCGGCGGACGCCCGCATGCAGCAATTGCTTTTCAACGGCCTGACGCGCAAGAACGAAAAATTTGAACCGGTAGGCGACCTAGCCGAGAGCTTCGAGTCTTCGCCGGATTACAAAACCTGGACGTTCAAGCTGCGGCAGGGCGTGAAGTTTCACAACGGCAAAACGCTG
>JAXLQQ010000119.1:0-8517 GCA_046331525.1 Blastocatellia bacterium
CAGCGGGGAGACGTTGTGGTATTGCAGGACGCCCGCCTGTGCTTTCTCGTTTGCCTTGAGGGCAAAGCTTTGGCTGAAATTGCTGACCGGTTTTCCGCTTTCGCTAAAGATTACACCGGCAATGTCGAGTACGGTAGCGGGCTGATTTTGCTGCGTTTCCGCGCCAATCGTGGTTGCCGCAAAGCGTGCCGTGAGAAGCGCCAGCGGGCCGGTTTGTGGCGTGTAAAGAAAATGCGTCGCGGCTTCCAGCGGAATGCTGCGCAGGGGAACTAGCGCCGACAGCGCCGCCTGCATTGCAGCAGTTTCAATGCTTGGCGCAGGCGCTTTTTTCGCGCCTTTGCCGTCCGGCTTTTTCGCTTCTGCGGTTTCTGCCAATGCTGTCGGTGCGAAATAACCCGCGCGCGTTTGCACTTTGAATTCAGGATGCGCCGCAATGCGTACTTCGATTTTGCGAAAGCGTCCATCGTTCGTTGCGTTCGTCGGTTCATAGGCCAGCACGTAATACGCTTCGGTGTCGTCCAGCACGCGCCGCAAGCCGAGGCCGAGATCGTTGTTATTGAAAAACGGAATGCCGCCGCTGTCGCGCGCAAGCACGAACAGCCCTTCCTGCCGCGCACCGATTTCTCCTTGTGTCATGCGTGGGCGCGCCTGTGGTACACGCGTGACGGGCACGACGCCTTGATCGGCGGCGCTGCCCATTGTTGGCTTGGCGACCAGACCGCGCGCATCGAGCGTGTAAATCACTACGCCCGCGCGCGTCGCCGCATCGGTGATAAAGCGAAAATCAAACGGCGTGTAGGTGCGCACGCCCGCGCTGAAAAAGCCGTCCGATAGCAACACCATGACCTTACGCCCCGGCAAATCGCGCAGGCCCCGAATCGTTTTTTCCAGCGTCGAGAGCGTAACCGCCGTGTAGCGCGCATTTTCCTGCACAATCGCGCGTGCTTTGGAACGAACTACGGCTTCATCCGGGGCGCGCGGATTCGAGATGCCGCGCCGATCCGGTGCCGAACCCAGCCCGCGCCCGCGTCGCAAACTGATTTCTTCCAACGCGGTCTGCAACGCGCTTGTATCGTTCTGGTCAATCAATTCAGCCTGATAATCCGTGATGTTCGGCACGCCAGAAGATTGTGCTGTCGTGCGATTTTGCAGGCTCAGACGATTGACTGCCCGCAGCAATGCGGCTCGTTCCCGCGTGAATTGCTGATACAGCCCCAGCGCGCCGCTCGTAACGACCAGCGCGACCTGATCATCGGGCGCAAGTTCCCGTTCGATGAATTGCGTGAGCGAGAGCTTAACGGCAACGAGGTTTTCCGCCGCCAAATGGTAATCATCAATCGCCAGCACGATGTAACGGCCTGATTGAATAGCTGTGGGAAGCGTGGTTGCGCCATTCTTTGGTTTAGCTGATTCGGCGGACAAATACACCGCGTGCTGCTTCGTGCTGCCGAGCGCGAAATGCGTGATCGGTTGCGGCTTGCCATCTTCCAGAATCTCAAAATCCTCGCGCCGCAACGTGCGCACCAGATTACCTTTTTGATCCTTCACCGCCACGTCAATCTGCACGAGATCGGTTTTGATCCGCAGCGGCGGTTCCTGCGCGCTTCCAGTTTGCTGGAGCAGGAACAAACTGAGCAGCCAGAGCCACCGACCATTGCGAGGGTGAAAGAATGTCATACCGCTACCTCAGTGAAAATTACTTGCGAGCGCTTTTGCGTGTGATGACGCGCACCCGATTTGTCTCGCTGTCGCCGACATAAATTTTGCCATCGCGATCCACAAAGACGCCGTGCGGACGCGCCATCTTGCAGCCAAGCGGATCACCAGCCGGGCCGTCGCCTTTCTGGCCGGTGCCTGCAATCAATTCAATCGTTTGCCTGCGCACGTCAATCATCCGAATCGAATGGCTTTCGGTATCGGCCAAATAGACATTGCCGTCGGGCGCAATACTCAAGCCTTTCGGGCCAGAGAGCGTAGCCGTTTTTGCCGCCCCGCCATTGCCCGTGAAGCCTTGTTTGCCCGTGCCTGCGATGTGATGAATCGTGCCTGCCTTGAGATCAAGTTTATAGACGGCGTTCCCTTCGCGCAGTGCGAGCCACAGATTGCCTTCGCGGTCAAAATCCATTGCGCGCGGGCCGTTGAGCGGTGTGCCTGCAATCTTTGCACCGTCTGGCGTCGGCGCTTTTTCGCCCGTGCCAGCAAAGGTCGTGATGACGTTTGTCCGCGCGTCAATTTTGCGAATGCGATGATTTAGGATGTCGCAAATGTACAGATTGCCCGCGCGATCAAATTGGATGCTGTGCGGCTGATTCAGCATCGCCTTTGTCGCCGCGCCGCCATCGCCCGCAAAGCCCGCTTGCCCGGTGCCTGCGACCGTGGTGATGATTTTCGTTTTGGCATCCACGCGCCGCACGAGATGATTCATTCGTTCGACAAAAAACAAATTGCCGCGCCGATCAAAGCGCACTTCATACGGTTCGTTCAGTTCGGCTTTCGTCGCTGCACCGCCGTCGCCCATGTAGCCTTTCCTGCCTGATCCGGCAACCGTCGTGATCGTGCCATTCGCGGCGATGCGACGAATGACGTGGTTGTTCGTGTCGCAGAAATACAACGCGCCGTCCGGGCCACGCACGAGGCCAAACGGTTGATTCAGTTGCGCCGCCGTCGCTTGTCCACCGTCACCCGTATAACCCGCTTGTCCCGTGCCGGCGAAGGTGGCGATTTGTGCTTTGCCTGTTACCGCGAACGCAAGCAGGGCGAGCGTTACTAAAAAGGGAATTTGTTTCATTGGCTTGACCCTCTGCTTTACTCTTTGCAATCAGTGGCAGTGGGCATAGAATACCGCTCTCCCGTGATTCTGCAAGCGTTCTGCTTGCGCTTTCGCAAACCTGTTGGGCGTTTTTACAACTGGAGAAATCTGCATGTTCCGCAGTCATCATCTGAAGTTCGGCGCAGCGCTTTTTCTGCTGCTCGGCGTAAGTTGGGCCGTCGCCGATCAACCGCAGTTCAAGGCGTCGCATTTGAAACATTGGGCGTATAAGAGCGTCGTCAAACCCGCCGTGCCTGAAGTCGCAAACAAAGCCTGGGTCAAGACGGACGTAGACGCCTTCATCCTGAACGCGCTCGAACAGGCTAAGCTCGCACCCTCAAAACCTGCCGACAAGATCACGCTGCTGCGGCGCGCGACATTCGATTTGACCGGCTTGCCACCAACGCCGGAAGACACCGCCGCCTTTCTCGCCGATAAATCGCCCAACGCTTTCGCCAAAGTCGTAGATCGTTTGCTCGCCTCTCCGGCTTACGGCGAACGCTGGGCGCGCCATTGGCTCGACCTGGCGCGCTATGCCGAAAGCGATGGTTTCAAGGCCGACGACACGCGCCCGAACATCTGGCGCTATCGTGATTACGTCATCAAGGCATTCAATGCGGACAAGCCGTACAACCGTTTCATTCAAGAGCAAATCGCGGGCGATGAGTTGTGGCCGAATGATCCTGAGGCAATTGTGGCGACGGGCTTCAATCGGCATTACCCCGACGAATACAACGCGCGGAATTTGCGGCAGCGGCGGCAGGAGATTTTGAACGACATCACGGATACCGTCGGTGCTACGTTCCTCGGCACGACCTACGCTTGCGCGCGCTGTCACGATCACAAATACGATCCGGTCTTGCAGAAGGATTATTACAAGCTGCAAGCCTTTTTTGCCGGTGTGCGTGCGAAGGATGATTACGTGTTGGTGTCGGCAGCCGAGCAGGCGGCGTATCAAAAGAAACTCGCCGTATGGCAGGAAAAGACGAAAGACCTTCGCGATGAGATTGCCAAGCTGGAAGCGCCTGTTATCAAAGCGCTTTACGACGACAGCTTTGAGAAATATCCCGAAGACATTCAGAAAGCCATCACCACGCCAGCGGAAAAGCGCGACACGATGCAATGGCTGATGTATCACAAGGCGCAATGGCAGTTGTATTACGGCGTAGATGAAGACGGCAATGGCATTCGCTCCAAGATCAAAGGCGACGCGAAGAAGCAATATGACGATTTGAAAGCGAAACTTGCCGCTTTTGATTCGATCAAGCCCGCGCCGCTGCCCATCGGTTCCGGCATCACCGATGTTGGGCGCGAAGCACCGCCGCAGCATTTGTTGATTAGTGGCGGCTACGACAACTTTGGCGCGGAATTGCAGCCCGGTTTTCTGACGATCATCAATCCTGACGCGGCGACAATAGTGCCAACAGCGAATTCTTCAGGACGCCGAACCGCGTTGGCGAATTGGCTGATTGATCCGAAAAATCCGCTGGTGGCGCGCGTGATGGCAAATCGCATCTGGCATTACCATTTTGGGCGCGGCATCGTCGGCACACCGAATGATTTCGGCATGATGCGTGATCCTGAAACGAATCGTCCGCTGCTGGATTACCTCGCCACCGCGTTCATCGAAAAAGGCTGGAGCATCAAATCCATGCACCGCCTGATTATGCTTTCCAGCACGTATCAACAGGCTTCCGATTACAACGCCGAAGTTGCCGCCAAAGACCCGGACAACCGCTTGCAATGGCATTTCCAACGCCAACGCCTGAGCGGCGAGGAAATCCGCGATGCCGTGCTGGCGGTCAGCGGCAAACTGAATCCGCAAATGGGCGGCCCCAGCGTTTATCCTGATGTTCCCGACGGCATGGACATTCGCGGCGGCTGGAAGAAGAAAGAAGATGAAGACGCCAAGAACCGCCGCAGCGTTTACGTTTTCATTCGCCGCAATTCGCGCTACCCGATGTTTCAGGCGTTCGACTTGCCCGACACGCACGAAAGCTGCGGGCGACGTTCGACCACTACGACCGCGCCGCAGGCGTTGAATTTATTAAATGACAAAGCGGTGTTGCGTGCGGCGGAAGCCTTCGCCGCGCGCGTGATTGAGAAATCCAAACCCGATTGTGCCGCGTGGATTGTGAATGCGTACCAGCTCGCGTTTTCACGCGCGCCAGAAGCAAGCGAATTGGCTTTAGCTTCGGCATTCCTGCAAAAACAAACCACGTTGTTGCGTGACAAACTGGCCGCGCAAGCGCCGGTAGCTGTGCCTGCGAAATTGCCTGCGGGCATTGATCCGGCAGAAGCGGCGGCGCTCGTGGATTTCTGCCATGTGCTTTTCAACTCGAACGAGTTTGTGTACGTCAATTAATCCCTGGGAGCGCACGCGGTTTGCGTGCTGAGGCTTGGGAAGCAAATTCCTTGCGATAAAAGTCACGGCTTATCAAACCTCAGCACGCGAGCCGCGTGCGCTCCCAGGCGCTTCGCGTTTCGTTATGAACAACCAGTACCAAAATCCTTTATCACCGCAAGAACGGGCATTGCTGCGTCGCCGCAATTTTTTGCTGCAAGCTAGCGGCGGCTTAGGTGCATTGGCGTTGTCTTCGATTCTCAACCAGGACGCTGTTGCCAGTTCCGATGATCCGCTGGCACCGAAGAAATCGCATCACGCGGCCAAAGCAAAGTCCGTCATCTTCCTGTTTATGGAAGGCGGCCCCAGCCATCTCGACACGTTTGATCCGAAGCCGAAGCTGCTGGAACTCGCGGGTAAACCAATGCCGGAATCGTTTGGGCGTCCGATCACAGCGATGGGTACGGCGTCAAACAACATCATTCCGAGTCGGCGCACCTTCAAACGCTACGGTCAAAGCGGTATTCCTGTTTCCGATTGGTTGCCGTACACGGCGGAACACGCTGACAAATTGGCGGTCATTCGTTCGTGCTGGGCGGATGGCTTGAATCACGTTGGTTCGGTTTGTCAGATGAACACGGGATCAATTCTCGCCGGGCGTCCCAGCTTGGGCGCGTGGGCGATGTATGGCCTCGGTTCTGCGAATCAAAACTTGCCAAGCTTTGTCGTGATGGCGGATGGCGCGGAAGTGCTGGGCGGCACGAAGAATTGGAGCGCCGGATTTTTGCCCGCGATTTATCAGGGCACGCAATTTCGCACCGATGGTTCGCCGATCTTTTATCTTAAACCGCCGGAAACCGTCAGCGAACAACAGCAGCGTAACAAACTGGATTTGCTGGCGGAACTGAATCAACGCTTTTCTGCGCCGCGTGCGGAAGACACGGAACTGCTGGCGCGACTGAATTCCTACGAACTGGCGTATCGGATGCAATCGGCTGCGCCCGAAGCGGTGGACTTGAACAAGGAATCCGACGCGACGAAAAAGCTGTACGGAATGGACAATCCGGCGACGCAAAAATACGGTACGATGTGTTTGATTGCGCGCCGTCTGGTCGAACGCAATGTGCGTTTCATTCAACTCTATTCCGGCAGCGGCAGCGCGTGGGATGCGCATTCCAACATCGAAGGCAATCATACCAAGATGTGTTTGAGCCAGGACAAACCTGTCGCCGGTTTGCTGGCCGATTTGCAAGCGCGCGGCTTGCTTGATTCGACGTTAGTGGTGTGGGGCGGCGAATTCGGACGCACGCCGTTTGCCGAAAAAGGCGATGGTCGTGATCATAACCCGTGGGGCTTTACGATGTGGATGGCGGGCGCTGGGATCAAAGGCGGACAGATCGTTGGCGAGACGGATGAAATTGGATTAAAGGCGATTGAGAAGCGGGCGCACGTCCATGACATTCACGCGACCATTTTGCATTTGTTGGGATTGGATCACCTGAAGACGTTGTACTTGCATAACGGCAGAATGGAACGTCCGACGATGACGGATGGGGAATTAATTCGAGAGTTGATTTGATAGGTACGCAGCGTACCCAAGTTAATTCATTGCCTTCCACTCGCCGTCCTGCTTGATGAAAAAGCGGGGTTGCGAAAACTCAAAGCCTTGTTTAAATTCGGGATATTTTTTGAGGAAAAACGCGCGGGTATTACTGTCAGCGGTGGCCACTTTCCAGTGGCCTTTTTCTTTGAAGAGATACTGTTGCACGGCGACCTTGCCTTCCTGCGGTTGGGCGGGTTGCTCCTTTTTCTGGCCGCGCGTGACTTTGCCGAAGATCGAAGTATCTATGACTGCGAAATCGCCTTTCTGTTGCACGCGCCCGATTTCCATTTTCTCAATCGTGATGAAGGTGCTCAGGCGTTTGAGGCTGGCGGTGAGTTGCTCGCGCGAAACGCGCTGTTGCATATCGCTTGGCAAATACTCATACAGCGCCGCGTACTTTTGCGTTTTGAGCAGCGAGAAAAACGAATTGACTGCGCCCTTCGCATCCGTCTGTGCGAAGGCGGGCAAAGCAAAAACGAACAACGACATCAGTAAAACAATTTTACGAACCATAGCTTAACTTTCGACCGCATTTCCCTGCGGGGCAGCACCGAATAAACTGCGCAGCTTGTGCATCAGGCGGCGCAACGTGCGATAGATTTTCGGCACGAGCCAAATCAGCAGGATGAGAAACAGAACAACAATGACGAGCATTGCAACAGGCGACACCAGCGTCATCAGCAAGGTCGAGCCAAAGGTGAAAATGTCCTCGCCAACGCTCAGGGCGATGTTGGAAAACGGCTCCGGGCTGGTGTTCGCGGCTAAGCGCGTGGTGGCTTTCAATCCGTGCGAACCAAGGGCAA
This sequence comes from Blastocatellia bacterium, assembly GCA_046331525.1. Classification (GTDB taxonomy): domain Bacteria; phylum Acidobacteriota; class Blastocatellia; order RBC074; family RBC074; genus JAFDVL01. The sequence goes on from JAXLQQ010000119.1 coordinate 7,560, forward strand.
CACCGCCGCCGACAATCATCGCGATGGTTTTTACTGTCGGATCAAAATCGGCAAATGCTGTCGCCGCCAGAATTGCTCCGGCAGGCACGCGGATGAAGGTGTGAACCGCATCCCAGGCGGAATCTACGGCAGGAATTTTGTCGGCGAAAAACTCGACGGCATACATCACGCCTGCAACACCCAAAACCCAGGTATTGCTCAACACGCCCAATTCGCCGGGCAGTTTTACCCAGCCAAATTTTTGCAGCAGCCCTAATGTGGCTACGGTAGCGTATAAGTTAATGCCCGACAGCCAAGCTGATCCCATTGCTACACTGAGGGTTGTCCAGTCCATCTTTTACCTCCCCGCTTACGAATACCCTTTGTCACGGAACGCAAACAGATAGAGTCCTGCGCCCACAAATGGAATGAGCAGAATTAAGGCAATCAAAACGATTTTCGTCGCCAGATCGCGGGACGAATTCATCACGTCCGAGATGGCGAAAATATCCAGAATGATGGCGGCAATGGAAAACAAAGAACTGAACATAATTTCCTCCTCGACGAAAGCCGATGAAATATTGTAGGGGCTTCGGCTGACGCCCTCCATTACGAAACAAGGTGTTAGATGGTTCGCGGAGAATCTTGGTTGGGCTTGGGTCTTAGGTCTTTAGTTTTCGCTAAAACCCAAAGCCAAAAACTAACTGCCCAGTTTCGCTTTCACAATCGCGCTGACAACTTTGCCGTCTACCGTTTGCCCAGCCAGTTTAGCCATCGTCGCTTTCATCACGACACCCATTTGGGCGGGCGATGACGCGCCGGTTTCGGCAATGACGCCCGCGACGATTTCACCGATGGCGGCTTCGTCCAAGGCGGCAGGTAAATATTCCTGGATGATTTTCATCTCGGCGGCTTCTTTGTCGGCAAGTTCCTGGCGCCCGGCTTTGGTGTATTGTTCGATGCTGTCGCGGCGTTGTTT
>JAXLQQ010000120.1:0-8464 GCA_046331525.1 Blastocatellia bacterium
CGAGCGCCAGCGACCTGAGCCTTGTAGCGCGTATCGCCTGACCGAAGTTCAGCCCCCTGATGCTCGCGCGTACTGCAGCTATTTCATTATGATTACCTTACGCAATATCGAACGCTATTACGAACACGGCCCGACCAAAACCTGGGTGCTCAGACGCATTAGCGCTGAGATCGAAGAGGGCGATTTTATTTCGATTATGGGGCCGTCGGGGGCGGGCAAATCTACGTTGCTGCATATTCTGGGGATGCACGATAATGCGTGGCTGGGCGAATACTATTTCTTCGATCAGGCCGTACATAAGCTCAAACCCAAAGACCGCGCAGCCTTGCGTAACGCACAAATCGGTTTCGTGTTTCAGAGCTATCATTTGCTTGATCACATGACCGTGTACGAAAATCTGGAAGTGCCCCTGTCCTATCGCAACTACAAAAAATCTGACCGCGAAGCCATTGTTGGCGATACGCTCGACCGCTTTGGTATTGTGGGCAAAAAGGATTTGTATCCGACGCAGCTTTCCGGCGGACAGCAGCAATTGGTAGGCGTTGCGCGTGCTGTGATTGCCAGCCCCAAACTGATTCTGGCTGATGAGCCGACCGGTAATTTACATTCAGCGCAGGGCAAAGAAATTATGGAGCTTTTTAAAAAGCTCAATCAGCAAGGCACTACGATTATTCAAGTGACACATTCGGAAGCGAATGCCGAATACAGCAATCGGATTATTAAGCTGGCAGACGGCTGGGTTGTGAATGATTGATGGCCATGCGGGAGGATTTAGGATTTGGGATATAGTCACTCTCGTTAATTCGTTTCTATCGCCCTAAATCCTAAATCCTAAATCCTAAATCCTATGAATTCTGCTTCTCTCAAAGTTTTAATTGCTGATGACCAGCCGGATGTGCTGGCGGCATTGCGCTTGTTGCTCAAGGCCGAAGGATGGAAGATCGAAGACGCGGCTTCGCCCGCCAAAGTGATGACGCTCGTGGCCGAGCAGGAATTTGATGTGGCGCTGATTGATTTGAATTATGCGCGCGACACGACTTCGGGCAAAGAAGGGTTGGAGTTGATGTCGAAGATGACAGAACTCGATAGTTCTTTGCCTATCGTTGTAATGACCGCGTGGGGCAGTGTTGACGTAGCTGTCGAAGCGATGCGACGCGGCGCGCGCGATTTTATCCAAAAGCCCTGGGAAAATGCGCGTCTGCTTTCCATTCTGAAAACACAGGCAGAGTTAAGCCGCGCGCTCAGGCAGGGGCAACGGCTCGCGGCGGAAAATGAAATGCTGCGAGCTGAACGCGGGCCAACGATGATTGCCGAAGCGCCTGCGATGCAACCCGTGCTGGAAATGATCGCGCGCGTTGCGCCGTCGGATGCGAACGTTTTGATTACAGGCGAAAACGGCACGGGTAAAGGCGTCGTGGCACGCGCGCTGCACATCGCTTCCAATCGCGCACATAAGCCGCTTGTGACGGTCAACATCGGCGGCTTGTCAGAGGGCGTATTTGAAAGCGAATTGTTTGGCCACGTCAAAGGCGCGTTTACGGACGCGAAAACAGACCGTGTTGGGCGCTTTGAATTGGCGGACGGCGGGACATTGTTTCTGGATGAAATTGCTAACGTGCCGCTGTCGCAGCAGCCGAAAATGCTGCGCGTGCTGGAAACCGGCGAGTTTGAGCGTGTCGGTTCTTCCAAAACGCGCAAGGTCAACGCGCGCATTATCTCAGCGACGAATGCCGAACTCAAAAAGGAAGTTGACGCGGGACACTTCCGCCGTGACCTGCTTTTTCGGCTGAACACGATTGAAATTCACTTGCCACCCTTGCGCGAACGCCGCGAAGATATTGCGCCGCTCGCCCGTCATTTCCTCTGGCAACAAATTCAGCGCTATCGCAAAAACGTAGATGGCTTTGATGCAGGTGCATTGCAGATGCTGAAATATGACTGGCCGGGCAATGTTCGCGAGGTTGGAGCATACGATTGAACGCGCGGTGTTAATGACGAGCGGCACGGCAATTCGCGCAGCTGACCTGGGCCTGCGCACGAGCGCCGAGAGTTCTTCAAGTCTGGAGGATTTAAGCCTGGAAGAAGTGGAAGCATTGTTGATTAAAAAGTCGCTGGCGCGCTGTGATGGCAACGTCAGCCGCGCGGCAGAGGCGCTGGGCCTGAGCCGTAGTGCACTCTATCGCCGCCTGGAAAAATACGGGCTTTGATGCCAGCCATGGAGCGCGCTAACAAAAAGCTATCCGCCAAGCCTGCCGATGAGCGCATGAACCTACCTGTTCAGAAAGCCCGTCAACGTTATCATTCCCACAGAAGACGCCGCGTTTATCACGATCAAATTGTCATGCTGATGGCCTTATGCGCTGGGTTGCCCGCCGTCGTGATCGCCCTGTGTCTGTTATGGCTGGAGCCGTATTCTCCGAAAGTACAATGGACGTTGACGCTGTTGGTTGTGGGGTGTTGGTTGGGCTTTGTGCTGGCTTTGCGTGAGCGTGTGGTGCGCCCGCTGCAAACGATTTCCAATTTGCTGGCAGCCTTGCACGAGGAGGATTTTTCGATTCGGGCGCGCGGCGCTTCGCACGATGACGCGCTCGGAGAATTATTGATTGAGGTCAACGCGCTCAGCGAAACCTTGCGCGAGCAGAAGATGGGCGCGTTGGAAGCGACTTCGTTGCTGCGGGCAATAATGGCGGAAATCGAAGTTGCGGTGTTTGCCTTCGATGGCGAGCAGAAATTGCGCCTTGTGAATCGTGCGGGCGAAAAGTTGCTGGGGCGTCCGTCAGAGCGATTGATGGGACAAAACGCCGCGCAACTGGGATTGCTCGAAGCCTTGCAAACGCCCGGTTTGCAAACTCAACAACTCAGCTTTCCTGGGGGCGTGGGCAAATTCGGGGTGCGTCACGGGCAGATTCGGCAGGCCGGAATGTCGCACGATTTGCTGGTGATATCCGATCTTAGCCAAGCCTTGCGCGAAGAGGAACGCCAGGCTTGGCAACGCATCGTGCGCGTGCTGGGGCACGAACTGAATAACTCGCTGACGCCAATTAAATCTATTGCCGGTAGCCTCGGTTTACTTCTGAGTCGCACGCCGCGCCCGGACGATTGGGAAACCGACGTGCAACGCGGCTTGGACGTGATTGCCTCGCGCGCTGAATCGCTGAATCGCTTTATGACCGCCTATGCACAGCTTGCGAAGTTGCCACCGCCGAAACTGCGAGCGGTCGAAATCAGCACGCTCATTCGCCGCGTCGCTGCATTGGAAACCCGCTTGCACGTCACGCTGTCGCCGGGGCCGGAACTGGCGATGCAGGCTGATGGCGACCAACTCGAACAATTGCTCATCAATCTGATTCGCAATGCCGTAGACGCCGTGCTGGAAAATGGCGGCGGCGAAGTACACGTCGCCTGGACAAGAAACACACAACTAGAAATTTTTGTCGAAGACAATGGCCCCGGCCTTTCCGGCACCAAGAATTTATTCGTCCCCTTCTTCACTACTAAACCCAAAGGCTCCGGCATTGGCTTGGTACTGAGCCGTAACATCGCTGAAGCGCACGGCGGCAGCCTGATGCTGGAAAACAAAACAACTGGGACAGGATGCGTGGCACGGTTGCGATTGCCTTTAAACTAATGTTCGGTAATTCCTATGAATCCTTCGCTTTCACCTTTGTTTTTAATAGCAGTTTTGCCAGTTGTCGCCAGCTTTGCTGTCCTCGTTTTGGGCGCAGCAGGCAGAAACGTATGGCTGATTCATCTGCTGGTGATCTGCTTAGCCTGCGTGATTGCAATAGGGGGGTACCGATTAATCCGCTTGGCTCGTGTGCCCGCCCCAGCCTTTGCCATCATTCTTCTAACTCTGATTGGTGCCACAATGCCGCTACTTCGTCACTCGCCAGGCCCCAGTCGCTGGGTTTCACTGGGACCCTTGAATCTCTATCTCGCACCTCTATTGTTGCCATCATTCCTCGCGGCCTGCGCGGTTTATGTCCGCAAGAGAGACAATTGCGACTTAGTTGCCTTCGTCGCGGTCTGTGGCGTCAGTATATTACTGGCTGCTCAACCAGACGCTTCTCAGGTGCTGGGGCTGCTGGCCGGATCAATAGTAAATTTCGTGCGATACCGCACGGATCGGTTTAGGTCAGTCATCACTTTGGTGACTATTGCTTTGGCCACGTTGTGGGCATTCTCTCAGCCGGATATCCTTATGCCTGTTCCATACGTTGAGGGTGTTTTTGCACTGGCATTTGGTCACTCACTGCTCGCTGGCCTCGCCGTTAGCATAAGTGCCATCACGCTGGTGTTGGCGCTCATACTAGGCTCTTTCAGAGGGGCTTCCTGGCTATCCGCCGTAGCTGCTTATTACACAGTTCTGTTCGCGTGCTCACTGGCGGGTTTAACGCCTGCGCCACTAATAGGCTATGGCGCAGGGCCGTTATTAGGCTTTGGTCTCATGGTGGCAGTGTCGCGGTGGGTTGGAGCAGAAATGCAGTCTGACAATTCATTCGATTCGACGCCGCTTTGCGGGGCGGCCTAATTTAGGGAAGGTAAATCCGAAACTACTTTCTCAGTCTTATTCCAATAACAGACGGGAAGAAATCTTAAGAATACCGAACACACATTCCACCAGAGCCTCCTTCGTCGGCCCGGTGAACAGGTTGTTAGGTCTCTTACATGTATGTTAGTTGTCCGTTGTTTGTAATCGGTATCTCAGTTTGGGTGTAACTCGAAACCACGGACGACTGACAACTGTTCACGGACAATTTGCATCCACCCGCGCGCCACAGTATGCTGGTGGCCGTCTTCTCCCCTTCTGACGGCGTTATCAATTTCCAATTGAGGTAAGGTGCTATGAATCAATCCACGAGCTTGGTAAAAAATGGAGTTCTCTCATTTCTTGTAGTCTCTGGGTTTTTGTTGTTTCCGGCAGCGGCGCAAAAAGCGCGCAAAAAACCGGTTGCCAAACGGCCTGCGGTCAAACCCGCTCCGCCTGCGCCCACGACGACATTGCCCATTTTTACGCCGGGCAATGCGGTCGAATATGGTTATGTCGCGGGCTATAACGAAGGCTATGTGACGGGTAAATCCGATTACAACGCGAATGCGGCGAAGGATTATCAGCGCTCGACGATTTATCAGGATGCCAATCGCGGCTATGAAAAAAGTTACGGCGATTTAGCTGAGTACCAGCGTGGTTTCAAAGGGGGCTACGAAATTGGCTACAACGACGGGTACATCGGGCGTGAGAAAAATGAAAAGATGCCCGCGAATTTGAATGCCAAACCGCCTGTCATCGCCGCCAATGTCGAACCGCAAAAGAATACTAACAAACCGCGCACAACGGGCAAATCCCGCTTCGTCATTCCACCGGATACGTCAGTGCGCTTACGGCTCGATACGCCTATCAGTACGAAGACGAATCAGGAAGGCGATAAATTTACCGCTTTCCTTGTTGAACCGCTGGAATTTGAAGGTGCGACGATTGAAGGCCATATCGCAAAACTCAAACGCTCTGGCAAACTGACGGGCCAAACAGAACTCGCGTTGGAATTTGATCGCATTGTTTTTAAAGACGGCACCGCGTCTGATTTTCGCGCGCAGGTCGAACGGGTCTACGCCAACGAAAAGGTCAAAACCATTGATGAAGAAGGCAACGTCCAATCCGGCGACACGACGAAGGACACTACTATCCGCAGTGCGGGCGGTGCCGCGATTGGTGCAATTATCGGCGCGATTGGCGGCGGCGGCAAAGGCGCGGCCATTGGTGCAATCCTCGGCGCAACTGTCGGGGCGGGTTCGGTTTACATTCAAGGCAAGGACTTGATCCTTGATCCCGGCACGGAAATCCAGGTGCGAACGGTGGGGCCAAAAAAATAAGCCCTCAAGAGAAACCTTTGGTAGCTCGCCTGTCCTGCAAAATGGGGTTAGTCCCGCAGGAGGACAGGCGGGCTGACTCTCGTAGCTTCCCGCCTTTACAGCATTCCTTTTCCTCAACCCCCATTCTTAAAAGAATCGAATATTAGAATCGTAGACAACGCGGCGCGGCCTGTCTATGATGTGTTTAGCCAGCTTGAACATTGATTAGCGGTGCTGGCAATCCCCATAACCCTCTCACCTCAATATCAATTTTTCCCGTATGAAAGGAATCCCCCGACGTGTGTCTACGTGTATCTAAACTACTTGTACAATTTCTTTTTCTAACAACCTCAATTTTAACTATCACTTACGCCGCTCAGGCCACAACGTATGAAGTGGGCGATGGCAAGGCGTATGCAAAAATCGGCGCGGTGCCCTGGGAATCGTTGCAGGCGGGCGACACGGTGTTGATTTATTGGCGAGCGGCGGCCTACAAAGAAAAATGGATTATCAATCGGCAAGGGCAACCGAATGCGCCCATCACCGTGCGAGGTGTACCGGGGCCGAACGGCGAACTGCCGATCATTGATGGCAATGGTGCAACGACGCGGACGGCGCTGAATTATTGGAACGAATCGCGCGGGCTGATCAAAATCGGCGGTTCCAGTATTCCGGCAGATATGATGCCACAATACATTGTCGTGGAAAATCTGGATGTGCGCAGCGCGCGTTCGCCTTACACCTTCATTTCCTCGAAGGGCAATGTCGAGAATTATACCGATAATGCCGCTGCGATTTTGCTGGAAAAGGGCGATAACATCACAATCCGCAATTGCGTTTTGAGCGATAGCGGCAACGGGTTATTTGCCTCTTCCAGCGACACGGTGTTGTCGCGCAACGTGCTGGTGGACGGCTGCTACATTCACAGCAACGGCATCGTAGACAGTCCGTACCAGCACAACGTCTACACCGAAGCGCAAGGCATTACGTTCCAGAACAATCGGCTGGGGCCATTACGGGCTGGAGCGCAGGGCAGCAATTTGAAAGATCGTTCGTCCGGTTTGATCGTGCGCTATAACTGGATTGAAGGCGGCAACCGCGAAATGGATTTGGTGGATGCGGGCGGCTGTGCCGTGATTCTGGGCGACCCGCGCTATCACGAAGCATTTGTGTACGGCAACATCCTGATCGAACCCGACGGCGACGGCAATCGTCAGATCGTGCATTACGGCGGCGACAGCGCTAATACGGCGGATTATCGCAAGGGCACGCTGTATTTTTACGAGAACACGGTGATTTCCAAACGCACCGACCGCACGACCTACTTTCGCATCTCGACGAATGACGAACGCTGCGACGCCCGCAATAATATTTTTTACACCGTCGCGGGCGGCGACACGCAATCCTTTCTGGACAACACGGGAACCGTGCAGTTAAGCCGTAACTGGGTTAAGCCCGGCTGGGTTGTTTCCTTCAATAACCCTCCGGCGGGCAGCGTCGTGAATGATGGCACTTCGATCCTCGGCACTTCGCCCGGCTTCGTAAACGAGGCAGGGCAGGATTACCGCCTGGCCGCTGGTTCCGCCGCGATTAATGCGGGTGGCGCGCTCAGCCCGGCAGCGATGCTGGCCAACGATGTCACGCGGCAATACCGCAAACATCAAGCCAGCGAAGCCAGAGCGAAAGATCAGTCGCTTGACCTCGGTGCCTATGAACAGGGCACGGCCACAACTCCTACGCCTGCTCCGATACAGTTGACGATCTCGACTACAGCTTTCCCGAATGGCACGTCGGGCGTTGCCTACGCTGCAACGCTTACCGCCAGCGGCGGAACCGCGCCGTATGTCTGGAGGCTGGTCGCAGGCGCATTGCCCGCCGGGCTTTCCCTAAATGCGCAAACAGGCGCAATCAGCGGCACGCCAACGGGATCGGGCACCGCCAGCTTTACGGTGCAATTGACAGATGCCCAGCCCACGCCGGGCATCGTGACACAGTCATTGACGATCACGATTGCCCCCGCCAGCACACCTGCGACCACCGGGCTGCAAATCACTACGACGGCGCTGGCCAGTGGACGAGTTGGCGTAAGCTATTCGCAACCGCTGGTTGTAGGTGGCGGGCGCGGGACTTATTACTGGGCTGTTGTGGCGGGCTATTTGCCCACGGGGCTCACGTTGAATTCTGCTACGGGAACAATCAGCGGCATCCCGCAACAGGCAGGTACGAAGGGCATCGCCATTCGCGTATGGGATTTGCAAAGTGGGCTGCAAACCACGCGCGATTTCAGCCTCACGATTGCGCCTTAATTGCAGTCTTAGGCTGTTTTAGGCAAGACAATCACGCTCCCTATTTTTGACGTCCGAAAAAGCAAAGGCCAGGGAGGAAACTTTCATTGAATGTTTCCTCTCTGGCCTGTTCAAAAAGCTGACCTAGACGCTTAAGAGAACGCGATGCAAGCCGGTTGAGCCGGAAGGGAAGGGGCTGCCATTGTTTTCGTTTTGCCGGATGCCTGCGGCATCCAACACGCGCGCAGTAAGTGTGTGCTCGCCCGGTTGCGCGGGGTTCCACCGCCATTCCCACGTTGTCCAGGCATCGGGCTGTTTTTCGCTGGTCA
>JAXLQQ010000121.1:0-8202 GCA_046331525.1 Blastocatellia bacterium
GGCCTACAGCTTCATTGGCAATGATGGTGGGGTGTTTTACTTCCGCACGGATTTGAAGGCACCGCGTGGGCGCGTCATTGCCATCGACACAGCGAAACCAGAGCGCGCGAGCTGGAAAGAACTGGTCGCTGAATCTGCCGACACAATTGACGGCGAAAGCGGCGTCGGCTTCATCAACGATCAATTCATTGTGCCGTATCTGAAAGATGCGCGGTCGGATATCAAAGTCTTCGATCAACGCGGCAAACTCGTGCGTGAAGTCGAATTGCCGGGCATCGGTACGGTGCAGGGCTTTGGCGGCAAACGTAAGGACAAGGAAACGTTTTATCTGTTCACCGGATTTACGACGCCGACGACCGTGTATCGCTACGATCTGCCGACGGGCAAAAGCACAGTGTGGCGAGCGCCGAAAGTGGATTTCAAACCGCAGGATTACGAAACGAAACAAGTCTTTTACACGAGTAAAGACGGCACGAAAGTTCCGATGTTCATCACGCACAAAAAGGGCTTGAAGCTGGATGGCAACAATCCAACATATCTTTATGCGTACGGCGGATTCAATGTGTCGCTGACACCTGCGTTTTCGATTTCCAATCTGGTGTGGATGGAAATGGGGGGCGTGTTTGCGCAGCCGAATTTGCGCGGCGGCGGCGAATACGGTGAAGCGTGGCACGAGGCAGGAACGAAGCTGAAAAAACAAAACGTCTTCGATGATTTCATTGCTGCAGCGGAATGGTTGATCGCCAACAAATACACTTCGACGCCGAAGCTGGCAATTGGCGGCGGCTCAAACGGCGGACTGCTCGTCGGCGCGTGTATGACGCAGCGGCCTGATCTGTTTGGCGCGGCGCTGCCTGCGGTCGGCGTAATGGATATGTTGCGTTTTCAAAAATTTACGATTGGCTGGGCGTGGACTTCGGATTATGGCTCTTCGGAAAACGCCGAAGAATTCAAAGCGTTATACAAATATTCGCCGCTGCATAACATCAAGCCCGACACGGCGTATCCGCCGACGCTCATCACAACTGCCGATCACGATGATCGCGTAGTGCCCGCGCACAGCTTCAAATTCGCCGCAACGATGCAGGAAGCACAGGCCGGGAATAACCCAATTCTGATCCGTATCGAAACTAAAGCCGGACACGGCGCGGGCAAGCCAACAGCAAAGATCATTGAAGAAATTGCCGACAAATGGGGCTTTTTAGTGAAGGTGCTGAAAATGTAGCGCGGAAGAGAGCAAGGCAATGAAACAATCCATCGTCCACATCGCGTTGGTCGTCAGAGATTACGATGAAGCCATCGCGTTTTACACTCAAAAGCTTTCCTTCACGCTGGTCGAAGACACTTATCAGCCAGAACAAGATAAACGCTGGGTGGTAGTTGCACCGCCTGGGGCAACGGGAACCACTTTGTTACTGGCCAGAGCCTCCAAACCAGAGCAGGAAGCGTTTATTGGGAATCAAACGGGCGGGCGCGTGTTTTTATTTCTTAACACAGATAATTTCTGGCGCGATTACAATGCCATGCTGGCAAAAGGGATCAAGTTTGTACGCGAACCAAAACAAGCGCCCTACGGCTGGGTGGCAGTTTTTGAAGATTTATACGGGAACCTGTGGGATTTGTTGGAACTCAAGAGCGACGTCCCGGTTTTGCAGCGAACGGAATAGTTTCTATTGGTAGGCACGACAGGCGTACGCTCAGGGTGCATTTGTTATGGCTCGTGGTTGGGAAAGCAAATCGGTCGAAGATCAGATGGCAGAGGCCGAAGCGCGCAAGCTGACTGCCGCTACGCCCAAATTATCAGCGGCAGAAATTGAGCGGAGAGACAAGGTCGCGGCCTTGCAACTTTCACGCAGCCATTTGCTGGAACAGCTTACTCGCGTGCGCTCTGCCGCCCATCAGCAAATGCTCGAACGCGCTTTGGCGGAAATTGAAGCGCAGCTTGCCGCTCACGAACTGCCATCGGCATAAATCTCCAGCGCCTCTTCGTTTGGAATTAGAACGGATCGCCCATCCACCACAATCAAGCCGTTGTTTTGTAAGCGCGTGAAAGCTCTGGAAACGACTTCGCGCACGGAGCCGATACGGGCAGCGATTTGTTGATTGGTGAGGGCGAGCGTGACTTGAATGCCGTCCTGATTGCGTGTGCCGCGTCGCCGTACTTCACCAAGCAGCCAATGGGCAAGACGTTGATCTACTTCCCGCAACGATAACGCCTCGACGAGTTCGGCGCAGCGGCGTAGGCGTTCCGCCAGGAGCTTCAGCGCTGCCAGGGCAATGTTTGGATGCTCTAGGCACAATCGCCTGACATCGCGTCGATCAATGAACAGCACCAGCGATTCTTCCTCCGCCGCCACCGTCGAAGGATAAGGGCGATCATCAAAGACCGGCAGTTCGGCAATCGTGGCGCCCGCGCGTTCGACGTGAATTACCTGCTCGCGTCCATCCAGGCCCTCGCGGTAGGCGCGCACGGCCCCTTCGGCAATTACAAACAACCCCGCCGCCTCATCGCCAGCCATAAATAACACTTCACCCTTGGCCAGTCGCCGCTCTACTGCACGATCAGACAGGGCTTTTAATTCCGCATCGCTCAATTCACCAAACAGAATCGTGCGGCGCAAGGCTGCCACTTTGTCGGTTGTCATTGCTGCTATCATCGCGCTGCTAGGTGAACGTTGCAAGATGCACGAAAATATTTTTCAGATTGATGACTTAAGTCACAGCCAGCCACCTATTCCCTTCCTACACTAACACTCGGTCTTATTTTGAAAGTTTTGAAAGGAGTCTTTGCAATGGATATCAATGTTGCAACCACTGTTCGAGAATTAGCTGTCACGTTGCCCGGCGCAACTCGTGTTTTTGAGAAGCTGGGCATTGATTATTGCTGTGGCGGCAGTCGCACGCTGGCTGATGCCTGTGTTAAAGCGAAAGTGCCGGTGGAGCAAGTCACCGCTTCATTAGCGCAAGCCGAGCAAACCTATCTTGCCGCCGATGAGTTTCAAGATTGGCAAGCCGCGACGATGACGACACTGATTGAATACATCGTCCAAAAACATCATACCTATACCAAAGAAGAGCTGCCGCGCCTGGAAAAGCTGATGCACAAAGTCGCGGCGGTACATGGCAATCAACACCCTGAATTATTACAACTGAAACTTCTCTTCCTGAGCTTAAAAGAAGAATTAGAACCTCATTTGATGAAGGAAGAGAACGTGCTTTTCCCGTTCCTGACAAAGCTGGAAGCAGCGCTGAACAATCAAGGCGCGGTACCACTCTCGTGTTTCGGTACAGTACAGAATCCGATTCGAATGATGAGCATCGAACACGACACGGCGGGCGATTTGCTCAAGGAAATGCGCGAAACTGCACAGCAGTACACCGTGCCGCCAGAAGCCTGTATGAGTTATCAGGCGTTATATCAGGCATTCATTGAACTGGAAGCGGATTTACACCAACACATTCATCTCGAAAATAACATTTTGTTTCCCAAAGCCCTCGCTGCCGAACGGCAATTTATCGAGGCGGCGTGAAGTTTTGCACAGGAATTGCGAGAAAATCCCCGTTTTGGGCGCAACACAGGCAGATTCTGAGCGGCACAGGGCTTGCCCAAACGGGAAGTTAATTTCGTCGGTGCTGAATTTCCCTCTCTCGGAGTCATAAATAGAAAGGTCATCATGAATAGAAGATTTCTCATGCTAACTCCCACACGAGTCAATCGGCTCACCAAACTCTTCCTACTGGCACTTACCATCGCGGCAGGCGCAGCGATGATCGGTTGTGGTGGTTCTGAAGCCGCCGAGGCGAAGGCATTCTTCCTGGGAAAGGGCTGCAATGAATGTCACACAATTAGCACCTTCGGCATTGAATCACAGAACAAGTCCGGGCCGGATTTGGCCGAGGCATACACCGATGTCCAAAAACGCTTTGGCACATCTTTGGAGAACTTTCTGAAAAATCCCACCGGAACAATGCAGATGGTTCTCACCAGCAAGATCAAGCTGACAGACGATGAAAAGCAAAAGGTCATCGGGTATCTGAAATATGCCTACGACAATCGCCCGAACAAGTAATCCATCAACCAGCATAGCCTTCGCAAGTATGGCAGGCTCATAACCCCAGTGTCCTTGGAAAGGAGGACAAACATGAAACACCTGTTTTCACACGTAAGAAAAGCGAATTGGAAGTGGTTCGGCGGTGGGATCGCATTACTCGCCTTCGCCACGTTCGGTCTGGTGAGCTGTGGCGAGGGGAATTCACCGACAGCCGGGGCGGCTGCCGACGGTACGGCAGCAGGCGCAACGTACGTCGCACCCGGCGCACTAGATGAATATTATTTATTTTATTCCGGCGGACATTCCGGCAATGTCTATGTAGCAGGCGTTCCCTCAATGCGGCATATCGCAACCATTCCAGTTTTTGCCCCCTACCCGGCAACGGGCTGGGGCTTTGACGAAGATTCCAAAAAAATGATGGGCGGCTTTACGTGGGGCGATGTTCACCATCCATCCGCCAGCGAAACCAAAGGCGATTACGATGGGCGTTGGATGTTCGTCAACGACAACGCCAACAACCGCGTGGCGCGAATTGATCTGCGCGATTTCAAAGTCAAGCAAATCCTCGGCCCGATTCCGAACATTTCCGGCTTGCACGGCGGCGCGTTTGTGACGCCGAACACGGAGTATGTGTTAGCGGCTTCGCGTTTCTCGGTGCCGCTGCCGAAAGGAAGAGTTGAGCCGCTGGAAGACTACGGCACAAAATACAATGGGATCGTTTCAGGTGTCGCGGTAAATCCGCAATCGGGCGAAATGAGCGTTGGCTGGCAAATTCTGATGCCGCCGTTCAACTTCGATCTCGGCGATGCGGGCAAACAAGTGAGCGAAGGCTGGGCGTTCTGGACTTGCTACAACTCCGAACGCGCGACCGGCAAACTCGAAGTCACTTCAACGCAAAAAGACCGCGATTACATTGCGGCTGTGAACTGGAAAGAAGCGGAAAAAGCTGTCAAAGAAGGCAAAGTCAAAGAAATGGGTGGCGTCAAAGTCATTGATCCCAAAGCCACGCCGGGCATCGTTTATCTGATTCCGTGCAGCAAATCCCCGCACGGCGTAGACGTCAGCCCCGACGGCAAATGGTTCATCGGCAGCGGCAAACTGCAATCCATCACGACCGCATTCAGCTTTGACAAGATGCAAAAGGCCATCGCGGCGAAAGATTTCGCGGGCGAAGAAGATGGCATTCCGGTGCTGAAGTATGAAAGCGTGAAAGAAGCCGAAGTCAACGTCGGCCTCGGCCCGCTGCATACGCAATTCGACAATCAGGGCTTTGCTTACACCAGCCTCTTCGTCGAAAGCGCCGTCGCCAAATGGAAACTTGGCACGTGGGAAGTCGCGGACAAAGTGCCGATTGCTTACAACATTGGTCACCTGGTTGCTGCCGAAGGCGACACCGTCAATCCTGATGGCAAATACCTCGTCGCGCTCAACAAGCTATCGCACGGACGCCATTTGAACGTTGGCCCGTCGCAGCCCGAAAGCTCGCAGCTCATTAACATCGGCGGCGAGAAGATGAAGGTCATTTATGATGCCTTCACCGAACCGGAGCCGCATTATTCGCAGATGATCAAGGCCGACAAGATCAAGCCGATTGAAGTGCATCCCAAAGAGGAAAACAAAAATCCGAATGCCATTTGGGACATCAAAGACGCGAAGATCGAACGCAGCGGCAATAACGTCACGGTGAAAATGATTGCTGTTCGCAGCAGCTTTGAGCCGCTCAAACTCGAAGTGAATCAAGGCGACAGAGTCACGATTCATCTCACGAACATTGAGCAAACCACAGATGAATTGCACGGCTTCGGACTCAACGAACACAACATAAACATTGTGGTTGATCCTGGCGAAACCAAAACCATTACATTTGTAGCGGATAAACCAGGCGTCTTCCCCTTTTACTGCACCAACTTCTGTTCTGCACTCCATCAGGAGATGCAAGGCTACATGCTGGTGAAGCCATCAGGTGGCGCAATGGTGAAGAAGTAATTGGTTTGTCACTGGTCATTGGTCATTTGTCATTCCCTTTGGACAACGTTCACACGCTGAAGGCGAAAACAAATGACCAGTGATTACTGACAAATGACAATTGAGGTTTTCTATGTCTACCGCACAAGAATCCATTACTGTGGCTAAGCCCGCAGCACGGTCGTGGCTCAGTAATTTTTTACTCAAGGAATATGAGTTCTTCGAGCATTCGCTGACGCTCAGCAGTCGGGTGATGATTTTGTTGGCGGTGCTGGTCTTGCTTCCTGCTTTTATTTTTCCGCTCTGGCGGATGACGTTCACGTCGAATCAATACCCAGACGGTTTGCGCCTGACGATTTATGCGTATCAATTGGAAGGCGCGAAAACGCCCGCGCGCGATGACCTGCGCGAAGTCAATGCGCTGAATCATTACATCGGTATGCGGCCCTTGCTCGAAAGCGAATTCAGCGAATTTGTCTGGTTGCCGTTTGCGATTGGCGCGCTGGGGATTCTGGCGCTGCGCGCGCTCGTGATGGGCAAGATGTCGAAGCTGGTGGACGTGTTTGTGCTGTTCTCGTGGTTCGGACTGTATTCGTTCTGGAGCTTCTATCATCGGCTCTACATGTACGGCCATAACCTTGATCCACAAGCACCCATCAAAGTTGCTCCTTTCACGCCGCCGCTACTTGGCACACAACAGGTCGGTAATTTCACGGTCAACAGCTATCCCGACATGGCTTCGGTTTCGCTGATTGGGTTTGGTCTGTTGTTAGCAGTGGCGATTTTCCTCTCGCGGAAAAATACGGAGGTGTAGTTGTTTTTTTTCACCACAGAGACACTGAGGTTGCACAGAGGTTCACAGAGAGTTTTTCTCTGCGCGCCGCTGTGCAACCTCTGTGTCTCTGTGGTGAAAAACTCCTCTTTGTTCTCGCCCTCTCGTTTTTAGCAATCGCGGCACACGCAGAAACATTAACGGTCGCGCCCGCGAACGCACGTTTCACTTCGATCCAGGCGGCCATCAACGCCGCGCAACCGGGCGATACGATTACGGTGCAGGCTGGAACGTACAACGAAAATTTGCTGCTCGAAAAATCACTCACGCTGGAAGGCATTGGCAACCCCATCGTGCGTGGTATCGGGCAAGGCAGCGCCGTGATTGTGGTTGCGGATCATTGCACAATGAAAGGCTTCATCATCGAACATTGCGGCAACGATTTGCAGCAGGAAGATTCCGGCCTCTTGCTCAAATCCAGTTTCAATCGCATCGAAGCGAACGAATTGCGCGACATTCTCTACGGCATCTATCTGCTGAAATCGCGCGGCAACACGATACAAAACAATGTCATTCGCGGACGCGCCGAACTCGAAGTGGGAGCGCGAGGCGCGGGGCTGCATTTATGGAATTCGCCCGACAACACGATCATCGGTAACACCATCACCGAAGCGCGCGACGGGATGTACATTCAAAGCAGTGCGGGCAATGTTATCCAGCACAATCGCGTAACGAAGCTGCGCTACGGCTTGCATTACATGAGTTCGGACGACAACAAATTCGAGGACAATTTGTTTTCCGACAACGTCGCGGGCGCAGCGATTATGTATTCCCGGCGCATCGAATTTCGACGCAATTCGTTCATTCATAATCGCGGCTTCAGTTCCTTCGGCATCCTGTTTCAAGAATGCGAAGACTGTGTGGCCGAAGACAATTTCATTATTGATAACGCCTGCGGGCTGTTCTTTGAGGCGCTCAGGAAAAGCCGTTTCCATAACAATGTTATTGCCGAGAACGACATAGCGATGCAGATTTACAGCAGCGCCGATGGCAACGAATTCACGGGCAATAACTTTGTCGAAAACTTAAGCCCGTTGCAACTCGTCGGCAGCTACACGAACACGCGCTGGCAGCAGAATTATTGGAGCGATTACGACGGCTACGATTTGGACGGCAATGGCACAGGCGATGTCGCGCATAAGGTACAAAACGTATTCGAGTATCTGGAAGGCAATTACCCGCGCCTGCGGCTGTATTTCAACAGCCCCGCCGCGCAAGCCTTAGCCACCGCCGAGCGCACGTTTCCGATTATCAAAGGTTCGGCGTTAGGGGATGCCGAACCGCTCAGTAAGGCGATTTCGTTCACCTACCCCTTTGATGCCGCAACGCCACGCACGCCGCAATATGCGCTGG
>JAXLQQ010000122.1:0-8081 GCA_046331525.1 Blastocatellia bacterium
CGTGAAGTGGCGATTAACGAAGGCGACCCGTACAGCAAACGTTATTGGGACTTTTCGATTCAACGCCTAAACCAATTGGGGCTCTTTGAGGAAATCAAAGAGAAGGACGCTGCAACGCGCACAAACGACCGCGATCAGACCGTAGATATTGATTTGCAGGTCAAAGAACGCGGGCGGCAATCCATTAACTTGAGCGGCGGCGTGTCGGGCTTTTATGGCAGTTTCTTTGGCTTAAGCTATTCGACAAACAACCTGCTCGGCTATGGCGAAACTGTCGAAGTCAGCGTGCAGGGCGGCAACCGGCAGCAGCTTTTCTCCATTGGCTTTACCGAACCCTACTTCCTCGGCAAAAACATCAGCATGGGCGTGAGCCTGTTTTTGCAGAAATATCAATTCGTCGGCAACGGGTTTTACTTTAACAATGCGGCGTTGCTGCAATCTTCATTGTTCGGTTTGTCGAGCCTGAATGCAGACACGCTCTTTTCGCAAAGCACGGCGGGCGGAACGATCAACTTTTCCGCGCCGTTCTTTGTTTTTGGCGCAAAACGCTTTCCGAAACTCTCGCGCTTTGCTCGTTTAGGGCTTTCCTACACGCTCAGCACCAATAAGACGCAAGACCCAAAGGTCAATCGAGATGCCGACCCGACGAACGACATCCCCGTAACCTTCTCGCAGCCGAAGATTTTGACGAGTCGTATCTCGCCTTACTTCTTGTACAACACGCTGAACTCTTATCTTGATCCGACGCGCGGGATGAGCTTTCAGGCCAACATGCAGTTGTCTGGCGGCATTCTGGGCGGAGATGTGAATGTCTTTTCGCCGACCGTAGATTTCAAATACTTCATTCCTGTTTTCCATCGCCGCAGCGAAAAACCGCACGTCATCGGCATGCGCTTTTTAGGCCAGCACGCGATGGCGTTTGGCAAGCGATTTGATTCCAACTCGCTCGCGTTTGTTGGCGGTATTCCGATTTACGAACGGTTCTTCCTCGGCGGCGAATACGACATTCGCGGCTATAACATTCGCTCGATTTCGCCCGTCGCCAAGATTGATTCGTTCCTTTCGACGCGCAACGTGGTGGCGAAAGTGGCTGACCCGACCGACAGCACAAAACTGGTAGACGCGCCGACGGGCTACGTGGCCAACAGTGTGTTGCGGCAATACACCTACGAAGCGCCGGAAGGAAGCTGCACGGAATCACCTTCGACCACTTGTAATGTCTCGAAGAATCCGGTTTATCCGAACGGGTTCTTCACGCCGATTGGCGGTGATACGTCGTTGGTTTATAACCTGGAATATCGCGTGCCGATTTTCAGCGCCTTGTCAGTGGCCGCGTTTGCGGATGTTGGTACGGTTTTCAATCTGCGCAAATTCTCGGCGGATCAGTTAACCGTCTCGAATTATCTTAACCAGACGGTCGCCAGCAATGTGATTTTGAATCCGTCCGGACGCGTGGCGACGGCAGAAGAGTTGGCGAATGCGGCACAACCGGGCGGCGGTACCCCGCCGGGCTTCCGTCCTGTGACGCTTGTGGGCGATTCGCGCAGCTACGACATCATTCGGCTGTCGCAGAATAACGACCGCATCTTTTCCGATCTGCGCGCTTCGCTCGGTGCGGAAATTCGCGTGCAAGTGCCGATGCTAAACGTGCCGTTTCGGTTGATCTTCGCGTATAACCCGAACGCGCGCACCGATCCGTTTGATCCCAAAACGCTCTATCTGGAGCGACGCACGGCGATTCGGTTTGCCGTAGGGCGGACGTTCTAGCTCAATGATCAGTTGGGTATGCGGCAAACAAGATATTTGCCGTATACCCAACTGACTGCCCGCACTGAATTTTTACCCGTAGCTGGCTTTTCCGCCCGCTTTTGCTTCACAAATGCTTGGCAAAGTCCGATGATATTTCTTGGCCTGTGCCTCGTGGCAGATTGAGAGGTGGCTGGCATATTACTGATGGGAGAATTTTTTGTTTATGAAGTCTAAAGTGAACTTGTTACTCGCCCCGGCGCTGTTGCTGCTCGCAACAGCGGCGTTCCCCCAAACCCCCGCGCCCAAAGCGGGAACAGCAGCTCCGGCTGCTGCCAGTGCTGACCTGCCCAAACCAAAGATAGCGTTTGTGAACACAGCAGCGTTTCGTGAATTTATCAACGAACTGAAACCGGTTTACGAGAAACTGGGGGCCGAGCTAGGGCCACGAGAGAATGAATTGCAGTCCATCAAATCGTCCATTGATGCCAAACAGGAAAACCTGGATAAAAACGGCTCTAAGCTGACGCCTGCCCAGGCGCGCAAGTTGCAGGATGACATCGAACAACTACGTAAGGAAGGACAACGCAAACTCGAAGATTATCAGGACTTCGCGCAAAAACGCGAAGGCGAGATGACCGGCGCGGCGTACAACAAAATTATGGATCATCTGAACAAGTACGTTGCCGAAAAAGGCATCACGATTGTCTTCAGCACACTGCAAGTCGCAGATGCGAATATGATCGTGTATATGGACCCGAAAGCCGACATTACGCAGGATTTTATTGCGAGTTATAATAAGGCGAATCCGGCCGCCGCCGCCGCTGCTCCGCCCTCCGCAGGTGCCCCCGGCACAAAGCCGACGAAGCCCTAACTCGCCCGCAAATTTTTTAGGCGGCAAAGGCTGGCGTCATCCCCACGTGTGAATCGCTGCTTTGCTCGCAGACAAGGACTACTTTCTTGAAATGAACCAGCCCGCAAGGTTGGTTTGCCCTGAGGAGACGATATGAAAAAGATTTTGTTGTTGTTAACCCTTCTGAGCTTATCGGCAATGGCTGCCCTGGCCCAAACCCCGCGTCCGGCAGGTGGTGCGGCGGCTCCTGCGGGCCAGCCCGTCGGCGGGCGGCACTGGTGCCGAAGGAAAAATTGCTATCATCAATTCCGCCGCGTTTGACGGCGAAATCGGCGAACTGAAAGTTAAATTCGACGCGCTCGTGAACGAACTCGAACCACGCCGCAAGGCTATCGAAGCCGATCAGGCAAAATACAACGACCTGAAAAACAATATCCAGACCAAAGGCGGCACCGTCACGCAACAAGTTCGCGACCAATGGGTCGAACAAGCCACCGAACTGGAAAAGACCATCAAGCGCAAAATCGAAGACTATGAACCGGATGCACAAAAACGTGTAGCGGAAGTGCGCCAACCGATTTACGAGAAAATCGGCAAAGCTCTGACCGCTTACGCCGCGTCCAAAGGCATCGTGATTGTGCTGGATGCCGCTGTCGCGCAACAAAATGGCTTTCTGCTGTGGGCGCAACCGACGACGGACATCACGACGGATTTCATTAAGGAATACAACAAAGCGAATCCTGCTGGTGCCGCGCCTGCCAAGCCAGCGAAGTAAACAAATGCGGTAACTATCGCACCAAAAGCAGTGAGCAGTACGTCAGAAACGCATTGCTCGCTGCTTTTATTTATCCGGCCTTCTTTTGCATGCTTCTAGCTGAACTTTCCAACCTGCTTGGCACTGAACTGCGCGGCGATGGCACTCGTCCCGTAACTGGCGTGGCCGCACTTGGCGAAACCACCGCCACCGAAGTCACCTTCATTGCCGACCCGGCGAAATTAAGTCATTGGCTGGAGCATATGGATTCCTTCGTTGCGTCGGCACTTATTCTTCCGGCCAGACTTGCCGAACACGAAGCGCTGCAAACCACCACCCGCCTCGTGGCCAAAGATGCCAAGCTGGCGTTCGCCCGCGCCATTCAAGTGTTTTATGGCAAGCCGTACGAAAGTCGCGGCGTGAGCGCGGATTTGCAAATGGACGCAGGTTCAAGGCTCGGCGAAGACTGCTCAATTCATCCGCGCGTTACGATTGGGCGCGATTGCGTGGTGGGGAATCGTGTGACGCTGCATCCAGGTGTCGTGCTTGGTGACCGCGTCACCGTGGGCGATGACAGCGTGCTGTTGGCAAATGTTTCCGTGTACGACGATACCGCAATCGGTGCGCGTTGTCGGTTGCATAGTGGCGTAGTACTGGGAGCCGATGGTTTCAGCTTTACGCCTGACGAGCAAGGCCGCCAATTCAAGCTGCTGCAAGTCGGGCGCGTTGTACTGGAAGACGATGTCGAGATCGGCGCAAACTGTTGCGTAGACCGTGCGGGTTTCGGCGAAACACGCATTCGACGTGGCGCGAAGTTCGACAACCTGATTCAAATCGGTCACAACTGCGACATCGGCGAAGACACAGTCGTTGCTGCCTTAACTGGTTTTTCCGGCGGCGCAAAAGTAGGTCGTAACGTCATCATCGCCGGGCAGGTCGGTACGAATCAACACATCAGCATTGGCGACCGTGCTGTCGTCACCGCCCGCACTGGCGTCACAAAAAGCGTCGAAGCAGGCAAGATTGTCGGCGGCCTGCCTGTGCAGGATCACATGAAATGGCGACGATTGCAGGCGCTGATCGCCAAATTGCCGGAATTGTTTGAAAGAGTGAAGAGTTTGGAAAAAATAAGACTTGAAAGAGAGAGCTGATGGGACTGATGGGAGTAAGGGGGATGCGAGTTCCAGGTAATTTGATTCCCCTTTTTTCCCTTGCTCCCATTCGTCCCATTGCCTGAATATTTATGGACATCCTGGAAATCCAATCCCTAATCCCGCACCGTTACCCCTTTTTGTTAATTGATCGCGTGCTGGAGATCGAACCACTCAAACGCATCGTCGCGCTCAAAAACGTCACGATGAACGAGCCGTTTTTTCAAGGTCACTTCCCCGGCGCGCCCGTCATGCCCGGCGTGTTGATTATCGAAGCGATGGCGCAGGCCGGGGCGTTGCTGCTCTTTCGCGAAGTGCCGGATCGGGAAAGCAAACTGATGTATTTTGCCGCCATTGAAGAGGCCCGTTTTCGCAAACCCGTCACGCCCGGCGATCAATTGCGGTTGGAAGTCAGCGTGCTGAAATACCGCTCCGGTTATGGCAAATTGCAAGGCAAAGCGTATGTGGACGGCAATGTCGTGTGCGAAGCCGTGATCACTTCCGTCACCGCAGATAAACCAAAAGCGTCATAAAGCAGTGCACCGCTCTCCAATTTCAAACCTCAAATCTCAAATCATGCTGCATCCCACTGCCATCATTCATCCTGACGCTGAAATCGGCAGCAACGTGTCGGTTGGCCCGTATTCCTTGATTGGCGCGAATGTCGTGCTGCACGACGAGGTCGAAATTGCGGGACACGTGGTTGTTGAAGGCCCGTGCGAAATCGGCAGCGGCACGCGCATCTTTCCGTTCGCTTCCATCGGGCAACCGCCACAGGATTTGAAATTCGCGGGCGAGCAAACGCGGCTCGTAATTGGCGAACGCAACATCATCCGCGAATACGTCACAATGAATCGCGGCACGGCAGGCGGCGGCGGCGTGACTTCGGTCGGCAGCGATAATCTGTTTATGGCACAAGCCCACGTTGCACACGACAGCCGCGTCGGTTCGCATTGCGTGTTTGCCAATGCTGGCACCTTGGCCGGACACGTCGAAGTGGCTGATCACGCAACGATTGGGGCGTACAGCGCGGTGCATCAATTTTGTCGCGTCGGCAAATACGCTTTCATCGGCGGCTTTTCGGTTGTGGTCAAAGACGCGCTGCCCTATGCGCGCACGGTCGGCAATCACGCCAGTTGTTACGGCGCGAATACAATTGGTTTGCGCCGCCAAGGCTTCAGTAATGAAGCGATTCGTCATATCCAACACGCCTTTCACATTCTGCTTACCTCCAAACTCAATACCACCCAAGCCCTCGAACGCTTGCGCACCGAGATGACCGGCATCCCGGAAGTGGATTATCTGATTGAATTCATCGCCAATTCACAGCGCGGCGTTGTCAAATAATCAGCCGCACAAATTCACATTTTTACCTTCCTTCCGTCCTGCTCCTTTGAATCCGTCCCGATGTCATGTTTTGTCCCACTGCTGTGGCATTTTGTCCCGGTGCCGCGGCGACCTTTTGGCTGACGACCACAGACATTTCAACTTGTTGCTCAAAAGATTTGCCGGTAATTGCCATTAGTAAGGGGAAATTTTATGACCAGCGGTCGCTTTTCCTGGAAAAGGCGAGCCGTAAACGGTGCGGCACGGCAT
Organism: Blastocatellia bacterium; assembly: GCA_046331525.1. Lineage (GTDB taxonomy): Bacteria > Acidobacteriota > Blastocatellia > RBC074 > RBC074 > JAFDVL01. The sequence continues at coordinate 6,101 of JAXLQQ010000122.1, forward strand.
TTGATAAAAGGGCAGTGAAGGGATGTATTTCATGTCTGCCAACTTACTTTGTCGGGTTTTGCTGTGGGCTGGTTTTCTCTCGCTTGCAGGCGTGGCAGGGGCGCAAGAAACGTCACTGTTACCAAATGCGCGCAGCCGTCATGCCACCGCTGACGCTGACATCAAAATTCGCGTGCAAACCGACGTCGTCAGCCTGAATGTCAACGTGCTGGATCAGCAGGGCCGCCCGGTGACGGGATTGGAGCCGCAGCATTTTGAAGTGTATGAAGACGGCATTCGGCAAACGATTGAATATTTCCGCACCACTGACGCGCCCGCCAGCGTGGGCGTGATCTTCGATATTTCCGGCAGCATGCAGCATCGTCTGGCCGAAGCCCGCGCCGCTTTTCAGTCGTTTGTGGAGGCTTCGCACCCGGAGGATGATTTTTTTTTGATTTCCGTCAGCGACAAGCCGCAGTTGCTGATGGATGTTGCGTCGGGCGATGAATTAGTCCGCCAAATTTCTTCCCTGCGTGCGGCAGGGCATACCGCGTTGCAGGATGCCATCGCAATGGGCTTGGAAAAACTGGAGCAGGCGCGGCATCCCAAACGCGCGCTACTCGTGATTTCCGATGGCGTGGACAATCACTCGCGCGTGGATGCGCGGCAGTTAATGCGACGGGTGAAAGAATCTGAGCCGCAGATTTACACGATTGGCACGGCTGATTTCAGCGGCATAAATTGCGGGCCCATCTGCCGCCTCGGCGCGCAACAATTGCTTGAGGGCGTCGCGCAGCAATCCGGCGGGGCCGCTTTTTTCCTGGCCTCGCAAAAGCAGCTTGAAGACGCCACCTATCGCATCGCGCTGCTGCTGCGCCAGCAATACAGTTTCGGCTATTTGCCCACGAATGAAGCCCGGCAGGGCAAATGGCGTAAGGTAGAGGTGAAGGTGAAAGACAACGGGCAGAAAACAATTATTCGTACGCGCAGAGGTTATTACGATACACAAAAAGCCGACGCCTCTGTAACCCCGTAAGGGTGTTCATAAGATCGGCACCTATCCATCAAAACTAAGCACACCAATGAGCATCTGCTGAGGCGCGGTTTATTTTTCTACGCATTCAGCCGGTGACTCCACGATAAGCCGAACCCTCTACGGAGGAAAACAAAAACGTTCGGCACGAATCCATCATACCTATCAACAAAGCCTAAGCACCTTTCCTGGGGGCAACGGAACCAGGCGTTTGCCCGTGTGTTCCCGCCCTGATACCACAGCAATTTATTTTGAGAAAGGTACTACCATCCATGACAAATTTGACTAAGAAACAGGCTTTGCTTAGCTGCCTGCTGACGCTTGCCGCCTTGATTTTATGGGGACTTCCCTCGCATGCGCAGCCCTTACCGGCGGTGGCCGCAAGCAATGACGCAAAAACAGAAACTGCCGGAAAAGCGGTCGTACCAGCAGACCTGCTAAAGACCATCGCTGCCCTCGAAGAACGCTTGCGCCAGCTCGAAGAAAAACTAACACCGCCCAACACTGCGACCGTCGCTCAATCATCGGACGATCTCAAGAAAGAAGTTGCTACCTTGAAAGACGAAGTAAAGAAGACGGAAGGCTTGCTCGGTTTTTTACGCGAGGTTGAGGTCAGCGGCATTGTTGACGGCTATTACAGTTACAACAACAACAAAGTGGATTTGTTCACGCAGGGGCGCGCCTTTGATGTACGCCATAATGCATTCAGCTTGCAGCTCGCCAAAATCACGCTGGAAAAGAAAAACTCGCGCGAGCATCCTCTAGGCTTTCGCGTGGATGTGGGGTTGGGCGAAACCGTAGACCGCATCATCTCCGTGAGCGATGCCAGCCGCAACGACGCGACGAAGCATGTTTTGCAAGCCTATGCCAGCTACGTCGCGCCCATCGGGCACGGCCTGACATTGGAGTTTGGCAAGTTCTACACGCCCGTGGGAGCAGAAGTTATTGAGACAAAAGATAACTTCAATT
>JAXLQQ010000123.1:0-7876 GCA_046331525.1 Blastocatellia bacterium
CAATACGCCTTCTAATTCCTGCTCGACATCGTGCGCGGCGGATACATCCGTGCCCAAATATTTAGCTACGTGAATCAGCGCGCCGTTGTCAGGAGCGATTTTCGCAGTGGCCGAATGCACCGAAAAGTAATGCGGCTGCTCCACGCCCAGCGCAAACCGTCCGTGTAGCAGGGGCAAGCGCGCGAGCGCCACGTCCAGACACGCCACGCGCACCGGAATTGCGGCGCTGGCCCATTCGTCAAGCAGCGTTTTCCCCTGTCCCTTCAGCAAGGCCGCCGCTTCACCTGGCCCAAGCGCAAGCAGGACAGAGGCCGCCGACAACTGCCTGCCGTCGGCACAGTGCAGCAACCAGACCTGTCCCTGCCTTGTCAGGGTGCTGACGCTCGCGCCGGTTTGGAGATGCGCACCCGCGTCCTCTGCCGCTTGACGTAGTCCCTCCACAAGCGTTTGCCAACCACCATCCAAATACAACACGCCGTCGGCCAGTCCGGCCTGCAATTGCGCCAGCGCGGCTCCGGCACTTTGACGGTCAGGATCGTGGGCATAGGTCGTCACGCGAAACAGCGTTTGCACCAATTGCCGCACGCGCGGGTGCTGAATGGTTTGCGCCAGATAGTCGCGAACTGACATCCGATCATACGCCGCCGCATTGATGTTACCGATGCCTGCTAATAACCGCGCCGCTTCCATTTTCGCGGGCAGCGGCAGAAAGCTGGTCGTCAACAGCGAAACCGCGCCACCGGGCATCGTGTATTTTTGGCCGTGATCCAGCAAATACGCACCCGCTGTGCCTGGATTCGTGCCGTGATAGGCAACGCCCAATTCGCGCAAAATCGCGGCACCGTGCGCTTTGCGATACAACGCATGCGGCCCCAGGTTAAAGGCAAAGCCTTGCTTTTCTTCGGTTCGTGCGCGCCCGCCGAGGGCGTGAGATTTTTCCAGCACGGTCACGACCTGCCCCGCGCGGGCCAAATAAGCGGCGGCTGTCAACCCAGCGATGCCGCCGCCGATAATTGCGATTTGCGCTTGTTTCATTGCTGCCTCCGTGGTTATTTTCGTTTGCCACCTCCTTCACGAACCGGACAGAAAAAAGGTTACACCGTAGCCGATTCGTACGATTTACCGGACTCCAACAAAGGCGTCACTGCGGGCGGCTTTTGTGGGATTTCGCGGCTTGTAACGGCTTTATCACAGCTAAATAAAATATTGACAAACTTTTACCGCTGGGGTAATTAGCTGAGGAGTATTAACACAGTTTAAGAGTTGGTACTAAGCCACAGGTAATTGTGTTTTACCTTCTCACAGGCTTTCAGGCGCTTGTACATGATCTTTGTTTGTCCTCGCTGGTTGTTTTGTTGGGTCAGCGAGGAGCAGTCTTGGCGTGCAAGGCCGGAAAGTAGTTGTCTCATCCCCACAACTGCTGTGAGTCGCTCATGATCCGCCGTAGCGTTAACCTCCCAGTTAATTTCACAAGGGCTGCCGGTCCCAACAATCACAAGGCGTTACTACAGGATAAGGTTTAGTAATCTCCTTGCGGATTGTGCTTTACGGCTAAATGAAAGGGAATAATGTCGAAAATTAGAAGTAACTTCCCCCTGCTTCAAGTCTGGTTTGCGACTTCCATACTACTTATCCTCACGGTCGCGCCAGGAACTTATCCACAAGCCTCCACCCTGTCTGCAACGCATCCGACGCCGCTGGCCACCACCAGTTGGAAAGAAAAAATCCCGGTTGATCTGGCGGCCCAATTAGCCACTGGTCGCCATTCCAAAGACACGCAAGATGTCATCATTCAATTTACTGCGCCACTGTCTACTACATCTTTTGCCCTACTAAAAGGCGCGGTCATCAAACATCGCTTTGCCAGCGGCGATACGGTGCTGGCAAGTGTGCCGTTCGCACGGCTGGAAGCCATCGCGCGCGACCCCAGAGTGCGCCAAATCACGCCGGATCGTCAGGTTATGGCAACGATGGATGCGCCTAAAATTCTGACGGGCGTAAACGCACTGCGCGCGCACACCAAGAGCGTCTACGGCACCACGTATGCGCCCGTAGACGGAGCAGGAATCGGAGTCGCGGTCATTGATTCCGGCCTCGCCGTTAGTGCAACAAATAAAGAATTTGTCGCGTCAAATGGAACCTCTCGCCTGGTTCATTTCCGTGATTTCATAGATGAAAACACCGCGTCGCCCGCCGATGGTTACGGGCACGGCACAGCGGTCGCAGGCATCATTGCAGGCAGCGGCTGGGCGTCAAAACAAACGGGCGCAGATCGCCAGGAATGGTATCCGGGCAATTATGGCGACTTCGATGGCGTTGCCCCCAATGCGCAGTTGATCGCACTGCGAGCCCTCAGGAACGACGGCACGGGAACCATCAGCGCCGTGATCAAAGCAATTGATTATGCCATCGCCGTGCGCAGTCAATTCAACATTCGGGTGTTGAATATCAGTCTGAGCGCGCCCGTGCTGCAAAGCTATCGCACCGATCCGCTCTGTCAGGCGGCAGAGCGAGCCGTGGCCGCAGGCATCGTCGTAATTTGTTCAGCGGGCAATTACGGGCACAACGATTCCATCGTCGGCTACGACGACAACCACAAACCGATTTACCAGACGGTGTTTGGCAGCATCGGCAGTCCGGGTAACGATCCCAAGGTGATTACGGTGGGCGCTGCTAAAAACCCGGAAGAATCTATCCCCACCTGGCGCAGTACCGACACACCGCCCGCGATTATGACGCCGCCGAATCCGCTGCGGCGCTCTGATATGGTGATCGCGCAATACAGTTCGCGCGGCCCGACGCTGGTGGACGGTCTGGTGAAACCGGATGTCGTAGCACCGGGAACGCAGATTATTACAACTGCGACGTCAGACACGTCGGTGTTGCTGGATAAGGTCATTCCCGACAAAGTTGTAGCGCGTACTTCGACATCCGCCGAAAAGAAAGTTTATTGCCAGTTATCAGGGACTTCGTTTGCGACGCCCCACGTGGCAGGCATTGCGGCGCTGATGTTGCAGGCTAATCCCAGCCTGACACCGCAGCAGATCAAAGCCTTATTGATCTTCACTGCGCAGCAACTGCAAGGCAGCGGCGCGCGCTGGCATTCGGTGGCCGAAAGCATCTTTTCGCAGGGAGCCGGACTCGTTAATGCGCACGCCGCTGTCCGGCTGGCGCAGAACATCCGCCCGGATGCCAATCTGGCTGGCGGCGGCGACAGCCTGCTGCTGCCCAACCGCACGCTGACAGGGCTCGCGCCTGACCTGGAATTGAACTTTGGTGACAGCGACGGCAATTTGCTGGAACACGCGGTTTTCAACAGCGGCATCATTATGGCCGACGGCATCATTATGGCCGACGGCATCATTATGGCCGATGGCATCATTATGGCCGACGGCATCATTATGGCCGACGGCATCATTATGGCCGATGGCATCATTATGGCCGATAATTCGCCTTGGCCGCAGGGCATCATTATGGCCGACAGTGTTGTACGGGCCAGCGGTCTGACCACAACAGGCAATGGCAAAATGGCGACGGAAAACGGGATTATCAACAATCTCCGCGCCGCCAATCGCAAATTTTATATGGATGGCGTCAATAGCTCGACCAAACGGGCTTACGGGCGCTTTGTTTTTTCATCGCAGGGGCGAGCGGCGTGGGCGAATTCGGTGCTGAATCCGGCAGCCCTCCCGGCAGCTTTTGCTCCGGTAGATGAAGAATTATTGGCAGGGAAAGATAATGCTGCAACGCACGGCGTAAGCCTGATCACACCTTCTAGTCCGTATTACCCGCGCCAATAAACCGGCGCGGCGGTACGGGGCAGTCGCTGTTTGGCTGAGCCGCTATCGAAGCACGCAATCTGACCTCATCGCAGTGTTTGCTTCTTCGTTCCTCATTATGGATGGCGCAAAGAAAAAGTGGCTGTTTCGGTTCTATGCCTGGGCGTTCATTACGGTGGGCGCCCTGGTATTGTTCTTTTCCCTGCGTCAGCTTGAATGGCGGCAATTGGATTTGCGCTATGGGCTGATTGCCATCGTCACGGTGGGCATCGGGGCGCATCTGAATGTAAAGATTCCGCGCGTCAAAGTGTGGGTATCGGTTTCGGATGCGTTTATTTTTCTGTCTTATCTAGTCTTCGGCGGCCCGGCCACGATTCTGCTGGCCGCGCTGGAAGCCTTTTACTCTTCCTTTAAACATAACAAGACCAAGTTTTTTCATTATTACAACGCCGGCATCATGGCCTGTTCGTGGGGGGTAACCGACTACGTGCTGCATCAGAGCTTTGGCCCGGTGTCAGAGTTGGTGTCGGCCCCGCTGTCGAATCGTTTCGTGATTTTCGTTTCGGCGCTGGGGTTGCTGCAATACACGACTAATTCGATTTTCATTGCGGCGGGACTGGCGTTGCGCTTTGGCTATAACTTCCTGGCGACGTGGCAACAGCATTTACTGTACACGTCCCTGACCTATCTGGTCGCGGCATCGGCGGCGGGCGGAGCCGCCAAACTCGTCGGCATCGCGGGCTTTTATGCGTTCTTCGGCTTAATCCCGATTGCGGCGATTGTGTATTTGACCTATCGCACCTATTACGAAATGGTCGAAGCACAAAACCTGCAAATCGAACAGGCGCGCAAACACGTTGCAGAGTTAGAAGAAAGCGAAGGCCGCTTCCGCAGCGCCTTCGATCACACTGCTGTCGGGATGGCGCTGGTCGAACCGTCGGGCAACATCGTGCAGGTCAATCAGGCGCTTTGTCAGATTACTGGCCATAACGAAGCCGAGTTGCTCCGCTCCACCTTCTCTGTCCTGACGCATCACGCCGAAACGGAAAAGGTGCAAATGCTGGTTGGGCAACTGCTGCGGCGACAGTTCCCGATGTTCGAGTTCGAGACGGAATACATCAACAAAGCGCAGGAAACGATTTGGGTGCACCTGTGCGTTTCGCTCGCGCGCGACATTAACACCAAAGCTGACCGCCTGATTTTCCAACTGCAAAACATCACCGACCGCAAGCGCGCCGAAGCCCGGTTGCAACACGACGCGATGCACGATGCGATGACCGGGCTGCCAAATCGCGTGCTGTTTATGACGCATCTGAAGCGCGTCATTGACCGCGCCAAACGCAATCCCGAACGCCTTTTCGCCGTGCTGTTCCTCGATCTGGATCGCTTCAAAATCATCAACGACAGCCTCGGCCACGTTGCGGGCGATCAGTTGCTGACCGAAGCAGCGCACCGGCTGCAAGGCTGTCTGCGCCTCGGTGACACGATTGCACGTCTCGGCGGTGATGAGTTTGTCGTTCTGCTCGAAGACCTCGCGACTTTCGACGAAGCGCACATGGTCGCGCAACGCATTCAAGCCGAAATCACGCGCCCGTTCACCTTGCACGGGCAACAGGTTTTCACCACCGTCAGCATCGGCATCGCACAAGGCACTTACCGCTACGAAACGCCGGAAGAAATGCTGCGGGATGCCGACACCGCAATGTATCGCGCCAAAGCGCAAGGCACCGCGCGCTGCGAAGTTTTTGACGAAGGCATGCACTCCGCCGCCGTCTATCGGCTGCAACTGGAAAGCGATATGCGCCGCGCGATAGACAAGCGCGAATTCGTGCTGAACTATCAGCCCATCGTCGCGCTCGAAACCGGCGAACTGCGCGGCTTCGAGGCGCTGGTGCGCTGGCAACATCCCGAACGCGGCATGATTCCGCCGAGTGAATTTATTCCCATCGCCGAAGAAACCGGCCTGATCGTTGCGCTTGGCGAATGGGTCTTGCGCGAAGCCTGTCAGCAACTCGCGCGCTGGCATCAGGCGTATCCCGACCGGATGGCCATACAGATGTGCATCAACCTTTCGGCCAAGCAATTTCTGCAAGCCGATCTCATCACCTTGATTCAAAGTTTGTTGCAGCAAATTAACATTGACCCGCGTTCGCTCAAGCTGGAAATCACCGAAAGCACAGTGATGGGCAACGTGGACAAAGGTATCAGCCTGATGAAACAAATCCGCGCGCTCGGCATTGCCCTGAGCGTGGACGATTTCGGCACTGGCTATTCGTCTTTAAGTTACCTGCCACACTTCCCGCTCGACACGCTGAAGATTGATCGCTCGTTTGTCAGTCAGATGAGTTCCAATCGGGAAAACGTCGAAGTCGTGCGCGCCGTGATTGCGCTGGCCAATAGTTTGCAAATGGAAACCGTTGCGGAAGGCGTCGAAACGAACGCGCACTGGGAACAATTACACGCCTTAGGCTGCGGCTACGGGCAAGGCTATTTCTTTTCCGTTCCGGTAGACGCGGGGCAAGCCGGAGATTTAATGAAACATAATAAGCTCTGGCAATCGCCCGCACATCCAACACCTGACACTTCCCTCTCCTAACCCATCGGACAAAACGCGCCGCGCCTGGGAGCGCACGCGGCTCGCGTGCTAAGGCGTTGTCAGCGGTAACTTTTCTCGCAGCGGATTCCTTCTCAATTCTCAGCACGCGAGCCGCGTGCCGCTCCCCAGGCGCTGCGCGTTTGGCTTGAAGTGAAGCGTGTTTTTTTTGCATCTCCTTCACTTCCGCCCGCAGCGCAGGCAACAGCGCATACAACGCATCACCAGGGCAATGCGTCCCGGCGCAAACGTGCATCAACTTGGACGCATTGGCATCCCGATGCCCGGCAATATGCGGCAACAGCAATCCAGTGCTGGCGTGATAGCTGGCCGCCGTTGGTTCCAACTGCAACGCCTCCATTTTCTGCGCCAATAAGTTTTTCAGGCTGGCGAGTGCCGCTGCCGTCGGCGGCGCGTTCATAAAATTGCCCAGCAGCGCAACGCCCAGCGTGCCCGTATTGGCACAACTGAAGTGCATTCCGGCCACGCCGTCACCGCCCGCACGCCCTTCGTAAATCACACCGTTCGGATCAATCAAGTAGTGATAGCCCAAATCTCGCCAGCCATTCGTAAACGCATGAAAATTCCAAATCGCGCGCACGACCGCTGCCCAATCCTGCACGTCATTCGCCGTCGCCGTGTGATGCACAATGACGTGCTGCACTTTGGCGGTTTGTCGTTTGGACACAAAGCTTGTCGCAGGCGCGTACCACTGCGCGCGCGGTAAGAAAGTTGCCGTCGTCACAGGCTGCGGCGTCGCGCCAGGGCTGATAAAACGCAGCTTGAGCGAAGCGAGCAACGGCGCGTGTTGCTGGTCGTCGCACTCGGCCTCAATGCGATACTGCACAAATTTGCTGTTAGGCGGAAAGAAGAACAATCCGGCCTGCGTGCGCGGATCGCCGTCCAAGCTGGAGCGTTGCCAGTCCGTCCATTGCTGCTGATCCGCGGTCGCACGCACGCTCACGGTCAGTCGCGCCTGCGGCGAAATTACAGATGACCATTTGGCCGACAGCGCTAGAAACGGAGCCGGACGATCAAGCGGGACAGGCAACGGTTGCGCAGTCAATTGCGCGCGCGCGCCTGCACCACCAATCGTCAAACCACGCGGCGTGTATTGGATATTTTGTTGCTCTTCTGCCTGCAACGGCTGCGCGAAATCAATAACGTCCTCCTTGGTTTGAATGATTGGAGGCAAGGTGACAAAAGGTGTAGTGGAGGGAGTAGGCGCAGGCAGCGCAGCCGTCGTGGGTGCAGAGGATTTACAACTTAAGGCCAACCAGAAAAGCAGCGCTAAACAAAGCAGGGATGCCAGGCGGCGTGGCAAACCGCCGTTGACCGACACAATATCGGATTCTGTTTTCACCGAGCAACGCTCCTCACCGAAAATGTTGTGCTTGTGACAGGAAGCGGATTGTACCGCAGCAAACCGTGGCGCACGAAACGCGCGGAATTGGTGTGACCAATTGCCAATTACGCTCGTTTCGTGATTCAATTCGCTTTACTC
>JAXLQQ010000124.1:0-7790 GCA_046331525.1 Blastocatellia bacterium
TGATCGCTGCGATTCGGCGCGTTAATGTCGGCGTTATCGTAGAGGAACACTGGTAATTCGCGGCCTGAGGCTTCGATCAGGTCGGTCAGGTCGCGCTGAAAAAAACGCACGATGTTCGCCTCATCTAAATCCGCAATCGCGAGCGGCGCAATTACGGCGGCATCGGCTTCCAGTCGCAACGCAGCATCCATGTTTTGCAAGGCCTGCGCGCGCGTGCTGCCGTTCACGCCGACCCAGGCTTCGATGTTCTGCCGGTGACTGGCGACGGGCCAGCGACCGCTCTGGCGTACTTCGTCAATCGTGATTTCAATCAGGCGTAATCGTTCGGCGTTCGTGAGCCGATTCCATTCTCCTGTCGTACCGTTGCCGAAAATGACATCGGCACCGTAGCCTTTTTGAATGACGTGACGAATGACGCGGCGTTGTTCGGCCTCAATGATTTTTCCGGCTTCGTCTACGATAGTAACGGTGGGGACATTCAATCCGCGGCGTGGGGAATAATTCATGCGTGGTGCTGGACACTCCTTAAATTTGACATACAATGCTGGTGCTCTCGCAAAACTGCATCATCGGAGAAGATAATGAAATTGCCACGACTGTTTTTGCTCTGCGCCTGTGCGCTGCTCTTCAGCCTTGTTCCTGCCAGCGGCACAATAGCACAATCCAAGCCCGCGGCAGCAGCGTCCGCGAGCCTGCCGGAAAAATTATCTGCCACCGAATTCGCGCGCCTGATTCGGGAGTTTTCGGAAGACGGCGGCGAGTTTCATTCGGACAATTTGATCTCCAACGAAACGTCGTACCTGCACATCGCGGACAAGCTGAAACAACTGCACACGCCGGGCGGCGCGTACATTGGTGTCGGGCCGGAGCAGAATTTTACTTACATTGCCAAAACGCGCCCGCGCATCGCGTTCATCGTTGATTTGCGACGGCTGGCCGTGATGCAGCATTTGCTGTACAAAGCGATTTTTCAACTCTCACCCACGCGCGGCGAATTCCTCTCGCATCTGCTCAGCCGCCCGCTCGTCAAAGGCAAAGCGCCTGCCGCGAGTGGCTCGCTCAACGAACTGGCGGAGTATTTCAGCAACACGCCCGCCGATGAAAAACTCTACACCGCGAACCTCGCCCAGATTCGGCAAATGATCGCCAAAGAGTTTCAGGTGCAATTCACCGAGCAGGAACAGCAGGGCTTGGAATACGTGCTGCGCAGCTTCAAAGAGGACGGCTTAGGTATTTCCTATCAGTTACGCAACAGTTTTCGCGGGATGTATTTTCCCACGCTGAAAGAAATCCTGACCGCAACGGATTTGAATGGCAAGCAAGGCGGATTTCTGGTGAGCGATGAAGATTACAACGTCGTGCGCAACCTGCAACTAAAAAACCTTATCATCCCTGTCACCGGCAATTTTGCGGGGGCAAAAGCGTTTCCCGCCGTCGCCGAATACCTGCGCAAATACAAGCTGACGGTGAATACGATTTACACGTCCAACGTCGAGCAGTATTTGTTCGAGTATCAGGTTTTCGATCCGTTCGTGGCGAATATCAAAAAGCTGCCGCTGTCGGAACAAAGCCTCTTCATCCGCTCCGCCAGTTCGCGCGGCAGACATCCGGCGCGGCAACCTGGTTTTATGTTCACCTCGCTGATGCAGCGCGTGCCCGTGTTTTTGCAGGATTATGACGCGGGAAAATATAAAACCTACTTCGACCTCGTCTCGACAAATTACATTGCGGGAGAATCCAAATAATCTCGTAGCAATAGCGCAACCAGCCTATAGTTGCGCTACTGTTGCCACGAATTTCGTTTGCCCTACCGCACCTCCAATCCACGTAGCGATTCGCGCAAATCCGCCACCGCCTGATCCGTCGGCGGCAATTGATACAGACTTAGAATCAAATCGAAGGCCGTGGTGAAGTACGCGAGGTCGTCGCGGAAATCGGCATAAATCCCATCCCACATCAATGGTGGCAGCGAAGTCTTTTTCTCCCCCGCCAAAAGCAGCGTCTTGACCGTCCGTTTTTCTTCTTGTGTGCCAATCAGCCGCTGGCTGATTAAGTCCACTTCTGCGGCAACCACACTGCCTGTGCTGACGAGCCGATTCTCGAATTTCTGGAAGTACAATGGAGTGCCGATCACCACCACACTAGCGCAATACGGTATCCGACTGACGAAGCGCGTCAGGCTGTCGCCGTATTGGCTGTCTTTCCGATCAAAAACGATCCGTAGCCCAGCTTTCTGCAAGTCATCCACCAACCGTTTCTCGACCCAGCGTTCGTGTTCCGTCACGCCCCAGGCATAGCTGATGAAACATTCCGGTGGCATGATCTGCTGATCGGCAATATATGCGCGCACGCGATAGACAGCCTGCTCAAAGCGCGTGCGCTGTTCGGCTACACGACGTTGCGATTCCACTTCGGCCTGCATTTGCTGCGATAACTGAATCGGTTCTGCCATCTTCGGCAACGCCAACCGCTCGCCGCACTCGTTGCAGAATGCGAAGGTTTTGCCTTCTTTCATGCGCTGGCGTGCGACCGAACGATCCAACCAATGCCTACACGCTGCATTGCTGCAACGTACCGGTGCCAGCCGCCTGACGGTTAGATTGCGGCGCGCCAGAAAACTCTCGAACAGCCCTTGAAACAACGTTCGCACCGGTTCGCCTGCCGCTGGCGAGAAGCAAAGCACGAAATCCAATTCGCCGTCACGCTCCGCCTCTTCCCGAAAGCCGCACAACAGCCCGCCGCCAAATTCGTAGCGCGCATTGTTGTTCCACTGATTGGTGCGCGTAAACGTGTGCGTGTAGCCCAGCAACACCACCAGCGAGGCAAACACATTTTCCGTCGGCCCGTACACCGTATACGATACGCCATCATCCATTGCCATTTCGTTTTCCGGTGATTTTTTCAGATTGATGAGTTCGGGGAAGACCAAATACGGTTCCATCCGCAGCGGATCGGTTTCGCGGAAGCAAACGTTGTGTTCCAGAAACAGCAAGGCCGCCGCATCCAGCAAGACATCGCGCTCGCCGTCGTGCAGCTCTGCCAACTCCTGGAAAGGATAATCGCCTGCCAACAGCCGCCGCTCTTCCAACGCGCCCAGCCCCTTTTCATTTCTCCGCGCTTCCAGCACGAACGACGATGCTAGATTGTTGAGCCGTTCTGGTTGCAGCATCACGCGCTGCTGGCCTTTCGACGTGCGCAGCCGTTTCACATAGCCGTAATTCTCCAGATGCCCCACCGCGGTCATCATCTCGGCATCCGTGAATTTCCATGCGGCATCCGTCGCCTCCAACTGTACGCGCAATTCCTCTGGGGTAACAATGCACTGCCCGCTCGTGCCTGCTTCCTTCAGCCCTAGCACATAGTCTTTGATCCGTTTAAAGGTTGCTGTTGTCACCGTGGCGGGCTTGTCATCCCAGGGGATCAGCGACTTCATCTGCTCCACCAGTTCCGCCATTCCTTGGCCGGTATAAGCACTTGTTGCAATCGGCCCCGCAATGCCGTGGCGTTCACAAAACGCGCGCAGTTCAGCAGGTGTTAATGAACAAGTCCCGCGATCTGTCTGTGCCGCCACCAAAATCGTCAGGCAGGTGCCCGCCCTGCCGTCCTGTTGCGCCGCAGGCAGACTGGGCACGGGCCTTATCTTGAGTTGCTTTAACCAGAACTCTACGCCGTGCAGCGGGTCACGTAAATTCGCCGTATCGAATAACACCAGCGCCATATCCGCATTATCCACAAACAACGCATGCACCAGCCGATAATCCGGCTGCCCTGCGAAATCCCACAGAATCGCCTCACACTCCGTCCCATCCGCACGCTGCTTGCTCAATTCAGGAAATACCCAGAACTGTTGCCCGTGCGTCGCGGCCTGCTCCTTGAATTCGCCGTGAATCAGCCGATAGGCGAGCGCTGATTTGCCTACACTGTGATCGCCTACGATAACAATCTTGCTGGTTGTGTGATGCGTCATTGCCGTTACTTTTGCGAGTTGACCGAAGAGGACATCGCAATCCAGCTCCCAGAGGTGAATAAGCCGCGAGTGTTCGTGTTCTGTTGCCTCCTGCGCTGAGCCGGCGGTTGCCAGCAGCGGGCGTGTAGGATGAAAGGCCAGCGCGGGAATCCAATTATCCTCCGATGCCTGCACTGGAATTACCGCGACCATCTCCCAGGTGTGACAGCTCCAAATCTGAATGGTGCCATCTGCGCTTTTGGAGGCAAGCAACTGTCCATCGCCAGAGAAAGCGACCGCGTCCACCTGTGCGGTATGCCCTTCGAGCGTGCGCAGCAGCTTGCCGCTACTCGCCTTCCACACCTTCACGGTTTTGTCACGACTGCCGCTTGCCAGCAATTTTCCGTCAGGATGGAAAGCGACGCCTCGGACATTGCGTTCGTGTCCTGCCAGGGAGTGACGACAAATCCCCTCTTGCGTATCCCACAGCTTGACGGTGTCGTCTGAACTGCCGCTTGCCAGCACCCGTCCATTCGGGCTGAAGGCTACGCTGCGCACCCAGGCCGTAATGACCGTGAAGGGCTTTGTCAGCTTACTGGTGGCCGTGTTCCACAACTTAACGGCGCAGCTTCATCGTTGCCGCTGGCGAGCGTGCTCCTCACACGGATCGAACGCAACACTCAAAACCCAACTGTTATGTCCCGTGAGTGTATGAATCAGCTGGCCGGTCTGTACGTCCCATAGCTTAATTTCACAATCATCACTTCCGCTGGCGAGCGTGTTCCCCTGGGGATCAAACGCCACGCTCGTCACGAAATCCTGATGGCCGTCGAGCGTCTTCAGCAACTCGCCGCTTTCCACATCCCACAGCTTCACGGTAGTGTCATCGCCACCGCTCGCCAAAATTCGTCCCTGCGGATCAAATGCTACGCTCCTGATAACATCTGTATGTCCTGTAAACGTGCGGAGTAACTTCACACCAGCGCGTAGTGGCGGTTGCAACTTTTCGTCCGCTGGCAGCGATTCATTTTTCGGTGTTTTCTTTGCCATATGAGTGTTTGCGAGTGCGATGCTTGGACTGACGTTGTCGAAGGATTCCTTTTGCGTTGGGGGATTCTCAGTTAAGCGTCCAGCAGAGAATCGAAACTGTCCACGGCCTAAAATTCCGCCTTACGAGCCAGAAAATTTTAGTGCCAGTGGTCAGTGGTTAAGCTGATTCCAAATGAAGAATTGCTGCTTCTGCGTACTCTGTGGACGGGAAAATATACGCCCTGCAAGCGGGGCTTCACAAGCGGCGCAGCACGCACATAAAAAAACTTTCGGTGTGATGCGTATGCGTAAACGTGCGCACGCCGGGCGACGAGTGTGAGACCGCTTCGCCTGCGCTGCCGAAGCGTGCCAACCGCTCCGCCGTTACCTCCGCCCAGCCTGCGCCAAGCAGGGGCGCGACAATGGCTTCGCCTTCTTCCGGTTCCGTCGAACAAACCGAATACACGAGCAATCCGCCCGGCGGCACGACCGCCGCCGCATTGGCCAGCAGCTTCGTTTGCAGCGCCGCCAGTTCGTGGAGCTTCGCCGATGTCGCGCGCCATTTGATTTCGGGATGCCGCTGCAACGTCCCCAGCCCCGAACACGGCGCGTCCAACAGCACGGCGTCAAATTGCCCTGCGAACGGCAACGGCTGCGTTGCGTCCAGTTGCACGAAATAAATGTCATCAATCCGCGCCCGCGCCGTTAGTTCGCGCATCGTCTGCAACCGATGAGCGTGCAAATCCGCTGCGACGAGCAACGAACTAGCGGGTAACAACGAAGCCAGCAGGGAAGTCTTGCTTCCAGGCGCGGCGCAAAGGTCGAGTAAGCGGTGGCCGGTAGTCGGTGGCTGGTGGTCGGCGGCGAGATGGGCGACGAGTTGAGAAGCTTCGTCTTGTAGGTAAATCCAACCTTTTTGAATCGGATCGGATTGGGCGGAGAGGCTGCCGTGGGTGATAACGGCGGCGTTGGGGGCAAGGGAAGAGGCGCGAAGTTGGATGTTGTGCGCGGCAAACCATTCGCGTGTGGCAGCTTCAGATTGAATGTGAGAATTGAAACGAAAGGCGGTTTGCGGTGCCTGGTTATTGGTCAGAGCCAGCGCGCGCGCTTCGTTAATGCCAAATCGCTGCGTCCATTTTTCGAGCAGCCATTGCGGATGCGAAACTTCGATGCTCAGTCGTTCGAGCGGCGCAGGGATCGTGACGAAGAGTTTCTTTGTTTCCTCTTTGCCGCTTCGCTGCACGGCGCGCAGCACGCCATTGACGAGCGGCGCGGCGCTGAATTTCCGGTGCAGTTTGACGAGGTTGACGGATTCGTTGAGTGCGGCGTGTGGCGGGATGCGCGTGAGAAACAGCAGTTGATACAGGCCGAGGCGCAGTGCAATAACGACTTCCACATCCAGCTTCGCCAACTTGCGGCGCGTGAAATGGGCGATCAACCAATCCAGTTGCAACTGCCACCGCAACACGCCGAGCGTCAATTCCTGCGCCAGCGCGTGATCGGCGGGAGCGAGCGTGTCGTAGCGCGACGAAGCCAGTAAATTGCTGGCGTATGCGTCTTCCGTCTGCACGCGCCAGAGCACTTCATACGCCGCCAAGCGGGCCGGAGACACGTTCATTGCAACTGCTCTCCGGCCTGCAATTTCGCGCCGTTCAGCCAGTCGCGCGCGGGCATCACACGTTTGCCTGCTGCTTGTAATTCTGTCACGCGCAATTGCGTTTGCCCGCCGCAGGCAACGACAAAACTATCTTTCGCCACTTCGACCACCGTTCCGGCAGCCGCGCCTTCCGCGCCCGGTTCCGCTTGGCAGTTCGTGATTTCCAGTTTCTGTTCGTGCAGCATCGTGTAGCAGCCGGGAAACGGCGTGAAGCCGCGCAGGCGATTGCGAATCTGCGTCGCGGTCATCGTCCAATCAATCAAACCATCTTCCCGTTTGAGAATGTGCGCATACGTTGCGTCTTTGTTGATTTGCTGAATCGGCTGAAGCTCGCCTGCTTCCAACTTGGCGAGCGTTTCAATTAGTAAATTCGCACCTAACTCCGCCAGGCGAGCCGTCAATTCAGGCGTGCGTTCATCGTCACCAATTGCCAATTTCCTCTGCAACAAAATCGGCCCTGTATCCAAGCCCTCTTCCATCTGCATAATCGTCACGCCCGTTTCCGTTTCGCCGTTCACAATCGCCCAGTTGATCGGCGCAGCCCCACGATATTTCGGCAGTAGCGACGAATGCACATTGACGCAACCGTGCTTCGGCGCGAGCAGCATCCATTCGGGCAGGATGCGCCCGTACGCAGCAACAACGCCTGCGTCTACACTTTTGAATAATGGCTCTAATTCGCGGCGCGCGTCTTCGGTGCGAATTTTATGAGGTTGATGGACAGGGATATTGTGCTGTGTGGCTAAGACCTTGACGGGCGGCGGCGTGATGATTTGTTTGCGGCCTACGGGTTTGTCCGGCTGCGTGAACACCGCAGTAATCGTGTGCCCCGCGTCAATTAGCTTTTGCAACGAAGGCACCGCAAATTCTGGCGTGCCCATAAAGATTAGGTTCATAACATTCGCCCCAAGACAAAGAGAGGGAGAGACGGAGAGAAGGAGAGACAAAGAGATTGCGCGATTCTCTCTGTCTCTCCTTCTCTCCGTCTCTCCCTCTTCACTACTCCCACTCGCCAAGTTTGATTTTCTTTTTGATCTTGCGTTTGATCAGGTCGCGTTTGAGCGGGCTGAGATGTTCGATGAAAACGTGTCCGTCAATGTGTTCTTTCTCGTGTAAAACACAGCGCGCGGCCAGGCCGGAAACTTCAAACGTATACTC
>JAXLQQ010000125.1:0-7598 GCA_046331525.1 Blastocatellia bacterium
TCTACGCTTTTATGTGCGGCGCAAGGGCGCGGAAGGCTGGCAGCGCGGCGTAGTTTTCGTCAAAGAAATCGTCCCGAAATTCGCCATCGCCACCGTCGCGCGCGTGTGCTACAACGAGAACTACGAAGCGATGCCGATGCGCCATCAAATCACGAGCGAGGCGGTAGCGTATAGCTGGCGTCGTGGCCGCGAGTGGAACGGATTGCAAGCGCAAATCAGCGGCGAGGCGCAGCCGTGGGAGGCAGGATCAGAAGAAGAATTCATCACCGAACACTACTGGGGCTATGCCAAACAGCGCGACGGCGGCACGGTCGAATACCGCGTCGAACATCCACCCTGGCGCGTGTGGCGTGCAACGGGCGCGGCGTTTGAATGCGACATCAAAGGCATCTACGGCGCAGATTTTGAATCGTGCCTGCGCGCCGCGCCAACTTCGGCCTTTGTGGCGGTCGGATCGGCAGTGACGGTTTATCAGGGAGTACGGCTATGATCGAACTCGGGCAACAAGCGTACCTGCTCTTTGATGGCGACTGCGGCATCTGTTCGTGGTCAGCGGAGCAAGCGCAGCGAATAGATCGGCAGCAGATTTTTATCGTCGTACCGTATCAAAGCATCTCTGAAACTGAGTTACAGAAATTCGGCATTAGTTACGAACAGTGCGATCAAAAGCTGCACGTGATTACGCGGCACGGTCGGGTTTATCGCGGTGCGTTTGGCGTGAATTATTTCTTCTGGCAGTACTTTCCCTGGTCGCTCCTGGTCGTGCTGATTTATGCCTTGCCGCCCGTGCTGCTGGGTGAATTGCTGGCGTATGCTTGGGTCGCGCGCAACCGGCATCGGCTGTCGCAATGGTTCGGGCTGAAAGCCTGCGCGCTGCGGCGTTAAGCTGAACTTCTCTTTCCCCTTGAGCGTAAAAGTCAGTTCATTGACAAACACAAGTGCGACCTGTTAGGTTGCCGATATACTGCCAAGCGCAATTTTCGGAGGTGCGAATATGACTTATCAATGTATGCAATGCGGCTCGCAAACGCGCGCGGGCGCAAAATTCTGTCACCAGTGCGGAACCCCGATAGCGACGACTTCGCTGCCTCCGACGATGCCCTTTGCCGCACCGCCGCCAACGGCGGAAACACAACCACAGGCGTTTGAAGCCGCTGCTGCGCCGAGAACAGCGGCAGCCACCGAAGCTATGCCAGCCTCAACAGCCTATATCTCACAAATGCCGCAGACGTATCAGGCTCCGATGCCCGTACCGATGCTGCCGCAAAAATCGCGAAGCGGATTTAAGATTGTGATGATTACGCTGGCAATTATCTTTGCGTTCGGCATTGCCTCCGTCATTGGTGCCGCGTTTTTCATCAAAAACCAAGTCCAGCAAAACGCTCAAAAAATCTTCAAGACCAATCCGGCCAGCGTTCCCGACGATCAACTTGGCGTGCCTCCGTATCCGATGGCAAAGCGTGTGAGTACAAAGCCAGTGCTATTGGCCCGTACTCCGGCTTCGTCGTTGAATTTATTACCAACGATTCGATAGAAAAGGTGGCAGATTTTTACCGGGCTTATTTTCGGAGCCAGGATGTGAATCCAGCCGAAGTCGAACGCACCGATGATGCGACGGGCGAACATTCAATTGTTTTTCAATCAGGTGGCGAAGGTGTAGGCCGAGTGCTGACGATTGCCTCCGCTGGCAAAATGACCAAGATCGTTATCATCAGTGGTAGCAGCATGCCACCGCCCAGACCGCGTGGCGGCCTGCCCGAACCGCCACCAGGAATGGAACCGCCACCGCCGCCTGACGCACCACCACCACCGGGCGAGCAGCCACGTCATCGGCGCTAATCGCACAAGTCTAACAACTGGGAACAAACACAGGAATCGTAATCACACCCGTCGTGGTTGTCGAAAGCGCGTGCAAATCGTGGCCGCCGCTGAAGGCGGTGATCGAAGTATTCGCGCTTTGATTTAAGTTAATCAGCATGCCCAGTATCGGCACATTCGCCGTCGCCCAGATTTTGATCCAGCCGACATGTCCTGCGCGCACAATGCTCGAAAACCGCGGCACCATGCGCGGGTTGCTATCCGTCAATGAACCACGATACAAGCACTTGCCGCCCGCCATCGTGAAGCTGTACCCCTTCTCGGCATCGTCGTACGTCAAGCCCATTAACCCGCCGATGTAGCCGCTTTCGCCGCCAGCGAGGTTGCCGCCCAAACGGGTCAAAATCAGCAACGTATCGTTGCCGTCCAACCGGCTCGGAACGCTGCTGATGCTTAACATGCGCGGGCCTGCGTTGTAATTCACATCGTCAAACTTCAGGTCTACCGTAGAACCGTCGGTGTTGAGCGTAGCTGGCGGGTCTTTCATCGCCGCAAACGCCGTCGCGCCCAGGCTGGCGGTATGCCCAGACAACAATTTTAAATAGTAATCACCGATCAGGTAGTTGAATTGCACCGGCATCCCCGTGTTTTTGTCCACCGTAACGGCCAACAGATACCCCGTGATGCCTGGATCATAATCCGACGCCACAAACGTAAACGTCTGATTCGCCGTCAAACAAACAAAGCTGTCTGCCGATTGACAGGTCGCCGAATCCACGAAAAACAAATGCACGTAGGCCATTTGCGTCGCGTGGGTGTTGGTCATGTTAATGCGTGTGTTTTCCTGATGCGGCCAGATCACATTCGACGTGTACATCGAATAAAGTAGAACAGAACCCGGTTTCTGGCCGCCCAAGCCGTAGGTCGGAGGAAGCGAAATGCCTTGTTGGGCGAGTGCGGAACCGGAAAACGCACTCAGCACCAACAACGCCCAAATGATGTGTGTGTGCCTGTGTGAGATTCTCATATTCGCTTCCTGATTTACTTGGCAGCGTGAGAATGCGAGAAATCTGTAGCGAAGTTATGGTGGGATGGCGATAAAACCGTGTCTGGAAGAAGCAAAGAGGAAAGGAAGTGGCCCCTGTAGGATTCGAACCTACAACCAACGGATTATGAGTGCGCCTGAGAGTTTCTGACTTGATTTTACTTTTTCAGATTTCTTCTTTTGCGGCAACTACTTGCCGCTTTTTTATTTCTTACTTTATTTGACCGCTTAGTGCTTGTTCTTACTGGATAATCCGCCCTATAGCCGCCCGACATTTTTCACGTTGCATAAGTGTTCTCGTTTGTTTAACTTAACTTTGGCACTAGCAAACAATCTGACCCCGAACCTCACGAACTGCATGGCGAATCCGTATCAACTGAAACGTCAGGATTTGATCAAAAGCTTACGATGGCTGTCGGCCCAAGCTGCCGATGAACGCGATTACTTCGTCTTGTCCTATGCGCTCCGGCTGCTGACAAGCGATAAACCGGATCATTTGAGCGTGATGATTCTGGCAGCGGTCGAGGCAGGCTATCGAAACTCGCGCGGAGTTGGTCGAAGTGACCGGCAGAAGTGACAAGTCGGTACGCGAAACGTTGTACAAATTGGTGCGGTCTGGCGTGCTGCAAAGCCGGGTGGGTGACGATCAGCACACCAAGACCTATTGGCTGCTGCCGGGCGCTCACGGGCTGCCAACCGTGGGCGCTCCTGCCAATACCACGATGCCGGTTGCCGCGCCTGCTGATGCGGATGCCCTGAAACTGGTAACTGACCAGCTCCGTCGCACGCTCGCCTTTTTGGAGCGAAACCAGCGACCAGTTGTGACGGAGCAAGAAACAGTTTTTGGGTTGTTTCCATGAGCAAAGGCAGACAAACGGATGATCCTGTTCGGGCGGCAGTGATCTCGGCGCTTCTGGCCGGACAAGGTGTTTCACAAATTGCGCGCGAGCTAAAGCTTTCCAAAGCAACGGTTAGCCGCATCAAGAATACGGTTGGCCCGAAACACCTGGAACAAGTTGAAACAGAAAAACGAGACAAGATTACGGCGTTGATCGAATCTCACCTCGAAACGTCCTTAACCTGTGCGAACGAACTTGCGAAGAAAGCAACCTCCAATCAAGCTTGGTTCGATAAGCAAACGGCTAGCGAAATCGCCGTCCTTTACGGCGTTCTTACTGACAAATCGCTTCGTATTCTCGAAGCCATCCAGCCCGAAGCCGATCCGGCTGAAGACGAAGAAGAAGAAACTTAGCTTTCGAGACTACATCCTGACCGTCAAACCCAACTACGTTTTCTCGCCTTACCACGAAAAAATCATCAGCATTTTGCAGCGCGTGGCGGACGGCGAACTAACCCGTGTGATGATTTTCATCCCACCACGACACGGCAAATCGGAGCTGGTGTCTCGCTTACTTCCTGCGTACTACCTCTATTGTCATCCTGAGCGGTTTGTCGGTCTCAGCAGTCACACGGCAGAGCTGGCTTATACCCTCTCGCGTGCGGCCCGGTCTAATTTTGAGATGATGGGCGGGCAGATCAGCGGCAAATCCTCCGCCGTAAAGCATTGGGAAACGGCCAAAGGCGGCGGCATGTGGGCGGCAGGCGTAGGCGGGGCAATCACGGGCAAAGGCTTCCATCTCGGAATTATTGATGACCCGTTGAAAGATGCGGAAAGCGCGGCATCTGAGAAAATCCGTGAGAAGCAAAAGGATTGGTACGCCTCGACGTTCTACACGCGCGAAGAAATGAACGCGGCCATCGTGATTCTGCAAACGCGCTGGCACGAAGATGATCTGTCGGGCTGGCTGCTGGCAGAAGAATTGACAGGCGACGAAGACGAGCGCGAGAACTGGCATATCGTTTCAATGCCTGCGATTGCCGAGGCAGAGCCGCCGAAATTCCCGCCCAATTGCTCAGTCGAACCCGATTTCCGCGAGCCAGGTGAAGCGTTATGGCCTGAAAAGCGATCCTTAAAAAAGCTCAAACTGTTGGCCCGTCGTTTGGGCGATTACTTCTTTGGCGCGTTGTTCCAACAGCGACCGACGCCGCGCACGGGTTCCTTCTTCAAGGTCGAAAAGTTCGACGAACCAGTGAAAACCCTTCCGGCCAATTTGAAAGCCTGCCGCGGCTGGGATTTGGCAGCGACGAAGGATGGCGGCGACTGGACGGCGGGCGTCAAGATCGCAGGCCCGGACAAGGACGGCATTTTCTATGTTGCGGATGTGAAGCGCGCCCGGCTGAACAGCGACGACCGGGACAAGCTAATGCGGCAAACGACCAACCTCGACGGCTACAACTGCAAAATCCGCCTGGCGCAAGACCCAGGGCAGGCTGGCAAAGATCAGGCGCGGCGGCTGATCAAAATGTTGATGGGCTACACGGTGAAAGCTGAGCCGGTCAGCGGAGCGAAAGAAACGCGGGCCGACGGCTTCGCCAGTCAGGTCAACGCGGGCAACGTGCGCTTGGTCGAAGGCGCGTGGAATCGTGAATTCATTGAGGAGCTGCGCCAGTTCCCCAAAGGCAAAAACGACGATCAGGTTGATGCGGCGTCCGATGCGTTCGGCGAACTCACGCTCAAACAAACCGGATCATCTTCATTCAGTTAGGAGAATTCTTGTATGGCTGCACCAACGCTTACGAAAGATTTGATTGTCAACGGCCCGGATGCCGGGCTGGATGCCGTGCGATTGGAGGCGCAGCGCGCGTTGATGCAGCCGCAGTATCCATCTTCGACGACAATTCTTGATGTCGCGATCCGCACCTTCAACACGCGCGTGCCGTTCTATCGCAAGTATCAGGCGTATTACGACGGCGATCATCCGTTGATCTTCACGGGCTACGAGAAGAAGAACACGGCGTTTCTCGACCTCTTCAAAAAATTCGCCGACAACCTCTGTCGCATTCCGGTGGATGCCGTGACGGATCGTTTGCAGGTGCGTGAATTCACCGTCGAAGCCGGTGATGCCAAAGCCAATGCCGACGCCTGGGCGTTGTGGATGGCGAATCGAATGGCAAAGCAGGCGCTGCGCGTGCATCGTGAGGCGCTGCGTTGTGGGGATGCCTATGTGTTGGTCTGGCCCGACGACGAAGGCAACGTGCGATTGTATCCGCAGCGTGCGCGGCAAGTGATCGTCGAATACGACCCGGAAAAACCGGACGTGATTTCGTGGGCGGCGAAGTGGTGGGCCGAACGTGCGAATAAGCGACTGCGCATCAATTTGTATTTTGCCGACCGCATTGAGAAGTATGAATTCAAACGAAGCTCCAATGATTTGACGCTACCTGAGAGCGGCAAAAGCTTCACGTTGATGGAAGACCCGATGCCGCACGATTTCAAACGTGTGCCGGTCTTTCACTTCGCCAACGATAGCGATGACGGCGAAGTAGGCCGGAGCGAATTGGAAATCGTCACGCCGTTGCAGGATGCGCTGAATAAAGCCTTCCTCGACATGCTGATTGGGTCGGAATATCACGCATTGCCGCAACGTTGGGTGACTGGCGTGGAAGTGCTGAAAGACCCGGCGACCGGCAAGCCCGTCAAACCATTCGAGCCAGGCGCAGACAAGGTGTGGACGCTCGCCAACGAGGCGGCTAAGTTCGGCCAATTCGACGCCGCGAACCTTGAACAGTTCCTGAAAGTCAAAGACAACATCCGCACCGAAATTGCGCGCGTCACGGGCTTGCCGATGCACTACATGAACGTGAGCAGCGGTCAGCAACCATCGGGCGAAGCTCTGCGCACATCGGAAGCCAGGCTTGTGCAAAAGGTCAAATCACGACAAGGCGATTTCGGCGACGTGTGGGAAGACGTAATGAAGTTTGCGTTGCAGCTCGACGGCAAAGGCTCAGACGCGAAGCTCGAAACCGTCTGGGTTGATCCGCAATCGGTGAGTGATGAAGAGAAGCTGAATGGCCTTGTCCTGAAACAGCAAATCGGCGTCAGTACGGAACAACTGCTGTCAGAAATGGGCTACGGCGAATCGGACATCAAGCGGATCGTCAAAGAAAACCAGGCGGCGCAGGATCGCCAACAATCGCAGTTTGATAAAGGGCAGATTGGATTCTAAGAATGCCCACTCCCTACCAATTAGCACAGGATTTCCGCGCTGCCTTGCTCCGGCGCGACGCGGATGCACTACGCGAGATCACGGCGGCATACGATAGGTTTGTCACTTCCATTCAACTTTCCGTGTCTGCCCTGGGCGCACAGGCTCAACGCGCCAGAGCCGCAGGGGAGACAGTCAACGCTACATGGCTCTTCCGCGAACGTCGGCTGCAATTGCTGCTGGCGCAAGCGGAACAACAACTCCGCTATTTCACCGCTCAGCTCAATACCCGCATCACGAACGACCAGTCTGCCGCCGTGAGCGTCGCGCAAGTGCATACTCAACAAATGCTCCGGGCCGTCGGCGTCGAAGCCGAAATCACGTACAGCCGCCTGCCAACGGCTGCCATTGAAACCCTTGTCGGCTTTTCTGGTGACGGATCGCCGCTTGCGAACCTGCTAGCAAAACTTCCCGGCGATGCGACTGCACGGATTCGGGAGACGCTGATTGCCTCCGTTGGGCTGGGCCGAAGCCCACGACAAACCGCAAGTCAGATCAAAGACGCGCTCGACGGCAATCGCGCCCGTGCGCTAACGATTGCCCGGACGGAAACGTTGCGGGCCTACCGCGAAGCCAGCCGTCAAACCGCGCAGCAGGCAGGCGTCAATCGTTGGATGTGGCTATCCAGT
>JAXLQQ010000126.1:0-7379 GCA_046331525.1 Blastocatellia bacterium
CTTCCAGTCCGCGCACCTTATCATTTTCGTCGGCCATTGCCGTCAACATAATGATCGGCAATTTTTTCAGGCGCTCCTCCTGCCGCACGCGACGGCAAAGCTCGAAGCCATTGATGCCGGGCAGGTGCAAATCAAGAATGACGAGCGATGGTTCCGGCGTTTGGGCTTCGCGTTCGCGCAAAATGCGCCAGCCGGCTTCGCCGCTCAACGCGACCGCGGCGCTGTACTGGCCTTCGCGTTCGACGTTGTAGCGAATGCTTTCGGCAATGTCAGGATCGTCTTCGATTATCAGAATATGCGGTTTCATAGCGTGTAAGACAGAGCCTAGCGGCAGGCGCTCAAGTTCCTGTTAACGAGGCCTTAAATCCACCTTAAATTCCGCGCAAGAAAAAAGGGAACGCAAACGGTTCCCTTTTTTCGGCCAATTATTTAACGAGTGTTACTGCGCGGGCAGTATTTGCACGGTGAAGGTATTGCTTTCGACCGCAGCGCCTAAACTCGTGCCTTTGACTTTAAGCTTCACTGTGCCAGTGGGGAAATCAGCTGGCAGCAACAAATTGATTTGATCCAGTCCCGGAAACTGATTTTGACTCCCGAAATAGACTGGAACGAAATCCTGCGTCGTGTCATCGTCTTTGATGACCGTCACTGTTACCGAAGCCAAGTCCGCAAACCGGAAGCCTGTGCCGAATAGCAGTAAATAACTATCCACCAGGTCTTTGCTGACGCGACATGGAGGGCCGGGATAAGACGTTCCGGTCACGTTGCCATCGGCATCTTTCGTGACCACCTGACAGGCAACCGCCGCCGGGCCTTTGCCATCCTGTGTGATGGTGAAAATCCCAGGCGAGGCATCCAACGCTTTGAATTTGCCTTTGGAAACAACGCCTTTGTTATTGACGATAAACTCTAAGCCATCGGCAGCGATCAGCCCTTCCGGCACTAAAAAGTTAATCTGCGTTTGCGAGACAAAAATCAGCCGCGCAGCAATGCCAGCAATCGAAACGCTCACACCATTCAAGGAATAATCCAGGTCGGCACGAGTTGACGTGGCAGTAGCATCTGCCAGCCGCGTTCCGAAAATGCTGGCGATGGAACCACGCGCAACCGGGTTGCTGGCAGGCGTTGTACTGTCCGGCACGGCATAGCTGGCAGCATTGACCATCGCAGGCACAAAGTCATTTGTCTGCGTAATGGGCCGCACAATCGCGCGAAAGATTTCAAACGACGTGTCAGGATTGCTGCCGAGCAAGTTGACATCGTCCGTAAAGAAAATATTCGTGCCGGTCGTGTCGGAATTAGCGAACAACAACGCTTCACGTTGATCCAGCACGCGCGCCGAAAGCGGCGTGTAGGTAATTTGCCGGAAGTTTGCGGCAGTCACGTCATAGCGGAAAATCTCGCGGCTGCCATCCGCATTGTCAGTCGTGGCATTGCTGGTTCCGCCCGACGCCACCGGAACGATATTCAGGATGGAAGAAAGAAACACATAACGCCCATTTGGACTGATGCCGGGCGTGAAGTTGAAATCAATCTTGTCAATATCTTCCTGTTTCGGCGTGGTGGGCAGCGTGGCGTTCGAAGTAATCTGGGTGAATTTGTTTGCGCTGCGATTGTAGAGAAACACTTCGCGCGTTTTGTCGGCATTCTTGCCACTGTCGAAGTCGCCTGAGGATTCAAAGACCAACAGGTTGCCGTCGTTGCTCAAATGCTTCGTGTTTTGATTCAGCACGTTGATCGCTTGGTTCGCGGTCAAGACCAGATTGCCCCGAACATCAAAACTAACCGTTGCCGGGAAACCTGCAAACCCAGTCGTGTTTGTAAGCTGCGTGATAGTTTTAGCCGCTACATCGTAGAGGAAAATTTCGCCGTTGAAATCACTGTTATTCACTGAGGCTGTCGGCGCGTGATTAAAGCCAGAAATAAAGACCAGGACATTGCCGTTGCCGCTTAACTGCGGATTGCTGTTGAAGCCTTTGAACGTAAAACCGGAAATCGCATCTGCCTCGTTCTTCTTCGTGACCTGCGTGAATTGTCGTGTGTTCGTATCATAAAGCACGATCTGTGCGATAGCGTCAGGATTTGTTACGCCGGGAATATCTTTGCGATTCGTCACAAAGGCGATGAGTGTGCCATTGAAATTGATTGTCGGGTTGTGATTATCAAAAACTTCCGTCGGCCCACTTGCCTGTGTCGAAGCAGCGGTCGTCGTTACACGCTGAAGCGCGGGCGTCGTGCTGTTGAGCGGCAAGGTCGCAATGAAAATTTCCTGATTGCCATCGTCATTGCGCCCCGCTTCGCCTGGAATCAATGTACCGCTGTTGGACGAAAACACGATGCGCGTGCCATCGCCGCTGAGCGCCGCATTGTTGTTGGAAACTGAAATTAGCACACGGCGTTGATTAAATGGCTTGTCGGCATCTGCCGGATCATACACGTGCTGCGTGTTTGTTATTTGGATGAACGTACGCTTGTCCACATCATAGACGAACACTTCCAAATTCAAATCCGGGTTTCCACCCGTGATGTCGGCGGCGGATTCAAACACAACGCGCTTGCCGTCATCGCTCACACCACGCACAGAACTAGCGGGGGTGTCCGTGATATTGGTGGCCTGAATAATGGCGACTTCATCATTGGTCTGAACGTATTGGGCCGAGGATGAAAAGGAAGCGCCGAGTAAACAAAAAATCGCCGAGGTTACGAAGAAACGAACAAAAGATTTCACTTGGATATGACTCCTCTGAGAACTTTTATACTGCGCGCGGCAGCAGGATTTCAACCAGCGCCTGCGACAAGAGGGACCGTACCGCACTGGGTCACGGCACAGGCAAGAGCGAACTGCTTGCAACAAAGGCCGGAATTATAGCTGAGCCGTCCGCCCCTTGTCGAACCATCCACGATGAGAAAAAAATAAGGGATGCCATTGCTGGACATCCCTTTCCATAAACAGGAGGCTATTTCCTCACCCAAAACTCTTACGCCGCTTTTGGACTGATATATTGATCATAGTGGCGTGCTTCCCATTCCCGGAAGAATTCTTTCTTGGGTTCCGGGAATTTCAATTCCATTTCGGCGACTTCCATCGCTTCCAGATACACGCGATCCAGACTTTCGAGTGGACAGCCGTTTTTCGCGCAAGCCCGCAAATGTCGCTTGACGATTTCGATGACTTTGGCGCGTTTCGCTTCCGGTAAACTATTCACTTTTCGTAGCGTATCGCTTGAAACCGTAATTTGCATATTGTTCGCTCCCTCTCCAGAAACCTAATTATCGTAACGTTGACCGCTTCTTGGCCTGATGATAGCGAGCGAGTGTTATTTCTTTGTCGAAGATTTGTGTCAAACCAGTTAATTTCATCTCTCAGCCTAAGCCTATCTCAGCCAAAAATAGCGATGCTTAGTTGCCTTTTTCCGTAGCAGGTTTGCCCCCGGCGAATTATTTTGAGTTAATAATGCAGTGCGGTGAATAAACAACGAAAATCTGTTGCAACAGAAAGCCAAACTTGACCTCAGCAGTACGCTAAGGCACACTGGCGCGTCCTCCAAAGCAGTTGTCCCCAAAGTGTTCACGATTTTTTCACGCATGCCAAAATTCGTTCATCACATTTTCATTTGCACCAACCAACGCCCACCGGAAAACCCGCGCGGCTGTTGTGATCCGGGCGGCATCGGGCGATTACAATTGCTCTTCAAACAGGAACTGTCCAAGCTCGGACTAAAAGGCGAAGTGCGCGCCAACAAAGCTGGGTGCCTCGACCAATGCGAACACGGGCCGACTGTCGTCGTTTACCCTGAAGCCGTCTGGTACGGTGGCGTAACGGAAGCCGATGTCGCCGAAATCGTCGCATCGCACATTCAACAAGGCATCCCCGTCGCTCGCCTACAACTGCGCGACGAATGCCTGAATACAAAAACCTGCGCACACAGGCAATAATTGGACATAGGAAAAGTTCTTCCCTCTCCAATTCCCACTTATGCAGCCCACTCCTTTAAAGCTTGTAGCCATCGGTGGCGGCACCGGGTTAGCCACACTGTTGACGGGGCTGAAACCGTATTTGAATGCTGGCCAACGCGCCTCTGATCCGCCCCACCACACGCTGCGGTTGCAGTCTGATTTGCCGTTCAATTACGTCGAACTGGAACTGACAGCGATTGTAACGGTCACGGATGATGGGAAAAGTTCGGGTCGGTTACGCTCAGAATTTGGCGTGTTGCCGCCGGGCGATATTCGCAACTGTCTGGTGGCACTGGCGCGCGATGATCGGTTCTTGAAAAAGCTGTTTCGCCATCGTTTCACGGGCAGCGGTTCGCTGGGTGGGCATTCCGCTCGGCAATTTGCTAATTGTGGCGCTCGCGCAGATGAGTGACAACTTTCTGGATGCGCTCGATAAGGCCAGCGCGCTATTGGGCTGTGCGGCGCGCGTGCTGCCTTCGACCGTAGATTCAGTGGATTTGGAAGCACGCATCGGCGAGCAAATGGCTTATGGGCAACGCGCCATCAAAGCCTTGAGCGCCGCGCGTGGTTTGCCGATTCGCAATCTGGCCGTCACGCCTGCTACGGCGCGCGCCCTGCCGCAAGCGGTCGAAGCGATTCTGGCCGCCGATGTCATTACGCTAGGCCCCGGTTCGCTGTACACCAGCGTCATCCCCAATCTCTTGATCGAAGGCATGGCCGAAGCTATCAGCCAATCGAAAGCCAAAAAGATTTACCTGTGCAACATTATGACCGAAGCGGATGAAACCGATGGTTTCTCTGCCGCCGATCACGTCTCGGAATTGTTGCGCGCCTGCCCCACACTGCAACTCGATTACGCCGTTTTCAATTCCCTGCCGATTTCCGCCGAAATGCAGGCGCTCTATGCCGAAGAAGAAGCGATGGCATTGGAGCCGCCTAATACATCTTTATTTGCCTTCGGCGACGTACAATTTGTGTGCAAACCGCTCGCGTCCGAAGCGCGTTTCGTGCGTCACAACCCGGCAAATTTGGCTCGCGCAATTTTTGAAATTTACTATAATGCCTGAGCTGAACGTTCACGTCCCCAGTCCCCACTTTTTTGCTACAGAGGAAAAATCCGTGAGTCACCCAACCAATGTTTTGATTTTAGCTGCGGGCCTCG
Organism: Blastocatellia bacterium; assembly: GCA_046331525.1. GTDB lineage: Bacteria > Acidobacteriota > Blastocatellia > RBC074 > RBC074 > JAFDVL01. The sequence continues at coordinate 5,120 of JAXLQQ010000126.1, forward strand.
GTACACGCATGAAAAGCGGCCAAGCCAAAGTTCTGCACAAACTCGGCAGCCAACCGTTAATCGCGCACGTGCTGCGTAGCGCGGCTGCGCTCAATCCGGAAAAAATCATCGTCGTAATTGGCTATCAAGCCGAACAGGTCGCCACCGCCGCGCGCGCTGCGCTGCCGCCGGAAATGGCCGAGCGATTAGTCTTCGTCACGCAAACCGAACAACGCGGCACAGGTCACGCGGTGATGTGCGCGCGCGAAGTGTTAGCGCAAGCCAATGGTTCTTTAATCGTAAGCTATGGCGATGCACCGCTCGTCAAAGCCGCTACGCTCGAAAAACTGCGCGCCACGCACGAAGCCAGCCACAATGCCGCCACACTCATCACGATCAAGATGGAAGTGCCACCTGCCTATGGCCGCATCGTTCGTGATGAAGAAGGCCAGTTCGTCAAAATCGTCGAGGACAAAGATTGCACGCCCGAACAAAAAGCGATCCAAGAAGTAAATCCCGGTTTTTATTGTTTCGACATCGCGGCCTTGCTGCCCACGCTCAGTCGTCTGACAACCAAAAACGCGCAGGGCGAATACTACTTGACCGATGTGCCGGAAATTCTGCGCGCGGACGGCAAGCCCGTCGGCACTGTCCTGCACGATGATGATCTGGAATTGCAGGGCTTCAATAACCGCGCCGAAATTGCGGCAGGCTGGAAGCGGTTGCGCCACGAAATTCTTAACCGCCTGATGACTGAAGGCGTTACCATTGTTGATCCCGACTCGACCTACATTGACGCGGAAGTCGAAATCGGACGCGACACGACCATTCATCCCCAAGTCATTATCGAAGGCCGTTCGCGCATCGGCAGTAACTGCGAAATCCATTCGTGGTCGCATCTGACCAACGTCCAGATCGGCGACAACTGCACCGTACTTAATTCTTGCGTGCTCGAAGACAGTCAGCTCATCGCCAACAACAGCGTCGGCCCATTCGCCCGAATGCGGATGTACGCTGTTTTGGATGATGCCGCCGTCGTCGGCAATTTCGTCGAACTCAAAAAATCGAAGCTCGGTCGCAAAACAAAATCCATGCATTTGACGTACTTAGGGGATGCCACGATTGGCGACCGCGTCAATATTGGCGCAGCGACGGTAACGTGCAATTACGATGGCAAGAACAAACATCAAACCATCATTGAAGACGATGTCAAAATCGGTTCTGACACAATGCTCGTCGCACCTGTCAAAGTCGGACGTGGAGCGGTATCTGGCGCAGGCTCAGTGATCATCGAAGATGTGCCGGAGGATACGCTGGTCGCTGGCGTACCAGCCAAAATCAAAAAGAAACTGAAATAGGAGCCGCCGATGTTTTGCCCCAACTGCGGAACGCAAACCGAATCCCCAATCAAATTTTGCAAATCCTGTGGCCACAAGTTAGTTGAGCATGCGCGCCTGCTCAATAATCCTGCGGAACTTGCGCAGGCAAGCGCCAAAGAACGGCTGTTGCGCAAAGGTACAGGCGCAATGATCGGGAGTTTTCTGACAACGGTGCTTTATTCGCTCATTGGCCTTCTGGCCCTGAGCAACAAACCGACGCTGCCTCAAACAACCACGCCTGTACTTTGGTTAATGATGCTGCTGGCAGCATCCCTTCCAGGAATTATCGGGCTGGTACAGTTGGTGCGCGGCAGTTATTTCAAAAACTTCCGCGAGCAACAGCTACAAGCAGAACTGGAACGCTTGCAGGAAAGACAGAAAGCACTGCAAGCCAAACAGCAAAAAGAATTACCCGACACCTACTTCCCCGATACAGCCAGTGTAACGGAAGTAACGACACGCGAATTGCGAATGCCAATCCAGCGCGTCCAAGGAGACTAAATCAAATGTGCGGAATCGTCGGTTATGTCGGAAATCAACAAGTCGTAGATGTCGTCATCGAAGGCTTACGCAAACTGGAGTATCGCGGCTATGACTCCGCTGGCATTGCCGTCATCAATCGCGACGGTGAGATGCAAGTGCGGCGCGCCGAAGGCAAATTGCGCAATCTCGAAACCGCCCTCGCCAAAAATCCGATTGACGGCGATTACGGCTTAGGTCACACGCGCTGGGCCACGCACGGGCGACCGACTGAAGAAAACGCACATCCGCATCGTTCCAGCGATGGCCGCATTTGCGTCGTCCACAACGGGATTATCGAAAACTATCTAGAACTCAAACGAGAGTTGCAAAAACAGGATCATCGCTTTCAATCCGAAACCGACACCGAAGTCGTCGCGCAT
>JAXLQQ010000127.1:0-7285 GCA_046331525.1 Blastocatellia bacterium
CCTGCCCAATGCCTTCAACCAGATACGGCGCAGAGTCGGTGACGTGGCCGCTTTCTTTGTAGGTTTTGAACATCGAGCCATAAGGGTCAGCGCCAATAATTTTGACGTGCGGATTTTTTTCTTTCAAATATCGCCCAGTGCCGCTGATCGTGCCGCCCGTGCCGATGCCGGAGACAAAGTGCGTAATGCGCCCTTCCGTTTGCTCCCACAGTTCGGGGCCTGTTGAATGATAGTGCGCCTCCGGGTTGGCAGGATTGCCGTATTGAAAGGTCAAAATCGCGTTCGGCGTTTCGTGCGCAATGCGTTTCGCCACGTTCAGATAGTGGTCAGGTGATTCGTGTTTGGCGGCGGCAGGAACGACGACAACATCAGCGCCTAGGGCTTTTAAGTAACGCACTTTTTCCTGACTGCATTTATCCGTCATCACAAACACACTGCGATAGCCTTTGATCGCGCAGGCGAGCGCGAGGCCGATGCCCGTATTGCCGCTGGTCGCTTCAACGACAGTGCCGCCGGGTTTTAGTTCGCCTAACCGCTCGGCGCGTTCGACCATTGCGATGCCAATGCGGTCTTTGACGCTGCCGCCGGGATTATGCGATTCCATTTTGGCCAGCACCAGCGGTTTTAGCCCTTTGGTTAGCTTATTAAGTTTGACTAGCGGCGTATGACCGACCGTTTCAAGAATATTGTTTTTGTAATCCATGGACATTCCTCTCCCCAGTTGTGCGCGGGACTTTTCATTACGAACAGGCAGACGAAATACTAATCGGAATGCCCGCCCGTGCGCTACTGTTTTATGCTGCGCCTGGGCAGGAAAAAGCCGCCACAGATGATGCAGAAAAGGACAGATTCACACCGATCAAATCTGCGTGAACCTGTCCTTTTTTGCGTAATGTAAGGCGAAACTTTTGCCTACGCTTTCGCTACCAACTGCCGCAGCACATACGGCAGGATGCCGCCGTGCAGGTAGTATTCGACTTCAATCGGCGTATCAATGCGCAGCGTGACCGGAACCTCTTCCCTGTCACCGCTCGCGCGATGAATTACCAGCGTCACATCCATCATTGGTCGCAGTCCTGCTTCCAACCCACTCAGGTCGAAGCTTTCAGTGCCGTCCAGTTTCAGGCTTTGCGCGCTCGTGCCTTCTTTAAACTGGCACGGCAGCACGCCCATGCCGACTAAGTTGGAACGGTGAATGCGCTCGAAGCTTTGCGCGATAACGGCATTCACGCCGAGCAACCGCGTGCCTTTGGCGGCCCAGTCGCGTGAACTGCCGGTGCCGTATTCCTGCCCGGCGACGACGACTCGCGGCGTGCCCGCTTCCTGATATTTCATCGCCGCATCGTAAATGCTGAGTTGTTCGCCAAGCTCGGTTGCAGCACTGGCCACGCCGCCTTCGACGCCGGGCACCATCAGGTTTTTAATGCGGACATTGGCGAAGGTGCCGCGCGTCATCACGCGATCATTACCGCGCCGTGAACCGTAGGAATTGAAATTCGCTGGCGTGACGCCGTGTTCCCAGGAATACGCCAGCGGGCGAAGTGGCTTTGATCGAACCCGCAGGCGAAATGCGGTCGGTCGTGACCGAATCGCCGAAGATCGCCAGTGCGCCCGCGCGCCTGTGATGCTGGCCGCCGTGCCCGCGTTCATGCCGAAGTTTTCAAAGAAGGGCGGTTGCCGGGAATTGTGGTCGAGTTTTCATCCCACTTGTACACATCGCCCGTCGAACTCGGAATTTCATTCCACAACGGATTTTCCGACGTAAAATCGCTGTAGAGGCGACGATAGGTTTCAGCATCCATTGCCGCGCTCATCACGGCTTTGACTTCGTCGAGTGTCGGCCAGATGTCTTTCAGAAATACGTCTTCGCCGTTCTCACCTTTGCCAATTGGATCTTGCGTAAGGTTCGTATCTACGCGACCTGCGAGCGCAAAGGCGACGACGAGCGGCGGCGACATCAAGAAGTTCGCTTTGATGTTTTGATGCACGCGCGCTTCAAAATTGCGATTTCCTGACAGCACTGACGCGGCAACGAGATCGTTTTTCACCACCGCTTCCTCAATGCCTGCGTCGAGCGGGCCGGAATTGCCGATGCAGGTCGTACAACCATAGCCGACGGTATTGAAACCGAGTTGATCCAGATAGCTTTGCAGCCCGGTTTTATTGAGGTATTCCGTCACAACGCGCGAGCCAGGGCCGAGCGAAGTTTTCACCGCTGGACGTACGGTCAACCCTTTCTCTACCGCTTTTTTCGCCACCAATCCTGCGGCAAGCATCACACCAGGATTAGAAGTGTTCGTGCAGGATGTAATCGCCGCAATCAACACGTCACCGTGTCCCACGTTCACCGACATTCGCGCCTGCTCGGTCGGCGCTTCGTAGACGCGATCCGGCGTCGGACGATTGTTCATCATCTCGGTTTCCGTCCACGCGCTGGTGTTCTCTTTGGTGGTTTTATCGGTTTTGGTTTTCGGCACGGTTTCCGAATCCTGCGAGCCGCCGCCCGTCAACGCACGTTTGACTTCGTGCGGACGAATGCCGACGGTCGCGCCGAAGCGTTGCGTCAATTCTGCAATCGGTTTGTTGTATCCGCTTTCGTTGATCGGCTTGTGAAAGAGTTCGGTGAATTTGACCTTGAGTTGCTGTAATTCAATGCGATCCTGCGGGCGCTTTGGCCCCGCGACGCTCGGTACAACATCAGCCAGATTCAATTCCAGCGTTTGGCTGTATTCAATGTCGCCCGCCTTCGGCATGCCGAACAAACCTTGCGCCTGAAAATAATTTCTAAACGTTGCGACCTGTTCTTCGCTGCGGCCTGTAGCCAGCAGGTAATTGCAGGTTTCTTCGTCAATCGGGAAAAAGCCCATCGTCGCGCCGTATTCAGGAGCCATATTCGCAATCGTCGCACGATCCACGAGGGACAGCGACGCCGCGCCTTCGCCGAAGTATTCGACAAACTTGCCGACGACTTTTGCCTTACGCAGCATTTCGGTGCAGGTCAGCACGAGGTCAGTCGCCGTCACACCTTCGCGCAGTTCGCCGTGCAGGTGGAAGCCGACAACATCCGGTGTCAGGAAATAGACAGGCTGGCCGAGCATTCCCGCTTCTGCTTCAATGCCGCCGACGCCCCAGCCCACGATACCGAGGCCGTTAATCATCGTCGTGTGCGAGTCGGTGCCGACGAGCGTGTCGGGATAATAAACGCCGTCTTTTTCGAGCACGCCTTTTGCCAGATATTCGAGGTTGACCTGATGCACAATGCCAATGCCGGGCGGCACGACTTTGAAGGTATCGAACGCCTGCATCCCCACTTCAAAAAATTCGTAGCGTTGGCGATTGCGCTTGAATTCGATTTATGTTTTTCGTCAGCGCGTCCGACGTGCCGAAGAAATCCACTTGGACAGAGTGATCCACAACTAAATCAACGGGTACGAGCGGTTCGACGACTTTGGGATTTTTGCCCAGCCCCGCGACGGTTGAACGCATCGCCGCCAAATCCACGAGCAACGGCACGCCCGTAAAATCCTGCAATACGACGCGCGCGACGACGAAGGGGATTTCTGCGGTGCGCGTTTCGCTCGGTTTCCAATTCGCCAGCACGCGCACATCGCCTTCGCTGATCTTGAGGCCGTCAAAATTGCGCAGCACCGATTCCAGCACGATGCGAATGCTGACGGGCAATTTGGAAATCGCGGCGATGCCTTCTTTTTCGAGTTGCGGGAGTGAATAAAAAAGGGCGGATTCTCCGTTTCCTGTCGTGAATGATTGGCGTGAATTGAAAAGATTGTGCGACATAGTTCCTCGTGGTGAAAATTGGGGTCTCAATCGAAAAGAGCGAGTGTAAGGGCTGGCGTGAGAAATCGTCAAGGAAGGCAGACGGCAGAAAAACGACGAAACAGACGGAAATAACGAAAGGTACGAAAAAGGCAGAACCATTTCGTGTCTTCCGTTATTTCCGTCTGTTTCGTAGCAAATCAAGAACACTTCGACCACGAGCAATCCGGGCACGTGTCACATCCACCATTGCGAAACAGATTCGTCGAACCACATTCAGGGCAACTCTTGCCGGTCAGCCGTTGCGCTGTCCCCTCTGATTTTGCCACTGCATCCTGCAAACCACTCAACCGCCGCTGCGTAATCAACAGGCATTCCGCTACCGCTTGTTCGGGCGAAGTAATCAACCGCTGATTGAAAAAGAGCGCGTGCGTCCCCGTAATTTTATTGAGGATTTGTGCGACTTCGTTCACGCTGAACCCGCCGCGCAACATCTTGGACGCGAGCATCCCGACGCTCGAAGACAGCGGCCCCGTAGCAAACACTTCGAGGATTTGTTGCCCGTCGTGATTCGTTGTCACATATAGGTTTTGCCCATCAAACGGAATCTGCCACGTGAATCCCGTCAATTCCCGCGGACGATTGACGCGCGTTGCGGCAGGCAATGATGCGAGGGACAATTGTGGCGCTGGCGTTGGTTGCGGCGTCGGTTGCGTTGTTTGCATCGTCGTCAATACTTGTTCCTCGCGCGAGCCGTCGCGGTAATAACTCACGGCTTTCACGCCAAACTTCCACGCCAGCCGATGCACGCGATCTGTATCATCTAGCGTGTAACTGGCAGGCGCGTTGACCGTCTTAGAGATACTATTGTCGACGTGGTGCTGAAAGGCCTTGAGCATCAGCAAATGTTCATCAGGCGTAAGGGAATGCGCATCTACGAAATAGTCGGGCAATTCGGCGCGCCGTTTTTCAATTTGTTCTGCCGCTGCTTCGACTGAAGTTTCATTCAACGGATCAAGCGCGATGCCGAGCGCCTGCGCCGCCAGCGGATGCGCGTAGACTCGTTTGCCGAGAGTATCTTTACGCACGTAGGCATATGAAAAATTCGGCTCGCAGCCGGAACTGGTTTCCGCGACAAGTGAAATTGTGCCGGTCGGCGCAATCGTGGTGACTTCGTAATTGCGCGGCGTGAGCGGTGTGCTGCGATCTATGCCGATTTCTTCGTAGAGCAATTGTTCATACGCTTCCCGGTTCGGAGCAAATTCCGGCATCACGCCTTTTTCTGCGCCGAGGGCGAGCGATGCCTGCCAGGATTCACGCCGAATAAATTGCATCAGCTCTTCCGCAAAATTGGCCGCCTCTTCGTTCCCATATTTCATCTGTTTGTGCAGCAGTAAATCGGCAAAGCCCATAATGCCTAAGCCAATGGGGCGCGTGCGATGGACGACTTCATGAATTTGCGCAAGCGGCCAATCGCACACGTCTACGACATTATCGAGAAAGCGCACGCACCAATAAATATCGCGTTGCAACCGCTCCCAATCGAGATCATTGCGCTTGCGATCAAAATACTTCGCCACGTCTAACGAACCGAGGTTGCACGCATTGTAATCGTGCAAAAGCTGTTCGGCGCATGGATTCGACGCGCGCTTTGGCCCCATCGAATTCATCAGCGGATTGTTACGATTGACGTTGTCTATGAAAATAATTCCTGGCTCGGCCCATTGATGTGTCGAGGCGATAATGCGTCGCCACACATCAGGCGCGAAAACCATTCCAGGCTGCGGCGGTTCCTGTCCGTTGTAAGTATATTGGCCGCCCGCGTTGTTATTCGCTCTGGGATCGAAGACCGCGCGTGTCCAGGGCTGGCCATTAAATTCAGTTGGGAACCATTCATTGTTTTCGACGGCTTCTAAAAACTTATCTGTGACCGTGACGGAAATATTGAAATTCGTCAGGCTTTTCTGATCGTTCTTGGCATGAATGAAGCGCAGGATGTCAGGATGTGCGACGGATAAAATGCCCATATTCGCACCGCGTGCCGCACGCCGCCCTGCTTCACGACTTTCGGCATGGTGTTCACGATTTGCATAAACGAAACCGGGCCGGACGCCGCACCGCGCGAATCGCTCACAGACGAACCCGCCGGGCGCAAACGTTCGTACGTCATCCCGGTTCCGCCGCCTTGCTGATGCACGAGCGCGCAGTATTTGGCGTGATCCATAATTTCTTCGAGCGAGTCGGGCACCGGCAGTACGAAGCAGGCGGCGAGCATCGCCTTCGGTTTGCCCGCGTTGACGAGACAGGGCGTGTTGGGGACAAACAGGCGGGCGCGCAGAATCTCACGCATGGTTTCGGTAAATTCATCGCGGCGGCGCGCTTCGGTTTCGGCGCGTGCGACAAAGGTCACGACTCGCTCGACAATGTCGTCCCAGGTCTCAGTGGGATTGCCATTTTGATCTTTCAGCGCGTAGCGTTTGGCCACGACTTTTTGTGCGTTGAGACTGAGTTGGGTTTTCGCTGTGAGTGTAGCTGACGTCATAAATTTGGATAACCTCGTGAAATAAAAATCCGATTGGGGAATACTGCGCAACAAGCCCCCTTGCAGGCAATCGTTATTCCGCTTTGTGTCCCGGCACATGACTTGCCACAAGACTATTTTATGACAGAAAGCCAAAATCTCCCCACTTCCACCGTCTATGGCCCGGTAAATTCCTGGCGCGTCGGGAAATCGCTCGGCATTGATTTGTTGTTTACGAATTCAATTTGCTCGTTTCGTTGCGTCTATTGCCAACTGGGGAAAATTAACGAACACACGGCAGTGCGGAAAATTTACGTGCCGACGGAAAAGGTGATGACCGATTTGCAAGCCAGCGCCTGGCACGAAGCTGATGTCATTACCTTTTCTGGCAACGGCGAACCCACACTGGCCGCAAATCTGGGCGAGGCTATTCAACAAATCAAAGCCTTCACCGGCAAACCAATTATTGTGCTGACGAACGCTACGCTGCTGAACGATCCAGCAGTCAGAAACGATTTGCAGGCAGCCAATAAAATCTTTTGCAAACTCGACGCGGCCACAGATCACACGCTGCAACTCGTGGATCGTCCTGTCGCGGGCGTTACCGTACGCAGTATTATCGAAGGGATCAAAGCGTTGCGGCAGGAATATCGTGGGCATTTGGCTATTCAGACGATGTTGCTGCCTGTGAACGAAAACGAAATCACCGCTCTCGCCGCCCTGCTAAATGAAATCCGACCAGACGAAGTGCAACTGAATACACCTTCTCGTCCTGTCCCGCGCGAATGGATTTTTGAATCCCGTGGCAATCATCAGGCGACTTTTGAGAACGCCGCAAAATTACGCGTGCCGAGTTCTGAAAAACTAACGGCGATAGAGCAACAGTTGCGCGCCCTGACGGGGCTGGCAATCACGCTGAAACGAGGCTGAACAAGACGCGCTATCCCGCCAGAAAAACCGACCGTTAAAAACTTGCACGGCAATTCCGCT
>JAXLQQ010000128.1:0-7241 GCA_046331525.1 Blastocatellia bacterium
TTTCGATTTACCCGCCAATACCACGTCTATCAGTGGCAGCCTGTATGCGGATGATCGTGTTTCGGTGTATTTCAATGGTCGTCTGATCTGTGACTTGCCGGACGGAAACGGTAGCGGATACTGGCCGACCGCACTCAGCAACTTCGCTATCACCAACAGCTTTCTGGTTGGCCTGAATACCTTAGAGTTTCGCGTCAATAACACCAACCCTAATACACCTACGGGGCTGGCAGTAACCAAACTGACAGCTAACGTCGGGGCCGCGAGCGTGCCCGAGCCAATCAGCCTGCTGTTGCTTGGCACCGGGCTGGTCGGCCTCGCTGCCATCAGCAAAAAGAAAGGAGCCTGCAAGTGAATTCCCCTCTCTCCCTCCAACAACACAATGGCAAAGCCTGCGTCTCCGCGCGCGAAATGTACGAAGCCCTCGGCCTCGACAAATCAAACTGGATGCGCTGGTATGTGAAGAACATTCAAGACAACCCTTTTGCGCTCGCTGGCGTGGATTATGAAGGGTTCGTCATTAAGACGAACGGTAACGAAAGCCGCGATTTTGCGCTTTCGCTCGATTTCGCCAAACGACTGGCAATGATGGTGCGCACAAGCAAAGGCGAGGAAGTGCGCAGCTATTTCCTCGAATGCGAACGGCTCGCGCAGGAACAGGCGACCATCAAGCAATTCAATTTGCCGATGGATTATTTGTCGGCCTTGAAGCGCCTGGTTGCTGCGGAGGAATCCCGCATGGCGTTGCAGGCGACCATCACGGCCCAGGCCGCCTTGCTCGAAGACGCCCAGCCCAAAGTGGAGTTCTACAACGCCGTCATCGCCAGCAATGATGCCATTTCGATTCGCGCCGCCTCCAAACTGCTCAACATCGAAGGGCTGGGCCAAATCAAGCTCTTCAGCTTCCTGCGTCAGCAAAAGGTGTTGATGACCAACAATCAGCCGTATCAAGAATACATTGATCGTGGCTGGTTTCGCATGGTCGAAAGCCAATGGCGCGAACCTGATGGCACGGCGCACATCTACCTGCAAACGCTCGTCTATCAAAAAGGCATTGACGGCATCCGTCGCCTTTGGGAAAAGCACAACAGCAAAAACATTGTGACGTTGCCGAAATATGCCATCGGCGCGCCGTCCACCAGTCTCAATCAATAAGGGTTTTCGAGTTCTGCTCCGTTCGTGCGAGCAGCGCCTGTCCGAGCCAAAGGCGATCAATATTCCACCGGGCCTTTGGATCACTCGCGCAGGCGGCACCCGCTGTCGTGTCGTGGACATTCCCCCAGTATTGCCCTCGGCACGACAGCCAGGAGGAATAACGATGTCAACAATCAGCCAAATCAATCCGTCTGGCAATCCACTATCGGTTGCGACAGCCACTAAAGTGGCCGAACACCGGCTGGCTTCCAATCAGAGTTACGGCAGCGCCTACGAGCCAATGGTACTTGTTAGTACCGCCAATGGCCCGCAGCCTTTCTTTCTGTCGTCTGTTCGACGTCATCGCCGACGACATCGTCGTCTGATCTGCCGATTCAGGAGTGAAAAATGTTTGAGCATTGCCAAAACTGCCTTCGTCCACTCACTGATTCTCAATCGCGGCACGACGGTTTCGGCCCGGAATGCAAAGCAAAGCTCAGCTGCCAACAAACCTTCATTGATGCCGCACGCCAGGCCGTCACTACCGGCGCAATTAGTGATAGCAAGCTGATCGTGCTGGGCCGCATCCTGAAGCGCGCCGAAAACACCATCAGTGTTCATTGAGGATGAGCTGATCCCGTTTTCGACAACACGCACGTTGCGCGCGGTGCGGAAAACCGACCTGAAGCCCGCGCTGTCTCTACCGGATTAGTCAACTCTACGTGCCGGGCCGGAATTCAAGATCGAACCAGTTGCGCCTGATTCACCGGGCGTCAAAGCTGGCTTGTCTGATGTGCCAGTACCGCTAAGAAACATCGGAATTACTTCACTACTCCTACTCCGCGCTCGTGAGGAATTTGGACAATACACGACTCGCGAGCGCCTTTTTTAAGGATTCTTTATGCCATTCAAAGATTGCAATCATTGTGGGTATCAGGCGTATTACCCCACCCGCTTTAGCTATTGCCGCCGCTGCGGCCAACTGATTCTGCCGTCGCGTCGGCAATGGAAACTCATCCTCTGTGGCTTATTACTCATCACCTTTCTGGCCGTCGTGCGCTGCGCGGTGGCTAACACAGCGAGTTTGATTGTGGTTGATGCGCCCGCCCAGCGCGCCCGCAATCATTGCCCCGAAAACCAGTGCCTGAAGTAACCGATCAGGCACCGGCCAGCAACGAGGTCAAGACAATGGCAACTTCTCAACTCACAAAAATTTTGTTCGCGACTGGCTGGGAAAGTACGGCCAGAACCGCGAAATACGATGTCATTCAGCGGCGCGGCGGCTTCACGATTCAGGCGACCGCGACGGTCAGGACTGTTAATTCTGATGAGCATCTGGCTGGATCATTTTCACGACCGAAAGCGCCGTGGCAATTGAGATGCTTGGGCCAAAAACCGAGAGTACGCCAGCGGCGCGGGCGAAGACTTTTCGACGCGCCCGACGATTCGCACGCACGTTAACGCGCACGACCGCTGCGGCCATCTGCAAAATGCTGTCATCTGTTTCTTTTTCATATTGCTTTCAGAAAGAATATACGAACGCCCGCATACTACAAACAACTACCGAGACTGCCTACGCTCTGATCGACCGGCTCCCTAGTCAGAGCTTGGCAGTTTAATACCGGTGGTCGAAGCAACGATTGCCAACCGCTAGAACACAAAGGAAATCGCTCTATGACTTCGCCAAAAACACGACTATGATCCAGACGAAATCTTTCTCTATGCGCTCGATCGCCGCCGACAGCGGCGAATTGGTGTCAGAGATACGAACGGCCTTCAACGTAGATTACACAACCGTTATGAAATGGGCATCCATCAATGCCTCTTCCGTCGCCGCAATCCCGTTGGGGCGATCCTCAAGCTCTACAAAATCTTCTGGCTGAATTGCCGCGCGGCGGCTGCTAAGATTCAGGGATCACTACTGAAGGAGATGGAAATGCAGCTACCGCTAAACCATCTCTCGCGCCCTTCGATGCGCTGGAATTCATTCAGCACTGCTGACTAACGCGACGCCGAACAATTGCACGCCAGAGCCGCTGCCCCAGCGGCCTACGAAACTGGCTTCGAAGGTGCAGGCCATTGAAGCCGTCGCCTGAAACCGGATCGTGACCGGTGCCCCGGCACTCCCACACCGGCTCCGCCGCGCAAGCTCTCCTTCAATCCACGCACCGGAGGCTTACCGATGACCTTCACTGTGGCGGTGGAGCCGCTGAGCAAGCCGCGTCAAACTCAGGCCGACAAATGGCAGCAGCGCCTGCGTGATGCACTACCGGGCATTTGCCAACACCATCAAAGCCGAGGCCGTGCGCCAGCGCATTGACTTTACTAATGTCAGCGCCGTTTGCGTGATGGCGTTCTTCTCACTGCCGGCCTCCTGGTCGAAAAAGCGAAAAAATAGCACTGGCGAATCAGCCGCATCGCCAGATGCCGGATTCAGATAATATTTTGAAAGGAATTATGGATGCGCTATTTGCGCGCGACGAAGGCATCCATTCGATCGCCTGACCAAGCGTTGGGATGATGGCAAAGGCGCGCGTCTCGGAAAAATCACTATTTTCTAAGGAGTATTTTTAATGAGTAATGCAGCAAGTACCGAACGACAATTCGGCACCAGGATGAGGTTAATCCCGATGCCCAGGAACCAACCAAAAGAATCTTTCCCTTACTTTCAATGGCACCATAATAGCGATCTGGAAGACCTCGGCAATGACGACGTGCGTTATCGTGGCGGCTGGCTCTTCAATCTCGCAAAAGGTAGCCGGCACGGAAAATTGACTCTGCCCGGATTCGACTCCACCAATGTGAAGCTTGGACAGGACAAGCAACCGTGTCTTGCCGCGCCATCAGCAGATTTGCCTGCTGCGTCGCCGGTTTTGCTGGATGCAAAAAAGACGACCGAGGACGAGAAATCTTTCTCTGCCAAGCAGAATCAACACCAGCTGGTTATTGGCAAGATACGGTTCTGGTCATTCCCGCCGGTATTTCGCCGATCAATGCGCCGAACATCTGTTTATTCTGACCGCGAAAGCCACCGCCGGAATTTGCTTGAAGGAAGCTGTCAATCAGCACACGGATTTGATTCTGCCTGTCGCTAACAAAACGGCACCAACAGGCAAGAAACTACCGCCGTATGCGCTCTACACCCATATCGGAGCCGCAGGCCACGTCATGAAGGGCGAAGGCAATGATAAAAGCGAAGTCACGCAGCCGATGCTTTACAAACCGAAGGACATCACGCGCGACTATGCGCTTGATCTGTATGTTGGGCGGGAACGCCTGATCGTCTTTCAAAAACTGTTCTTGCAACACGAAGAATGGGCCCACGCCTGGGACACGGACGCTGGCGTCAAGGGCGAGTTTTCTACAGAAAATCCCAAAGATGTTTGGGCGTGTGAAGATGCGCAGGTGGATGAGTTCATCAAACTATGCGCCAGCCTGAAAGCCCAGGGCGAAACGATGGAGCGCTTGAACGCAATTGCGCAGGGCGTTGCAGGCGTCACCAACATTCGCTTAGCGACTCCAGCAGCAATGGCCAAAGTGCTACACGAGTTTGAGAAACAGCAACGTTACCTTGCGCATCAGGCACGGATGGCATTGCAGGCACCAACGAATTACAACCAGCCAGGTGCAGACGACCGCGCCGATTACGGCCTTGAGCCGCTGGCCGAGGATATTCCATTTGAGCGCTAACCCTTACGGGGAAGGGGCACCGGCCGCTTCCCCTTCTTACGAGATGTCTATGAACAAAACCATTCAGGAGTGCATTGCCGAGGTCGAACGCGAAATCAGTACCCGTCGCCGCGTCTATCCGGCCTGGGTTGACGGCGGGAAAATCAAAGCCGATGTTGCTGATCATCGAATTGATTGCCTGCAAACCACGCTGGGACTTTTGCAAGAGATGGCCTGCATGTCGCCCGGCGCGCAGCCCGACCTGTTCACGCCGCCGAAGCTGCAACCCAAACATTTCCCCCCGCAGTATCTGGCTAAGTCGGTTTCTGAACTCGCCACACCAAAGCAAATCGTGCTGATTCGTTCGATCTGCCTCGATCTCGATATTGATGTGGATATGGAATTACAGGAAACAATAAAACTTGATTGCAAGGTCGAAGAGCTTTCGCGCCGCGCCGCTTCTTCGTTCATTGACCACCTGAAACAATTACAGGAAGGTACTGAAATCCCCATCGTCAGGAGGGCATCATGAAAGAATATCCGATTCTTTTTAGCGGGCCGATGGTACGCGCGATTTTGGCCGGGCGTAAAACGCAAACACGCCGAGTCGTCAAGCGCATCAAGCGCATTGATGGCGTAGATTGTGTAATGGATGTTGATGGCCTCCCGTCGGCCTTAGGGTACATGAACGATGGAACAGATTTATGCCCCTACGGAACCGCTGGCAGCCATCTTTGGGTCCGCGAAACCTGGACATTGTGGGACGGCGGCGAGCACGCGCGGCGCGACGGTCGGGGCATCACGTTCCGCGCAGACTGCCTGAATAAATACGGAGTCGAAGACCTCGACAGCCAGCGATGCCGCGCAGATTACGGCGTGAAATGGCGTCCTTCGATTTTCCTGCCCCGTTGGGCTTCCCGCCTCACGCTCGAAATTACAGACGTGCGCGTGGAGCGATTACAGGACATCAGCGAAGCTGACGCGCAAGCGGAAGGCGTGAAGCAACACGCCGACGAAGATCAGGACGGCGCGCCCGATGCCGCGCAATCACGCTCTTACAAGCAGGGGGTTAAAGACACCTGGTGCGACCTGCACGGCGCAGCCTCGTGGGCAGCAAATCCCTTCGTTTGGGTAATTGGATTTCAGCGATTGGAGGCCAAATGAAATCAGACCTCTCCGGCTGGCTGGACACCACCGCCAGCCCTGAAGAAACCATCGCCAGCTTGGAATCGAGAATCACGGAATACGAACGCTGGGACGCCATCGAAACCGCCGAGCGTGGACGCCTCTTGCAGCGCATTGCCGAGCTACAAAACGAGGCCGAGTGTTTGCTACGAGAGCGGGACAACGCTGAAAAGCGGATCACTGAACTTGACGCCAATCATTACGTGCCGGGCTTATGGAAATGCACCGAATGCCAGTATGTCGTGCAAATGAAACTCCTAATAGCTTCCACTGGCAATGTGGCAGTGAATAAAAAGGAAGTCATCGAACCTTGCCCCAACGATGGATATTTTCTTCGTCGTGTCACCTACAAAGAAGAATACGAAGCACTTTACGAAGCCTATGTAGACAAGGTGAATGAATTCGCACAATTCAAAGAAAGTAGTACTTCATGACAATCACAGAAATCGCCAACCAATACGGCATCCCGCTCGAAACCGCTGCCCAAATGCACCGCGACGGCGTTTTGCTTACGCAGTTTCTCACGACCGAGGAAGTAGCAACCCGCTATCGCCTGAAGCCGAAAACCATTCACAAACTCGTGCGCGACGGCGATCTGCCCGTGCGTCGGCTCAAGGGCAGCCGGTTGTTGCGCTTCGATCCGCTCGACATTGACGCATTCACCCAAAATGCTGAAGAAGCGACACCAAGCAACGTCGTAAAGATGAAACGATAATGGCCATCTATAAACGCATCCTGAAAGGCAAAGACGGCAAGAAGCGCGTGCAGTATTACTTTTCCTTCCGGCACAACAAGAAGCAAATCACCGGCACTGCCAAAGGCGTGAGCCACATTCGCGCCGAAGTTGCACGCGCCGAACAACTCGCCATGCAAAGCGTTGGCAAAGGACTTCGCACGAGCCGCACGCCCTTGCTGACAGAATTCATTGACGACGTGTATCTGCCCTGGGCCAAGCGCAACAAAGCCAGCCATTACGAAGATGGATTGGCGTGCGTCGAAATCAAGAAATTCTTCAAAGGCGAACGACTGGCAGAAATCACCGCAGCCCGCGTGCGCAAATTTGCCGCACTGCGAGCCGATACACCTACGCAGCACGGCAAAGCGCGCGCCAACGCGACCGTAAATCGTGAGATGTCTATTCTCTCGAAAATCTTCACACTGGCTATCGAAGAGGAGTTAATCGAACTCAATCCCTGTCATCGTGTGAAATCGCTCAAACCCGCCAAGCCACGCCTACTGTATTGGTCTGATGA
>JAXLQQ010000129.1:0-7106 GCA_046331525.1 Blastocatellia bacterium
AAGCGGCGCTAACCTTAGTCTGAAGCTCTCACCAGGTCAAGGCGTGAGGCGGGCGCGCAACAGAACTTTTTCTCAACTTTTTGTTGTGGCGTTTCGTCTACTAACGAGGAAACTTGATGAGCACCACGAAACAAACCGAAAAGCAGTCTCCCCACATCATTTGATCTTTCAACTCACATCTCAATTGCCCTGTAGAGGAGGAGCAAATGCCTCAACTGTCCCATCGCCATTTGCGGCTGCTGGTCGTGTGCCTGTGTGCCGGTGTATGTAATAGTTCACTGACCCCAGCCTACGCCGCATCTGCCTACGCTATCTCACCTGTTCGTCCATCACTGCCAGCCGTGCCAGCGGTCGCAGAAGCTGACGCCGTGCGACTGTTGGAACAAGCGACCTTTGGCCCGACTGATGCGTCGGTCGCCCGTGTGCAAAGCCTCGGCATCGAAGGCTGGTTGCAGGAACAATTTTTCGCGTCGCCTTCCAGCTATCCGAACCTGACGCCTTTTCCTGGCAACTCTGCCGTCGGTTGTCCGGCAGGCAGTGCGCCCAATTGCTTCCGCGACAATTACACGATGCATCCGTTGCAGGTGCGCTTTTTTCAGAACGCCCTGACGGGTGCGGATCAATTGCGGCAGCGCGTCGCCTTTGCGCTCAGTCAAATCTTTGTCGTCTCCGGCGCACAGATTCAGCAGCCAAGTTCGATGGCACCGTTTCAGAATATTCTGCTGAACAACGCGCTCGGCAATTTTCGGCAGCTGCTCTACGAAGTAACGCTCAGCCCGGCAATGGGCGATTACCTCGACATGGTCAATAACGACAAGCCGAACCCGGCGACGGGCGTGGAGCCAAATGAAAACTACGCGCGCGAAATCCTGCAACTCTTCACCATTGGCACAATCGTGCTGAATCAGGACGGCACGCCGCAGTTGGATGCGTTTGGGCAGCCGATTCCGAGCTACGATCAGGACATCATCGAAGCCTTTGCCCACGCCTTTACAGGTTGGACTTATGCGCCGCTCGCGGGAGCGACACCGCGCCCA
This sequence comes from Blastocatellia bacterium, assembly GCA_046331525.1. Classification (GTDB taxonomy): domain Bacteria; phylum Acidobacteriota; class Blastocatellia; order RBC074; family RBC074; genus JAFDVL01. The sequence goes on from JAXLQQ010000129.1 coordinate 1,038, forward strand.
CATAATCCAGCGAATTATCAGCAGCCGATGATTCTGTATCGCGACAGCCGTAACTTGGATGTCAATCACGACAAAAGCGCGAAAAAGGTGCTGAGTTATCCGAAAGTCGCCCTGCCGACGCTGCCCGCCGATCAAACCGGTGATGTAGATTTAAATCGCGCGCTCGACAATATTTTCTATCATCCCAACGTCGGCCCGTTCATCGGCAAGCAACTGATTCAGCATCTGGTCACAAGCAATCCGTCGTCCGGGTATGTCAGTCGCGTGGCCGCCGTCTTCAACAACAACGGCGTCAACGTGCGCGGCGATTTGCGCGCGGTGGTCAAAGCGATTCTGCTTGATCCAGAAGCGCGCGACTCGGCCAAAGGCGAAGGCAATTATGGGCATTTGCGCGAACCGGTGCTATTTGTCACCAATCTGCTGCGCGCCTTCACCCCGACCAGCGATTATGTGCTGGCGAATCAGGCTGCTGCGATGGGACAGAATCTGTTCAATGCGCCGTCCGTCTTCAACTACTTTCCGCCCGATTACGTCGTGCCCGGCACGCCGATTCTGGGGCCGGAAATGGCGCTGCAATCCAGTGCAGCGGCGCTCAGCCGGGCGAATTTCGTCAACACGATTGTCTTTGGACGCATCGGCACGGCACCGGAAGGGACGCAAATTGATTTGACAGGATTGCAGGCGTTGGCGGGCAATCCGGCGGCGCTCGTAGACAAACTGAATCGTCTGTTGCTGCATGGCACGATGTCGGCGGCGATGCAAACCGAACTGCTCAAAGCGATCAACAGTGTCGCCAGCAACAATCCCAAACTGCGCGCACAAACCGCGCTATATCTGGTCGCGGCTTCGTCGCAATATCAGGTGGAAAGGTAAGAACGATGAACACCTCACGCAGAAAATTCTTACAGCAAACCGGCTGCGGAATTAGCGCGGCGGCCTTGCTGAGCAGCTTTGACCGTTTGGCGCAGGCCAATCCCCTGGCGGCAGCGACGGATTACCGCGCACTTGTCTGCCTCTTTTTGTTCGGCGGTAATGACGGCAATAACACGGTGATTCCGTACACGAATTACGCCGCCTACAACGCGGTACGCGGCGTGAATTCCGGCATCAACATTCCGCAAGCCAACCTGCTAAAAATCAGCGCGCCCAGCCAGAGCGCCGATTTCGGTTTGCATCCGAACTTGCCCGAATTGCAGACGCTTTACAATCAAGGCAAGCTCGCGGTGCTGGCGAATGTCGGTACGCTGGTGCGGCCTGTGACGCGCACTGAATACCTGAACGGCGCGCCGAAGCCGGACAGTTTGTTTTCGCATTCCGATCAACAGACGCAATGGCAAGCGGCCAGCACGTCGAGCGTGAATGCCACGCCAACCGGCTGGGGCGGTCGCACGGCGGATCAAACCGCCGGGCTGAACGGCACGAACACGTTTCCGATGTTGGTTTCTACGGCAGGCGTGACGCTGTTCACGACGGGCGCGAATGCTCGTCCGCTCGTGCCGGGCGCAAGTCTGGCGGGGTTTTCGACGCCGCCGACTTCCAGTCAACGCTACAATTCGCTGCGCGCGATTTTGGGGATGGATAACAACACGGTGCTGGTCAACGCCAACAACGCGCTGATGAATGCAGCAATTGACAATTCCACGCGCCTCAACAACGCGCTTGGCGGCGTGACGCTGGCGACAGCGTTTCCCAACACCAGCCTCGGCAATCAACTCAAACAGATTGCGCAGATCATCAAAGCGCGCGCCAGCCTCGGCTTGCAGCGGCAAATCTTCTTTGCCTCGCTCGGCGGCTTTGACACGCACAGCAACCAGCTTGCCACGCAGGTGACGTTGCTCGCGCAGGTGAGTCAGGCGATGAAGGCGTTTTACGATGCGACCGTGGAAATGGGCGTCGCATCGAATGTCACAACGTTTACGCTCTCGGATTTCGGGCGCACGTTTGCCCCCGCAGCCGGTGGCGGTAGCGATCACGCCTGGGGCAATCATCAATTCGTGATGGGCGACAGCGTGCGCGGCGGGAATTTTTACGGCAAGTTTCCGACGCTTCAACTGAAGGGCGCAGACGATGCCAGCGGCGAAGGCCGCTGGATTCCGACAACTTCCGTAGATCAATACGGCGCAACGCTTGCCCTGTGGTATGGGTTGTCAACCAGCGCCTTGAGTTCGGTGTTTCCGAATGCCCACAACTTCACGACGGCGGATTTAGGCTTTTTGCGCTGATGTACTGCAAACATCTTGTTTGCAGCTCTTTCTCAGGCGCTCCAGACGTTGCTGCAAACAAGATGTTTGCAGTACATCAGTTGGCGGCACTTGCCTTTCCTGCCTGGTTCTCAGTACCTTCTGCGCCGTGAAACCCCATTCGCCAATATCTCGCCCGCGCACTTCCCTGCCCAACTGGTGGCTCGCCTTGACGCCCTCGTCGCTGGAGGCGCAAGGCAGCGCGGTCGCAATCAGCCCGCAGCAGCACATTCGCATTGCAGGCGACATCTGGCTGGCGAATCGTGCGGCCTTGTTGCACGAACTGCCACAGCAAAACGTAACCGATGCCGAAATTGTCGCGGCACTGTGGGAACGGCACGGCGAGCAATGCTTAGCGCGGTTGCAAGGGATGTTCGCCTTCGCCGTGTGGGACGAACGGGAACGGTCGTTGCGGCTCGTGCGAGATCGCGTGGGCGCGCGGACGTTGTACTACACGACCGACGGCGCGACTCGTTGGATTGCGCCACGTTTGCGGACGATGGCGGAAAAGCTGGCACCGACGATTGATCCGGTAGCGCTACGCGATTATCTCTGCTGCGCGTTTGTGCCGGGCGCGCGGACGATGTGGCAAGGCATTCGGGAAGTGCGGCCCGGAACTATCGTGCGATTGCCGAGCAACGAGCGGCGCACACGTATTGGCGGCTGGCCGAACGTATTGCCGACGACGCAACAGCCGTTGAGTGGCACGCGGCACGGTTGCGCGCTTCTGCTGACAGAAGTCATCCGCGAATCGTTGTCGCAAGCGCCGTGGGCTGTTATTTGTCCGGCGGTTTGACTGAGCTGGTGGCGGCGCTGGCCAAACATCATTCGCAACCAGTGCATACCTATTCGATTCACCCCGGCTCCGCCACGCCGAACGAATTGGAATTCTCTTCCTCGTCGCTGCGCATTGCCAGACGACGCATCACATTATCGAAATCACGCCGGAGCAGATGTGGGAACAGCACGCCGAAGCGATGGCGTTGCTTGACGACCCAATTGGCGATCCGTTGACGGTGCCGAATCTGATTTTGGGGCGCGCGGCCAAGCGGGATGTTAACGTCATCCTCAACGGCGAAGGCGGTGATCCGTGTTTTGGCGGGCCGAAGAATCAGCCGATGCTGCTGACGAATTTATATCAGTCCGAACACGCGCCCGATTTGGTTTCGGCCTATCTCGCCTCGTATCAAAAATGCTCGCCCGACCTGCCGCGCTTGCTGCGGCCTGAAGTCTGGCGCGCGGTCAAAGATGAGCCATCGGTTTTCGCGCCGGAACTCTTCGGCTCCGGTAGTTACCTGAATCGCCTGATGTTCATCAACACCCACTTCAAAGGCGCAGATCACATCTTGACGAAAGTCAGCAACCTGACGCGCGCCTGCGGATTGGAAGGGCGTTCGCCGCTGTTCGATCAGCGTGTGGTCGAACAGAGTCTGACCATTCCGCCGGAATATAAACTGCACGGCGCAACGGAAAAAGCGGTACTGAAAGCCGCTGTGCAGGACGTGCTGCCGGAAACGATTCTCGCGCGTCCGAAAAGCGGGATGATGGTGCCGGTGCAATATTGGTTTCGGAAGCTCTGGCCGAAACAGGCGCGCGCCTTGTTGCTGCATCGCCGGGCACGGGTGCGCGAATTTCTCAATCCCGAACTCATTGCCGATTGGCTCGCCTATCGTGGCGATACGTGGTCGCGGTATGGCGTCAAGCTGTGGTTGCTTGTGAGTTTGGAATTATGGTTGCAGGAACACGCCGCCGGGCGCTGACAGGTAAATCCAAATCATCTAACAAAAAATGATTTTCCCCGAAAATTATAAAAACAATCTTATTTCATATAAAGAATCGGACAGCTTACGCCCCCTGCCTGCGAGTCTCCCCTCTCACAATCCGCGCTTAACTTAGGCACTGCAAGCAGATTGCGTGCCTCGCCCGCTCGCCCGCCCTGCTGGGAATACTAATTGCCTTTTCTGAAGTTTCACGAGGAAACCTTACTCCGGCAACGCAAGCAGTTTCCTCGTTCCCGACACCCAACCAAATTTTTCGGGCCATTTATTTCAGGAGGATTCACCCTATGAGGATTCGTCTATCGCATCTTCTCTTTGTCTTGCTGCTCACGCTCCTGGGCAGTGCTTTTGCGCTCGGACAGGTCAGTTCTACGGCACCGCTTTCCGGTTCCGTCGTTGATCCAACCGGGGCGGTCATTGCCAATGCGGACGTGACGGTCAAGAACAACGCGACCGGCGCGGAATACAAAGCCGTCACCAATACCAACGGCACATTTACGATTCCCGCACTCAGCGCAGGCAATTACAGCGTAACCGTCGCGGCACACGGCTTCAAACAAGCGATTGTGCCGGATGTCAAACTGGATGTCGGAACCCCCGCCTCGGTGAACGTTGCGCTGGAAGTTGGCGCGGCCTCGGAAAGCGTCGTGATTCAAAGCGGCGGTGAGGTCTTGCAAACGCAATCGGCCAACGTGTCTACAACAATCACTGGACGACAAATCACCGAACTGCCGTTTACTTCGCGCGATGCGCTTGATCTCGTGTTGCTGTTGCCCGGCACCTCGACGCCGGGTCGCCCGCGCACTTCGACGGTGAATGGCCTGCCGAAAGGTTCGCTGAACATCACGCTGGATGGCATCAACGCGCAGGACAATCTGGGCAAATCGAGCGATGGCTTTTTCACTTACATTCGTCCGCGCATTGACGCGGTGGATGAAGTGACGGTTTCGACCGCAACGCCCGGTGCCGAAAGCGCGGGCGAAGGTGCGGTGCAAATCAAATTCGTCACACGCGGCGGCACGAACGAATATCGCGGCAGCCTGTATGAATATCATCGCAATCCTGCGCTGAACGCGAATTACTGGTTTAATAACCGTGATTCCGCGCCCGATCCGCGCACGGGCAAAGCACCGCGTGACCGCATTCTGCTGAATCAATTCGGCGGGCGTGTCGGCGGGCCAATTACGGTGCCGGGGCTGTTTCGCGGCAAAGACAAAGCGTTTTTCTTTCTCAACTACGAAGAGTATCGCTTGCCCGAACAAGTTTCGCGGCAACGCGGGATTTTAAGCACGGCAGCGCAAACCGGACTGTTCACTTACACCGGTTCGGCAGGTGTGAAACAGGTCAATCTCTTGACCCTGGCGGCGAACACAGCGAATTGCGCGGCCTGCACAGGAACAGTGGATCCGTCCATCGCCAAAATCCTGGGCGACATTCGCGGTTCGGTCAGCAAAGGCGCGGTGCAAGCACTTGATGCCAACCGCGACCAATTCACTTTCACAAATACAGGCGGCCAGACGCGGCGGTTTGCTACTGTCCGTTTTGATTTCAATCTGACCAGCAAACACCACCTGGAAAATATCTGGAACTACCAGGTGTTTCGCAACAAAGTAGACATTCTGAACAGCGCGGATCCGGCGTTCCCCGGCCTGCTGTCCGGCATCGGCGGGCAGAATTCCAATCGCTTCTCCAACGCCACGGCGTTACGTTCGACCTTGACCTCCTCGCTCGTCAACGAAGCGCGCTTTGGAGTACAAAGCGGAACCTCGCTGTTTCGCGGCGATTCAGATAATTCCTCGCCCGCCGGTTTTGCGAATCAAAACGGTTTTTCGTTTGGCGCAAATCCTGGCACCTATCCGAACATCAGCACGACGGCGCTGGGCTTTCAGTCGGCGTTTCCGACAGCAACAGGATTCAACATTGCCAATCCGGTCGCTTCGCGCAGCAGCAGCCGTCGCAACTCCCCCGTTTATCAATTCACTGACAACGTCAGTTACCTGCGCGGCAATCACAGTCTGAGTTTTGGCGGCACGTTCAGCCAACTGAATTCG
>JAXLQQ010000130.1:0-6889 GCA_046331525.1 Blastocatellia bacterium
AACTGCGCGGCGATAAATTGAAAGCCAGCATCGAGTTTAATCAGGCCATCGGCAACCGCAATTTGATTATTCGCTCGCTGCCGCCTGACGTTTACAAATCCAAAGAATTGCTTGCGAAAACAGCAGCGGAAGTGAATGAAATTGCCGAGAAGTTGAAAGAACACAAGTTACGTGTTGGCTATCACAATCACACGACCGACTTTAATAAGTTTGGCAACGATTACTGGTGGAATCTCTTCGCTGATCAGACACATAAAAACGTCATCCTGCAATTCGACACCGGCAATGCGTCAGAAATGGAAGGAGTGACGGTCTACGACTTTTTGAAGCGCAACAAAGGCCGCACGATTTCGATGCACGTCAAGCCATTCTCCAAGAAAAGCCCGAATGCTTACCTGGGCGATGACGAACTCGACTGGAAACAAATTATGACCATCGTCGAATCCGTCGGCGGCATTGAGTGGTACATCATCGAATACGAACGCGAAGGCGCACCGCCGCTCGAAGCGTTGAAGGACAATCTGGCACGGCTGAAAAAGATGCGCGCGTAATTTAGGCAGGCACGCTGGCAGCGTGCCTGCTCAGTGGTTGTTTTATGGAACCCAAACTCTCTGCTTTTCCGCGCCTGCGCCTGGGGCAATATCCCACGCCGCTCGAAGAATTGCCCCGCCTGCGGGCGGCGCTCGGCCCTCGCGCCCCGCGCATTTTTATCAAGCGCGACGATTACACCGGCCCCGGTTTTGGTGGCAACAAGGTGCGAAAACTGGAATACGTACTGGCCGAAGCCAGGGCCGACGAAGCCGACGCGGTCATCACCATCGGCGGCATCAAATCCAATCATTGCCGTATCACAGCGGCGCTCTGTGCCAAATTGGGACTGCGTTGCCTGCTGGTACTCAATACGCCTGCCGTACCGCCGATGACGCCTGCGAGCCTCTGGCTGGATGAGCTGTACGGCGCGGAAATTCATCTGGTCACTGACCGCCACGAACGCCGCGCCACGATGCAACGACTGGCGGAAGAATTGCGCGTGGATGGGCTGAACGTATACGAAGTGCCGCTGGGCGCTTCGACGCCGCTCGGCGCATTGGGTTACGTGCGAGCGATGCAGGAACTGGGCGAGCAGTTGGACGCGCAACTCATCAAACCGGATGCGATTTTCCACGCCAGTTCCTCGTGCGGCACACAGGCAGGCATCATCGCAGGCGGGCAACTCTTCGGCCTGGAAAACACGCGCATCATCGGCGTCAGCCCAGACGAACCTGCGTCGGCTATTGCGTCTGAAGTTGCCGACTTGGTCGCGGGCATCGGGCGGTTGCTGGGCGTAAAAATTCGTCACGATGCGGTTACGGTGCTGGATGAATACATCGGCGACGGCTACGGCATCAGCACGCCCGAAACGGACGCCGCCATTCGCTTGCTGGCCCGCACGGAAGGCATCGTGCTGGATTCCACTTACACCGCCAAGGCGATGGCGGCGCTGCTGGATTGGGTCGAGCGCGGCAAATTCAACGCATCGGACACGCTCGTGTTTTGGCATACGGGCGGACAGATGGCGCTGTTTGATGCGCACTAATTCGCAAGCGCGCACCGTTGGCTCTGGCACAGCAATTTCTGGAAAGAAAAATGGTGAAGCCGTACGGCGGGAGTTGCGGAAATTAACTTACCTTCCAGGGAAAATTCCCCACTCCTCATCCCTGCGGCAGAGTAAAAACCTTACATTTTCAGAGGAGCCGACATCACGATGCAAAATGACGCGCAAGCTTTAGTCGCTACAGAGAACGGAGCCAATCCCTTTTCCCAAATCGAATCCCTGCCCATTGCCGAAACACCCGCAACGCCGCTCGCGCCGGAACCGATAAAAAAACAGAAAATCACCGAAGCCGAGTTCAAATTAACCGAAGAAGATTTGCGCCTGCTCAATACCAACAAAGGATTGACGCATTTGCTACGCTCGAACAACATCCGGCTGAAAAACGTCGTCAATGTGATGCGCTACGATCAGGAGTTGCGCGCACTGCAAGTGGAACTCGTTAAATTGCAACGCTGGGTGCAGGAGCAAGGTAAGCGCATTGCGATTATGTTCGAGGGCCGTGACGCGGCGGGCAAAGGCGGCACGATTCGCCGCTTCACCGAACATCTGAATCCTCGTGCAATGCGTGTCGTTGCATTGCCGAAACCGACGGAAGAGGAACGCGGCCAATGGTATTTCCAACGCTACACACGTCAACTGCCGAACGCAGGCGAAATCGTATTCTTTGATCGCAGTTGGTATAACCGCGCCGTCGTCGAACCCGTCAACAATTTCTGCACCGAACCCGACTATGAACGCTTTATGCAACAGGTGCCGGAATACGAACACATGCTCTACGAAGATGGAGTAACGATCATCAAGTTCTGGTTTTCCATTTCCAAAGACGAACAACTGCGCCGCTTTGAATCCCGACGCGAAAATCCACTCAAGCAGTGGAAGCTCAGTCCGATTGACCAACGGGCGCAGGAGTTGTGGGATCGCTACACCTACTACAAAGAACAGATGTTCAGCAAAACGCACACGTCCTACAGCCCGTGGATTATCCTCAGCGCGAACAGCAAGATGAAAGCGCGACTGGAAAGCATTCGTTATGTGCTGAATCTCTTACCGTATGACGGCAAGGAAGAAGCGAAAACGCGCCTTGCGCCTGATCCGAATATCGTGACGCGGTTTCATCGTCGCATTGTCAAAATTGATTAATTCAGGAAGGGTGCGCCAGCTCTCTGTTGGCGCACCCAACCCGTTCGATTGCCATCCTTCCATTACTCACCGTATACTCGCGCCCGCAATTACCGCTTCCACGAAAGGACAATTTTTATGCGTAACCGATTTTTTCGGGTTTGGCTCACTTCTCTGTGCTTTTTCAGCTTCGCAATCGCGCAAACGCATCAGCCCGAAGCGCCCAATATTACAGGCGACTGGTCAGGAACGTGGGGAGTTTACAGCCCGGCAAAAGGCACGGTGCCGCCCCAAAACATTTGCAAAACGCTGCTTGCCAAAGTCGAACGCAAAGACGATGTGTGGCATGCCGTGTTTGAAGGCGATTGCGGACGGCCCTATAAATATACGATCAAAATGGAAGGCCGTCAGGTCGGTAAGGCCATTATGTTCAAGGGTACGGTTGACCTCGGCCCCAAAGATGGAGGCGTGTTCGATTGGATCGGCAAAGCGAATGAAAAAGAATTCGTCGGTTTCTTCACCAGCGCCGGTTACACAGGCACTTTTGCCCTGACTCGCCCCGAAACCAAACCAGAGGCAAAGGAATCAAAATAATGTTCCGCCCAACTCCCCTGCGTGTTTACCTACTCGCGCTCGCCTGTCTGCTTGCCTGCCCAACGTTTGCCGCGCCGCTGCGATTGCAGGTCACAGAGAATCATCGTTACCTGCAATATGAAAATGGCAAGCCGTTTTTTTACCTTGGCGACACGGCCTGGGAATTATTTCATCGCCTGAACCGCGAAGAGGCTACGCAATATTTGACAAATCGCGCGCAGAAAGGCTTCACAGTCATTCAAGCCGTCGTACTGGCACAACTCGGCGGCCTGACCGTACCGAACCCGTATGGCGATTTGCCGCTCGTGAAGGGCAATCCCGCACAACCGAACGAAGCCTATTTTCGTCACGTAGATTTCATCGTCAAAAAGGCCGAAGAACTCGGCCTGTATGTCGGGATGCTGCCGACTTGGGGCAGCCATTGGGCGCTTGGCAAAGCGGCGTTTAATCCGACGAATGCGCGGCAATACGGTAAGTTCCTGGGGCAGCGGTATAAAGACAAACCCATTATTTGGATTCTCGGCGGCGACCGTTCTGTTACCAACGACGACGAGCGCGCAATCATTGATGCGATGGCGGCGGGCCTGACCGAAGGTGATGGCGGCGCACATCTGAAAACGTTTCATCCAATCGGGCCGGGGATGTCTTCGATCAAATTGCACAACGCCGCGTGGCTGGATTTCAACATGTTCCAGTCCTCGCACGCTGCCAAAGACCACGACAACGGCTTGTACGTCGAAAACGATTACGCGCTAAAACCAACCAAGCCGACGCTGGACGGCGAGCCACGTTATGAAGGCATTCCCGTTGGCTTTTACCTGCGCAACGCCAGCGGCATTGACCGCTTTGACGATTACGACGCCAGGCAAGCCGCGTACTGGTCATTGCTCGCCGGAGCCGCTGGCCACACCTATGGCAACAACAGCATTTGGCAAATGCTTGCAAACCGCCGACGGAAAAAAACGCCTGGCAGTGTTGGCGATCCGAATCATTAATGACGCTTTTCAGTGGCCAGAGCATCATCGGCGCGAACATTCCGTGGTACGAGGCCCTCGATCATCCCGGCTCTTTTCAAATGCGGCACCTGCGCCATTTGTTCGGTCACCCTTCACCAAACTGATCCCCGATCAAAGCATCATCCTGAATGGCACCACAAGCGGCAGTGCAAGATTCGCGGCGCGTGCCGGCGATGGATTCGTTCGCGCTGATTTATACGCCGCGCGGCGAAAACCACGCTGAATAAAAATGTCATCAAAGGCGCTCAAAATTGCGCGAAACGTCGTTGATCCGCGCTGCAGGGTGGGCTATGCGATTAAGGAGCAGGACACTTATGGCATCCAAACCTACACGCCCCCTACGAACGGGCGTGGAAGTGATTGGGTGCTGGTGCTGACGGACGTAACCGCTGGTTTCATTGCCGGGAGCAGTGCGGTAAAGCCTGGGTTACAGATCGGAGGATTCGAGACAATAAACGGCGATGGCATTTAAGGACTATTACGCGATCCTCATGGTGCATCCGCAGGCCGAGGCGTTCGTCATTGAAGCGGCTTACAAGCGACTCGCCCGTGAATATCATCCTGATCTGAGAACCAATGTCGGCAATCCCCGCCACCAGCACAGCCAGCACGAAAAGATGCTGGAAATCAACGGAGCTTACGAAGTCCTGTCGAATCCGAACCGCCGCAAATCCTTCGATCAGGATTACGTACCTGAATCGCCCCCAGCAAACCGGAAACACAGCAACAAACCAGCCCGCCACACACACACAAGATGCGCGTTGGGGCAGCGTTATTAACGTTGGAACCTGGGGCATTACGGCATTGACGCCGATTATCTGGCGCGTGCGCACGCAGGCGCTCAGGAATGGCTGCGCCGCGAAGATCGCATTCCGGCGCGTGTGAAGTGGTTGACTCGGTTGCTGCAGTTTCGTGGGGTTGATGATTTCCCTGTGGATGTTTCTGCGCTACGGACTGGAAGCTGGCTGCGTTTTTCGTGTGGGTAGCCTCGCCAGTGTTGGCTTCGGCCAGTTCTTCGCTTGATTGAAACGATCCGTGACCGCCATCTCCGCCTTACGCTATAAATTCAACCCGCTCTACAATCCCAATCCGACGGGCTTTCAGGCGTGGTAGCCGCATTGGCCCAATACGAAGTCGACACGATGCGCGTGTTCGTTGCCCGCGAGGCGATTTATCACGAGAACAAAGCTTGTCAAACTCAACAGCTACGAACCGCTGCCCAGATGGTTCGCGCGCTTTCGTGGAGCGAACCCCTGTGCACATTGTTGTCAGGAAGAGTAGCAACGCCGCAGCAATTGCCGCCACCGTTTGGGAAAGGCAAGTTGAAGGAATGATCGTGGATACTACTTCGCCTTGTGCAATGGCACATAGCCGAAGCGCAACTGCTCGCGTTCCTGCGCCGCACGCAAAGCTCGTTCTTCGCCCGCTTTGACTGCGGCATATTCATCTTCTGTCAAAATCACTTTCAGCCACAATTGCAAATCCCGGTTGCCGAACGCGAGCCACTGCCCACGCGGGCTGAAGGCGACGGAGTTGTAGCTGATATTTTCGTACTCAAGCCTGCGCACAACTTCGCCATTCTCACGCTTCCACACCAGAATCCGCACGCCGAGGCCGCCTGCCGCCAGCATCGTGCCATCAGGGCTGAACGCCACCGAAGTCACGCTGTTCAGCAAGCCCGTAAAACTGCGCACTTCCTCGCCCGTCGTCAAATCCCACAATTTGACTTCGCCTTTCTCGCCGCCGGACGCGAGCCAGCGCCCATCAGGACTGATCGCCAGCGAAGCAATTCCGATGCGATGGCCGTAAAGCGTTTTGCTCGTGCGTCCGGTGTTTAAATCCCACAGCCGAATTGTACGATCCCAACTGCCCGACGCGAGCCATTGTCCGTCAGGGCTGTAGACAACCGACGTAACCGGACGCGAATGGCCGTGCAACGTTTCGACTTCGTGGCCAGTCGCGGCGCGCCAAATGCGAAGGGTTGTGTCGTGACTTCCCGACACCAGCCATTGCCCATCAGGACTGAAGGCGACGGCACGCACTTCGGCCTTATGCCCGCGTAGTTTTTGAATTTCCTTGCCGCTGTCGGTTTCCCACAGTTTGATGTCGCGGTCGCGGCTACCCGTCACGAACAGCATATCGTTCGGGCTGAAGGCGACGGAATTGACGCTGGCGTAATGACCGGGAAAGGCACAGCGCTGCTGCATCGAATCCACTTCCCACAGTTGCACGCCACCGTGCAAGAACCCGGCAGCAAGTAAATGCCCGCCGTGACTAAACGCAATCGAACGCACATAATCGCGCGGGTCAATCGCATAATGTTTATCAAAGCGTTCGTGCAACTGCGCCAGTTCCTGCTGCAACACCTGCAAGCGTTCGAGCTTCTGTAATTGCTCGCGGTACGTCGCCGTAGGCTGCTCAATCGTGTGCAACGCAAGCTCAAGTTTCTCCTTCTCCTCCTCCACAATCACATAGCCCTGCAATTGCGCCGCGCCCTCTTTCACCTGCGCCATCTGCTCCGCAACGGGCTGCACCAACCGCGCCAACAGTTCGTCCACCGACGCAC
>JAXLQQ010000131.1:0-6619 GCA_046331525.1 Blastocatellia bacterium
ACAGCCGCGAGTTGTTGATTGCAGCTTGCAGTTCTTTTTCGTAGGGCGTCCTTGTAATTGACCCTGGAATTATTTCACCTTTAGACTAATCTTCATATTTGGCAATTGAGTAAGGAGCACGCTTGCGCACAGCTACCAAATTGATTTTGTCACTGACCATTGTCGTGGGCGCGATTATGGCGCTGGGCGGATACTTTATCTTGCGGCAACGCACACGCATTCTGGAAAGCGCCTTGCAGAATGAACTACGTGCGCATGCTACTACGCTACAAATTGCTCTTGAGGATGTATACGCTATAGGACAAAAAACACAGGCGCAGAATTTGATCAATCATTTGAGCGAGAATCCCAAGGTCTACAGCGTGATCCTGTTTGACGAGCGAGGACAAGTCATCATGTTGTCGAACCCATCCGCCGCAGGTGAATTGCAGCAGCCGCCCGAAATTCAGCGCGTTTTACAGGCGGGAGATACGCTCGAAGTAACACAAAACGCTGAATTGTTCTCGATTCTGATGCCCGTTCGCTTGGATCAACACCGACGCGGTGCCTTACAAATTTCGCAACCACTTTCGTTTGTACAAGCAGATATTGCGCGCGCGCGGCGTGATATTGCTTTGGTTACATTGGCCCTCTTTATTGCTACGATATGGGTTGTGTTGTTGGTCACGCGATTCAGCGTGCTGCGCTCAATTAATGATTTAGTTACAGGAACAAAAGCTTTTAGCGAAGGGGATTTTAACTATCGCGTGATCGTTCCCAACAATGGCGGAGAGTTTGCGCACCTGGCCAGTCAATTTAATCAGATGGCCAATCACTTAACCGAGCAGCGGCAAAAAGTGGTCAACGCCGCAGAGGAACAATTGACGCTGGAACGAAACCTCAAACAAAGTGAGCGTCTTGCTACCGTGGGTCGTCTGGCCGCAGGAATTGCGCATGAAATGGGCGCGCCGCTGAATGTGATCAAAGGCCGCGTAGATATGTTGCGCACGCGTCGCGATGTAACCTCAGATCGCCGTGATCGCTGGCTTCAGATTATTGACGAGCAGGTGGATTCGATTGCCCGCATCGTGCGTCAGTTGCTAACGTTAGCGCGCCCGTTTCACTTGCAACAGCAGGTTGTAAACATCTCACGTCTAGTTCAGGGAGTGGTAGATTTAATTCAACCAGACGCTGCCGCACAAGATGTCAGAATTATTATGTCGCTCAGGGAGCCGCTTCAGATCGAAGGCGATCATAATCTTTTACATCAGGTACTGCTGAATCTTTGCCTCAACGCTTTGCACGAAATGCCAGATGGCGGCGACCTAGAAATTGCCATTTATGTTGATGCCCCCTATAGATACCGCGTATGCCCATCAAATGCAACCTCCTTTTCTTGCGCTTCGTGTAACAGATACAGGACGCGGCATTGCGCTGGAGCATCTGCCCTTGATCTTTGACCCCTTCTTTACGACAAAAGAAATCTGGCAAAGGAGTAGGCCTGGGATTGGCGGTTTCGCGTCGCATTATTGAAGAACATAACGGTTGGATTGAGGCGGAAAATCAGTTGGAAGGGGGAAGCGCGTTTCACCGTCTGGTTACCCAATGTGATGGTCGCAGCAACCCTCCCCGATTCGCACAAGCCGTCGGAGGAGTTGTATGAAAGAGCGAATTCTGATTGCCGAAGATAATCCTGATATGCGAAGATGGTGGCGAAGCTGCTGGAAGATGCGGGCTTTCAAGTGCTCATCGCCACAAACGGGCGCATAAAGCGCAACGGCAAATGAATCGTTTGGATGAAATGATTGATGTGGTGATTACGGATGTGCGGATGCCAGAGTTAAGAGGCGATGACTTGCTCCGTCTTTTGCGACAGCGCCGCCCCCGAAACGCCCGTGATCGTCATTACTGCATTCGGTTTCGTCGAGCAAGCCGTCGAGATGGTGAAGGCTGGGGCGTTTCAATATCTGGTCAAACCGTTCAGGAGCGATGAGCTTATTCAGGCCGTTCAGCAAGCTCTTGCCAAAAGTGCGCCGCATCGTAAACAAGCCGTTGCGCTATAACACCCTTATCACTCCAACGAAAATCATTGGAGCATCGCACTCATGCAAAGCTTTTTGAGATGTTAGCCCGCGCCGCCGAAAGCGAACGTGTTGATTATTGGGGAATCGGGAACAGGCAGGAACTGGTTGCCCGTGCTGTACGAGATGGCTGGTCGCACAGGGCCGTTTGTGCCTGTCAAGCTGCGCAGCGATTCCTATCGACCTGATCGAATCAGAACTCTTTGGTCATATGGGCGGCGCGTTTG
This sequence comes from Blastocatellia bacterium, assembly GCA_046331525.1. Classification (GTDB taxonomy): domain Bacteria; phylum Acidobacteriota; class Blastocatellia; order RBC074; family RBC074; genus JAFDVL01. The sequence continues at coordinate 2,288 of JAXLQQ010000131.1, forward strand.
GTGCCGCGCCACGTGCTGGTCTGTTTGAAACAACCGACAAAGTGATGCGATCTTTCTGGATGAAATTGGCAAAGATGCGCTGCTGATGCAACCCAAGCTACTGCGCACGTTGCAGGAAGGCACCGTGCGACGTGTAGGTTCCAATACGGAAAAGTCCGTGAACGTGCGTGTTATCGCGGCCACGAATCGCAAGCTGGACGACGAAATGCGTGAAAGTGCTTCCGCGAAGATTTATTTTGGCGACTCAATGTCATTCGCTTGCCCATTCCGGCTTTGCGCGAACGCCCCTTTGATATTCCGCTTCTTGTTGAGCATTTTATTGCCCAGCACGCCACCGCAGGCAAAGCGCCCCTCGCCATGTCGCAAACGCTAGCGGCCTTGCGCGTATGCCTGGCCGGGCAATGTGCGCGAGTTGGAAATGCAATTGAACGCGCCGCAACCTTTGCCCGTGGAGGCGTTATCAGAGTGGAGGATTTGCCGGAACGTGTGCGCACCAATGGCCAAGCGGCAGCACTGCTGACACGTTCGAGCGCCCGAAATATGACCTTGCGCGAAATGGAACGGGATTACATTCTGGAAATCCTGCGTCGTACGGAGGGGAACAAAAAACGTGCTGCCGAAATTCTCGACCTCGACCGCAAGAAACGCTTTATCGCAAACTGGACGAATACCGCGCTGAGGGCATCGCTTTTGAAGTCGCTGGCGATTTTTCTCCGTCATGCACCTGGCCACCTTCCTGCTCAACTGCTGGTTTGCTTTGTGTCACTTAGTCTACGCTCGCCATATGGCTTGGCATTTGCACATGTCTGGTCGCCGTTAGCGGATGGTCTTGTTGTTGCGATGGCCTGCTAGTTAAGGAGGAAAGCACACTGCGACAACAAACTTGATTGCCGGTAACGAACGAGGCTCCGGGCCTCACACTTGTTTCACCACAAAGGCTCGCAACGAAGCGAAGAAAGTGAAGGTGGCCAATTGGCACAAGCAACCGAGCGCAATGAGCAGCAACCTGACGTTCTGCGTGTCTTTCAGTCAAAGCAGGAAACCAAAGCCTTTTACGACAAAATCAGTCGCGTGTATGACCTGTTGGCTGACAAGAGTGAAGATCCAATTCGGCAATCAGCTCTTGCATTGTTAGCTGTCCGGGAGGGTGAACAAGTACTCGAAATTGGCTTTGGCACAGGCCGATGTCTTGTCGCTTTGGCGCGGGCCGTTGGTTCCACAGGCCGCGTCTTTGGCATAGATTTGTCGGACGGAATGCGGTGGCGTGCAGAAGGCAATTTATATCATACAGGATTAAGTAATCGCGTGGAGTTACAAACGGGAGACGCCTGTGCCTTACCTTATGCCGCTGCAACTTTCTCGGCGGTCTTCATGACCTTTACGCTGGAATTGTTTGATACCCCCGAAATTCCACAAGTCTTGGCTGAATGTTGGCGCGTGCTGCAACCAGGCGGGCGCATCGCTATCGCCGGAATGTCAAAAGAAGACGAGAACGGCGTGCTTCTTCACGTATTTGAATGGACACATCAGCACTTTCCGAACTTTCTGGATTGTCGCCCCATCTTCGTCCAGCGTGCGTTGGAAGCCGCCGGATTTCACCCCACCCAATGCCAGAAACAAACGATGTGGGTGCCGGTGGAAATTATTTTGGCGCAAAAACCAGGAGGGTTGTTGCTGGCCGATGGCAAGCAACAACAAGCTGTTAACTGAATGTTTCAGGTTAGGCTGCCGCTCCCATTTTATGAGTGTTATTTGATTGAGGCGGGGGTGCTGGCAAGGTTTCTGCTCCATCGCTAATCAATGGGGCAGATAGCCATCCTTCCACGGCTGCGGCCAGGGATTTGAATCGGGTTGCGCCGCAAGCAAATATCAAGCGGCGATGACAGTATGAATAAAAATGGCCATCGTTGCCGTGAATAAAATAAAACTTCCGAAAAAGACCTCGCCATCCTGTTTTTCTCACCTGATAGATTGTTTGCAGCCCTTCCTCTCCAAAATAGATTTCTTCAATTTGACCGCAATGCCTCCCGTCTTCGGTAAGGACGCGAGCCCCCAACAAATCTTGATAGGTTGTCGCACCTATTCCGAATTCCTCCACTATTGAAAACGCATCTGTCAGCGCGGCGACCTGATCGGCGACAGGGGCAGCTTGCGTACAGAGGAGGTACTTGAACGCTATCAACATTGGGATAGGTTGGCCCGCTACGTGGACGGCAAATCCAAGTACCCTCCCCTTTGTTGGGTGGAGAAATACTTGCGAGATTTTACCCGTTAGGTGGACCTCGTCATCAAGCAAAACCACCCTTTTTCGCATAAAATGACGTATACAGGGCAGAACCAATTTGGTTTTCATTCGATTATTCCGGTCGGAGCTTACCTCCCATTTCCTCACACCAAAGATTTTCTGATGAGTTGCGAGACGACTATTACGGTGTCACACGCGAGACCGCTTACGAGGTGTACAAATGCTGTGCCGCTAAGATGAAAATAGAGGCTAAATAACGCTGCCCTCAATGCTGCAACCGATTTCCGCCTGCTTAGCCCTTGCAGCCGGAGTATTTGAGACCTCTACGCGATCAATCTTTCTCAGGGTAGACATTATGTGTAGCCGCTAAAAATACTAACTGGAAGACAGCCATTGTTCTCAACAGGAAGACGTGTGGAATATTGCCACACCAGAGTCCCAAAATTCCCCACTCCTGCGACAGGTGTTTCTACCCATTCAGTAGGCCTGGCCTGATTTGATGAAGGATTCCAGCTTGGCACACGAGTTGAAAACAGCAACGACGTTACCCAAGCTGGTATAGCTGCAAAAGACTGAGCAGTCTGACCAATTAGAAGCTGCGTCTCGACAACTTCGTCAGGGCAGGACGCTCGCATTTGCGGTTGCATTAATAGTATTGGGTAACAGGGAAATCAATTGATGGCACACCCTTTGTTTTCCCTCATATTTGTGGAGGTCATTTTTTGCATTATGGAGTGGTTTGGAATGATTGCGTTTTTGCCTCTTTTGACGAGGTAAGCTTATCCGGCTTAAGTGATGTAAGATTCCTGACACTACGGCATCAAAGTGCTCTCTTCACTACCACAAAGATATTGACCTCCCACAGAGTTGACCCGCAAAACCAATTCTGAAGTCCTTCCTCCACGAAGTATACCAACAAGGTTTATATCTTTGTGGTGAAATTTTCTTTTCGCAAGCGGTCGTTGTCGGCGCCGCTGGCGAGCAGTATCTCATCTTCAATATAACAATCAGTAAATATTCCCGGCAACAGCGGCGCCTGCGGCGCGGGATACTGGAATAGCGTTCCCCCACATCCTTAGCTGTCCCCTGTTGATAGGACTGTAATGCTGGTTTCCTGCTGGCGGAATCAGCAGTTCTCTTATTTCCCCTACAATATGCGGTTCACATATAACCCCGAATTCTCTGAAAACTATTCGCAAGCTGCCTCGTTGCATTTTTACCTGTTGGTCGCATTGGCACTGCTTTTACTATTGGGTGGGTTACATAAGGGCGATCTCAGCGGTTATGACGATGCGGCGTATGCCTACGAAGCCAAAACCATCCTCGCCACGGGCGACTGGTGGACTTTATCGCTGAACGGCTCGCAAGACTTTGATAAGCCACCGCTTTTTGTTTGGTGCTTAGCGATTTCCATGCAAGTGTTCGGCAAGTCAGATTTTGCGGCCAAGCTCCCAGCGGCGTTGTTCGGTTTTGGAACGATCTTACTGGTATATCAATTGGCACAAGAGTTGACTGGGTGTAAGTGGATTAGCATCTTTTCAATGCTCGTTTTAGTAAGTACACAATATTTTCTGAAATACGCCACGCATGCGATGACAGGCGTGCCGTTCACGTTCTTTTTTACCCTGGCAATTTGGCTTTACTTGAAAGGCTATCGCCAATCGCAGCATTGGTTGTTCTGTGGGTTTGCATTCGGTGCAGCCAATTGGATTCGAGCTCCTGTTGGTTGGCTGGTGATAGCCATCATTGTGATACACCTACTATTTACCCGGCAGTTCTTTCGCCTACGCTCGGGTTGGTTACAAGGCGGATTAGGGTTAGGCGCAGCGCTCTCGCTAAGCTGGTATGTGGTGAATTATCTGATACATGGAAAGCTGTTTATCACTGAACATTTCTTCAACTTAAACAATCATGTTTTTGAAGTCTCTCCCCCATTGGCTTGGGAGCAAGTAAGAAGCCTCTTCCACTATCCGTATTTGCTGCTGCGCCATTACTGGCCCTGGCTTCCCCTCTTGCTGATTGGACTGATTGGTCAAGCGAAAAAAGCCCTGCGGTATCAAGACACGGCAGCATCGCTCCTGCTGATT
>JAXLQQ010000132.1:0-6053 GCA_046331525.1 Blastocatellia bacterium
AAGTGCAGGCGCTCGGCCACCTCGAAGAAACAACCGGCACGACACAAATCCGCTCGCTGGTCAGTCAACTTAATCAATCGCCCGTGGATGGGCGCGGCGTCGGCATCGCTGTGCTGGATAGCGGCATTGACGAATCGCACGCGCTGACCGGAGGCGGGCGAGTCGTTTATCGCCAGGATTTCACCGGGCAGGGAAACAACGACGATACTTCAGGACACGGCACGCACGTCGCTTCGTTGATTGCAGGCAATGCGAGCTTTGCCAATGGCGCGTATGCGGGCATTGCGTCCGGCGCGAATTTACTGAACCTGAAGGTGCTCGACGCCAGCGGTCGCGGCTCGACGAGCGCCCTGTTAGCGGCGCTGGATTGGTGCGTGGCGAACAAAGAGGCTTACAACATTCGCGTCATCAATATGAGCTTGGGCAGTCTCGCCTATGACAGCTACCTTAACGATCCGCTGTGCCTCGCAGTTCGTCGCGCGCACGATGCAGGCATCGTCGTTATTTGTGCGGCGGGCAATTTGGGCAAGTCGGGAACGGAGCGCAAGATTTATGGCGCGATTCATTCGCCTGGCATTGATCCTTCCGTCATCACCGTCGGCGCGGCCAATACGTTCGGCACGAACGAGCGGTCGGACGACAAGCTTGCCAGTTACAGTTCGCGCGGCCCGACACGCGGCATGCGCGTAGACGAAAACGGCGTCAAGCATTATGACAATCTGGTGAAACCTGATTTGATTGCGCCCGGCAATAAACTAATTGGCGCTTACGCCGCAGGCGGCTCGCTTGGTGTCGCGCACCCGGAATTGAAAGTGGGCGAAGCTGAAAACCCGGCAGAACAACTACTCAGTTTAAGTGGCACTTCGGCTTCGGCACCTGTCGTGGCGGGCGCGGCGGCCTTGCTATTACAGGCCAATCCAAATCTGACGCCGAATCTGGTGAAGGCGATTTTGATGTATACGGCGCAGCCCTTGAAAGGCTACAACAACTTCGAGCAGGGCGCGGGCATGCTCAACATTGATGGCGCTGTTCGTATGGCTGCGATGATTACGCCGTCAGTGCGGGCGTTGAGCCGGGGGCAAAACATGCTCGAAGGCAATCGCCTGCCTACAACGCAGGCGAGCGATATTGCGGGCGAAATCTGCTGGTGGAGCAAAGGGATGATGTTGAACTATTGCTTTGCCTATGGCGACGGCCTGATGACCAATTGGCAAGGCGCTTATGCGATCAGCCCGGTGCTGACCGACATTGTTTCCTATCAAAATCGGCAGCAGCAAGTTGACGAAAATTTGCTGTGGCCGGAGCAGGTCACCGTCACACCAGGCATCGGCGTTCCCGATGGCAATACGATGGCGGACGGCGTGATTTATGCCGATGGTGTGATTTATGCGGACGGCGTGATTTATGCCGATGGCGTGATTTATGCCGATGGCGTGATTTATGCGGACGGCGTGATTTATGCCGATGGCGTGATTTATGCGGACGGCGTGATTTATGCCGATGGCGTGATTTATGCGGACGGCGTGATTTATGCGGACGGCGTTGTCAAAGGCGATTGATTGGGATTGAGCGGCGGAAGTCTGACGGTGAAGGAGGGGTAGGTATGAGACTTACGCCCTCCTTCGCCGTCGGGCTTCCGCCGTCCTCTTTTCTGACTGGGAATTGTCTACCCCAGCGAATACTTCTTTAAGCGAGAATGAGTAGCACTTACTCACGCGGCGGCCCGAGATTCTTTCGTTTACCTTCCTGCACGATTGGCCTTTTTTTACTCAAGCCTTTTGAAATCAGCGAGATAAGTGTAAGTTGCCCAGTTTCCTTCTCCTTTGGCATAAGCCTTGCCATTAGGTTTAGCGAAGGTTACGAAACAATAGACAGTTAAAGCAGCTTGCCGCCAGGCTGGCAGGCGCACCGCGAGTCAGTTCCCCTGACAGGTTGCTTGTACCGGCGACGGTTTCCTAACTTGCTCTTTCAAGAAAGGTCATTAACGAATCAATCATCTGGTCTTCTCTTGGCTGAAAGCTGGTTCTGCACGGGTGGGTATGGAGCTTGTTTTTGGCGAGAGTTTTTCAAGTCTAGGTAATTCACTGGGGATTCGTTAATGACCCTTACAAAGACGGAGGCCCCCAATGCAACAAGTAACGTTTCCGAAAAAAGTTAATTACTCACTGTTTAGTCAGGTGCTGGTGGAAAAGCGCACACAGGCGGGACTCTCGCTAGCGGATTTAGCCGAGATCACTCGCCTCCCGTTGAGCTTGCTGGAAGATTTAGAAACCGCGGGACGTGCTGTTCCCAGCTTTGATATTTGCTACAAGATTGGTCAGGCCATCAATTCGCGCCGCATGCAGGGTTTTATGATTCAAGACCTCTGGGAAGCCGCAGCAATTGATCGCACGGCCCGTTACATTCGAGCTTCTTATGTTACCCCATCCCCTGCCACTGCACTGCACCGAAAAGCTGCCTGAATACGCAGGTGAACTGGAGATGTATTCCGTGAGATTTGTCTTGAGTGTCGCCAGTCGGCATGTGCAGGACAGATTGGAAAGGCAGCGGAATCGTTCCCTGCGGCTGGACACGCCTGAAGCGGATTTTCCCTTTCCCGCCGAGGCGTCCGCGTCCAGCCTGCCGCACGAGCGGCAACGCGACGAAGCAGCGTAGGAACGACTCACCCCAACAGAGTATGCGCGTGTATCTGAAGGTTTGCTCTAAGACCGCTGAACAACCTACAAAAGGATGCACAAGCATACAGGCGAACGATGGATGTCGAGGTATCCGGCAAACTCTCGATGTATCTATCGTTCGCTTTTTGTGACGGGAACGCGCTGACGCTCACAGGCAATCATTTCTTGTTTATTACGCTGGCGAATACTTCTGACGAAGGAGGCTTACCCTATGGAACGGCTACTTTCCTGGCTTTTGTACGCACCGCTGCTGTTACCTGTCCTGCTGTTATTTTTCTATGCTTTGGTTGCGAATAAACGCCGCTGAAGAACGCCGCTGGAGACGCCCCATGATTACCGACATCTTACAAATTACCCGGCTTGGGATTTTGTTTCTGCTCCGTGTCATTGCTTTTGTTGTTTTCACCACTTTCTCCGCATTGGGCTGGAAGCACCAGGCCTGAGAGAAAGTGCTGCGGTAAGACCCTCAGGGAAGTTTACGCTTGCGGTAAGCGTATCTGCCTTGTTACCCCTTCACGCCAAAAAACGCACTCCGGTTCGCACGATTCCCCTTGTTACCCCACAGGGCCTTTCGCTCCAGGCTCTCTTTTTCCCGCCTTGCTTGCAACAATCGTCAAACTTCACTGAGGGTACTACAACAAAGTCAGGCTTTTTTCTGCGGCAGCCGCAGGAACATTGCCAGCACGCCTGAGATCAAAATCGAAATTGCCAGAAACTTCAGCCCCGGCGTATACGAGCCGCTGTCCTTCTTCAATTGCCCCACCACCTGCGGGCCAAAATAACCGCCGAGGTTCCCCACCGAGTTAATCAATCCCACCGCCGCCGCCGCCATCGCTGAAGTCATAAACGCCGTCGGCCACGTCCAGAACACCGGCAAATAAGCATGCACGCCGATGCCTACCAAACAAAAGAACAATACTGTCAACCACAGATTATCGCCTGCCCAAATCACCAATCCCATCGTCACCGCTCCAAGCAGCAACGACCACACCGTATGCCAGCGCCGCTCGCCCGTTTGATCCGAATGCTTCGCATTCCACAGCATCGCAAACACGCCGCAAATGTACGGCAGCATGCCGATAATCGTTTGCTCCGTGATAGAGCGCCCTTTCATTCGCGCTGTGATGGACGGAATAAAAAACGTCAGCCCGTAGTAGCCAATCACGATGCAGAGGTAAATCGCCGAGAGCAGAATCGTTTCCTTTTTCCGTAGCGCCAGTTTTGTTTCCTGCCACAAGCTCATTTGCTTTCCTGCTTGTTTCTCGTGCCGCTCGCGTTTGAGTTCTTCCATGATCCACTGTTTTTCATCGTCAGGCAGCCATTTGGCTTCGTGCGGCCAATCGGTTAGGAAAAACAGCACCACGATGCCTAGCACCAGCGATGGAATCCCTTCCAGCACATACACCCAACGCCAGCCATCCACGCCGCCCCAGTGGATGTTGTGCATAATCGCCTGCGACACCGGCAGCCCGATAATCGTGGCAATCGGCAACCCGATCATAAATTGCGATTTCGCTTTGGCGCGGTCTTCGTAGCGGAACCAGTGCGAGAGATACACAATAATGCCAGGGAAAAATCCTGCCTCGGCAATGCCGAGAATGAAGCGCAGAAAATAAAACTGCTTCACGTCACAAGTACAATTGCCCATTTCCGGCGGCTTCACGCCAATGAGCGACGTGATCCAACCCAACGCCGTCGTAACCGGACGAAAGACCGCACACCAATCCACTACGCAAAGAAAATTCAAGTACGGCGTTCCGATCAACCCCATCAGCGCCGCGACAATGCCCCACGAAATCATAATGCGGGCAATCCATTTGCGTGCGCTCCATTTCTCGACGATCAACGTGCCGGGAATTTCCAGCAGGAAGTAGCCAATAAAGAAAATCCCCGCGCCAATGCCGATAACGGCATCGTCAAAGCCGAGGCCACCCGCCCCTGCCGGGTCTTTCATTTTGAGTGCTGCCACGCCCACGTTCGTGCGATCAATGTAGGCGAGGAAATATAGCAGCAATAAAAAGGGCATTAAGCGCCAGGTGATGCGTCGCCGCGCACGCTCAGCTACGGCGGGAAGGGAAGTTATCTGCTCCATAAATTTTGTATCTCAGCAAAGGTTTCCGCGTCTGCCAGAAAGGGTAGATAAAACGTCGGTATGCTACTTCAGAAGGCCCCAAAGACCAACGGTGCGAGGGAAAATCCTGTGGTTAAGTTTTTCGCTTTTGCTGAGGATTCGTGCCTAACTGACTGCTCCCAGTTACGCTAAAACCCTGACTGCGCTTGCACAATTTGTGTCTTGACAGTTCTCTAACTCTGCGTTAAGTTGCGTCCGTAGTGTGCAAAAGTCAATCCGGCAAGCTTTTGTGAAAGTCGGCTGGGCGTCCTAAACAGTTGCCATATCCCCTGCGGCTGAAGTTCTTGTTTCGTTCACATCATCCAGATTTGCGGCGGTTCAAAGAAGACGCTGACAACGATCAGCCTCTCGCTGGCAAGTTAGTGCCGTACCCTTAACAAGACCCATTCAATCGCAAATGTGCTCCAACGGCCAACTGGAGGGTGTCGTAGTTAGTATCAAAATTAACTGGAAGAGAGAGTGATAAGCCATGGCAGCCCCGTATCTATCCCATGTGCCTGTTCGCCGGGCACCGTCTTTTATCCTCCAGCGCGTTTATTATGGCGCTCCTTCTTGCAGCCCCCTGTTGCAGCATCACTTGCTGTTGGCCTTGCGAGAAATTGCACCGCAAATGTATGCCCGCCTGGTAGCCGAAACCGGCCTGACAGTAGACAAGACGCAGGTGCTGGTAGAGCGCAAATCCATGATCAGCGCCGCTGGTTCCCTGATGATATTTCGCCTTATCGCGTGTGAGGAACTGTGGCGTGAGATTCTGCAACGCGCCAGTGAGTCGCTGATGGCTTCGCTCTACTGTGATTTACCCTTTTCCTTGAAATTTGCGCTGAATAACCTGCCCCGTCAACTGCGCGTTCGCTTAGCGCTCACCCTGTTAGAACGGAAAATGCCGCACGTTGCTGGCAGCAATAGTAAACTGATTAGCTATAATCGCCGCGGCAGCCGACTTTATGTACAAGTGAAAGACGGTCTATTTGCCGACCTCATTGAAACCCGCGCCGGTGCCCGCGAATTTTATAGCACCCTCCTGCGCGCCATGTTTTGGCATTTTTCCCGCGTGAATTGCCAGCTTTCTGAAGTTCGTAGTCAACTTATCCTAGCCCATGAATGTTGGTATGCAATCGAATGGGATAGCTGAAGTTTTTTCTTGGAATGAATAATTTTCCCTTTCTCTGAATTGTTCACTGCCTAGCTCTATGCTAGAGTATGCCACCTTTGAAAGCTTGGCGGCGTAGCTCAGATGGTTAGAG
>JAXLQQ010000133.1:0-5697 GCA_046331525.1 Blastocatellia bacterium
ATTGGTCACGCCGCCTGCTGAGCGCCCGTATTCGGCAGAGTAGTTGGAGGTATTGACCTGAAACTCACGAATGGCGGACTGGCTGACGGAATAGGGGCTGCGGGTACGTCCTCGCTCTTCGCCAAAGAAGGCTTGATTGTTGTCGCCCCCATCTACGGTGTTGTTATTGAGCAAGCCGGAAATGCCGCGAAAACTCAGCAGTCCGAAGCTGCCATCCGGCACGACACCGGGCGTCAGGATAACGAAGTTCGACCAACGGCGTCCGTTGATGGGCAATTCGTTAATCGCAGTTTGGTTAATATTGCTGGTGAATTCTTTCGATTCCGTATTGACGAGCGATGCTTCCGCCACCACATCCACAGTGGCTTCGGCAGCGCCGACGGTCAGTCGTGCTTCGACGTTGCTGGCGCGTCCGACTTCGACCGTGATTTCTCGTTTATAAGTGGAAAAGCCTGAGGCCGCAATCGTCACCTGATACACGCCAGGTTGTAAATTATTAAACCGAAAATTGCCATCAGCAGTCGTTGTGCCGGATTCTTCACGGTTGGTGCCGATGTTTTTGATAGTTACGGTAGCATTGGAAATCACCGCGCCGTTAGGGTCTGCTGCGGTGCCGGTAATGCCTCCCGCCACTGCTGACTGTGCCAACACCGGATGCATCTGCGCCACGCCCAGAAAACTGAGGGACAATGCTAATAAGAAAAAGCGCCGGAGATAATAATGGGGTAGTTTCGACATACGCTTGCCTTTCTTGAGAGGAAATGGGATTACCCGATAAGTGATGCGCCAGCCGCTATGCCACACGCGCCACTTGTGAAACTTATTCGTTTCGTCTTCGTTTCATCCGGGCAAAAAAACGATTCGCTAGTTTTTGATGGACTGCGAAATAATCCGAATTCGCCTGTTATCACCCAAATATTGGGGTGCGTAATCCCAGCTATTCAATATGTAGTTATGTAGTTCGTCGTTCATCTTCCGCTGAATGAGATGCAAGGGTAATTCAGGAATGACGGTGGGTCAAGTTAAGTAAGTCTGAAGCGGGAAGAAAGAAGTTCGGGCGCAGCAACTCTCATTTCCGCGCCCGAGTCGTGGTTTCCGGGCGTGGCGCGTGCAGGTGGCCGCGTTCTTCGGTCACGGTAAACTGTGCAGGCATTTCCTGGTTATTGCTGTCCAGCGACTTAAATTCAAACGTAGCGCGCTTGTCCTCAATTTTCACGGTGACCGGAAACACGCCGCGAATTTCTTTTTTCAGGACGTTGTAATAGCTGACAGAAGTATTTTTCGGATCGAAGCCAACAACTTGAAAGTAATCAAAATCGCTTTTCTCATCGGCGTTGTTATACGCCTTCTGAAAAACTACATAGTGATAATTGTCCTGGCCGCGATCATCCTTGACCGTCCCGAGTTTTTGCCAGCCAACGATTTTGCGTGCGGGATGAACAAAATAGGCGATTTCCTGCGGCACCGCTAATTCGACTGAACCGCCGTAAACATAGCCCGCTGGCACCACCGGATTTTCTTTGACGCGGACTTTGTACCAGACTTCGTATTTGGCTTTGGCTTCGTCTTTGTCGCTGTCACCTGCTGTTGTGGGGGTGGCGGCTTTAGGCAGGTTTTCGCGGTCTACGACATCGAACATGGTGTCTTTCGGGAGCAGCGCAATCAGGTTGTCATCATTGGCGCGGCTCGGCGTTAGGCGCACTTTGATCGAAGCACGTGCGCGGCATTCGGCCTGCGGCGATTGATCTTTGACAGCGGTGGCAAGTTCCTGCGCTTTATCCAGATTGGCTTTGCGCGCCAGATTGCGGGCATCGGCCCAGCCTTCCATTCCGTCGGCGGTTTTAATGCGCGCGTAAGCTGTTTCAGCCTGTGTGGAACGTTCGAGGATTGTGACCTGATCGCCGCGCTTCAATTCGCCGATGGTTTTGGAGACGCGCGAAATCGAATTGCGCACTTCCATGCGTTCAGGAATGACGACCGCAGCTTCGCCAAGTAAATTATTTTTGCAGGCTGTTGCGCCCCAAACCAGCAGCAGCAAGAAGGCCAAAGCAGGCCAAAAAGATTTCAATGATTGCTTCAATGCCATAGCAAGCGGATTAAAAAAGAAGGACATAGGGCGATGATGGCGGTCACTCTACCAGCGCCCCCGGCAAATTGCAAGAATGCCGTTGGTGCTGGTTATTGCGGTCTAATCATTGGGGCCACGCGGTCAATCGCTTCTTTAATCTCGGTATTGCTGCGCCCACTGGCTTCGTAGGCGCGATTATAAGCGTCAAGCGCCTGCGGGTATTTGCGCTGATTCTCGTAGACAAAGCCCAGGTAGTTGAGGGTGTTGATGTCTGCGGGATTCAGCCGATTTGCCTGTATCAACATTTCCGCCGCGCGCTGCCACGCCTTATTTTGCGCGTGCGCCAAACCCAAATTGAAATAGAGCGTGGCCGACGGTTCTTTCGTCATCGTGAGGGCACGCGACAGCGTCAGTTCGGCGCTCGTATATTTTTTCGCAGCCAGATAAATGCGTCCGAGCAATTCAGTCGAAGCGGCGTCATCGCGCAACGATTTCAATTTCACCGCCGTCTTGATCGCTTCGTCGTAAAGCGCATTCGCTTTTGGCAAATCGGTTTCGGCCAGCCCGCGCCGCACCAGCGTTTCGGCCAGCAGCGTGAGCATTTCAATATTGTTGGGCATTGCCGCCACGCCGCCGCGAAAGGCTTCAATCGCGCCATCCAGATTGCCAGCGCGGTATTGCAGCGCACCGAGATAGTTCCAGGTGTCGGCATCTTTGGGATCAAGTTTGAGCGAGGTTCTTAGCGCCTGTACGGCTTCGTTCGTGCGTTTAAGATTGGCATAGGTGAATCCCAGCAAATAAAAGCTGACCGCTACGTCGGGTTGTTGTTTAGTGAGGGTTTCCAAAACCGGCAGCGCTTGCTGGTAATGATTCAGCGCGAGGTGGCAACGCGACAGCGTCAGCAGAATTTCCGTATTGCTTTTGCCCTCGGCTTTCTTCAATTCCAGTGATTTGTTCAGCGGCGCAATCGCCTGTTCGTATTCTTTGAGCTGAAAATGCGCGAGGCCGATGTACTTCCAGCTATCGGCGTGATTGGGAACTTCTTCCAGCACTTTTTTGAACTCGCCAATCGCTTCGGCGTACTGTGCCTGTTTGTAGAGGGACACGGCGCGATCCCAACTCGGAATGTCGTCCTGCGCGCGGAGGCCAGTAAACAGTCCCATTAGTAACATTGCCGCGATTATAATTTTGGATTTCTTCATTTTGCGACTCCCAACGATAACAGCCTTTCGCGCCAATTCTGCGGAAGGGGGATGCCGAAAGCAAGCCCTAATTTTACCGCCGTTTGATGTATGGAACGGCAGATGGGTTGCGGGCGCAGGGAGAAGTTTACAGGCCGCCACAAAATGCGGCTGCGTCCGTCCGACGGTTGTTGTCATTCCCGCCGCGATGGTAGACTGGCTGCACAGTTGCTCCCTAAATCCATCGTAAGCGCTGCACTCACTGGGAAGAAGTTACTGCCGTCAGGTTCCTGGCGTGCGGCAAAGCGATTCGCCTCCACCAGAAATGTTCCTGGGCCTCGGAACGTTTCTGGTGCAGTCGCCGCTTCTTCCCCAATCGTGCAAGCCGAACCCCTGCCATTCACACACACTGAGGTCGTAAAAATGCAATTACCGAAAAAGAAAACTCCCTCACCCCGAACAAGTGCGCCAAGCCGCTGGATCGTGTTCGGCGTTTTATTCCTTGCCGGATTATTGGCGCTGTTTGCTTCATTGCGCTGGGGCCGTCTGGTCAAGGCCGCGCCGCGTGTGGCGGCTTCGACGCTGCAACTTTCACCGAGCGCGGATAACACACTGTACGAGGACGCGACGGGCAGCATCAGCAATGCTATCGGGCAGCGATTGTATGTCGGCAACACCGCGCAGGCGGAAGGCAGCAAGCGCCGCGCCGTGCTGAAATTCAATCTCTCCACCATTCCTGCCGGAGCGACGATTACCAGCGCGACACTTTCGCTGAATATGTCCAAGACACTGAATACGACGGGGCAAACCATTGCCGTGCATCGGTTGCTGAAAAACTGGGGCGAAGGCACTTCCAATGGTGCGACCGGCCCGCCCGGTTCTGGCGAAGGCAACGGCAACACGGCAACAACCGGCGACGCGACGTGGTTGCATACGTTTTATAACACCCAACTCTGGAGCGCGCCGGGCGGCGATTTTGCTGCAACGCCCAGCACTTCCGCTTTAGTCAATGCACCTGGCCGCGCGCAATGGACAGGTGCGGGACTGGTGGCGGATGTCGAGCAATGGCGTAGTAATGCCGCGACCAATTTCGGCTGGTTATTGCTCGGCGACGAAGCGAAGGTCGAAACCGTGATGCAGTTCGATTCCAAAGATCATCTCAACCCTGCGAATCGGCCTGTGCTGACGATTGAGTATACGGTTGGGCCGTCATTGGATACGCTGAACGTGCAGGCGAATGCGGGCAAGGCGGGTTCCGTGCTGGTCTTTCCGTATTACATTTCCCGGTTGCAAACCCGCGCCGATACCAGCCTGTCGCTCAGCAACATCGGCAGCCAAATCGTCGAAGCGCATTTGTTCTTTATTGACGGTACGAGTTGCAATTCGTTCGATCAATTCATCTGTCTCACGCCGAATGCGAGCTTGGCATTCGACGCTTCGGAGTTTGACCCGGAAACGCGCGGCTGGTTGCTCGCCGTGGCCGTAGACGATCAGGGACGTCCCACACAGAACAACGCGCTCATCGGCAGCGCGTTTGTGACGGATGGCGAATATGTGGGCAATTACGGTGCAGAAGCCTTTCGCGCCAATAGTGCAACGCCTGCGACAATCAGTAACAACAACGCGACGCTGAATTTTGACGGCGTTGGTTATGACGCCGTGCCGAGCCAGTTTGTCGCTGAAATCAAAAGCCCACTAGATGCGACAGGCCAGCGTATTGTGACCGTTGGATTAAGTGGTGATCTCAAACAAAAAACGCTGAGCGGCGCAGCGCAGGTCGGCAGCGGGCAAATCTTTCACGGCAACGAAACGCCGTTCAGCAATTTCAGCAATTTTCTGCTGGGTGCGTGTCAGGCCAGCGCCACGTTTTCGGCGACCAGTCCGCGCGTGCAACCGGCGATGAGTCAACTGCTGCCAACCAAACAGGTCGGCACCGTAAAGCTCAATGTCGGCGCGGCAGTCGGCTTGCTGATGACGCCCAGAGTCGCGAAGTGGGGCGGTATTCGCGCGTTGCATAAAACGGCAGTGACGACGGCGACGCTGACGATTCCGATAGTTGTTCCTACGTGTTGAAGTGCGGTGTGGATTAGGCCGATTAAAAGCAACGAGGCTTCGTCTGCGCATTTGGGGGAGAAATGAGCAGGCGAAGCCGATTCTTCAATTGACAAGGAGCCGTTTCGGTAATAATTTGGCGTTTCAAATTTGGTCTAACCAACTTCTTCTCCCGTCAGGACAACATCGGAAGTGCAAGAACCTATGCGGCAATTAGGGACGATAAAATCTATGGGCAAACTGGCGCTGCTGTTGGCGCTGGGCGTGGCAATGGCGTTTGCTGGGTCGGGTGCCGGGCAGCAACCGGCGGATCTTTTTCAGCAAAAAATCGCACCAATCTTCGCGCAAAATTGTGTGGGCTGCCACGGCGCGCAAATCCAACGCTCGGCGTTTGAT
>JAXLQQ010000134.1:0-5156 GCA_046331525.1 Blastocatellia bacterium
ACGGCGCGATGGACAACGCTTCCGGCATTGCGACGCTGCTGGAAACGGCGTTGACGCTGCAAAAGCAACAGACCAAACTGCGCCGGTCGGTGATTTTTGCCGCCGTCACGGCGGAAGAAAAAGGCTTGCTCGGCTCGCGCTATTTTGCCGCGCATCCGACCGTGCCTGCTAAATCGCTCATCGCCAACGTGAACGTAGACATGTTCCTGCCGCTCTACCCGCTGCGCAGCCTGATTGTGCAAGGCTTGGAAGAATCGAATCTCGCCGATGATGTGCGGCAGGTCGGGGCCGCGCTCGGCTTACAAGTGCTGTCCGATCCTGAACCGGAACGCAACGCCTTCACGCGCAGCGATCAATACAGTTTTATTCAGCAGGGCATTCCCGCCGTGTCTTTGAAGGTAGGATTTACGAAAGACTCGCCCGAACACCAAATCCTCAAACGCTGGCGCACTGAACGCTATCACGCGCCCGGCGATGACCTGAATCAGCCCGTAGATTTGCAGGCCGCCGCCGATTTCAATCGCACCTATCTGGCTGTTCTCACAGCCATCGCCAACCGCAACGAACGTCCGCAATGGAACGCCGATAGCTTCTTTCGGCGCTTTGCCCGGTAGCCCGCCCAAAGTGATCTATCGAATGACAAGCGGCGGGGCGATTTTGTGTAATTTGATTTCAGTCAACAGAAACCCCAAAACCAGCACAAGGCTGCTGGCGGCCAACACAACCGAAGAGAGAGGTAATGGGAAAAGGCTGACGAGCATCGCCAGCCCGCCGAGCAACAGCCAGGGCGTACGGGTTTTGGCCAGTACGCCTGCGCCCAGCAACGCCAACAGTCCCGCTGTACCAAGCGCCGCCCAGGGCAAGCCTAACGGGTCTTCGGGCTTGTATTGCTTGATGCCTTCACTTTCAGTAATCACCAGTTGCAGCCCCCACATTCCTTTGACCAATCCCAGCGCCAGCAAAGCAACAATCACCATGCCCAGCCCCAGCGCCAGTAACGGGTCATCCGTCCAACGCACACGCGCCCGCTTAGCCTGATCGAACGCCACCACCAATAAAAAAGGCATCGCCAACGCCCGCAACAAATGCCGCAAATAGGTCAACACCTGTAACGACGGGCCTTCGCCCAACCAGTTTCCCAGGGCCAGCACCGCCGGATCAAATAATAACCACGCCATCAGCGGCAACAACATCGCCAGCGCC
This sequence comes from Blastocatellia bacterium, assembly GCA_046331525.1. Classification (GTDB taxonomy): domain Bacteria; phylum Acidobacteriota; class Blastocatellia; order RBC074; family RBC074; genus JAFDVL01. The sequence goes on from JAXLQQ010000134.1 coordinate 1,204, forward strand.
CAACTTGGGTATTTGTAAAACATTCCCCCAGCCCACAACCATAAAAGGAAGAGCAACACCACCAGTAGCCAATAGGAATTTGAGGCCATTCAATCCGCTCCCAGCAAATGTCAATCAGGTATCAAAGTCAGACAGGGGATCTCACATAAGAATGGCGCGCCCGGAGGGGCTCGAACCCCCGACCTACAGATTCGAAGTCTGCCGCTCTATCCAACTGAGCTACGGGCGCGCGTGTGTAGGATCGTGGCGTCATTCTGCCTTGCGCTCCGGGGTTCGTCAAGCGGGCAGCGGCGTTGATTTTTCCGGGACGAGAGGAGGCAGGCAGCAATTCCTGCTTGCCCCGTCAGCGTGAAAATGCCATAGTGATACTTGCCACTTTCGTGGCGTTTGTTCACCGGCCCTGCGCCGTACTGAACCAGATCACAGCGGGAAAGACAGTTCCGTCGCCGCGGAATTCTTCAGCGGAATTCCGGCTTGCCCCTTGCACGTGTTTCCTCCTGCTCGCCCTATCCCTTCCTCAATTAGGGAACCGGGGCCACTGAAGCAAATAAATTTAAAGCGAGATTGTTGTCATGGAATCTGTTAGTGAAGTGTTGTTTGGCCTAATCCTCTATGCAATGGCGATGCGCCTTGGCTGGTTGTTAAGTATCTTAGCGCAACAACTGTTTCAAAAATACGTCAAGGGGCAAACCGACGAGTCCTAAGTCGGAGGTAGGGCAATCATCTTTTTGCCCTACCTTTCATAGAAAAAAAATCGCCTTCCCTCCGCACGCGACAAACGCAATGATTGAGGCGGCAGACACGATCAGTTAAGATGGCGGCTCTGCGTTTCCCTCTTTTTATTGTGATTTCTTCCACCTTGTTTGCCGAGGTGCAGTTCTTGCTGTTGTCAGCGTTGCAGGAGGCGGCATGTCCAAGCCTATTTGGTCGGTTCTCAAGCTCTCCCTGATTCTCCTTCTCACGGTCTGCGTGTGGCTGCGAGCACAGTCGGTAAGCCAGCAACCGGTGTTTACGGCGGAGGGGCTGGAATTCTTTGAGAAAAAGATTCGGCCTGTTTTGAGCGAAAACTGCTACGGCTGTCACAGCGCCACTACGAAAAAACCGGCGGGCGGACTGTTGCTTGATTCGCGCGAGACCATGCTGAAAGGTGGCGCATCGGGGCAGGCGGCAATTATTCCGGGCGATCCTGACAACAGCCTGCTCATCAAAGCCATTCGCTTCACCGATGTGAAGCTGCAAATGCCGATGGGCACAAAATTGCCCGACGCGGTCATCAAGGATTTTGAGGCGTGGGTGAAAATGGGCGCGCCTGATCCGCGCAAGGCCGAGGCAGTGAAGGCTTCCCCCTACGATTTCCAGGAAGCGAAAAAGTTCTGGGCTTTTCAGCCGCTCAAGGACACGGCGCTGCCCAGGGTCGCCGAGCAAGCCTGGCTCAAAAATCCCGTAGATCATTTCATCCTCGCCAAGCTCGAAGAAAAACACCTCAAACCCGTTGGCGATGCCGACAAACTTACGTTGCTGCGCCGCGCGACGTTCGATTTGACGGGACTTCCGCCGACGCCGGACGAGATAGACACTTTCCTGAAGGATACGACGTCGAATGCGTATGAGAAGGTACTTGATCGCTTGTTGGCCTCATCTGCCTACGGCGAAAAATGGGGGCGGCATTGGCTCGATCTGGTGCGGTATGCGGACACGGCGGGCGATAATTCCGATTATCCCGTGCCAGCGGCGTTTCGTTATCGCAACTACGTCATCAACGCTTTCAATCAGGACAAGCCGTACGATCAATTCATCCGCGAACAACTTGCGGGCGACATTCTGGCGAAATATCGTCCGCCAAATGTGAATGGCAAATTACCCGCAGAAGTGGACGATGAAGCCGAGGTACTAGACGCGAAAAAAACGGGACTGCACGAAATGGCGAAGGACAGGCAGGAGAAGATTATCGCGACGGGGTATTTGGCAATGTCGCGGCGGTTCGGTTCGCGCAATCGCGACATGAATCTGACGATTGATGACACGATTGATAATCTGGGCAAGACGTTTCTGGGCTTGAGTACGGCGTGTGCGCGCTGCCACGATCACAAGTTTGATCCCATCCCGCAGCGTGATTATTACGCGCTGTATGGCATCTTCAACAGCATGCGCTATGGTTTTCCGGGCGCAGAAATCTATCCGCACTCGGCAGAAATGATCGCGCTGGTGACGGGCAAAGACGCGGAGAACTTTTACAAGCAGCAAAAAGAACTCAGCGAAACCGATGATTTGATTGAGCGGATGAGAACCGAAGTCGGCGTCGCCGCGCGCAACAAGAAAACGAAAGAAGCGGCGGCGACGAACGAAACTAAACGCAATAACGAAAGCGGCGCACAAAATACAACCGAGAAAAGGCCCGAATTCAAAGCGCTGACGTTACTATCAGCGGATTACGACCGCGACACCAACAACAATCAAACGGCAAATGCCTCCAAGCGCCTGCCAGAAGAAGTGGCGGCGGACAATACACGCGTCAAAGCACGCATCGCCGAATTGCACGCGCGGTTTCTCAACCTCCCGAAAGCCTACGGCGTCTATGAAAGCCTGCCCGCGAACGCCCGCATCCATCGCCGCGGCGAGCTGAAGAATTTGGGCGACGAAGTACCGCGCGGTTTCCTGACGATTCTCGGCGGGCAACAGGTTCCGGCGAATCATCCAGGCAGCGGGCGCGAATTATTGGCGAATTGGATTGCAGACAAAAACAATCCGCTGACGGCGCGCGTGCTCGTGAATCGGCTCTGGCATTACCACTTTGGCAAAGGCATTGTGCAAACGACCAGCGATTTTGGCGCACGTGGCAAAGCGCCGACGCATCCTGAACTGCTGGATTATCTGGCCGCGCGCTTTCTGGCAGGCGGCTGGTCAATCAAGAAAATGCACAAACTGCTGATGCTCTCGCACACGTATCAGCTCGCCAGCACGGACAATGCGGCGAATGCGGCGATTGATGTCGGCAATGATTACCTGTGGCATTTCAACCGACGGCGGCTGGCTGCGGAAGAAGTGCGCGATGCCGTGTTAGCCATCAGTGGCCAACTGGATCGCACGATGGGCGAAGGGCATCCGTTCCCATCGGAAACCACGTGGCGGTTCTCACAACACGTGCAATTTTTCGGCGTTTACGACACGAACAAACGCAGCGTGTACGTGATGCAGCAACGGCTGAAAAAGCACCCGTTTTTTGAAGTCTTTGACGGCGCAGACACGAATATGGTCGTCGGCGAGCGGTCGTTCAGTACGACGCCGATTCAGGCGCTGTTTTTGCTGAACAATCCGTTTATGCACGAACAAGCCGATCAATTCGCCGTGCGCGTCGGAATGGCGTTCGATACGTTGCCGGAGCGCGTGAATTATGCGTACCGGCTGGCGTTAGGGCGGGCGGCGAAGGCGGAAGAAATCAGAGAAGCGGCGGCGTATTTGCAGCAGGTGCGACCGCAGTTGGTGGCGGCGAATACGGCAACGGATCGGGTGAAGCGGGCGGCGTGGGCGAGTTATTTGCGAGTGGTGTTGAGTAGCAATGAGTTTTTGTATGTGGATTGAAAGGAGGATAGGACGCAGATAAACGCCGATTTTGCAGATTTTCGCTGATCTAAAAATGCCTGCTCTGATCTGCGCCAATCCGCTGAATCCGTGTTCATCCGCGTCCTATAAAAACAACGATGAATGACGAATTCCTACACCAAGAGATCACTGACAAAATCATCAGGGCGTTTTATAAAGTCTACAACACGCTCGGTTATGGTTTTCTGGAAAAGGTCTACGAAAACGCCCTGGCACTCGAACTGGTTGCGATGGGTTTATTCGTGGCGCAGCAAAAGCCGCTCAAAGTGTATTACGGGCAGCATCTGGTAGGAGATTATTTCGCCGATTTAATTGTCAATGAGTGCGTCATTATTGAGTTGAAAGCGGTGGAT
>JAXLQQ010000135.1:0-5134 GCA_046331525.1 Blastocatellia bacterium
GCTGACGTTGACGCTGGAAACCACAGCGGTCTTTTCGCGCAGCACACTGGTCAATCGCGCGCCGCGTCCTACGCCCAACACGGCTGCTAAAACTTCCATCGTGGCCTGCTCTTTCAATCCGGCTGGCGTGTTGGTCAAGGCTGGCGCGTGATAGCCGATGGTGACGACGGCTTGGCCAACGTCGCCGCGTTCGGTGGCGTAGCGCAGTTTTTCCTGCGGCGCTTCCTCTAGCGTAAGTTGGGGGATTGGAGATTGGAGATTGGAGATTGGAGAGGCGTTCGATGGCGCGGTTTCCGGTTTTGGTGGCGCGTCCGTTTTAGCTTCTGCTGGGGCGACGGCGGGTTGGGTTTTAGGATCAGGTTTAGTAGTCGGTGTCGTTGCTTTGACCTCTGCTTTCGCTGTCGTTGCTGGTTTCGTTTCAGGCTTTGCCGTCGCGGCGGGCTTTGCTGTTTTGTCGGCTTGGGGTTCCGGCTGTGGCTCGACTTTCGGAGCAGCACCGAACGAGGCGTACAACTGTTGGATTTGCGGGATGACCTGATTGACCTGCACATCGCCAATGATTACAAGCACGGTGTTTTCGGGGCGATAGTAGGTTTGATAGAACGCCTGCAATTGTTCGCGCGTGACGGTTTTTAGCAATTCTTCTGCGCCTGTCGTCCCGCGCTTCAGACGATGCGTCGTGTACGCTGTGGCGTACATTTTTTCCAGCGCCGCCGATGTTGCTGTGTCTTGTTTGTGTTTGCTTTCCTGAATGACGGCGAGAGCTTCTTTCTTCAACTCTTCGGGATCAAAAGCCGGGTGTTGCAGCAGGTCGGCTTGCATCTCTAAGAGCTTCGGCAGGCTTTCGGCGGGGGCGATGGCGGAGTAGGACGTTTTTTCATACGAAGTGTCCGCGTTGAGCAGGCCGCCGAGCTTGGCCGCTTCGGTATCAATCGTTCCGGCGGGCCGCGTGGCGGTGCCTTTGAAAAACAGATGCTCCATCAAATGCGCGAGTCCCGCCGTTTCGTTTGATTCGTCGAAAGCACCGGCTTTGATATACGTAGTAATGGCGGCAAGCGGTGTCGAGTGTCGTTCCCGAACGAGCGCGGTCAAGCCGTTTTTCAAAACAAAGCGCGAGGTCGCGCCATCGGTATCATACTTCACGACCTTGCCGCCTTCGGGCAGATTCAGGATGGTGCGCGTCGAGGGCGGCGGTGCCTGAGTTGTGGGTTTGGGCGGTGGAGGCGGTGGATTTTTGCTGCGTCCGCTCTGCGCATTCGTTGCGAACGGCGTCATTAGATTGCATAAAAAGGCGAACAGCAAAAGCGAACTGACTTTCTGTTTCATAGCTAAACTCTCTCTGCCTAATTTTCTCTGTTACGCTTCTCGCGACCGCCGCGAGCCGAAAACATTATCGCACGCTTTCATTATGATTTCGATTTTGGCGCAAAATTCGGTATGATTGCGCTTCGTCATCGGGCTTTAAGAAATGGGATAGATGGCGATGATCTGTTATGAGATGTCCTCTTTGTCGCAAAGAAACGTACTGGCGCGACGCGCAAGGAAACGAAAATCCCTGGCGGCCTTTTTGCTCTGAACGCTGTCAAATGATTGATCTGGGCAAATGGGCTTCGGAAGATTACCGGTTGTCGCAGCCGGGTCACGACGAGTTGGTAGACTACGAAAAACTGGAGCGAGAATCGGAAGATGAACACGACTACGTTCATTAAAAAATACAGTTTGCTTTTCTTCGCTGTGGTTGTGATGGCTGGCTGCGATAACGCGCCGCCGCCGAAAGCATCGTCGGAAGTTGTGCCTGCGTCCGCCGCCAATACGGTTTCGTCCAAGCGCATCGCCAAATCCAAAACGCCGGGAGCCGTCTTACAAAATCGCTCGCTGCAAGCCGTCAATGAAGTCGAAGCCGAGCAAACCGACGGCAAGAAATTCAAATTTGCCAGCCTGAAAGGCAAAGTAATCTTGGTGGATGTGTATGACGTGGTGCGGGCCATGCCGCGAACAAACGCCGCAACTGGTTGCGTTGCAGCAAAAATATCGGGATCGTGGTTTGGCCGTTGTCGGCTTGAGTCTGACGAAAAGAGCGACCAAAAACTGGTGCTGGATTTTATGAAGCAGGCGGCGAATTATCCGATTGTGTATGCGGGAGAGAAATTGTCCGGCCCGTTTCTGGACGGCACTGAAGATGAAACCGGCGCGGCTCCGATTCCACAATTATTCGTGATTTCTAAAAGATGGCCGCGTCGTGGAGCATCTGGTTGGCAGCGATCCGCGTCATAGCGTCGCGCGTTTGGAAGAAGTAATTACGAAAGAACTCAACTGACAATCCTTGTCTCGTCACGACTGCGCGCAAAAAATCCCTGATTGATGGTTCCCAAAATGGTAAGGAGTAGATTTATGTTCAGAAACTTTACGCTGGTAGTCTTTGCCCTTGCGCTGCTGCTCGTTGCTGCAACGACGGCACCCGAACGCAGCCGCGCTGCCAGCCCTGCCTCACCCGCCGTGGAAGAAATTCCCGAATTGCCCGCGCCCGATGGCTCCTCCGACACGCCCGAAATCGAAGTCTCAATGCTGGACGGCAAGAAAATGAAGCTGTCGAGTTTGCGCGGCAAGGTTTGCGTGATTGATATGTTCGCTTCGTGGTGTCCGCATTGCCAGGAACACGCGCCGCAAATGGTCAAGGTTTACAATCAATTCAAAGCGCAAGGCTTCGAGATGGTTTCGCTGGCGACAGATCAGAAAGATCGCATTGCCGACGTGCGGAAGTTTGTGAAGGATTACAGCCTGAATTATCCCGTCGGTTTTATGACGGTCGAAGTGCAGGCGTATTATATGGACAGCCACAGCCACAATATTCCTCAGGTTCTCATCTTCGGCAAAGATGGCAAGATGGTGAAACGTTGGATTGGCTGGTCAGACGAGCGGACAACAGAATTAACTTCTCTGGTAGAAGGTGAATTGAAAAAAGCAGCACCGAGTGGGGCTGCCGTGGCTGAACCAAAATCCGAACCAAAATCTGTCACGGCTCCTGCCAAAGAAGTCCCCGCGAAAGCAGTGGCGGCGAAAACCCCGGCCCGTCGAAAAAAATAACACTTTAGAAGAGGGATACTAATGAGACCGGCAAATCAAATTCGACTGCGCTTGTCGTTGCGCAATGGGCGCTGGCTGTTGGCCAGCGTCGCTTTATTGGCCTTGTGTTTGTTCACGCCCGTTGCTTCTCTGCAAACGGAAGCGGTGACGAAAGTAGGCAAGCTGCCCAAAGAATCTGTCGCGCAGATTCGGCTGACAACGACGGATGGGCAGCAATTTTCACTCGCCAGTTTGCGCGGCAAAGTGGTCGTGCTGGATTTCTTCGGCGTCCACTGCGCGCACTCGCGCGATCATCTGCGCGAGACGATGACGCAATTCACGAACGAAGATTTCAATCGTGGTTTGCAAATCATCGGTATCGAATCGGAAGGCTCCACGCCGCAGCGCGTCCAAGAATTTATCAAAGACGAAAAGATTAATTATCCCGTCGCCCAGATTGATGAAGCGACGTTTGTACGCTTCGTTGAGTCACAGGATTTATCAGCCCCACAAACACTGATTTATGGACGGGACGGCAAGTTGCTGCTGCATTCGATGGGGCATGGCGCTAAGACGCAAGCTGCTATTCGAGACACAATTCAAAAAGCCCTCAGCAAGAATTAATAGGTTTGCTTTGGCGAACGACAGAAAACGATGCGGTCAGCCGTCAGCGATTGCCAGTGCAGTTGCTGGCTGTTGACCGCATTTTTATTGGGAGTTTATGAGAAAAGCGAAAATCGTTGCTACCTTGGGGCCAGCCTCCAATTCACCAGAAAAACTACGCGCTTTGTTGCAAGCGGGGATGGATGTAGCGCGCGTGAATATGTCACACGGCGCACACGAACAGCATGCCGAAACGATTCGCACGGCCCGCGCAATTGCGGCTGAGCTAGGACGTCCGCTGGCTATTCTGCTTGACCTCAGCGGCCCGAAAATTCGCACGGGCAAATTACGCGATAAGCAGGCAATCAAACTTGAAGAAGGCGATACGCTGACGATCACAACACGCGAGATACTCGGCGAGCCGGGCATCGTTTCGACTACCTACACGCACTTGCCGAAAGACGTGGGCATCGGCGCGCGCATCCTGCTGGCCGATGGCTTGATTGAGTTGCGCGTTGAGCAGGTAAATCAAACGGATGTGTTGTGTCGCGTCGTGAATGGCGGGGAACTGGGCGAAAACAAAGGCATCAATTTACCCGGCGTCAAAATCTCCGCACCTTCGATGACGGAAAAAGATCACGCCGATTTGCGCTTTGGTATCTCTCAACAAGTGGATTACGTCGCACTATCGTTTGTGCGGAGCGCGCGTGATTGCATCGGTGCCAAAACCCTGATCGAATTTTTAGGCGCGAACACGCCGCTGATTGCCAAGATTGAAAAGCTGGAAGCTTTGAAAGACCTGGACGGCATTCTTGAGGCTTGTGACGGGCTGATGGTCGCGCGCGGTGACTTGGGCGTAGAGGCTTCTGTTGAAAGCGTCCCCTTCTATCAAAAGCAAATTATTACGAAAGCCAATGCCGCTGAAAAACTCGTCATTACGGCTACACAAATGCTTGAGTCTATGACGCACGAACCGCGCCCGACGCGCGCCGAGGCGTCTGACGTGGCGAACGCGATTATTGATGGAACGGATGCCGTGATGCTCTCAGCCGAAACGGCAGTGGGCGAGTATCCGGTAGCAGCAGTAGAAACGATGGCACGCATTATTCGCTTTACGGAAAGCTCTTGCGCAACACAACTGGATCGCAAGCGCGAAACGATTCACGCGATGCAAAAGGGAACGGAAGGCCGCGCCATTGCTGAGGCTGCGGTGTATGCCGCGCAGGAAATCCAAGCTCCTTTGATTCTGGTCTTCAGCAAATCCGGCACAATGGCGCAACATCTGGCGGCGCTTCGTCCGAAGGCTCGCGTCATCGCGTTTACGCCGCAGGAACGCAGCCGCAATCTCCTCGCTGCCGTCTGGGGATTGGAGCCGCATCTACTGGATTTCAATTGTCGCGGGTATGAATTGCTCGCGCGTGCCGATGAGGAGTTGTTGCGGCTAGGCTTAGTACAGCAAGGACAAATG
>JAXLQQ010000136.1:0-4819 GCA_046331525.1 Blastocatellia bacterium
ATGCGTGGCAAAAGGGCTTGAAGACAACCTATTACCTGCGTTCGCGCCCCGCCACACGAATTGCCAAGACGACGGTGTCAACGGCTTCGGTGCCAGTGGAAGCTTCTGCACCGAAGAAAACGTACACCGACCAGGAAGCGCTGGTGTGTTCGTTAGAGAATCCCGAAGCTTGTGAGGCTTGTCAGTAAGCAAGCAAATTATTTTACTGTTGGTTTTGCCCTTGGATTTTAGGAGTGAGAAATGTTGTTGGATCCCGGCTTTAATTTGACCTTACGGCCAATGAAGTATCCGGCCTTTTATGAGATGTATCGCAACGCGATCAAAAATACGTGGACGGTCGAGGAAGTAGATTTTTCGACTGACGTGACGGATTTGCGTTCGCGGATGAACGCGGCAGAGCGGCATCTGATTAACCGCCTTGTTGCCTTTTTTGCCACAGGCGATTCGATTGTGTCGAATAACCTTGTGCTGAATCTTTACAAGCATATCAACGCTCCCGAAGGGCGGATGTACTTGTCGCGTCAACTCTACGAAGAAGCGCTGCACGTCCAGTTTTATCTGACGTTGCTTGACACATACATTCCCGACATCAATGAGCGCGAACAGGCGTTCGCCGCGATTCACAATATTCCTTCGATCCGCAAAAAGGCAGAGTTCTGCCTGAAGTGGATTGATTCGATTAACCAACTCGATAAGCTCAGCAGCAAAGAAGATCGTCGCAAGTTTTTATTAAATTTAATTTGCTTTGCGGCGTGCATTGAGGGATTATTCTTTTTCGCAGCATTTGCTTACGTTTACTTCTTGCGTTCACGCGGCCTGCTGCACGGTTTGGCCGCTGGAACCAATTGGGTTTTTCGCGACGAAAGCGCACATATGGCCTTTGCGTTTGAAGTGGTCAATACGGTGCGCCGCGAGGAACCAGAGCTCTTTGACGACGAAATGACTCTGCAACTTCTCGATATGATCGAAGAAGCCGTGGCATGCGAAACGCAATTCGCCGAAGATATTTTAAGCGGCGGAGTGGCGGGATTATCACTAGCGGATATGCGTCAGTATTTGGAGTTTGTAGCCGATCAGCGATTAATGATGCTCGGTATAACTCCCCGGTACGGAGCAAAAAATCCGTTCGCATTTATGGACTTGCAAGATGTGCAAGAACTGGCCAATTTCTTCGAGCGTCGTGTTTCAGCTTACCAAGTCGGCGTAGTCGGCGAGGTGGCATTTGACGCTGAATTCTAACGAGTTGAGTTGCAAGGTGAGGTTGCAACCAAAGCCCCTGGCGCGCGTGAATTGCCGGGGGCTATTTTTTTATTTCAATCCCCAATACGCATAAAACGCCTCGTCGCACTCTTTCCACTTCCATTTCGGCATATTCTCTAAAATCCACCGTTTCATATTCGGCTGGCGTCCGTCCACGTCGGTGAAGCCATACTGCGGCCCCAAATTCCACGCTGCCAGTACGCGCCCGGATTTTTTGGCGATCTTTGGATCAGTCGCTAAGGCCACTACCGCACGTCCGGTATAAAAGGGCGTTTCTGATTCGCCGAAGTCAGGATGTTTCTTTGCGGCGTCCTGCCAGTTTGCTTCTGTCACGCCGAAATAATCCAGCATCGCTTCCGAGCGAATAAAACCAGGCGTCAACGCCACCGCCGTAATTTTGTGTTTCTTCAGTTCCGTCGCCAGCAAAAAGGCCAGCCGAATCACCGACGTTTTGACAAAGTCGTAATAAAATGTGCCGCGATAGCCGAAATGGTTGCCGTCCGTAATCTCAACAATCAGTCCGCGCTTGTTTTTCATCAATAACGGCGCGGCAAAATGCGCCGTGATAATGTGCGAATGCACAGCGCGTTCGATCATTAACAATCCTTTGTCCAACGAGTGCGTATCCAACGGCTTCCATTCGGTCAATTCATCGCCGCCCCACACGTCATTCACCAAAATATCCAGCTTGCCTTGTTCACATTCGACCTGCTGAAAGAGCGCTTGCACCTGTTCAGGTACGGTGTGATCCACTGGCACAGCAATTCCCTGCCCGCCACGTGCCGTGATCATTTCGGCAGTTTCTTCGATGGTTTCGGGGCGATTGGCCAAATCAAACGGGTTGGCTTTTTTGTCGCGCACAGCTTTGCGATTCGCGCGTGTGCTGCGCCCGGTGCAGTACACGGTCGCACCTGCGGCTCCCAGTTCACACGCGATGCCGCGCCCCGTGCCACGTGTCGCCCCTGCAACGACGGCGATTTTGCCTTGTAAAGGTTGTTTCATCGGTTGCTTCTCCTTGTGCTTTTTATTTTGCCTGCGGCAGGATAAGCGGGAATTCATGACACCTGATGTCATATTGAACCAATAAAATTCAGCGCAGGAGGAATTCTCATGCGTGCAGATCGGTTAATTTCAATTTTACTGTTGCTACAAATTCATCGGCGGCTCACGTCACACGAATTGGCCGCGCGGCTGGAAGTATCGGAACGCACAATTCACCGCGATATGGAAGCGTTGAGCGTAGCGGGCATTCCCGTTTTCTCTGAACGCGGCACGGGCGGCGGATGGTCACTGATAGACGGCTATCAGTCCAAGCTGACGGGACTGAGCGAGGCTGAAGTACAGGCGTTGTTTCTCACCCGTCCGGCAAGTGTGCTCACCGACCTTGGGCTTGCGAAAGCCTCCGCCGCAGGCTTCATCAAACTGCAAGCCTCGCTTCCGTTGCCACATCAGCGCGAAGCAACTTTTGCGCAGCAGCGCATTCACATAGATTTGACGGGCTGGAACAATGTCAAAGAAGCCGTACCCGTCTTGCCCGTGTTATTCGAGGCAGTATGGAATGAACGGAAAGTGCAGATCGTTTATCACCGAGGCGAATGCGATGCGGTCGAACGCATCCTTGATCCGCTCGGACTCGTAGCCAAAGGCAGCGCGTGGTATCTGGTCGCGCGTGTTGAAGACAGCCTTCGTTCCTACCGCGTCTCGCGTGTACAAAGTGCAACCTTGCTGGCTGAAGCGTGTGAGCGCCCTGCCGATTTTGATTTAGCCGCGTACTGGCAGCAATCCGCCGCAGAATTCAAAGAAAAATTCCCGCGCTATGCCGTGACAATGCGCGTGCATCCGAATTTCGTTCCTCAGTTGTCTTTGATCGGCAGATTTTCACGCGTCGAGAGGATTGCAGAACCAGAGGCCGATGGTTGGCGACAAGCCGTCATCGTGTTTCAAGTCGAGGAAATGGCAGTGCAAGGCTTGTTGGGCCTAGGCGCAAACGTGGAGATTGTAGAACCGCCGGAACTCCGCGAAAAGATCATTGCCGAAGCAAAAAAGATCATCGCCTTTTACACTCTCTGACGACGCGAAGCGCCTGGGAGCGCACGCGGCTCGCGTACCTGATTCAAGCGCACTCCCTTTTTCGGGGCGGATTTCCTTTCCACGTCTTAGCACGCGAGCCGCGTGCGCTCCCAGGCGCTTCGCGTGTCCTTCAAACATTCCAGGCTGAACGATTAGGGCACGGAACGTCTTTCCACTCGCCGGGCTGTAAACCATCTAGCTCCCAAGTCCCGATGCGTTCACGAATTAACCGTAGCGTCGGATGCCCAACCGCCGCCGTCATTCGTCGCACTTGGCGATTGCGACCTTCGGTAATTGTTAGTCGTAACCACGCCTCCGGCACGTTTTTGCGAAAGCGGATGGGCGGCGTGCGTTCCCAAATCGCAGGCGGCGCAATCAATTCGACCTCGGCAGGCTGTGTCATTCCGTCCTTGAGCAACACGCCTTTTGCCAGTTGCCGCAACGCCTGCGCAGCCGGCACGCGTTCCACTTGCACCAAGTACGTTTTCGGCAACTTGTGGCGCGGCTCGGCAATCAGGTGTTGCAACCAGCCTACATTCGTCAGCACGACCAAGCCTTCGCTATCGTAATCGAGCCTTCCCGCCGCATAGACGGTTGGGACGTTAACGTAATCGGCAAGCGTCGCGCGTCCCGTTTCATCTGTGAACTGGCACATCACCTGAAATGGCTTGTTCAATAAAATCACTTTGTTTTCCTGACGCAGAATTGGCATGATGCGCGAAAACTTCTCACAATTTGGAGGATTATGAAAACACTCACGGTTCTTTTCTTGCTCGTTGCATCGGCTTTCGCACAAACACCTGCACCAACGCCAGCACCTGCGTCCATCACCATCAATACTTCCCTCGGCAAAGTGCGTGCGCAACTGATGGCTGACGCCGCAGAGACACATTTTGAAGTCAAGGAAAACACCGAAGGCAAATTGATCGTGCAGGGCAAAAGCCAGAAACGAGCCGAAATTAAATACGGGTTGCTGATGACGCGCATCGGCTCAATTCCTGATCGACGTATCACCTACCGTTTCACAGAGCAGGGAGAAGCAGTAACGATTGAAGCCAGCACTGAACTGGTCTCCGGCAACGCCACCGGCCCCGATAAAAAAGGCGAGAAAGAGTTAAAAAAACAACTGGCCGCGCTCAAGAAGAAACTAGAGCATTGATTGTCGTGGTCACGGCTTGGCTAGCGGGCGCTGTAACAGTAAGAACGTGGAGTCGAATTGATCTTTTTCGTTAGCCTCGACAGCAGTTGATTCACGCTGTTCCCACGCTGCTGTATCGAACGCAGGAAAGAAAGCATCCGCTTCTGGTTCAGCATCCACCAGTGTCAAATACAGCCGATCCGCTTGCGGCAAGGCCTGCGTATAGATTTCCGCGCCACCAATCACAAACGCTTCCTGCTCGCCGCGTGTTTGTGCCAGGGAAATTGCCTCGTCCAAGGAATGCGCGACCAAACATCCTTCCGCCTGAAATGCGGGCTGACGAGTAATCAC
>JAXLQQ010000137.1:0-4654 GCA_046331525.1 Blastocatellia bacterium
ACCAAAATCATCCGAAGCTGCGCGGGGCCGATGCGCAACGGCGGGTGGCGTCGGAAAAACGGCTGGAGAAACAGGGCGCGTTCGATCCCGTTTTTGTGACCGGCAGCGATTGGTTGCGGTTCAACTCCGAAATAGATGCCAAAACGTTGCGCGGCAAACCCGCGACGTCGCGCATTGCCGACGCGGGCGTGGAATTTACGACGCGCTACGGGTTGAAAGTGGCGGCAGGCACGCGCTTCAATTTCGGCAAAATCAAAGCGCCGCTCGCGCCGACGGGCAGTGGCGGTGAGTACTTCGTCGAATTCAAATTACCCTTTTTGCGCGGCGCTCGCATCAACGAAAAAGTCGCGGCGGAACGACAAGCATTGCTGGGAGAACCATTAGCGGATACCGAATACGAAAGCACGCGGCTCGGTCTGGTGCTGAAAGCGGCAGAAAGTTATTGGGATTGGGTGGCGGCGAAACGCAAATTGGATGTCGCGCGTGATCTGCTTTCCCTCGCCGACTTTCGCGCCAAAGGCGTCCGCGACCGCGTCAATGCAGGGGATTTGCCCGCGATTGATGCAACGGAAGCCGATTTGGAAGTGCAGCGGCGACAGGGCGGATTGACGAAGACCGAGCGCGATTTGCAGAAAGCCGCCTTCAAACTTTCGCTTTCGTTATGGACACCGGACGGACAGCAGGTCTTGAGTCCTGACCCTTCGCAGGTGCCCGCTGCCTTCGCTAATCCGCTGCCGTTCACCGAGCAACAATCCCGCGAAGGGCAGGAACTCGCCGTGCAGCGGCGGCCCGAATTGAAAGCGTTGGCCATCAATCAGCAAATCACACAAGTTGATCTTGACTTGGCCAAAAATCAGCGTTTGCCTGCTGTAGATTTTACCTTCAGCCCAGGGCGCGACATTGGCGCAGGTGCGGTTGGCAATACGCTCAAAGCGGGCGTGAATTTTACATTGCCGCTGCGTCAACGTACGGCAGACGGGCGCATCGGGCAGGCAACGTACAAATTACAAAAGCTGGATTACGACACGCTGAATGAAAAGCAGCGTATCACGACCGAAGTGCAGGACGCGATTTCTGCGATCAATACGACGTATGAACGCTATCGTACTGCTGAACGCGAAGTCGCGTTGGCCGTGCAGTTGGAGGAGGGGGAACGCACGAAATTTCAATTGGGCGACAGCACGTTGTTTCTAGTCAATCAACGCGAGCGCGCTACTGCCGAAGCGCGCGTCAAGCTGATTGAGATTCAAACCGAATATGAACAGGCCGTCGCCAGCTTTCGCACCGTCACTGTGCAGTATTGACAGTTTAGTGCGCCAGCAACTTGCTGGTAGCTTCTGAGGTACACTTGCCAGCAAGACGCTGGCGCACTCAGTTACCGGCTCGCACGTCGGGAACGGAAACGATTGCCGCCAAACGATTGTCGCCCAAACGGCACGATTGGTTTTGTCGGCAATGGTGCTTTCCCGCCGAATTCGGGCAATAAAACACGTTCGACGTTTTGGCCAGTCAGCTTTTCAATGGCACGCAACGACAACTCATCCACTGGCGTCACCAAACTAATTGCCTGGCCGACATTGCCCGCACGTCCGGTTCTGCCAATGCGATGGACATAATCTTCCGGCGCATCAGGCAAATCGAAATTGATGACGTGCGATATCATTTCTACGTCAATGCCACGTGCTGCGACATCGGTCGCGACCAGTACGCGGTAATGCCCGGTTTTGAATCCGCGCAATGCTGCTTCACGTTGCGATTGCGTGCGGTCGGCGTGAATGCGGCTGACCTGATGTTTACGTGCTTGCAGCAAATGCGAGAGCCGTTCCGCTCCGCGTCGCGTGCGCGTGAAAACCAACACTCGCTCAAAGCGCTCGCGTTCGAGCAGATGAAAGAGCAGCGTAGTTTTGGATTCGAGCGCGACCGGATACGCCGTTTGTTTGATCGTCGCCGCCGCATTGCCGCGTTTGTTGACTTCGATGAGTTGCGGTTGCCGCATGTGGACGCGCGCGATGTCTTCAATCGCGGGCAGCATTGTTGCCGAAAAAAGCAGCGTCTGCCGTGACATGGGCGTGCGTGACAGAATCGTGCGAATCGCTGGCAAAAAGCCCATATCTAGCATTCGATCCGCCTCATCCAGCACCAGAATTTCCAGATGGGAAAGGTCAAGCGTGTGGTTTTCGAGGTGGTCCAGCAACCGGCCCGGCGTGGCAATGGCGATGGTCGCGCCACTGCGTAACTCGGCTCGTTGCCGCCGAATATTCGCGCCACCCATAATCGTCGTGGCCCGCACTTTTTTGTCAATCCGTCCCAAGTTTTCCGCGATTTGTAATGCCAGTTCGCGTGTCGGTGCCAGCACCAGCGCACGCAAGGCAGCCGCCGCGCGCGGCGTTTTGACGGCAGGTTTGGTTTGTAGTTTCTGAAGCAGCGGCAGCAAAAACGCAGCGGTTTTGCCCGTGCCCGTCGCCGCACATCCGATTACGTCGCCCCCGCTCAAAATGGCAGGAATCGCCTGTTGCTGAATCGGCGTCGGCTCTAAATATTCCAGTGACTCACAGCGCTTTACTAATTCCGGCGTGAGTCCTAACTCAGTAAAATTCATTCTATTGTGTCCTAAACGAAAGGCGCTCCCGGCCAAAATTTCGATCCGGGAGCGCCTGATAAATTATGAGATACCCGTGTCCTATCGCGTCGTTTTAGTAGCGATCCCGACCGCCGCCACGACCGCCGCCGCCGCCGAAGCCACCACCGCGACCGCCGCCGCCGCCGCCACGACCACCGCCGCCGCCAAAGCCACCGCGACCACCGCCGCCGCCAAAGCCACCGCGACCACCGCCGCCGCCAAAGCCGCCACGGCTTTCTTTCGGCTTCGCTTCATTCACGGTCAGGCTGCGACCGTTGACTTCCGAGCCGTTGAATTGGGCAATCGCCGCTTCGCCTTCTTCTTTGGTCGCCATTTCGACAAAGCCAAAGCCACGCGAACGGCCCGTGTCACGATCTGTCACAACCGACGCCGATTCCACCGTGCCCGCCTGCGAGAACAGATCGGACAAGTCATCCTGATTCACATCAAATGAGAGATTGCCAACATAGAGTTTCATAGACATAGAGATTCCTATTTCCCAATGGGGAACGAAAAGAGAAGCATTGCATCAGGAGAACTTCGGAGTAACGGTGGCAGCGAAGGCGCTTGATCGAACGTTCGTAAGAACGGCTTCTAAAAATTAACAACAGCCTGCTCTCGAATATCCCGAACGCCGCCGCTAAAACTGCTAGTGGCTTGTGGCGCATCACCGTTGATGCGCGAGAGAAGGATTCAACGTGTGTGATCATGCCTGAGATGCCGATGAGTTGCAAGTATTAGTTCAAAGTGACTGAAACGTTTGGACAGACCAGGGATCAACAATTGTCTCCGTTGACAAAGCCTCGCCCGTCGGCCACCATACAAGTAAAGTTCATTCATAGTCAGGAACGGGAGAGACTGCTTTGGCAGCGCCGAAGGAGCAACCGCCCAGGAAACTCTCAGGCAAAAGGACCGTCTGACTTATCACACATCTGGAAAGAGGCACAAGCATTGTTGCTTTGGCCCGCCGACGGGATAACACTCTCAGGCAAACATACAGAAAGGGCATAGATTCTGGCTGCCACAGCGCCGCCGCTTTTGCCTTGCTGGAGAGTGCTTATGACCCAAACACCCGCTACCAATTTTTCCCGTCGTCACATCGGCCCCGCGCCAGAAGAGATTGCCGCAATGCTGAAAGTCGTCGGCGCTGAAAGCCTGAACGAGCTTATTGCCCAAACGATTCCGCACACCATTCGCCAGACCCAACCGCTGCACTGCGTTCCGGCACATTCCGAAACCGAAGCGTTAGCGAAAATGCGTGCGCTGGCCGCAAAAAATCAGGTCTTCACGTCGCTGATCGGGCAGGGCTACAGCGACACGATTTTGCCCACTGTCATTCAGCGCAACATTCTCGAAAACCCCGCGTGGTACACCGCCTACACGCCGTATCAACCTGAAATTTCCCAGGGCCGACTCGAAGCATTACTGAATTTTCAGACGATGATTTGCGATTTGACGGGATTGGATGTCGCAAACGCTTCGTTGCTGGATGAAGCGACCGCCGCCGCCGAAGCGATGGCTTTAGCGAAACGCGTTTGCACCTCGGAATCAAACAAGTTTTTCGTTGACAAAGACGTGCACCCGCAAACCCTCGCACTGCTGCAAACGCGTGCGGAACCGCTCGGCTGGGAATTGATCGTAGGCGATCCGCTCACGGAACTTGAAAGCTGTAGCGTCTTCGGCGCGATCCTGCAATATCCCGGTTCCAGCGGCGCGATTCGGGATTTCCGACAAGTTATCAAAACCGTGCAGGCAAGTAGTGGCCTGGCTGTCGTCGCCGCAGATTTATTAGCCTTGACCTTGCTTACGTCGCCCGGCGAACTAGGCGCAGATATTGCGATTGGTTCGGCGCAACGATTCGGCGTGCCGATGGGCTATGGCGGCCCGCACGCGGCGTATATGGCGGTGAAGGATGCGTACAAACGCGCGTTGCCCGGTCGTCTGGTCGGAGTTTCGATTGATGCTCGCAAAGCGCCCGCCTACCGCTTGTCGCTGCAAACGCGCGAGCAACACATCCGCCGCGAAAAGGCCACG
>JAXLQQ010000138.1:0-4643 GCA_046331525.1 Blastocatellia bacterium
ACCCGTGATGAATTGCGCGGCCCCTTTTTTAAAGATTGGTTCCAATCCGTAAGAAACACGCGGGGCTGGCGCGATGGGGATCCCTTTTTAGTTAACTACATTGGTCATCCTATGCAGGGCGCGGTGACCGGCTATATGTTTGTCCATAACGATCCGAAATATATCCGCGAAGAGATGGCGTGGAAGAAATCATATTTTAAGAGTCGTTTGCGTGCGATGCTGTTTTCAACGGTGTACAGCACTCAGTTTGAACTGGGGCCGCTCAGCGAAGCCTCCCTAGGTAATGTCGGCTTACATCCCTCTCATACCTCGCCGCATCCTTCGGCGTTTGTGGATTTAGTCATTACGCCAACGCTGGGCACGATGTGGATGATGGGCGAAGATGCGCTGGATCGCTTTCTGGTCAAACGCATCGAAAACCGCGTCGAAAACCGTGTCGTCCGCCTGCTGCTGCGTGGCTTTCTCAGCCCCAGTCACAGTTTTGCCAATGTCCTGCGCGGCAAATATCCCTGGCATCGGGACGGCAGACGGTTGTAGGTGTGATTGGTGGTCGGTGGTTGGTATTGTTTGTCAGTCGGCTCTCGTTTTGACTCATCACCGACCACCGACAAATGACCAGTGCCCAAATCCTTCCTCCTGTGGTAGACTGCGCGCGTCGGCAGTAACGCTTACAATCAAAGAGTTGATCTCAACCAACCTAGTGCCTCATCAACTCGACCGCACTTTACTTTGGGGGCCAAAGGAAGCCGCTCGCTTCGTTTGGTGATTCCCTGCGAAACTATTACAACCCAACCGGGAGGAACCTCATGCTTTTGCCTCTTGTCCGCCCTGCGATGGCCTCGCATTATCGCTTCGTAATTTTATTTCTCGCCTTGTTCTCCTGCGCCGTGGGCGCGCGCGCAGAAAGCACCAGCTATTACATGCTTAGCCCGATGGATCCGCTGGGCGGTTCGCCTTCCAGCCTGCTGATGCAATCCAGTTTTATGGATGTTCCGGCGGGTGCTGTCTTGTCCGTCCATCTGCTGAAAGGGCATCAGATCGTGGCGACCAGCAAATTGGAATTTACTTCGGCTTATAAAAATGTCTCGCCCTTTCCGTCACAAATTGTCTCGTTTCTCTCCTCCGGCACGCCGGGTGTACCGGGTGAGCCGGTGCCGGGCGCGAAGCTGTACAGCGGGATCGTAGATTTAACGCCCGTTGCTGCGAATCCGAGTCAGTATCAATTGCTGTGGTCGCTGACGGATGGTGTGATTGCAACACCGGGCACCGCAATTGTCACGGGCGGCACACAAACCGTCAGCTTCGTCGAACTGAAAGTCAGCAGCGTTCCGGCGGCCAATCGCCAGAGCGATCAAAAGCCCGGCTCCGTCTTATTTTATCATCGCTATCTTTCCAGTATTGGCAGCAATGGCGACAACACGACGCTCAGCATCACGAACACTTCGCTGACTGACAGCGTCAAAGTGCGTCTGTTTTTCGTTAGCGCCGTAGATTGTCAGGTGGCGGAAGTTTCGGTTTGCTTGGCGGCGCAACAAACCACCAGTTTTTTGATGAGTGATTACGACCCGGCCAACAAGGGCTATTGCATTGCCGTGGCCTGCGATGCCCAGGGCCGCCCGACGCAATTTAACTGGCTGATCGGCAATGCGCAGCTTCGTCAGACCAGCACAGTCAACAGCCAGAAATATGATGCCACGCTAAGCGCTCTGGCGATTTCCAAGCGCACGACCGGCGCGCTCACGCCGACAAATAATGTGGCCGAAATGGCGTTTGATGATACGAACTATGATCGGCTGCCCGCGCAACTTGCCGCCGACAATTTGCCGAGTCAGGGCACGAATGCTGGGAATGCTAACGCCACGCTGCTCACGCTGTTTCGCCCCCTGGCCAATCTGGCGGGCGGTGCGCCTAGCGCTTCGCTCAACCTCACGCTTACCAACAATTCCAACCAATCCACGGCGACCACGCAGGCGCTGGGTTGTTATGTGGATATGCGGTTGTCTACGCTGCGTTTGAATCCGACTTTGGCGACGATTTTACCGGTGGGAAAAACAGGATGGATGCGGCTTTCTGCGACGGATAATGGGCCGTTGATCGGCGCGCAATTCAACAGCGGGCAATATTCCAGCGGTGCCTCACTGCGTGCAGTCACTTTTGCCAACGATTACCGCATCAATATTCCGATCAAGGTACCGAATTGCTAGGTTGTCCGTAGTCCGTTGTCCGTTGCGCACAGTAAACACAACGGACGGCGGACAACTGACAACGAACTACGGACTATCACCTACTTCCACACGCCATCACGGAGTGTCAGCATTGCTACGCTGCCCGCGCTGGTGAGGGTGATGACAGCGCGCTGACCTTCGCGGTTGGTCAGATAAATCCAATTCACAACGCCGGGCTCGACGTTCGGTAAGCCTTTGGTATTAATACGTAGTTCTTGCGTAGTGGCGACAGCAGGCATTGAAATGGCACTGCGGGCGTCGCTTTGTTGGGTCGGCAAGGCGGCGCTGTTTTGGGCGGCTTGTTCGATGAGCGACGGCGCGGATAGATTGCTCGGTAAGGCGGCAAACTGAATGCCGTCCGGTAAGGTGAACGTCGTTCCATTCACTATCACCGTGCGGTTGGCGGTGTTGAAGAAAAGGGATTGTGGCGTGCTGCGTCCGACGGCACTGATTTTCGCGCGTTGCACTTCCTGCACAATCTGCTGGCCAGCCGCTTGCAGTTGATAAGCGTGATTCGCCCTGGAAATGCTTGGCGCGCATATTGCGGCCAGAATGCCGAAGGTTAAGACAATTGCTAGTGTTTCGAGGACGGTAAAGCCAGTTTCTGTTTTCATGGACGACTCCTTTTTTTCTCTTTCCCTGCCTAGAGGAAAGAATGAATGGCGTCGTCCTTCCGTCACGAAGCGCTGCGAAACCGCTGCTTAAATTGTCACGGCAGTTTCACTTGCGCTCAGATTTTTCGTATTCGGATTTGAGTAGATGCAACATCGCCTCGCGCTGATCGTAAAGGCGTTTGCGCGTGCGCGGCGCGCGTTTGGCAAAGGCATAAGCCGTAATCAGCGGCAGTGCAACGGTTGTATCCACGTAACACACAACCGTACCGGGCAATTGGTCGGGATCAATCTTGCCCCAACTGACCGCTTCGCTCGGCGTCGCGCCAGAAAGTCCACCCGTGTCGGGGCGCGCGTCGGTGATTTGCAAAAAGTAATCGTGGCCTTTTTCTTCGATGCCGAGGACTTCCTGAATCTGCGGCTCTGTTTGCAAGGCAAAGTTTTTCGGACTGCCGCCGCCGCAAATAAAGATCGCGGATTTGCCGCCGCCGCGTTTCGCTGACAACACGATGCTGGCCGTTTCGTTCACGTCTGCCGAAGGGTTTAGCCGCAGCTTGCCGCCCTGCAATTCCATCGCAGCGACGTTCATGCCAATCGAACTATCGCCCGGCGAAGACGTGTAAACCGGCACGCCGTACCGATACGCTGCCGCAAGCAGCGATTGATTTTCCAGCCCCAACACCCGCTCACGCTCGGCAATGTATTTGCCGCACAGGTAATGAAACTCCGCCGTCGACATTTCGCGCTGGAATTCTTCGGCGCGAATAATTTCGCGGAAAAACGCATCCGTTGAAAGCAGCACGTCATAATCAAAGAAAATATCGTAGATGCGCACGACGCCTTCCTCGCGTAACGTGACATCGCTAATTTGATGATTGCCGCGATGCATCGCCAATCCGAGGCCGAAATGCGCATCGTGATAAAGATTCGCGCCCGTCGAAATAATCCAGTCCACAAATCCCGCTTCCATCAACGGAATCAGCGCCGAAATTCCTAGTCCTGCTGGTGTCAGCGCGCCGGTCAGCGTCATCCCAACCGTTACGTTTTCGGCCAGCATTCGCTCGGCGAAGAGTTGTGCGCCTTCGCGCAACCGTGCGGCGTTGTAGGCTTGAAAGGAAGATTCAATCAGTTCGGTAACAGAAGTTTTTTTGGTGATAGCTTGCGGGGCAATGCGTTTGCCCTGAAGAAATTTGCTATGGCTCATGCGCTTCTCCTGCGGTTTGAATAATCGTTGTAGGGGAAGAAAGCGCAGAGTGTAGCCGTGAGCGATTTCAAAAGGCAAATCCAGTCCTTCGCCTGTTTATAAATTCCCTTCAGAAGTTTGGGGGATGGGTTGTTCCGCTAACAGACCGAACGCGCGTGCAAGGTAATAAATCGCCACGCCCGCGACAATTGTCAGCAGGGCGGCGGTTGTGGGGACGGGTTGTTCGCGGAAACTTTGCACCCACGAAACCACGACCATCACAATGAAAATCGCGGGCGTCACCGGATAGCCCGGCACGCGAAAGTAATCGCCCGAATGCGCAATATTTTTGCGCCGTGCGACATACACCGCCGCTATCGTGAAACCGGAAAACAGGAGCAAGGCCGAGCCAACATATGTCAGCAATTGGTCGAACGCGCCGCTCAGCGCCATAATCGCCGCCGCGACCGCTTGCAACATCGTGCCGACAACGGGCGCGCCGTATTTGCCGAGGCGGCGGAAGAACGCAGGCGCAGCACCGTCACACGCCATCGCAAAATAGACACGCGGCCCCGAAGCTGTCCACGCGCTGATGGAACCAAGAATCGTGATCGTCTCAATCAG
>JAXLQQ010000139.1:0-4619 GCA_046331525.1 Blastocatellia bacterium
ACACCGTCGCAGGCAACACCGACACGCCCGCCAGACTCTGCGCCTGCTGCCCCCAGTCGCGGACTTCAGCGTAAGACAATTCGACGAACGGCTGATTGGCGGTCGTATCGCGCTTCCACAACGCAACGAGTTGATCTTGTTCAGCGAATGGCAAAGGCCGCAACAAGACGGTATGCACGACGCTAAAAATCGTCGTACACGCGCCAATCCCCAGCGCCAGTGTCAGCACGGCGACGAAGGCAAAGCCCGGCTGCCTGCGCAGCATCCGCAGAGCAAAGCGTAAGTCCTGTATCATCTCATCCTCCCAACGTTTCGGTTGCAGCCACAGCGCATCGGCAAACGCGCCGAGGCTGTACCACCACAATTCGAGTTTGTGTCGTGTATCCAACTTGTCCCATTCGGCAAGTTGCCGTTCGCGCCATTGCAGTTCAGCTTGCCATTCCTGCCGCCATTCGGCACGCAACCGCGCAGGCACGATCAAGCCGATGATGCGTAATAGCCAGCACCACAGATTTCGACTCCCCTCGCGCATCGGCTTAGCTCGCTTTATCTGCCGGTTTGAGTGTGGCGGGCGCTTCGATTTGTTCGAGCAGCTTGAATCGGCTGCGTGCTTCAACCAGCACCTCGCGGCCCGCCTTCGTCACTTCGTAATACTTGCGCGCCGGACGCTGTTCGGCTTGCGCAATTTTCGGGTTTTCCCATTTGGATTTGATGAGCAGCGTGTCTTCCAGCCGTCGCAAGGCCGGATAGATCGTGCCGCTCGCCAACCCCGTTGCCTGCAAGATTTCAAAGCCGTAGCGGTAGCCGTTTTCGACGGCCTGCAAAATGACGGCCATCGTGAAGGAGAGATAAGGGTTCTTCATTAGTTTGTTCCTGTGGGTGAATCTCATACTAGATATTGAGTTATATCCATATCTACATAGAGTGTCAAATCGGCGCGGCCAGGCATGCAAAGATTTGGCAAGCTCGCTGCCTTTTGTGCTGCGCTAATTGTGAATCCCTGGGGTGTCTCTTCTACTCCGCGCCCGCAGGGAACGGGATGCGCACGGCGTTGCGTTAACAGTGGAGAGTATGAGAATGGAAGCGTTTTTTTCAAATCCAGCGCGACGAGTGTTCTGCGATCTCGTAGGTGCAGGTTTGCTCAATAGCCATTAGCGCCTGTCCCGCCGGGCCGCCAACCATGACGATCACCGTGTTTTTATAGGCCAACGGGCAGCACGAATAGCCGCGATCATTATGATAGCCCTTGTATTCCGTCCACAGATCGTGCGACTACACGACGTTGCCGGATTGCTTGTCGAAGGCTGCGAGCAAGCCGAGCGTCAAGCCCAGTCCCGCCAGCCATACGCCTTGTCTAACGATGAGGCGCAGGATGTCAGCGCTTTGTGCGCCTAGCGCCCTGCGGATGCCAATCACCGCGTTGCGCAAGGCGGGAACAATCCCCCCCCACGGCGTCAGCGTTACGGTCATGCCACCGACTTCGACCGGATATTCACGTCCGAATTGTTCCGCCGTCGTATTCAACGCCATCTGCGCCTGCGCAGTAGTAACGCCCGTCGCAAGCGTTCGATGCCGAACCATTGCCCATAGCCGCGATTGGTCAGCGATCCCGCGTTGCCTGGCTCGACCCATTCCTTCATCTGACAGGGCACGTAAAGCTCCGGCTGATAAACCAGCTCCATACCTTTGAAACTGTCAGGCAGCACGCCTATGACGGTGAAGGCGCGCCCGTTGAGCAGCACCGTTTGCCCGACGATTTGCGGGTCGCTGTTGTAGCGCGTCCGCCAACAGGCATGTGCCAGCACCGCAACCGGATGCGCATTCGGCGCGTTGTCCTCCTCCGCCGTGAACGTATGCCCCAGCACGGCCTTGACGCCCAGCAAGTCGAAATAATTCCCCGTCACTAGCTGCCCCAGATGCGTTCGTTGTGGCGCGTCATCACCTGCCGCGCGACTGAGGTTGATCGGCGCACAGCGGCTCGCCGTCAGCCCCGGCAGTACATTGTTGCGATCACGAAAGTAACGGTAAGTCGGAGAGGAAAACGTCGATATTATCTCGCTGTAGCCAAGGCCCAGGATAGAAATTCCGCCCGCTCCGCCACCTTCTTTTTCCCTCCATTTATTTTGCCTTAATTTATCTGACTCAACTGCTGCTCATACTGCTACGTGGTTGCCTGTCAGAGCTTTAGCCTACCCAATAAGAAAGGGAGGTTAGAACAACCCCTCCCTTTAATTTTCCTGTTGGGGAAATGAACTCTACCGGAACGCAATTAGCGCCCACTCTGCGTAATTGTGAACGCTCTTTCCGGCAATCGTTACAGTCGTCGAACGGGTAACGCGTTGTTTTTCGGACTCACGGCCAAAACCACGTTCTGAGAGCCGGTTACCGTCGTGCTGGGCGTGAAGCTCAGCCACGAAACATTCTCAACCGCGCGCCACGAACAGCCACTTGAGGTCGTGACAGGAATCGTCACGCTTCCACCGTTTGCTGTGAAGTTTGGATTGAAAGTGCTTACAGTATAGGAGCACGGCGCGCCAGCTTGCGTTACAGTGAATGTTTTCCCACCAATGGATAATGAGCCTGTACGCGAAGTTGTATTTGGATTTGCCTCGATAGCATAGGTCACGGTGCCGCTTCCAGTGCCAGTGGCACCGCCCGTCACTTTGAGCCACAAGTT
Organism: Blastocatellia bacterium; assembly: GCA_046331525.1. Taxonomy (GTDB): domain Bacteria; phylum Acidobacteriota; class Blastocatellia; order RBC074; family RBC074; genus JAFDVL01. Next base: position 2,678 of record JAXLQQ010000139.1, read on the forward strand.
ATTGCTCACCGCAGTCCACGGACAATTTGATCCCGTTGCGGTAATGGCGACACTGCCAGAAGTTGCCGCCGCCGCCACAGAGACTGGAGGAAGGCGACAAGGTGACTGAACATCCGGCCTGATTGACGGTGAAGGTCAATCCCGCAAATGGTCATCGTGCCGCTACGGCTGGCCCCGGTATTCGCTTGCACCGAATAGCCCACCGTGCCGTTGCCCACCGCTCGCGCCAGAAAAAGACGCTGAGCCAGGCGGCATTGCTCGCCGCTGTCCAGGTACAACTGGAAGCCGAAGCCGAAACCCCGACAGAGCCGTTGCTCGCAATCGTGGAAGCGTTAGTGCTGGTTGGCGAGATCGTAAAAGTACAAGGCGGCGGCGGCAAAGAGCCAGAGATCGTATAGCCGACCGTTTCCAGCATTTGCAGGTCGTTTGCCGTCATCGTCTTGCGTACACCGGAGGAAAGCGTCGGGTCCATAATGCCGATGTACACACCGCTTTGTTCATCCGCCTTCCAGTGACTCGCCTGACGCCCATCGCCACCCGTTCCATCAGGGCGACCCGTAGACGTGGCAAGTTCGGGATGATTGTCAAAAAATCGTTGGTCGCCGCCTGACGATAACACGCGCGCCCCGGTCGTAAACGTCGCCATCGTCGTACCCGGACGGAAGCGGAACAAATCCCAAACGGTTAACGACTTCGTACTCGTCGGCGAAAGTTCGTACAAGCCCACATTCGATGTAAAGCCAAGCGCGTGCCCCATTTCGTGGACGGCGACGGCATCGAAATCCGTTTTGCCAGCGGAAATGCCATCGCTCGGATCGAAATCAAAACTGAAATTGGAATTGAAGCCAATTGAAGGCGCAGGGTCAGCGTCGGCAGCCGTCGCGGGCAAAAGTCCTAAGGCGCGCATTAAAGGCGAAGTTACCGAAGTATTGCCGACAGCACCAAGATCGGTATTAACTGAACTCGTCGGCAATGCGGCATAAAGAGAAGTCTCTGCCGCAGTTGAAGCCGTATTCGCCAAGCTCGTGCGCGCCGTATCGTACGTTACGCGATAGGACGGCGTGCTGGTGCTGCCGAGCACACCAGTCGGGTAGGTTTGTCCAAACCGGGTCGGGCCATAATCCACGTCAATGATGATCGTGATGGGGTTTTTAATTTGCGCTTCCCACGCCGCCGCTGCACGAATGAAAGCGGCTTTGGCATCGGGGAAACCGTCGAGCTGTGCGGTCGAGCGCAGGATGATTTTCAAACTCGTCGCTTCCAAACTGGCTTCGTTTGGTGAGCGGCCTAACACTGCGTTTCGTTCGCGGTCGCTGATAACGCGCAGTTGCTGCATTTGTTCAGGCTCACGGCGTAGCTGCTGCATTTCCTCTTTGGCTAAATCCCGACACACCGCGCGGTCGCCATCAGAATAAGTAACGAACCCGGCTTCCTGCATTTCTTCGCTGTTCGAGCGGGTAGAATCGCCTCGCCGCTGGCTGCTGCCGCGCGCGTTCCGCTCATTCCGATCCTGTGCTGTGAGACTCGTGGAAAGCACCAATACGCCGACAAGTAGATGTGCAAACAGGCCACGGGCGGAAGAAATCAACAATCTTTTCTTCATGAAAAAACTCCTTATGAAACTTGGTTGAGGTTGTCGTGAGGGGTTGTCAGTACAGTTCACAAGCGTGAGGGGATCGGCTCGGCTTGCTTCCTGGTGGGCATTTGTTCGTCAATAACTCGGCGCGGATACTAGCAAGCCTGTTATTGAGCGTCAACCGCATTTCCCAAATGAAAGATTAAATTATGAACTTCGTGACAATCTGTCTCGCTGTAGCGCAAACGTCCCGTTTGCGTGCCGTGTAGCGCGGCGCAATGCCCACGCCGCGACGCAAACGAGACGTTTGCGCTACCTTATTTCGGTGTTGCACCGCCCGCGCCGACTGCCGATGTCGCGGGAGCG
>JAXLQQ010000140.1:0-4329 GCA_046331525.1 Blastocatellia bacterium
AATCTCCAACTCAGCTATACACTTTTTTGCGAAGACGTGCGCGTCGAGGCAAGCCAGCATTTAAGCTTGATGGGCGTGTTTCATCAAATCGTTGTGCCGCAATTGCCGATTACGATGATTAAGTTTGGCATCGTCACGCATTGGACGGGACAAGGGCAATACCTCAGCGAAGTCCGCATACTGACGCCCGACAAGATGCAAACCGTCGCCATTTCACAACCCTCTGGCTTTGAAATTCCGCCGGATGGATACTCCGATAATGTCACGGTTTTTGTGAACACCACCTTTCCGCAGCCGGGCGATTATGTTGTGCAGGTACTAATCAATTCTTCGCTTTTCGCGGAGAAATTGTTGCCGGTAATCGTACCCGACCAACAAAATCCCTTTTCTGGAATCGAACACATCAATTGAGCAACGTAGTTATGGTATCGCTTCTTCATTCCTGCTTGCGCAAAGCCTTCGCTGATCCTGACCTTGCTTTGGACTTGGGAACCGCCAATACGCGCCTGTATGCGCGCGGGCAAGGAATCATCGCCGAAGAGCCTTCGCTGGTGCGAATGCAAACAGAAACCGGAAGAATTGAAGCTGTGGGTGTGTCTGCCGCCTTCTCAATTAAGGACAAACAACACGCGCTCGTGTCGCCCTTGCGCGCTGGCGTTGTGGCAGATGTGAAAGCAACAACGGCGCTGCTCACGCCACTGCTGCGCCGCAGCCGACGAATGGGCATTTTGAAACCGCGCGTACTGGTTTGCGCGCCGACCGATGCTCGCGCCGACGAGCGCGCAGCGTTGATTGAAGCCACACGCGGCGCAGGTGCCGCAGCAGTTGCTATTGCGCCGGAACCACTGGCTGCAGCAATTGGCGGCGGATTGGATGTGGCCTCAGAGTACGCACAAATGATCGTGGACATTGGCAATGGTGTGACGGATATTGCGGTCATTCGCCTCGGCTCGCTCGTTGCAACAGACGCGGTGCGCATTGCTTGCAGCGACCTGACGCACGCGGTTTGTGAACTGGCGGATGCGCATTATGGCGTGCGGCTTTATTCCAACGAAGCTGAGCGATTAGTGCGTAAAATCGGCGCGCATCCGCAACAGAATCTATCCACGTCTTACATCGCAGCAGGCGATGATGCACGCACGGGAACCTTGCGCCGCGTTAACATTTACGGACACGAAATTGCGGCTGCTCTACAACCGGTGCTGCGTGAAATTATAGCGGCTGTGAGAACTGCATTGCAGAATTTGCCCGCTGAATTAGCCTGCGAAATCATTGAAAACGGCCTCCGGCTGACAGGCGGAGGGGCTTGTCTGCCGGGTATGACGACGTTATTAGCGAACGAAACCAATCTTGCCGTGAAACCGGTGAGAGAACCCATGCGCGCGGTCATCAATGGCGCGCGTCAGATGCTTGCTGTCGGAGAGGTGACGAACCTTTGGGCGCACGTGTAATTTATTTTTCAATTAACAACCACGAGGAAACAATGTCCACAACGCTTGACCAACTTTCGATCAATACGATTCGCACGCTGGCAATGGATGGCGTGCAAAAAGCTAACTCCGGTCATCCCGGAATGCCCATGGGAATGGCCGCCGCCTCTTATGTACTTTGGACTAAGGTAATGCGGCATAATCCGAAAAACCCTTCCTGGACGAATCGGGATCGTTTTGTTTTGTCTGCCGGACACGGTTCGATGCTGTTGTATAGCTTGCTCTATCTGACAGGCTACGATGATTTCACACTGGATCAACTGAAGAACTTCCGTCAATGGGGCAGTCTGACGCCGGGGCATCCTGAATCTGAGCTTTCACCTGCGATTGAAACGACGACAGGGCCGCTCGGACAAGGATTTGGGAACGGCGTCGGGATGGCACTGGCGCAGGAATATCTGGCGGCGAATTTCAATCAGCCAGATTACAAACTCTTCGATTATTACATTTACGCAATCGTCTCCGATGGCGACTTGATGGAAGGCGTCGCCGCCGAAGCTGCATCATTGGCAGGACATTTAAAATTAGGGCGGTTGATTTACCTCTACGACGACAATGATATTTCGCTTGATGGCCCGACTTCGATGTCCTTTAGCGAAGACCGCGTGAAACGATTTGAAGCCTATGGCTGGCACGTGCAAACCGTTGACGGCCTCGATTTGGAAGGCATCGAAAAGGCGTTGCTGGCCGCTCAGGCTGATCCGCGTCCTTCGATCCTTTGCACCAGAACAATCATCGGCTACGGCTCCCCTAACAAACAAGGCTCGTCGAAATCGCACGGCGAACCGCTCGGCGTCGAAGAGGTCAAGCTCACCAAACAAAATCTCGGCTGGGAATACGAAGAACCATTCACCGTGCCGCCCGATGCCTTAGTCAACTTCCGCAAGTGCATTGAAAAAGGCCGCGATCTGGAAAACGAATGGCAGGACAAATTCGCCGCCTACAAACGCGAGCATCCCGAACTAGCGGCGCAGTGGGAAAGCTGGAACAACAACCATCAAGACGCTTGGAAAGAACTCCTGCCTACGTTTGAAGCGGGCAAAGACGTAGCGACGCGCGACGCTTCGGGCAAGATCCTGAATGCAATTACAGCCGTGTTGCCCAACTTGATCGGCGGTTCGGCGGATTTGCGCGGCTCAACTAAAACCTTCCTTAACGGCTATCCTGAATTCAGCAGCGAGATTCGCAACGCGCGCAATTTGAATTTCGGTGTGCGCGAACATGCGATGGGTTCCGCGATGAACGGCATCGCTTTGACAAAACCGCTGATTCCGTTCGGCGGTACGTTTATGGTGTTTTCGCAGTACATGCTACCGCCTGTGCGTCTGGCTGCGATGATGGGCATTCAGACGATTTATGTTTGGACGCACGACAGCATCGGTGTTGGCGAAGACGGCCCCACGCATCAACCGATTGAACAACTGGCTCAAGCGCGAGCGATTCATAATCTCACGGTGATTCGTCCAGGCGACGCGAACGAAACCGCGATGGCGTGGCGTGCGGCGCTAGAAAACACGCACGGCCCAACGGCATTAATTCTGACGCGGCAAGGCCTGCCAACAATTGATCGCACAAAATACGGAGCGGTGGAAGGCGCGTTGAAAGGCGCGTATATTCTGGCCGATGCGGAACAAATTGACGTGATTCTCATTGCGTCTGGTTCCGAAGTGTCCATCGCGTTAGGTGCCCGCGAAACCTTAGCTGCCGAAGGCATCGGCGCACGCGTCGTCAGTATGCCAAGCTGGGAACTCTTCGAGCAGCAAGCGCGGGAGTACCGCGATGAAGTTTTGCCACCCGCCATCACTGCGCGCGTGGCGATTGAAGCGGCGCTTATGCAGGGCTGGGAGCGGTACGTCGGCTTGCAGGGCATCACGATTGGGATGACGAGTTATGGCGCATCGGCTCCACTCAAAGTCGTAATGGAAAAGTTCGGCTTTACGACAGCCAATGTAGTGGAAAAAGTAAAAGTCCTGCTGGGCAAGTAAACAGGCGGGCAAAGAAAAGTTCCGAGCCACGAATTTTCACGAATTTTCACGAATAAAAGACAAGGCAGTTCTGCCGCAAGCGTTTTATAATTCGTGTTCATTCGTGAAAATTCGTGGCTAAACTTTTTATAGAGGTAAATTTCATGTCTGCCGTCATTTCCCCGCCAACAAGCAAACCTTCTTACAACGGTTCAACGATCCGCAATCTGTTCGCCATTCGAGGAGATCGGTTGAGCTTTTTGCAAAAGCTCAAAGAGGATCACGGCGACATTGTGCGTTTTCAAATTGCGACGCAGGCCGTGTGGCTGTTGAGCGATCCTGAATATATCCGCGATGTGCTGGTGGTGAGCCAGAAAAAGTTCATGAAGGGGCGCGGCATTCAGATGATGAAACAGTTGCTTGGCGAAGGTTTGTTGACGAGCGAAGGCGAAACGCATCTGCGGCAGCGGCGGCTGGTGCAACCAGCATTTCATCGCCAGCGCGTAGCGACCTACGCCACGACAATGACCGAATATGCCAGCAAAATGTGCGAAGCGTGGACGCACGTGCCAGCGGGGCAAGCAATTGAAATGTCGCAGGAAATGATGCGCCTGACGTTGGCGGTTGCGGGCAAGACGCTGTTTGATGCGGAAGTGGAGGAGGAAGCCAGTGAAGTCGGACAAGCCTTGACCGATTTGATGACCATTGCGGAACGCATCCCGAACCCGTTGGCAGGACTGTTGGCGCTGTTGCCATTGCCGAGTAATCGCCGCTTTGCTCAGGCGCGGCAACGATTGGACGACATTATTTATGGCATCATTCGTGAGCGCCGTTCCAGCAAAATGGATCGCGGCGACTTTCTTTCCATGCTGCTG
>JAXLQQ010000141.1:0-4060 GCA_046331525.1 Blastocatellia bacterium
AGCTGATTGGAAAGTGATGCGGCAATTGCAAGAAGTCGCTCTTGATCGTTATTGTCAAAAAATTCTCTCTGAGATTCATGACACGATCGGGGACACTGCAACGGGCTCGCATCAGAAATATCTTGCAATTCTGCGGCTGCTCCACCAAAGAGATAAAGAAATGGCAGAGGTTTTTGACAACCCGCGCCGATCCACTGCTTATTATCAATTGGCGTTCATGAAAAAGCTTGGGATGTTGACTGACTCGGAATGGGAAAAGTTCAGTCAGGAGACCTTAGCGGCAGTCGAGATTTTACTTGGTACTGCTTAAGGGGTGAGTCGCCACAAATCATCTGGCGCAAGTAGCCAGGGTGTTTGCGCCATAATGCCAGTGCCTAATGGTACATTGGGCAGAGCCACCGCTTTCAGATTGAAATCTTCAAAAGGAGCAGCGGCCCGGTCAATTCGTGCCTCCCCTCCCTTTTATCTTGAATAGGTGGGGGATCATCAATGGAACGCGCAGTCTTATACGTTGTGCTTCTCGCTTTCTTCTTGATGCGCTTACCGCACTGTTAGGTTCTGGTAACCTTCAAAGGCAAGTAAGGCAACACCATTGAACGTATCCTACTCAACCGTCTGGTTGAATTACCCGTAAAAAGTTAGTCATACGATCAAAATAAAACCCTTCAATCACATTTTGCTGATTTGACCAAATATTGACCGGACAAGAGGGGAATTAAGCGAGAAAGATGATCATAGTTGCACTTGTGGCGCATCTGCATGTCGTTGTAAACGTTAGTAGATGGCAGCAAATCGTAGCTGCGGCACAAATGGGTGTTAGGATTCATAACCCCTAGGTCCGTGGTTCGATTCCACGCGCCGCCACCAATCAAATCAATGAGTTAGAGCAGATCATTCGATCTGCTCTTTTTCGTTTGTGCCCAATTTGTGCCCATGAGGATTTCCATATCGTTCAAGGGCGTGAACTGCTTGGCGCTTTCCTTTATCTGTCGCATGAACATAAATCATGGTCGTTTGAATGCTAGGTTCTGTTGACACACTGAAATAAGCTCTTTGAATGCAACTACTACAAGTCACCGATGCCCAGTGGGCCAAAATGTTAGAATTCCTGCGAGCCTGCCCCGACGTTTATGTCGGGGCACAATGGAAGTGCCGCCAATTCATCTCCGCCGTGCTCTGGATCACGCGCAGCGGCGCACAATGGCGACTCTTGCCGCCCGCCTATGGCAATTGGAACAGCGTCTACAAACGCTTTGCCCGCTGGAGTGACAAGAACGTTTTCGAGTCATTCTTTGCTTTCTGTGCGGGCGATCCGGACTTGGAAAGCCTGATGACCGACTCGACGGTGATCCGCGCTCATCCGTGTGCCGCAGGTGCGTATTCCAGTGAAGATGAAAGCAAAATTCGAGGAAGCTGAAAGTCTGGTTCCCTGTGAGTAGAACCGAATGAATTGTGCCGTTAGCCTTTCATCTTCGTCAAGTCGTCATCTCCTTTTTTGCGTAGTGATGTGCCCTTGAGTTCAATGCGATACGCGCGGTGAAAAAGGCGATCCAGCAACGCGTCCGCAATCGTGGGTTCTTCCAAATACGCATGCCAGGTGCCAGGGGGAAGTTGACTGGTGATGATCGTGCCGTGCAATTGATAGCGATCCTCAATGACTTCCAGCAAATCGTGCCGCTCTTGTGTTTGCAATGGTTGTAAACCGAAGTCATCCAGAATCAGTAAGTCGAGCCGCGCCAGTTGGGCCAGACGTTTATGGTAGGTACCCTCACTGCGCGCTAGCCGCAAAGTTTCTAACAAGCGATGCGTGCGTTCATATTGCACGCGTAAGCCTTGCCGACAGGCGGCCATTCCTAACGCCTGTGCGATCCAGCTTTTCCCCACGCCGCTGGGCCCCGTCAACAATAAACAATGGGCCTGGCGAATCCATTCGCAGGTGGCCAGCGTGGCGAGCAGCGACTTATCCAGATTGCGACTGGCACGCAAATCCAGGTCTTCCACGCTCGCCGTTTGCCGGAAATGGGCATTGCGCAACAAACGCTTGAGGCGCACGGCTTCGCGGTAGGCGCGTTCGGCTTCTACAATGAGCGCGAAGCGTTCGTCAAAGGCCAGTTGTTGCAGGTGGGGTTGTTCCTGTTGTTGTTGGCAGGCTTGTACCATGCCGGGCAGTTTCAGACTGCGTAAAGTGTCGAGTGTCGGTTGGATGAGCATCAGGCGATTCTCCTTGTAAGAGTTGTTGATAGTAGGCCGCCCCACGAATGTTGGCGTGCGACGGCAGCAGTGGTGTGGTGGCGGGAGACGTGGGTAACGGTGCGTCTTCCAAGCCCTTTTGTAAGATCGAGAGCACACTCTTGCGGGTGGGGAAGCCGAGCAGCAGCGCGCGTTGACAAGCGGCTTCCAGGCGCGTTGGACTATAAGTCTTGGCTAAGCTCAGCAAGCCAAAACAGGAGCGATAAGCTTGTTGCGGTACGGTGCGGGAGTTGAGAATTGCGCGTACGACATCGCGGGTATGCACACCGATTTGCACGGCCCAGGTGAGAAAGCGGCCTGGATTCCAAGCTTGCAACCAGAGCTGTTGTGCCGTGGGGAGATGCGCGGGCAGCGTGGTGAAGCCGCCTTGTTTTTCGCTGCGTAAGTGAATGGCCACGCGCTGGTGCTGGTGAAAGAATTCGACCGCCGCGACCGTTACGCGCGCATCTACCAATTGCCCGACGAGCGGGTGCGGCGCGCTGTAGAAATGGCTCTCGACCTCGACGTGCGCATCGGGCGCGACACGGCGGTTGGGCAACCACTGCGCGTACTCATAGCGGGTCGGTGGTAACGCTTTGAGGGCGGGACGATCCAACGTCTCGAATTGGGTGCGGCGCGACCCGGGCAGCTTTTTGAACAGTTTGTTGTTGAGAATGTCCAGCCACGGACGCAAGGCTTGATTGAGTTCGGCGAGCGAGAAGAATTGGCGTTGCCGCAAGCGCGCCAACAGCCAGCGCTCGACAATCTGCACGCCGACTTCGGCTTTCGCTTTGTCGCGCGGTTTGTAGGGTCGCGCCGGGACGGCTGCCGTGCCATAGTGCGCCAGCATTTCCGTGTAGGTGCGGTTGAGTACGGGTTCATAGCGTGCCGCTTGCGTGACAGCGGCTTTCAAATTGTCGGGCACGACGATTTCCGGCACGCCCCCAAAGAACTCGAACGCCCGTACGTGCGAGCCACACCAATCCGGCAGGCTTTGCGTCCAGGTCGCTTCCACATAGGTGTAATTCGACGCGCCGAGCACGGCGACGAAGATTTGTGCCGAATGCACTTCGCCCGTCTCGCGGTCAATGATGTCCACGGTCGGCCCGGCATAATCGACAAACAATTTCTCGCCCGCGCGATGCGTTTGCCGCAAGGTGACACGCAACCGGCGGCGATAATCCTGATAGAGTTCGGTGAAACGGCTGTAGCTGTAATGTTGGTTGGGATGTTGGGCGGCATACTCTTCCCACAATAACAACCGCGTCACGCCTTTGCGTTTGAGTTCTTGATGCACCAGCGCAAAGTCCGGCATCTCTTTCGGTAAGAGCGTGAGGCTCTGCGCGGCAGGAAATAATCGTTGTTGCAGTTGTTGCGCCGTGAGGTCGGGCGGCAAGGGCCAACCGAGCTTGGCACGCCGGGCGGCTTGTAGATATTTATTGATCACCCCCAGCGACAAACATAACGCGCGAGCGATTTGTGGTTGCGAAAGTTGGGCGGCATCGAGCCGCAGAATTTCTTCAATCTGATGCATGGTGAGTGGACGAGCAGGCATAACTGAAACTCCTTTTTTGAGTGGAATAAGGAGTTAGTTTGCCCGCGTTAGGGGTTCCACTCACAGGCTTTCACGCACGTCGAAATCACCTTTCACGTATCGAAATCGTGCCCAACAGGAATTTCGAGCGATGTGCAAAACCTTTCACCTTCGTCGAAATCCGCTGCCTTTCATCTTCCTCGAAATCGCCTTTCACGGCTCGAATTTGCCTTTCACGTTCCTTCGGAATATGCACCCTTTTGCTTGCCGCCAAAAGGGGGCGCGTAGCAACAGGGT
>JAXLQQ010000142.1:0-3829 GCA_046331525.1 Blastocatellia bacterium
CTGCACCAGCCGTTCGCGCGCGCGCGCGCCGAGCGCAATTTCGCTGCCGGAAAACGTCAGCAATAAATAGTCTGCGGTGACTGTTGCCAACAACTCGTTAACCGCCGGGCCAGATAAATTGGCAGGCGTCGTCACTTCCTGCACACGAGATGAATTGCTTGCTGTACTCATAATTTCGAGAAGGTTTCCTGGGGGCGCGTCACAATGAAACCAGGCATTGTATTCACTTTTACAAATTCCGCCAGTTCCTGCTCGACTACGCCGCCTTTGCTTTTGGCCGAATGCCGCATCACTAACTTGCCGTCCACCCAAAACAACATCCCAACGTGAAACGTGTCCAGCCCTTTGCGCGTCGAAGCGAAGTAAATCAAATCGCCGTCGCGGAACTGTTTGCTGACCTTGTTCAGTTTGCGTTTCGGAAAGTAGCGATACGTGATCGTGCGCGGCGCAAAGCATTTCAGCCAGTTGATTTCCTTCGTGCGGCTGAGCGTATCGTCGCCGCGCGTAATGTCTTTCAGCACGCCGCGCTTGGCGTGGTACTGGCTCCAATCCGTCGTGTAATGCAACCGGTCTTCCCATTTGACGTTGCCGTTGCGATAGCGAATTGCGCGCAGGATGTCGTTCACTTCCTCTACCTTCTTCGCCCACGCGAGCGCCAGACAGGTTTCCAGATATGTCACGCAATCAAAGCCGTCATACGTCGCCGTAAACACTTCCGGCTCCGTGTCGGAACCGATCAGCGGGCCGATGATGTACGGCTGGCCGATGAATTTGGCGGTGATAAATTTTAGCCGTTCGCCGATGGTAGGAAACTGCGCGGCAGTTTTGAGAAGTTGTTGGGTCGTTTTGCGATGAAGCTGCTGGCCTTTGCGTGGCACTGGTGATTTTTCTCCCGTCAGGACTCGCGGACTAAACGCCAGTATGCCTTAGTTGACGACGAAGAAGAAAGCATTTTTCCAAGCAGCAGTGCGGGAGAATTGAGCGCGCACGTATTCAACTGCGGCGCGTTCTGATTTAAAATCCCTGCCCAAGACTATGCTGTTCCGCGACAAAATCTTTGCGCAGTTGGAAGCCAAGCAGGCAGGCTTTCGCGATTACAACGACGATGCCCGACACGAGGCCGCTGTGTATGCCGAAGCATTGCAGCAGTTGGCGGGCTTATCCAGTCGCGAAATCCTGCGCCGCGTCGTGACCATTGCCACGCCGGGCGCATTGCCAACCGAGGAGTTTGACGCCACGCCACAACTGCGCGTGCGCTTTCCCCACGAATTCCACAACCACGAAAACGCGCGGCAATGGGCGTATCAAGCGCTCCTGCAACACACAACATTGGCCGCCGATGGCAGTCAGATTTTGCCCGTCAAGGAATTCAGCATCCCCGTCGCCGCCGTGCAAGTCGCGTGGTTCATTAACCAGCACACGCACGCCGGGAGCTATCAGAAAGATGTAGATTTCCAAGTCCTCGCACCGCAGGAATTGATGATCGAATACAACGGCGAGCGCAACATCTCGGAACAAGCCGTGAACCTGCGTCGCTTTGAACTCGAAATCAACACGCTCTGTCGTGTGATGCAACAAATCGCCGCCGACGCGGCGCAGATGGAAAAACGCCCGCTGGCTTTATTCGACAGTTCGCTTGTGATTTCGTTTGTGGATCGGTTGCAGCAGGAACAGCGGACGCAGTACACCAATCTAGTGTTGCAACTGCTGCGCTGTTCCGAGGAAACGCGCGTGCCGTTGATTGGTTATGTGGACACAAGCTACGCGCGCGACCTGACGCATTTGCTCGAAAACTGTTTCAGCCTGCGCGAGTCGGAACAGATTCACGATGCGCAGTTGGTCAACGGCCTGCTGCAATGGGGCGACCGCACGCCCCTGTTTGTTTGCGCGCGCGGCAGTGCCGACAAAAAACAACAGGGCGTGCTGGAAGGCTTTGCCGAATACCGGCGCGGCATCGGTTTCACATATCTGAAAACGCATTCGACGCTGCCGCCCGCGCGGTTGGAAATTCCGTTGTGGATTGCCGAGCAGGGCTGGCTGGACGAAGTGATTGATTTGGTGCGCGCCGAAACCATCGTTGGCAACGGCTATCCGTATGTGCTGGAAACCGCCGATGCCGCTGCTGTTATTTCGGCCCGCGACCGCGACGCCTTTTACGCCATCTTTCAAAAATTCGCCGAACAACAACGCATTGATTTACGCATTTCGCAAAAGGCGGTTAGTAAATTTAGAAGGAGATAGTTTTGTCAGTTGTCCGGTGTCAGTCGTCCGTTGCAGTCGCTCGCAACGGCACAGCCCGCGACGCAAAAAACAACGGACAACTGACAACGGACAACTGACAAATATGAAACCCTTTCCCCTGCTCACCATACTTCTTTTCGTTAGCACTCTGTACGCCCAAACGCCTGCTCCCGTCGCTTCGCAGCCGCAGGTAAAGCGTGCGCTGGAATACATCAAAACCGTTGAGCCGGAAACGATCAACGAGCAAATCAAAACGTGCGAAATTCCCGCGCCGCCGTTCAATGAACAGAAGCGCGCGGCGTATTACAAACAACGCTTCACCGAACTCGGCTTGAAAAACGTGCGCATTGACAAAGAGGGGAACGTCATCGGCGAACGCCCTGGCGCAAACACGGCGACGACGCTGGTGCTGGCGGCGCATTTGGACACAGTGTTTCCGCCCGATACGGAAGTCAAAGTGAAGCGCGAAGGAAACATTCTGAAAGGCCCCGGCATTGGCGACGATTGTCGCGGACTGGCAGTGATTCTTACGGTGGCGCGGGCATTGAACGAAGCAAAAATTACGACGCAGGGAACGATTATTTTTGTGGCTAATGTCGGCGAAGAAGGACTCGGCGATTTGCGCGGCGCGAAATACCTGTTCAATACCGAACTCAAAGGCCGCATCACGCATTTCATTTCCGTAGACGGTTTGGGCACTGGCACGACAAACGCAGGCGTCGGCAGCAACCGTTACCGTGTGACGTTCAAAGGGCCCGGCGGGCATAGTTATGGCGCGTTTGGCTTGCCCAGCCCCATTCACGCGCTCGGTCGTGCGATTGAAAAAATTGCCCGTTTTGAAGTACCGAAGACGCCCAAGACAACGTTCACCGTCGGTCGCATCGAAGGCGGCACGTCGGTAAACGCCATCGCGCACACCGCCTGGATGGAAGTGGATATGCGCAGTGAAAGTGGCGCGGCGCTCGCGAAACTCGACGCACAATTTCAGCAGGCGATTCAAGACGCCTTGAAAGAAGAAAACGAATTCTGGCAGCACGAGAAAAAACTGACCGTTGCAGTCAATCTCGTCGGCAAACGTCCCGTGGGCGATCAACCCGCCGAAGCGCCTATTGTGCAGGCTGCCATCGCGGCGGACAAAGCGTTAGGGCTGAAATCCGGCTTCGGCGCGAGCAGCACGGATGCGAATATTCCGATGAGCCTGAATATCCCGGCCATCACGATTGGCGGAGGCGGACGCGGACGCGGCGCACATGCACTAGACGAATCCTTTGACATCACGGAAAGTTACCTTGGCCCGCAACGCACGCTGCTAATTGTGCTGAATGTGGTTGGACTGAAGTAGGGATAGTGACAGCCTGACTTTCGCCGTCGCAGGAATGACCAACCGCGTCTAAAAACTTCAAGTTTTTTCTTAAGGTTTACAAATTAAACCCTTGCTTTGTCGTCACTACTTGACTTACTGCGGCAAAATCCGCAAACTGCTTTTGCTGGATCGTAGCATCACGGCAAACGACGAAAAAGAGATGCGTTGAAGCATCCTGAATGCCCCAAATAAAAGTGAATTGTATGGCTTGCTTCCAATCCCCTC
>JAXLQQ010000143.1:0-3727 GCA_046331525.1 Blastocatellia bacterium
AAAAACAATCCTCGCAATCCGTCCGATGGCGGATGACTAAATGCGGCTCGACATCCGGGTCCCACGAACCCGGCGCATTGCGTGCGCTCATCACCACCGCAACCGGGCAACCGACCGACGCCGCCACGTGCATTGGCCCGGTGTCATTGCCCACGTACAACACGGCGCGGCGGCTCAGCTCAAACATTTCCGTCAGCGTCAGCGGTTCCGTGAACAGGCGCAGCGCGGGAAACTGCGGCAGGATATGCGCGCGATACTGCGCGACTTCGTGCGGACTTCCCAGCCCGACGATTTCGTATTGTGTAGCCTGCGCGAGTTCAGTTAGCACAGCGCCGTAACGTTCCAGCGGCCAGCATTGTGTGGGCGCTTTGCCGCCGCCGCAGAACAGCACGAAGGGTTGCGCAGGCGCAATGCCAGCGGCCTGTAACTTCCGTTCCATCGTCGCACGGCTGCCGACATCAGGCGCGATTTCATACGCCGGTTTCGCACCCGGCACGCCCATCCCGTTCAGCAATTGCACGAGCCGCGCAGCTTCGTTCGCGTGCCAGCGGCGCTGTGCGTGCGGCAATTGAAAGCCGCGCACATCTGCCACGCCGCAGCGCTCAAAGAAGCGTTTCTTGCGCCGTACATTGCTCAGCGCATCGCGCGACTGCGGCAGCATAATCACCGTATCCGGTTGCACGCGACGCACGGCGCGAAACAGTTGTCCGACGCTCAGCAGGCCGCGCCCGCTTGTGTACGTGACAACACGGTCAAAGAGGTTCAGGCGTTCGATGACAGCGGGCGCAGGCACTTTCGCGCCCTGCGGCTGATCGCAGAGAAAGACCAGTTCGGAATCAGCAAAATGCCGTCGCAACAACCGCAGCGCCGGAATCGCGCAAACGGTGTCACCCAAATGTCCCGTGCGAAACACCAGCACGGTTTTGCGAGTAGACATACAACTTCCTACGTTGTTCAATTACGCCACGCCGCTCGACACTTTGGCATTCATCGGCAGCGGCACAGGAGCCGGAGCAGAAACGGTTGTCAGCGGCTTAGACATAATCCACAGCCCAATAAAACTAATGAACAAGTTTTGCGTAAAGGCGTGGACTGCCGGCCCAAATCCGCCCTCCAAATTCAGCGCGAAAGGAATAAAAGACGTGGCCAGCAGAAAGCGAAAATGCGCGGGCGAATAACCGTGCGAAAGTTGCTTGGCAATGCGCAGCAACAAGCCCATCGCGACGCCGATCACAGCCACGCCTAGCCAGCCGAAGTTCGCCCACGCTTCGCTGATGCGGCCTAATCCAACGGCGGTAGACTCCACCGATTCCACTGTTTGATAGCGGTAATAAATGGCCAGCATTTCGTCCGGCGCACTCGCACGCGGCTTATCCGGCCAGAGAAAGCGCGGCACAAAGTTCGCCAGCGAAAGCTGATACGTCGTGCCGTCCAGATACGGCAGCGTATCCGGCGTTTCCGCCACCACGCGCGAGAGGAATTGCAGCAGATTGCCGCGTTCTAACAGCGACGCCGTTTTGTCTTCGGCAGCGCGCCCGCTCAGCAATTCTTCCCAGGCGGCAGCAATCCACACCCGATAAATTTCCAGCGGATTGCTGGCCACCGAACCGTAGTTTTTCCCCTGCTCCCAAAACTGCACGCGCATCCGACCTTTGCCGATGTGCAAAAAACTCAGAATCAGCACCAACACCAGCATCGCCGCCACCGGCATTTTCTTACGCCCAATCGAGAACGCCACAAAAGCCAGCGCCGCCTGAATCGTGCCTTCAATCAGGAAGCCACTGGCGAAGGAAATCAGCAACGTGAGAATCGTCAGTGTACCCAGTAGGATTTCGGCCTTGCCGGTTAAATGCCGACACCCCATCTCATAAAAAAGCACAAAGATCGAAATCACGCCGATGGAAGAAAAGATGACGCGCACGGTGTTGAAGTACTCCGCCAGATTCGGCAACCAGGACTGCAACAAGGTCAGGTTGAAGACAAACCAGCACATCAGCCCGATCCAGACGAAGCGTCGTCGTTGCCCGACAATCAGCAACTCCCGCTCCAATAACCCCGTCGTCTTTTTCCCGCGCATCCCTGCCGTCTGATAGCAAAGGCGGCAGAAAAGCAGGAAGACGAAAATAACCAGTCCTTCCTTCGTGCGTAGTTCCGCGCTCAGGTTGAGATACTCTTCGCGCCCGCTCACAAAGGGATTCACGTAGTACGGCAGATGCAGCAGGAAGAACAATTCCGCCGCTGGCATCCAATGACAGCCCTGGCGCAACCACGTAGCAGTCGGCTCCCAACACATCAGCGCGATGACGTAAAACAACAGCCATTCTTCATACCCATACGCCCCAGAGGTCACGGCGTGCCAAACAAACCAGCACAGCAACGTAATAGCGCCGAGCGGAAAGGCACGGAGCATGAGTCGTTCTTTATTCCACACGGAGGCAATCATGACAGCTTTCCTTTCGTTGCGACCACGGCGGCCAGCGCCGACATCAAATGTCGTTCGGTCGCAGCAATATCAAACTCCTGTGCCGCGCGCGTCAGCGTCGCAGGCGACAACGACGCGCTCCACTGCGCGCAACGCGCGAATTGGCGGCGAAAGTCTTCCCAATCGCCCGCGCGAAACACTTCGCCCGTTTGCCCCGCGCGCACGACATCCGCCGCACAACCGACGCGATCACTCACCAGCACCGGACGCCCGCAGGCCAACGCTTCATTCACCGCCAAGCCCCACGTCTCGCCATACGTCGAAGGCAATACCAACATATCGCCGAGGCGATACACGAGCGGCATCCGGCTTTGGTTTTGAAACGGCAGCACGCGAAAGCGCGTGGGATGCGCTTGGGCAAGCGTTTGCACGCCCTGCCCCAACACACCATCGCCGACCATCACCAACACCCAATCGCGCGCCTCGGCCTGTAAAAACGCCTGCATCAGCGCGAGCGGCTGTTTCTTGTCTTCAAACTTGCCAGCGAACAACAGCACGCGCTGCGCGGCTGTAATGCCGAGTTCAGCCCGCCACGCGGCGGCTTCCGCTTCCCACTGCGCTGCCGGTTCGGCAAAGCGCGAGACTTCTATCGAATGCGGGCAATAATGCAATTTCGCTTCCGGCACGCCGAAGCGTTCATAGTAGGCGCGGTTCGCCTGCCCGACATACAAAAACGCCGCTGGCCAGCGATAAATCCACGCGAGCAACGCGCGCTTGCCGAGCCATTTCACGCCGCTCGCGCCGTCCAGCAAATGCGAATCGCCGCGAAACAACACCGGAATTTTCGCCCGCGACAACGCCCGCAACGTCCGCCAATGCGAGTCGAAAGCATAGCCCGTCAAATGCACCGCCGCCGGTTGCCACGCCAACACGCGCGCCGTCAGCGAGGGATTCTGCAAGCCGCGAAAATGATGCGTCCCCGGCACGCGCGCCACGTTCGGCACGACTTCGTATTCGTAGCCGTCCGTTAAATTCACATCCCACGCCACTTCCCGTTTGAATCCGTGATCCAACACCGCGCGCTCGCCGCCGTGCCACGTAAAAAAGACTTTAATGTCTACGTCCGCCCGCCGCGCCAGCCGTTGATACAGCGGCACATAATCCTGAATCGGATGCGACACAATCACCGCCAGCCGCGTTTCGGCTGCGGTGTGGATGGTCTTAATTTCTTCCGACAACTGGTGCAACAGCATCACGCACACAACGACGATAATGATCCCACGTACAGGTTTCAGCTTTGGCGCG
>JAXLQQ010000144.1:0-3196 GCA_046331525.1 Blastocatellia bacterium
TCAGGTTTTGATTCTCGAATTGCGCCGAGATATTGAACGGCGGATTGTCGCCCGTCTGCTGCGTCAGGGCGCTGCGAACATTGTTGTAGAACAGTCCGACACCACCGCGCACCGCCGTCTTGTTATCGTTGAAGGGCGTGTAGGCAAAGCTCAGGCGCGGCCCAACGCTTTGCGGCGAGTCGTACAACGAACGCGGCAGCCCTGCCGGAATCAACGCCAGACTGACGGGTGCGGGATTGCCTACGTCGCCTTTCGCGCGCACCAGGCCGTTGAATGGATTGCCGACGTTCGGCACCAGCGTGCCGTTCGGGTTCACCACGACCGCTTGCGCCGGGTTGTAAAGCGCGGGGTCGAAGTTGGCAATCGCGTTTTCCGCCGTGTAGGTCGCGCCCAGGTATTGATAGCGCAGGCCGAATTCCAGGCTCAGCCGCTGATGCACTTTCCATTGATCGCTCACATACGCCTCGATGCCTTTCGAGATGAAGGAGGTGTAGGGCGGTTGCGCGCTCTCGTTATACTGGCGGAAGTTGCCCAGCAACAGATCGGCCAGCGCGTTATTCGACGTTACGGGGTTGCCTGTCGCATTGAACGCAATCGTGCCGTTGGGAATGTTGGCCGCACTGGCGCGTCCTTGCTGTTTGTTCACCGGATAAAGAAACAATAGACCCGTCTTGAGCGTGTGGCGGCTTTTCACCCAGGTCAGGTTGTCGGAAATCGTGAAATCGCTCTGGTTGAAGCGGAGGTGATTGGAAGTGCCGCCGAAGCCCGTAAACCCGACCACGCTGACCGTCGGCAAACCGTTCGGATACAGCCCGTCGTCGTACAACTGCCGGTAGCTGATGCCGTAGGTTTCGCGCTTCCACTCATTCCCCTGCGGCGCTTCGAGCGTGCGGGATTGCGAGAAGCTGGCGCGCACATCGTTAATCAGCGTCGGCGCAATCGTCCAGATATGAGCCAGCATCAAGCTGGGATTGCGTCGCGTCGCGCGCAGATCATACGGCAGCGTGCTGGACGTGTCGTCAAACCAATCGCGCAGGTAGCGGCCAAAGAGGCTGTGCTTATCGTTGAATTTGTAATCGAGTCGCAGCAATTCCTGCCGGTAATTAAAAATGTTGCGGCCTTCTTCCGTGGCATTGTTGTTCGCGGTCGAGTCAGTGTATTGCGCAATTCGGCCAATGATGGAGCGATAAACGCCAGCCAATGCACGCCCATCCGCCGTCAGGCGCGCTGTCGGAATAATGTTGCCGGGGAAACACGCCGCGCGATTCGTTGTGCTGCAAGTACCGGTCTTGAGCGGATCGCGCAACGCGCCATCATCTGCTGTGCCAACGATGCCGTCCGCGCCGCGCAACCGCACAGAAAAATCGCCGTTCAATTCCGCCAACGACGGCAAGGTGCGCCGCGTGGGGTCGAATGAACGGCGAATGCGTTTGAATTCCAGCCCGCCGAAAAAGAAGAACTTGTTTTTGATGATCGGCCCGCCGACCCCGCCGCCAAAATCATTGAAGCGCAGCTTGCGCACTGCCGTCGAAAAGAAATTGCGCGCGTCCAGTTGGTCGTTGCGGAAAAACTCGAACGCGCTGCCATGCACCTGATTGCCGCCGCTGCGGGTCGTGACATTGATCGCCGCGCCGCCTTGTCGTCCGTATTCCGCTGAGAAATTCGACGCCTGCACTTTGACTTCCTGAATGAAATCAATGCCGATGTTGTTGTAAAGCAGATTGGCGTTGGCCTTCGAGAGATTGAAGCCGCCGTCTACGGTAATGCTGTTGGCTTCGGCGCGATTGCCATTGATCGAAAGATTGCCCTGCCCCGGATTGGTGGCCGCCGCAATCGCATCGAAATCCAATAACGGCGCGCCCGGAATCAGCGTCGCCAGTTGTGTAAAGTTGCGCGCATTGAGCGCCAGATTCGTTACCTGTTGCCCATCAATTACGCGCGCGATTTCGCCCGACGTGTTGTTGACCGTTTCACCCGCTTCGGCAGTCACCGTAACCGTATCGCTGACCGCACCGGTTTCCAGCGCGCAATCCACTGTCAGGCGCGAGTCTGCATTGAGGACGATGCCTACCCGCACGAATCGCTTGAAGCCCGCTTGCTCCACGATCACCGAATACAAGCCGGGGCCGAGGTTGGTAGCCACGTAGTATCCCTCCTCATTGGTCGTCGCGCTGCGTTCCTGCCCGGAAGCCTCCTCGCGCACGACGACTTTGGCCTGGGGCAAATGCCCGCCCGTCGCATCCTTGACGGTGCCGGAAATACGCCCTGCGGTTTGCGCCGAACTGCCGGACACCAACAACAACGCCACTAACAACGCGAATGCCCATTGTGCTTGCTTGAACATAATCAATTCTCCTGAAAGTTTGCGGGTGTGAAATTGAGGGGAGAATGTCGCCTGACGGACATCCTCCACGAAAATACCGAGGCGGGCGGTGCCGAGATGGCTCAGCCCGCAAGAACGCCAAGACGCTTGCCGACACTTTTGAAAGCTGCGATGGCTTGCTCCAAATCCTCGCGGGTATGCGCGGCGGAGATTTGTGCGCGCAATCGCGCTTCGCCTTTCGGCACGACCGGATACCACAGTCCCTTGATGTAAACCCCTTCGTCGAGCAGCGCGTGACTCATCTGCTGCGCGACTGCCGCTTCGCCCAACATCACTGGCACAATCGGGTGATTCCCGGCGAGGATTGTGAAGCCTGCGCGCACGATTTCGCGGCGGAAGAAATCCGTGTTTTCGTGCAACTGATTCACAATCGCAGGATCGCTTTCGATCAAGTCAATGGCCGCAATCGAAGCCGTTACGACGGCGGGCGGAACGGTATTCGAGAAGGTGTAAGGCCGCGATTTCTGGCGCAGGAATTCGATCAGTTCGCGCCGCCCGGCAATGAAGCCGCCCGATGCGCCGCCCAGTGCTTTGCCGAACGTTCCGGTGATGACATCAATTTGCCCATGCACGCCCAACGCTTCGGGAGTGCCACGCCCGGTCTCGCCCAACACGCCGGAAGCGTGCGATTCGTCTACAAACAACAACGCGCCGAATTCGCGCGCCAATTCGACCAGTTCGGGCAGCGGCGCGAGGTGGCCTTCCATCGAGAAGACGCCGTCGGTGGCGATGACTTTAAGGCGATTATTTTTGTCGCGGTCGGCTTCGAGCAATTCGCGCAGATGCGCTACGTCGCGGTTGCGATAGAGTTTT
>JAXLQQ010000145.1:0-3072 GCA_046331525.1 Blastocatellia bacterium
TACAACCCGTCTATCCGGCAGAAGCCGCGGCGGCGCGGGCAACAGGTGCGGTGCAAGTCGCCATTACGGTGGCAGAAGAAGGCCACGTAATTTCGGCTGAAGCAGTCAGTGGGCATCCTTTATTACGCGAGGCTGCCGTGGCGGCGGCCAAACAATGGAGATTTCATCCTACCGAGTTATCCGGCGTGCCCGTTAAAATCCAAGGCATCTTAACCTTCAATTTCACGTTGCAATAAAAGCCGCATGTCCGTCTACGAATCGCAACCCATTGATCTGTCGCAACTCTCGACTTATCCGCTCAACTCGCGCCACAGCAAAGTCACGGTCAAAGACTTTGCGCGTCCGTTAAGTGACGAACAGGCACAAGCTGCCTCCGCTTTGCTCAATTCCCTGCCCGACATCCTTGCCGCGCAGAGTTTGCGGGCGGTCGCCAACGCCATCGTCAACGCCAAAGCCAAACGTAAAGCAATGCTCTGGGGCGCAGGCGGACACGTCATCAAAACCGGCTTAGCACCAATTTTGATTGATCTGATTGAGCGCGGTTTTGTGACTGCTATTGCCTTGAATGGCTCCGGCGTAATTCACGATTTCGAGATTGCCGTGATCGGCTCAACCTCCGAAGACGTAGACGAAGCATTAGGGCAAGGCGCGTTCGGGATGGCTGAAGAAACCGGACGAATGCTGAACGAAGCGATCCAGCAGGGCGCACGCGACAACCTTGGTTTGGGCGAAGCGGTAGGCCGCCTGCTCGTTGCCTTACAACCTGAATTTGCGGCCTATTCGTTACTGCACGCCGCTTATCAACATAAAGTCCCCGTCACCGTTCACGCAACGATTGGCACGGACATCATTCACCTGCATCCGCATGCCGATGGCGCGAGCATTGGCCAAACAGCGCATCGTGATTTTCGGCTATTCACTTCGCTGGTCAAAGAACTCGACGGCGGCGGTGTATATTTAAATCTCGGCTCGGCGGTAACCTTGCCCGAAATCTTTTTGAAAGCGGTCACGGTCGTGCGCAATCTTGGCGTGCCGCTCGAAAATTTCACGACGGCGAATTTCGATTTCATCCAACACTATCGCCCCAACACCAACGTTGTAAAACGTCCCGTTGCCAACGGTGCAGGCAAAGGCTACAGCCTAACGGGGCACCACGAATTGATGATTCCGTTGCTGGCAGCTGCCATTCGGTGCGATGAGGTGCAGTACGGGCGTGAGCGACCTGCGCCTTGATCAGGACATACGTTCTGATCAAGGCGCAGGTCGCTCACGCTCCCCGTACTGCACCTCATGCTTAGCCCCGCACGTTGCGCCGTGATATAGTGCGCGCTTCTTTTTCAACATTCTTTCTTGGAGACTTCACTATGCCTTATTGCCCATCGTGCGAATCAGAATTTCGCGCTGGATTCACTGAATGCAACACCTGTCACGTCCCGTTAGTTGCCTCGCTCGCACCGGAAACTAATGGCGCGGGCGAGATATATTTTGAAGAGGACGACAGCGATAGCGAGTTGCAGTTGCTCTTAACCCTGACGAGCGGATCACAAGCGACGTTTGTGCGTCGCTTGCTGGATGATGCAGGCGTACCGTCGGTGCTGCATGGCGGTCACGGCGATGAAATTCGCAGCGGCGAACCATATCGCATTTACGTGGATGAGGACTATTTTGACGCCGCGCAGGAAACCATCGAATCCTTCCGCTCGCCCTCGCTTGTCACGGGACAAATCGAAGGCGATTTGCTGCGACTCAAACAAGAGCTACAGCGACTTGAACGCGAAAATGAACATGTTCGTCCACGGTTGCACGCCGTACGTGCGAGTATGGAAATATTGCAAAGCGATCTGAACGCTTTAAACCGGGAGCTGGAGTAAATGATAGACCTTGCTTTGCAAGCTGCACGTGAGGCGGGCGCAATTATTCAGGATTTCGCCGCGCGCCGCTTCGACATCATTCACAAAGGCCGCATTAATCTCGTGACCGAAGCCGATCTGGCGAGCGAGAAGCACATCAAAGAATTGATCACGGCCCGCTATCCCACGCATAAAATCCTGGCCGAAGAAAGCGGCATCAGCCATCACGAAGATGCCGAATATTGCTGGATCATTGATCCGCTCGACGGCACAACAAACTTCGCGCATGGGCTGCCCTGCTACGCTGTTTCGATTGGCGTGGAACACAAAGGCGAAGTTATCGCAGGTGTGATTTATGATCCGACACGCGATGAAATGTTCGCAGCCGAACGTGGCGCGGGTGCGACGCTGAACGGAAAAAAAATTACTGTTTCCGAAATCACCGAACTCGAAAAGGCCTTGCTCGTGACGGGCTTTCCCTACGATGTGCGCGAGCGCCTAAGCTTTTACATGCCCGCGTGGGAAGCTTTTTTGTGCAAAGCGCAAGGCGTGCGGCGACTCGGCGCAGCGGCGATTGATTTAGCCGATGTCGCGTGCGGTCGCCTTGATGGATTTTGGGAATGGGGTTTGAATCCGTGGGATTGCGCTGCCGGTTGGCTGCTGATTGAAGAAGCAGGCGGGAAGATGACGAAAACAGACGGGAGCGCGTTCGACATGACTGTGCCCGATATGGTTTGTTCCAATGGTTTGTTGCACGAACAAATGCTGGACGTGCTGAGAGAAGTAAAACCGCGTATGCCTAACATTTGAGATTCGCTTATGGCCGCAACGGCTC
Source organism: Blastocatellia bacterium (assembly GCA_046331525.1). Lineage (GTDB taxonomy): Bacteria > Acidobacteriota > Blastocatellia > RBC074 > RBC074 > JAFDVL01. The sequence continues at coordinate 2,686 of JAXLQQ010000145.1, forward strand.
CCCCGGTCGCAACGGAAGCAACGAAATTCGCCCGCAAACTCAACCTCTTCGATGCCACAATGATCGTCATCAGCGGCATCATTGGTACGGGCATTTTCATTAATCCCTACATCGTCGCCCAAAAGGTTCACACGTCCTTTTGGATTCTCGCCGTGTGGATTGCGGGTGGTATTCTTGCGCTGGCAGGAGCGTTTGTCTTTGCGGAACTCAGCACCGTAATGCCGAAAGTCGGCGGGCAGTATGCTTTCTTTCGTGAAGCGTTTCATCCGCTCGTCGCCTTTCTGCACGGCTGGTCGTTGTTGTTCATTATTCAATCAGGCGCAACAGCAGCGGTCGCCGTCGCGTTCGCGCAATATTTGATCCGCCTGCTGCACTTGCCAACGAATA
>JAXLQQ010000146.1:0-3071 GCA_046331525.1 Blastocatellia bacterium
TTGCCTGAGGCGCAATCCGAGTATTACCTGGGAAATTTGTTATTGCATCAGGGGCGCCTGGATGAGGCCGAAACGCATTTACAGAAATCCTCGCAGGCGGACACGCAGTTTACATCTGGCCAACTGGCGTTCAGTGCGTTGCGCTTGCGACAACGAAAACCGGAAGAGGCAAAAAAGTACCTGCCAGAGATTACTTCGCGTGAGCCGAATAACTACCTGGGGCATTTCTATACGGGACAAATAGCATTGAGCGAAGAAAAGCCAGAGGCGGCGATCACGTCATTTCGTCAGGCCGTAAAACTAAAACCAGACCTGGCCTTCCTCCACGCTGAGCTTGGGATTGCCTTGTCAAACGCTGGGCTGGAACAGGAAGCGGCAACTTCGTTCGAGCAGGCAGCGCGCCTGGACCCGGATAACTCGGCGCTTTACCGCACCGGCAGCCTGACGTTTCTCAATCTGGCACGGGGTGATAAAGCCGCGCGCTTTGCGAAGCTTTACCTCGCACGCGAAGGCTGGCATGCCACGTCATCCGCATATATGGCATTCGTCGCATATTTCGGGTACCGACAAATGAAATCGTCTGCGGCGGCAGAAGAGATGCTCAAGAGCCTTGTCGAAAAAGGCGATACCCAAAGTTGGCCTTATCCTGTCGTGCAATATTTGCAACGCCAACTAAGTGCGGAACAACTTCTCAAGTTGGCCAAAGACAATGACGAATTGACCGAAGCGCATGCCTATCTTGGAATGGATTTATCGCTGGCCGGGAACCGTGAGGAAGCGCTGACGCATCTGTATTGGGTACGCGATCATGGCAATAAGGGATTTACTGAATATCCGATGTCACTGGCAGAAATAAAACGACTTGAAAGCAAGGGGAAATAGCCCATGCAAGTGAGAAGTGCCAGCCTCAACGATGCTGCCGCGATAGCGCATATTTACAACGAAGGCATCGCGGATCGCATTGCTACATTTGAGACAACACCACGCACGGAAGCTGATGTGCGGACGTGGTTTGATGGCGTGCATCCAATCGTTGTGGTCGAAGAGAACGGCGCGGTGATCGCGTTTGCTTCGACTTCGACGTACCGCCCGCGCGATTGCTACGACGGCATTGCAGAGTTTTCGATTTATGTCGCGCGCGAGGCACGCGGACGCGGGGCGGGAAAGATTGCGCTGAAAAACTTGCTTGAAGTTGCCGCACAGACGGGATACTGGAAACTGGTATCGCGTATTTTTCCAGAGAACCAACACAGCCGGAAACTCGTTCGGGCTTGTGGTTTTCGTGAAGTCGGCGTTTACGAGAAACACGGTCAACTCGACGGCATCTGGCGCGATGTCGTGATTGTTGAGCGATTATTGAACTGATAGAAAGAGTCCATGAATTCCTTACAACCCAAAGACAGAATCGTCGTCGCACTGGATGTCGAAACCTCGGCACAAGCGCTGGCGTTAGTCGAACAATTGCGCGGGCAGATCGGCATGTTCAAGATCGGCAAGCAGCTTTTCACCGCTGCGGGGCCGGACATCGTGCGGCAGATCGTCGGGCAGGGCGAAAAAGTTTTTCTCGATCTGAAATACCACGACATCCCGAACACCGTAGCGAGCGCGGGCGTAGAAGCGGCGCGGCTGGGGGTCAGTATTTTTAATGTACACGCACTGGGCGGATCGGCTATGATGCGCGCGACGGTTGATGCCATTAACGCCGCCGCAGAGCGCGAGAACATTCCCCAACCTTTAATTTTAGCGGTTACGATTTTGACGAGCCACGATCAAGATTCGCTCCACGAAATCGGGCTGGAACGCTCCATTCAAGAGCAGGTAATTCGTTTGGCCGAACTTGCCGATAAGTCGGGTATCAACGGGGTCGTTGCCTCGCCTCTGGAAATTGCGCCGTTGCGAGCAGCAATTGCGAACCCGAATTTTGTAATTTTAACACCCGGCGTGCGCCCTGCCGGTGCCGCTTTGAACGATCAAAAGCGCGTAATGACGCCGAGTGAAGCAGTGCAGGCAGGTGCCGATTATCTGGTAATTGGGAGGCCGATCACGGGCGCGGAAAACCCAGCCGCCGCCGCACAAAAAATTCGTGAAGAAATCGAACAAGCCGTCGCCTGATGCGTGTAATTTTGGAATCGGCGCACGTGCGACTTTCAGCAGCCCTTATTGACTGTCGCGTAAATTCTGAAAATAAAGAGAAAGCGATATTCTCATGCACTACCAACTTACTGTTCGTCTTACTACGGGATTGCTGATACTGAGTTCGTTTAGTTGGATTTCCCTCGCACAGCAGCGCAAAACACTCCCTGTCCCTCCTCCGCCTTCGCAGGAAACACAGCAAACACAGCCTCAACCAGCACAAGGGCAATTGACGCCGCCGCCGCGCACTGAAGTGGCGAAACCTACTGCCGCGCCGCCGCTTTCCACTCGCCCGTTTCAGGTCGGTGAAAAGTTGAGCTTTAATGTTTCCTGGGCGAATTTTGTGACTGCGGCGCGGATGGATATGGAAGTGGCGGGACAAGGTGCATTCTTCGGTCAGCAGGGGTTTCAGGTGCGAACGAAAGTTTCGACCGTCGGTTATGTGCGTTCGCTGTTCACAGAAGTAGACAATCAATACACCTCGTACATTGACGCGCGCACAATGTTGCCCTATCGCGCGGACAACACGACGCGGCAGGGCAAAACCAACGAAGACGACACGATCAGTATTGACCAGCAACGACGCATCGCCCGATACAGCGATCAATCCGAACTTGCCTTGCCTGCCGACACCTTTGATTTGCCTTCGCTCGTGTATGCGCTCCGCCTGCGCGATCTCAAGGCAGACAGCAAGGCCACCAAGTTTACGGCGCTGTTTGGCAAACATCTCGTTGACATCGAAGCGCAGGTGAAACAGCGCGAACGCATCACAACACAGGCAGGCAGCTATGAAACCTTCCGCGTTGACCTGAAAGCGCGCACAAAAGATAAAACCGAATACAACGTGCGCGTGTGGTTTTCAGACGACAAACAGCGCCTGCCTGTGCTGATGGTGTCGAAGCCATCCTTTGGCGAAGTGCGCGCGGAACTGGCGCAGG
>JAXLQQ010000147.1:0-2602 GCA_046331525.1 Blastocatellia bacterium
GGCGTGGCGATGGGCAGGCGGAGTGGCAATGACCGGCGACTCCAGTTGTGGTTCAGCCGTCGTCAATTCAGCGGCAACGGCAAAGCGCGTGCGCGGTGGCGGCGTAATGGGCTGCAAATAGTTTACCCGCTGAATGCGATTCAAGGCAGAGGAGATTCTGGGATTGCGATCCATTTCCGCTTCGACACGCGGTTTCGGTGTGGGCGGTTCGCTTTCCATCGCCTTTTGATCGCGGATTTGCTTTAGCCGTACATCCAGCTTTTGTCGCCATTCCGGCAACGATTCAATATTGGGTGTGGGCGATGGCAACGGCGGGTTCTCAGCGGCGGGTTGGGGTCGTTTGGGAAAACGAATCAGCGTCGAATCTTTCGCCTGCGCACGCGCCTGTTGCACGGGCGCAGGTGGTGTCACGCGGGGAGCCGGTGGTTGCGTATCGCGTTGCCGTGCGGACATCTGATGGTTGCGGCGTTCGCGCCAGGCATCAATTCGTTGTAGGACGTGGTTATGCCCGCAATGCGCGCAACGCACGGCGCTGCCCTGCATTTCCTTCTCGCATTTTTCACAAATCATCATAGTGGTTAGCTGTTACTGCGTCCGTCATCAAAGCTTGCCGGAACCGTTGACGACGAACAGAAGGGCTAGGAATTCAATGCTTTGTCCAGGTTCTCGCGAATGAGGCTGGCCGGAGCCAGGCCGATGAAATGTTTGACCAGTGTGCCGTCTTTGCCAAAGATGAACGTTTGCGGAATCGAACCCGTACGCCGCTGATCGAAGGCGACAAACATATTCTGCGGCGCAAACCCGACGCGATAATTGATCTTGAAATCTTTCGACATATCAATCACTGCTTCGTGGCTTTTCTTGGACGGATCCATCCGGTTTTCTTCGTTGGGGTCTTCAATGGAAAGGCCGAAAATCTCGACGCCTTTGGTTTGATAGTCTTTGTTTATCGCCACCAAATCGGGAATGGAGCGGCGGCACGGCCCGCACCACGTCGCCCAAAAATCAATCACGACGACTTTTCCGCGCCCGACGGTCTGCGAAAGTTTCAGCGGGCTTAACTTCCCGCCGTCTTCAACCATCTGCAACTCAAAATCATTGAGTTGTTTCACGTCCATCGGTTTTGCTGGTGCGGCCTGCGGAGGCGGTTGTTTGGTGCTGCTTTGTCTTTCCTGCACGACGCTGCCGGTGCATGCCAGTAACAAGGCGAGGGAGAGGGTGGCAATGAACAAGGCAAAATGACGCATACGATAAATCCTGATTCCTAACTGAAACACTCTGCTAATTGTTTGGGCACAAGCGACATCTTACCGGGTAAGCGACGTGCTGACAACCGATTTAACGCAGACTTGGTCACTTGCCCATCGTCCCTTGTCAGGGGCGTGTTGGGTTGGAGGGAAAAACAACGGACGATGGATAACTGACCACAGGCTACCGCCGACGCTGTTTGGTATTCTGAATAAATTCAGGCCGAACAGTACCCGCGCCGAGGTTGATGATTTCGCTGCGTTGGTTGGCGATCAGGTAGGAGCGCACCAGACCGCGCAGTCGCATGCTGCGCCCTGCGGTCAAGTGTTCCGCCAGCGTCAGCATCCGAAACCAGGCTGATTCCAGATCATCCGCGAGGCGGGAAATTTGTGTGATGTCGTACGGCACGGCCACCGCTTCGAGGCCGAGCCGGGCAAAGACGGCCAGATACCGCGCCGTCGCCAGATCAGGGCACCACAGCCGCCGCTTGCCGATTTTCAGTTCAATGCCGAGCAGTGTATGCAGAACTTCGACCAGCGCGGGTTTGGTTGGCGCTTTCAGTTCATACTTGCGCGTCCGCATCGGCAGGATGCGTTCGCGGTACAGCACGGCGATTTGTTGTTCGCCGAGCAATCGTTCCACTTCGGCGGCAATAGCATCGGCTTTGATGGTTTTCGGCTGCGTTTCGAGGCGTCCGGTAATGTCAATAATTTCGGCCATAAGTTTCACTCGCGGTTGATGCGCCACGGCGGATTGAGACGATTTTCGCCCGCCCAGTACAAACAAATCACATTGCCATCCGGGTCACGTAAATACGCTTCGCGCCAGAGCCAGCTTTGATCTTGTGGATCGGCGTCAAACGCGATGCCCTGTTGTTTGAGCTGCGCCACGACATCATCCAGTCTTTCGCATTCAAAGTAAATCACAAGGTCGGGATTTGGCGAAAGCTGCTCGACGTGATGCAGCGACAGCGTCGTGTTGCCGTCAGGACAGACAAAGCGCACATAACGCGGCGCGGAATCTACGATGAGTTGCAATCCGAGTTGCTGATAAAACACCACGGCGCGCGGGACATTACGGGAGGGAAGCGTAACCTGATTGAGGTTCATAGCCCTTTGGCCTCTCCTTTTTTACTGGGTACGGTTGGCTTAGGCGTAGGCTTCGCCTCCACTGGAGGGCGTTTAAGTTCCAGCCCGCGCTCTCTGAGTCTGCCGGGCAGTTCGATTTGCCGGGTTGCATCGGTGCCGCCCGCTTTTTCTCGCGCCTTAAGCTGGTCGCTACTCTGCTCTGGAACCTCCGCCTGATTGAGTGTGCCTTCCTTGCCGGACTGCGACGGGGAGTAGCTGCCGGTCTT
>JAXLQQ010000148.1:0-2520 GCA_046331525.1 Blastocatellia bacterium
CTGGAAGAGATCGAAATCGTGATGGAACCCGGTCGCAGCGTGATTGCTGATGCCGTTACGATTCTGACGACGGTACGCAATGTGAAGACGCGCCCGGAAACCAACGATCACTGGGTGCTGACGGATGCTGGTTATAACCTGATGCTTTCGATGGTGATGTATCACTGGTACTACCACGCGGTGAACGCTTCGCGCGCGGGCGAAACGCCTTCGTCGCGCTATCGAATGGCGGGACCGCTTTGCGATGGCGGCGATGTGTATTTCGATTTGCACGGCGATGGGCATTTGCCGGATCAACGACTGTTGCCGACGGATGTTCAGGTTGGTGAAATCATTGCGATGCTCAACACTGGTGCGTACACGATGTCGCAGATGACCGCCTATAATGGACGCCCGTTCCCGGCGGCGGTGCTGGTGGATGACGGCGGCAAAGTCGAAGTGATTCGCAGGCGCGATAGTTATGAGGATTTGTTGCTGAATGAACTGTGATGAAACTTTTATTCTTCCTCTTTTTCGCGCTACTGAGTTTGCCGTGGGTTGCTGATGCAACGATAAAACAAAGCCAGCAAAAGCCTGCCACGCAAATCGTCTTGCTTGGCACCGGCACGCCGAATGCTGATCCTGAACGCTTCGGCCCGTCAGTCGCCATCGTCGTCAACGACACGCCCTACATCATAGATTTCGGCCCCGGCGTCGTTCGTCGCGCGGCTGCGGCACAGCGCAAAGGCGTAACTGGACTGGCAATGCCGAAGTTGAGCAAAGCGTTCGTGACGCATCTGCATTCGGATCACACGACCGGGTATGCCGATTTGATTTTCACCCCGTGGGTGTTGGAGCGCAAAGCCCCGCTTGATGTGTACGGCCCGCGCGGCTTGCGCGCGATGACCGAGAACATCGTCAAAGCGTACAGGCAGGATTTGGACATGCGTTTGTTCGGTGGCGAGCCATCGAACAAAACCGGCTACAAGGTCAACGCGCACGAAATCAGGGCGGGCGTGATTTATAAAGACGACAACGTTACGGTCAAAGCGTTTCTGGTCAAGCACGGTTCGTGGAAAGAAGCCTACGGCTATCGCTTTGAGACGCGCGACAAGACGATTGTGATTTCGGGCGACTGCGCGCCAAGCCAGAGTGTGATTGACGCCTGCAACGGCTGTGATGTGTTGATTCACGAAGTCTATTCGCAAACCGGCTTTCTGAAACGCCCGCCGGAATGGCAAAAATATCATTCGCAATTTCACACTTCCTCGCGCGAACTCGCCGAAATTGCGACGAAGGCGAAGCCGGGCTTGCTGATTCTGTATCATCAGTTATTCTGGGGCACGTCCGAAGAAGAATTGCTCAACGAAATCCGGTCAGGCTACAGCGGCAAAGCCGTGTCTGGACGTGATCTGGATATTTATTGACTCACAATGTCTGTCCCCGAAATTCAAGCACAACTCCGCGCTCTGGCAAGCGAAGACAATGCCAAGATCGCGCTTCGGTTTTTCAAAACCGGGCTGGGCGAATATGGCGAGGGCGATCAATTCATTGGCGTGCGTGCGCCCGATTTGCGGCGCTTGGCGAGGGAATTGAAAGCGACGCCGATGGACGAGGCGTGCGCGCTTTTGCAATCGCCGATTCATGAAGCGCGTTCGCTGGCTTTAATAATTCTGGTTCACGCCTTTATGAAAGGCGATGCCGCGATAAAGAAGGCGATCTACGATGCATATCTGGAGCACACGCAATTCATCAACAATTGGGATTTGGTAGACGTGTCTGCGCCGCATATCGTGGGCGCGTATCTGTTCGACAAAAGCCGCCAGCCGCTTTACAAGCTGGTGAAGTCGTCGAGCTTGTGGGAACGGCGCATCTCCATCATCGCCACGCAGTATTTCATTCGACAAAACGATTTTGCGGAGACGCTGCAAATTGCGGCGCAATTGTTAGGTGACAAGCACGACCTGATTCATAAAGCGGTGGGCTGGATGTTACGCGAAGTTGGTGACCGCGATTTAGCAGCGGAAGAAGCGTTCCTGATGCTCCATTACCAAACGATGCCGCGCACGATGTTGCGTTACGCGATTGAAAAATTCCCTGAAGCCAGGCGGCAGGCTTACCTGAAAGGCACAATCTGATGGCAGAAGAAAAATCCCAACTCATTCGCGGTCTCACGCTGACTGGCACGACCGCCTTAGTCATCGGCACCGTCATCGGTACGGGCGTATTTTTGAAAACGGCTCCGATGGCGCAGGACGTGCGCACGCCGACGATGGTGTTGCTGGCGTGGGTGGCGGCGGGCTTGCTTTCGCTGGCCGGGGCGCTGACGTATGCCGAACTCGGCGCGATGTTGCCGCACGCGGGCGGCGAATATGTGTACCTGCGGCATTCATACGGCGAAGCCTGGGCGTTTTTGTTTGGCTGGCAACGGTTTATTGTCGCGGGTAGTGCTTCGATAGCGGCGCTGGGCGCGGGGGCGGCGATTTTTATGTCGAAGTTTTTGCCGTTGCAGGCCGTGTGGGCGACGCGCAAGATTTCCTT
>JAXLQQ010000149.1:0-2481 GCA_046331525.1 Blastocatellia bacterium
CGTCAGCGTCTATGCGCGCATCGAGCCGCATAATAATTACTCGCTCCACAGTATTGCGCAGTTCGCGCACATTACCTGGCCAGTGATAACTTTGCATTCGTTCAATTGCGGCAGGCGTGAATTCTTTCGGTTCGCGTTTGTTGGATTGCGAGAACTCGCGATTGAAATGCTCGACGAGCAACGGAATGTCTTCGAGCCGTTCGCGCAAGGGCGGAATTTCAAACGGAATGACGTTCAGGCGATAAAACAGGTCGGCGCGGAATGCGCCTTTTTCAATTTCGGCTTCCAGCTTTTTGTTGGTCGCCGCGATAACGCGCACGTCTACGCTAATGGTTGTTTCTGAACCGACGGCCTGAAAACGTTGTTCTTCGAGCGCACGCAGCACTTTTGATTGTGTGCGCAAACTCATATCGCCGATTTCATCCAGAAACAGGGTTGCATCATCCGCCTGCTCAAACTTGCCGCGCTTGGCCTGTGTCGCGCCAGTGAATGCACCTTTGACGTGGCCGAAGAGTTCTGATTCGATCAATTCTTCGGGAATCGCTGCGCAATTCACTTCCACAAATAAATGCGAAGCACGCAGCGAACGAGCGTGCAATGCGCGGGCGACCAATTCTTTGCCTGTGCCCGATTCGCCGTAAATCAAAATGCGCCCGTTCGTCGGCGCGGCATAACTGATTTGCTGGCGTAGCGCACGCATCGGCACCGAATCGCCAACCATCATAAAATCGCGCTCGAGCTTGGCGCGCATTGCTGTATTTACCGCTTCGAGTTCGCGTTGCTTGATCGCGTTCTTAACCACCAACACGGTTTTATCGAGCGACAAAGGCTTCTCGACAAAATCAAATGCGCCCAATTTCGTGGCTTTGACCGCCGTTTCAATATTCCCGTGCCCGGAAATCATCACGACGCTAATGTCAGGATACGCTGCTTTCAGTCGTTCAAGCGTTTCCAGTCCATCTATCCCCGGCAACCATACATCCAGCAGCACGCAGGTGTGCAAGCGTTGCTCAAATTCGCGCAACGCCTGTTCGCCGCTTTCGACTGTTGTCACGTCAAAGCCTTCGTCTTCAAACACCCCGGCCAGCGATTGGCGAATGCCGGGTTCGTCGTCAACTATGAGAATGGAATGTGGCATAGTTTTTATGAATCGCTACTTCCCCCGCCAAAATCGCTCCCGCCACCCGAATCACCGCCGCCAAAGTCACTGCCGCCGCTTGATCCCCAATCACTTGATGAATCGCTGGAACTCCACGAACTATCAGAACTGCTGGAACCGCCGCCCCAGCCAAAATCAATGCCGCCGGAAGCATCGTCATAGCCAGACGATGGCTCTTCACGATGATAGGTTTCGCGTTCATAGCGCGGTTCGTTGTAATGTCGTTGCGCTTCGCCAAAATCAATCACGCCATCGCCGTTCCAGTCACGTGCGCCGGGCAAATCATAAATCGGCTGCTGATAGTACGGCTGGGAATAGTAATAGTCGTTGTGATAGTACGGATAAATTGCCGGGCCGTAGTAGGTGTGCGGATTGAAAAGCTGGCTCATCATCCAAATGTCTACCCAATTGGGGCCGCGATAGTACGGATCATAGGGGCGATAGTCACGATAGGGATCGTAGCTCGGATCATTCGACCAATGCACGCGCCGCCCATCCACTTCGCGCGTCAGCACCTTTGGGATTTGCCCGTGTCCCATTTCGTCAGCGTGTTCGCGCGAAGTCAGCACGCGGATTTCCTGTCCGTCACGATCTTTGAGCGCAACCACAACGGCTTCCTCTTTCTTGAGCGGGCGACCATCGAAGTAATCGAACACATCGTCGGTGCTTTTTTGTGGCGGCGGCGGCGCGCCCAATTTGGCGGCGGCAGCTTTGATTTCGGCAATGCCGGGCAGGTAATCGAAATAGCGTTCAGGCTGACGTACGGCGTCTTGCAAGGTCGCATTCAAGCGATCAATCTGTGTGTGATCTTTCCAATTATTGCCGGCTTTGATGTCCTCGTATTCTTTTTGCCAGTTCACAAAGCGCGCATTGACGTTGAATTCTTTGCCCAGCTTGTCGTTGATTTCATTCATCAACAGATTAATCGCTTCGTCGAGTTTGTTTTTGTAGGCGCGTTGTTTCAGCTTGCGACGACCAATCACGAACGCCGCGCCCGCGCCCACTGCGCCCAAGCCAAGCAAGCCGACGGTGCCGTAACCAACGTTGCGTGTGCGACGATCCGACACCGCTTCCGCCACCAATGCCCGCGAAAACTCTGCCATCCCCAAACCAAATCCACTGCGCCCGGCTTGCTGTTGTTTGAAGTACGGAGCGGCCTTGTTCGCAGCTTCCGTGATTTCGGCATTATCGAGTTCTGAACCTTTGCGATTACCCGTCGCGTAAATTCCTTCCTGACTGGCAATCACAACGAGGTCATTGTTTTGCAGATTGGCATATTGTCGCAGGCCGCGCGTGGCAAACTCTCTGGTTTTGACGGAGCG
>JAXLQQ010000150.1:0-2289 GCA_046331525.1 Blastocatellia bacterium
ATTTCTTGAGCGCGGCTTCGATACTGCTGTTGATGGCATTCAATTCGGCTTTGATGTCAGTCGAACCCGCGAGCTTCGCCATCCCCAAAATCGTCGTGTCCAGTCCTTCAAAAATGCTTTCCTCGGTTTCTTTCTTGCCGACCAGACTTTCTTCCAGCCACCACGAAGAAATAGTAGAGCCGGGTGCGGCCAAGCTGCCGCCGCCGTTTTGCGAGCGTTGAAAGCCGAGGCCGTAGCGCGAGATTTGCACGTACGAACGGCCAAGTAGCGGGTCATAGGTGCCGACATCCACTTTGACCGTCACTTGATCGTTACCGCCGCCGCGCCCAAAGCCACCGACGCTGCGATAGAGTTTCTTGACCTGCCAGGGACGCAAGCCTTCGGCAAAATGTTCGGGAAACATCTTCGGGTCAGCCGCTGCCTTGAAAACCTCGGCACTCATCAGTCCGGCAGTTTGGTGATTGCCATGCCCGTCGCGCGGTTTGCCGTGAAAGCGCGAGATGATGACATCGGGGCGATATTTACGCACCGCATGCACGACATCTTTCAGCACCACGTCTTTGCCCCAATGCTCCAGCGTCTCATCCATCCGTTTGGAAAAACCGAAGTCGGTGACGCGCGTGAACATCTGATCTACGCCGTAGTAGCGCCCGGCAGCGAGCAGTTCTTCGGTGCGCAAAATGCCGAGCTGGTCATACAGCTCCGCGCCCACCACATTCGCGCCACCTTCGCCGCGATTGAGCGTGAGCAAACCGGTGCGAATGCCTTCGTGTCGCGTCAGCCAGGTAAGCATCGCACCGTCCTCGTCATCCGGGTGTGCGGTCGTGTGCAATACCGTGGCCGTCGAACGCAAGCGCAGCAATGATTGATAGGCCGCCGCCGCGCCCGTGTTTTCGCGCACTTCCTGCACCTGTGAAAAACTGGAAAAGGTCAGGCCGGTGAAAACGAGACAAAGGACAAAGAATGTACAGACAATCTGTCGAACCATTGGCTTCCTCCGTAGCGAACCGTAAGATGGTTGTCTCTAAACAAGAAACCACAGCAAAAGTACAGCAAACATCTTGTTTGCTGATTTTTTAGCAGCAAACAAGATGTTTGCTGTACCGTTATAATCGCGCCTGCGCCAGCTTGCTCCATTTGTTGACTTCGTGGCGACGATAGTAGGGCATCGTTTTTACGGCTTCGATGCATTGTTGATAAAGCTCGTGGGCGCGTGTGGTGTTGCCGAGTTTGGTCATCGTTTCCGCCAGGTGAAATAAGCCTTCTGGGTCGAACGGACGACGTTCGTGATATTTCTCCAGCGCCGCTTGCGCTTCTTCTAACATTCCCGCCGCTAAATATGTCGCGCCGATTTCGCGCCAGACTTCGCTTTGGCGGTATTTGTCGTCGTGGGCGAGGACAGGCGCGAAGTGGTTCAGCGCGTCCTGCAAACGGCCTTCGAGCCGGGCGACAATGCCGAGTTGAAAATTCGCGTCGGGTTCTTTCGGGTCAATTTCAACAGCGCGGCGAAAATGTTTGAGGGCTTCGGTTTGCTGGCGGCGCTGTTGATAGAGCAGGCCAAGTTGAAATTGCGCTTCGGCGTCGTGTTCGTTGAGCGTGGCGGCTTGCAGCGAGCGGCGAAAGCTTTGGCGTTGACTGTGTGCGGCACGCATTCCGGCGAGCGCGCCGAGTGCGAGCGGCACCAACCAGATTAGCGTCAGAAATGGCGAGAACGTCAGCACCGAAAAGACCCACGAATCAAAACGCAATGCCAGCCAGGCTAAGCCGACCGTGAGCGCGGCGTTTTGCAGACTGGCTCCGCAAGCCGTGCGGAGCGCACCAAGCATCAACGCGCCAAAATACAAATTGCTCAGCAACCACAACAGCAAAGCTATTGTGGCTGTTGGCGCGAGCAGTCCCAGCAGCGCAAACGGCAAATGCGAGGCCGCCCAGGCGAAGAACGTGCAGGAAAGCAACGAGCCGTAGTCGCGCCGAAAGGCGACGGAAAAACTGCTCGTCCGTTCGGTCATCACGAGTAGCAAAATCAAGGCAGGCACATACAGCACGGCCAGCGAAAACGCGATGACAAATTGGCCCATCGGTTTGAAAGAAACCAGCCACCAGCCAGCTTGTCCGACCACCGGCAAGGGGCGTCGTTGCAGGCGCGGAATGACTACGTCTTCCTCTTCGTCGTCATTATCAGGGGCAGGCGCAGGCGGACGCGGCTGGAACGCGACAGGTCGAGTTTGCGGGGCACGCAGGTCAGGCAACAATAGCGGCGTCGCCTCATAGGCCTGAAAAATGCGCAGG
>JAXLQQ010000151.1:0-2177 GCA_046331525.1 Blastocatellia bacterium
TCAACGCCTTCCACGATGCTGAGCGGGAGCGCGGTGCTGCCGAGTACCGCTTGAATGCTGGCTTTCGTCGCGCCACGCGCCAGCAAGCGCACGCCCAAATCCGCCGGTTGCGTCCACGGATAAACGCACCACGTCACGGGCAAATCACGCTCGTGATATTCGGCAATAAGCGCGTCAATCGCGGCGTCTGGTCGTGAGGCGTCGAGGTTGGAAAACAACACCTCATTGGCCGCCGCCCACGAAGCGGACGGCGTCAATGTGCGATACCAGCCATTGTCGGCAATGACTACCGTGTCGTCGCGTAATCGCTGCGGCCCGATGGGGCCGTGCAACGCGATTTCCAACGCGCGCGGCACGGCGGCGGGGCGTACCCGCAGACTTGTTTGCTGTGCAGTGGACATAGGTGAAACGTTACTTCCGGCGTTGTCTATCGCGTCTTTGCGAAGAGTGTTCTGGAAGATGAGCTTGCCTGATTCCCGATTCCTGCCCACAAAAGGCTGCTGTCGGCTTCTTTTTGTGGGCAGGGATCAGGAATCGGGAATCAGGAATCAGTGTCTGAGCACTTGTTCCGAAACCGCTGTAAGTCAGGTTGCCAGGTGTTTGCAGTGCATCGAATGGCAAACCGCGCTACGCCGCTTGTGCCACGACGCGATTTTGTGCGCGCAGTTCGGCGAACAGATGGCTCCACCAGGTTTTCATCAATTCAACGGCCTGCTTGCCGCCTGCTAAAATTTGTTGCGGATGCAGCGTGGGGCGATTGCCTTCGCTGGCCACGACCGCTTGATCGTCGTAGACGCCGCGCAGGAAGATGCCGAGTTCGTCTTTGTGGCTTTGTTCGACGCCATCAAGGTGCATTTGATGAAAATAAACCAGCGACTTGCCAGCGGCTTCGGCGTTCCGGCGCGCGACGACTTCCAGCGAAACGGCTTTGAAAACCTGATGCTCGAAAATCGCGGCGGTTTCGGTAGCGAACATCGTGCCGAGGACGAAAGAAGGTTCGCGCTTGCAAAGCTCACCGACCGAGGAGAGGAACTGCGAAGTCGGCGCGAAGTCGGTGCGCGTTTCGACATCGGAGCCGACTTTCTTGAGCGCGGCTTTGTACATCGCGGCGTGTCCGCTTTCTTCCTTGTAATTGCGCACGAGTTCTTTCTGCACGGCGTCCGTGTCGAACGCTCCGACAGTTTCGGCGGCATCCCACAGAAATACGGTGTTGCGGAAGGAGAATTGATAATGCTCCATCATCAGCCATTCCAGACTCTCGGTGCTGTACTGGCTTAAATCTTCCAGCGGCTTGCGGGCATTGCTGGTGAATTCCTGATTCCAGCCGTCAATCGTCTTTTCCAAATCCATTCTCGTTTGCATGCGTTGTGATCCTTTCAGTTCATTGGTCTTTGGTTGAATGCGTAGCAGTGATGCTGTTTTCGTCGGTTTCCCCGCGATGATCGAGCAAAGGTTTAAGCGCAATGCCCAATCCGCCAAACAGCGCCAGCGAGTAGAAAATTTCCGTGGCCACGAACGTGAACCCGGCAAACAAAATCCCTGACACCGCAAGCAAGCTGATGCCCGCCGTGTAGCGGATGTTGAGTTTCAGATTTCGCTCAAATTCAGTGGCGAGGGCGAACAGGTGCAGCAGTTGATCGAGGTTGCCTTCCATCAGGATGATTTGCGCTGTGTCGGTGGCAACGGTCGTCGCGCCGCGCAGCGAAATCGAAACTTCCGCCTGTCGCATCGCAATCGCATCGTTGATGCCATCGCCGATAAAGGCGACGCGCCGCCCTTCGCCCTGCAACTGCTCCACCAATGCCGCTTTGCCTTCTGGCAACACGTTGGCGAAATAGCCCGTCATGCCGAGGTCGTCCGCAAGTTTGCGCGTCGGCGCTTCCTGATCGCCGGAGATGATGTAGAGAGCAAGGCCGCGTGCGCGTAAGCCATGAATCACGGCGTGCGCTTCGGGTCGGAGCGTCGGTTGCAATTCCAGACAGCCGACCAGTTCATCATCCACGGCGACCATCACGAGCGAATGGCCTTGCGCCTGACAAGCAGTAGTCAACGCCTGCACCTGCGCCGGAAGCGCAACGCCCTCCATCGTCATAAACCGCCCGCTGCCGACGCGAATGAGCGGTTGCGCATCGGCCTCGTCGGTACTCGCGGCCAATCGCACCTTGAGGCCGTAGCCG
>JAXLQQ010000152.1:0-2023 GCA_046331525.1 Blastocatellia bacterium
ATCCCGCGCGGGCAATTTTGACGGGCTTGGCACGCCTTGCCGAAACTTTCGATTTTGCCCAGGCACGCCCGGAAATCGTCCACGGTACGACCGTGGCAACGAATGCTTTGCTGGAGCGCAAAGGCGCGCGGACAGCGTTAGTAACGACAGCCGGTTTCGAGGATGTCATCGAAATTGGGCGACAGGCGCGACCTGATTTATATAACTTCGCCGTGACGCGCCCCGCGCCTTTGATTCCGCGCGAATTGCGGTTTGGCGTCAGCGAACGCATTGCAGCGGACGGCACAATTCTCAAACAACTGGAGCCGCAAGACCTTTCCCGGCTCGGCGAAAAGTTACGAGAGCTGCAAGTCGAATCCATTGCGATCTCATTACTTTTTTCGTTCACAAATCCCGCGCACGAGCAAGCGATTGCCGAGGCATTGCAGCCACTGCAAGTCCCGCTTTCAATTTCGCATCAGATTTTGCCGGAATACCGCGAGTACGAACGCACATCAACTGTAGCGATCAATGCTTACCTTGCGCCGAAGGTGAGCCGTTACCTAACTGAACTACGAATCGGTTTGCGCGGCATCCTCCCCAAAGCCGAGAAAACCGCGCCTCCGCTGCGCATTATGCAATCTTCGGGTGGTTCGATTTCTGCTACAACCGCCGCGCGTGAGCCTGTTCGCACGATTCTTTCCGGGCCGGCAGGCGGCGTGATTGCGGCGACCTGGATTGCTGCACTCGCGGGAATTCAGGACATCATCACATTTGATATGGGCGGCACTTCAACCGATGTCGCGCTTTGTCGCGGCGCGGCGCAGACGACGAATGAAGCCAAAATCGTCGGACTGCCTGTTGCCGTGCCCGTGCTGGATATTCACACCGTTGGTGCAGGCGGCGGCTCCATCGCGCGCGTAGACGCAGGTGGGGCGTTGCGTGTTGGCCCTGAATCCGCAGGCGCGCATCCAGGCCCGGCCTGTTATGGCGTTGGCGTGCAAGCGACAGTTACGGACGCAAATGTCGTGCTCGGACGATTTGGCGGCAGAGGACTTTTGAATGGCACGATGATGTTGGATCAAGTCCGCGCGGAAAAAGCAGTTGATGAAATTGCCGCACAGATGGCAGACGTTGTGGGCAAAAAAGTTTCCCGGATTGATGCAGCGCTTGGCATTGTCAAAGTTGCTAATGCCAATATGGAACGTGCGTTGCGCCTCGTGTCGGTCGAGCGTGGACAAGACCCTCGCTTCTTTACGCTGGTCAGTTTTGGGGGCGCAGGGGGCTTGCATGCTGCTGCATTAGCAGAAGCCTTGCGCATTCCGTGCGTTTTAATTCCCGCCTACCCCGGCGCATTTTCGGCGCTCGGTGTGTTGCTGGCGGACGTTGTCAAAGATTACTCGCGTACTGTAATGCTGACAGTTGATGCGGGCGCTGCTCCTGGCAATGTCGTAAAAACGCTGGCTCGACAACTTGCTCCTCTCGAACGTGAGGCCAAACGCGAATTGCGACGTGAAGGTTTTGCCGCAAGTCAGATCGAACTGCAACGCCACTTAGCTGTGCGTTATCGCGGGCAATCGTTTGAGTTGGATGTGCGTTATTCTGATTCTTTTCCTGCTACGCTCGCGCAATTTCACACCCAGCACGCCGAACGATATGGTCACTCTGACCCGTCCGCGCCACTGGAAATTGTCAGCGCACGCCTGCGTGCCATTGGCCGTACGGAGAAGCCGACACTACAACCAGCACGCCGAAGTCGGCGCACTCCGCAGCCACTATGCACCACACAAACGCGGCTGGAGCGAAAAAGCGAATTCCTGCCAGTTTATGACCGCGAGAGCCTGCCCGTGGGGTTCTCGCTGCATCAACCGGCATTAATTGTGGAATATGGTTCGACCACCTTAGTGCCGCACGGCTGGTTTTTGTTGGTAGATAAATGGAAAAACCTGATCCTGAACTGCGTATCGCCGTAAATTCTGACAAGACGCGAAGCGCCTGGGAGCGCACGCGGCTTGCAGGCTGAGATGTGATCAGCAATTCCTTG
>JAXLQQ010000153.1:0-1948 GCA_046331525.1 Blastocatellia bacterium
CAATACAACCTTGGTGACAGTAACGTAAGCCGCGCGGAAGAATTCGGCGGCTCACCATGGACGGGCGATTTTGCAAAAGCCTACCGCGAACAATCGCCGATCACCTATGCGCCGCAAATCAAAACGCCGACGCTGATTTTGTCTGACACGGGCGATACGCGCGTGCCGATAACGCAATCGTTCAAGTTGTATCACGCCCTGCGCGACAACAACGTGCCGGTGCAGTTTATCGCCTACCCTGTGGCAGGGCATTCGCCCGGTGATCCCGTGCGGCAACAGGATGTGAATCGGCGCTGGATTGACTGGCTGGAAAAATACCTCGCGCCTGCCGCTACTTCGCAGGCGAAATAATTTGTCAGGGAGGACTCGTATGCCGCTCTCACGTCGTTCGTTTTTAGTTACCTCATTGGCTGCGTTGCCTGCCGCAGCTTTCGCCACGAAGTCGGAACAGAACTGGCCGCAGTTTCGCGGGATTGGCTCAACCGGAGTTGCCGAGGGAAACCCGACACGCGCTGTCTGGAAAGTGGACGCGGCGGCAGGCAAGGAGGCGGGGGTAGTCTGGCGCACGGAAGTTCCAGGCCTGGGGCATTCCAGCCCGATTATTTGGAAGGATCGTATTTACCTCGCTACAGCGGTGCCGAAGTCGGGCAAACCCTCGTTGCGCATTGGCACGTATGGCGATGTCGGCCCGGCCAAAGACGACGAAGAACAGCGGTGGCTGATCCTGTGCTTTGACAAAAAGTCAGGCAAGAAAAAATGGGAGCAGCTGATTCGCACGGCGAAACCCGCGACCGTGCGGCACGAAAAGGCTTCGCACGCGAATACGACGCTCGTGACGGATGGCAAACATCTGCTCGCCTTCTTTGGTGCTGATGGCTTGTACTGCTTCGATATGAAAGGCAAGCTGCGTTGGCAAAAAGACCTCGGTACAATCAACGTGACGTGGAACAGCATCGGCTGGGGCTTCAGCAGTTCTCCGGCTTTGCACCAGGAACGCATCGTGTTGCT
Organism: Blastocatellia bacterium; assembly: GCA_046331525.1. GTDB lineage: Bacteria > Acidobacteriota > Blastocatellia > RBC074 > RBC074 > JAFDVL01. The sequence continues at coordinate 1,009 of JAXLQQ010000153.1, forward strand.
TTGCGATGACCCCAAAGACCCATTTATTACGGCGCTGCATTTGGCGGATGGCAAAGAACTCTGGCGCACTTCGCGCAAGGAGGTTTGCGAACATAGTTGGGGCACGCCGTTTGTTTATGCGGACGGCACGCGCACACAGGTCGTCGCCAACGGCTGGCCGTACATTGCCTCATATGATCTCACAACGGGCAAGGAACTCTGGCGGTTGCGGGGCGGCGGCGACATCCCGGTGCCGACACCGTTTGCCGCAGACGGCTTGCTGGTCATCACCAATGCACACGGCGGAAAAGCACCGCTCTTTGTCGTGCGTCCGTCGGCAGCGGGCGATATTTCGCTGGCCGAGGGCAGCACAAGCAATGACAGTGTGATGTGGAGCGTGCCCAATGGCGGCGCGTATCTTTCGACGCCAGTCGTTTACAACGGCCTGCTCTATGCGGCGAATTACAATGGCGTGCTGCGTTGTTACGATTTCAAGACGGGGCAACGGATGTACGAAGAACGGCTGGGCAACGATGCCACCTGCACGGCTTCGCTGGTGGCGGCAGACGGGAAAATCTATTGCGCCGTCGAAGAAGGTGTTGTTCACGTCATCAAAGCGGGGCCGAAATTTGAAGTGTTAGCCAAAAATGATTTGGGCGAGCCGTGTCTGGCGACGCCCGCGATTTCGGAGGGCGTGCTGTACTTTCGCACAGCGGCGAGTTTGCTGGCGATTAAATAGGACAGCAAAGAATTGTTATGCACATCACCTACAGCGAAGCACCGCTCGGCGCGGAAATCACTGGCCTCGACCTTGCGCAACCGTTGGCCGACACAGCGTTCGCGCAGCTTGAAGACCTCTTTCACGAACGCGGCGTCCTCGTTTTTCGTGACCAGTAGTTGACGGACGAACAGCATCTCGCATTTGCGCGTCGTTTCGGCGACCTGGAAATTCATGTGGCGA
>JAXLQQ010000154.1:0-1928 GCA_046331525.1 Blastocatellia bacterium
GCCCCTCGCGGCGCAATCCGATGTAGCGCACCCGCTCGATCCGCTCAGCCCCGACGAAATCGCCACGACGGTTGCTACGCTGAAGGCCGAAAACAAGGCGACGGAAAGCAGCCGCTTTTATACGCTCGTGCTGCACGAACCGCCGAAAGCGGAAGTCCTGAACTGGCAAGCGGGCGCAGCCGTGCGGCGTGAAGCGTTTGTCATCGTCTACGAACGCGCGGTCAATCAAACTTTTGAAGCCATCGTGGATGTGAAGGCGAAAAAGGTTCTTTCGTGGAAAGAAATCAAAGGCGTGCAACCCTGGGTCGTGGGCGAAGATTTTACGCTCGCCGCGTCCATCGTCAGCAATGATCCAAACTGGCAAGTGGCGCTCAGCAAACGCGGCATCACAGATTACAAAAACGTACAGGTAGACACGTGGGCACCTGGTTGGTTCGGCTTTGCAGGCGAAGCGAACATTCGTGTGGCGCGCGGCATCGCGTTTTATCGCGGCACGGGGCGCAACTCCTACGCGCGCCCGATTGAAGGGCTGGTTGCCTACGTGGATATGACGCACAAGAAGCTGCTGAAGATCGTAGACACGGGCGTTGTGCCGCTCGCCAAAGTCGGTGCCGAACTTGATCCCGAATCAAATGCGCCGCTACGCCCCGCGCCAAAGCCGTTGCTGATTACGCAACCCGACGGCGCGAGTTTTGAACTGCGCGGCAACGAAGTGCGCTGGCAAAAATGGCGCTTCCGTTACGCGATGCATCCGCGCGAAGGGCTGCTGCTTTACACCGTCGGCTACGAAGATCAGGGCAAAGTTCGTTCGATTCTTTATCGTGGCGGCCTGTCCGAAATGGTCGTGCCGTACGGCGATCCCGGTACGAATTGGTTTATCCGCAATGCCTTCGATGAGGGCGAATACGGCGTCGGCCTGTCGGCAGCCGATATGGATAAGCACGACGTGCCAACGAACGCGACGTTTCTGCCCGCGCTGCTGGCAAGCGAAGACGGCACGGTGCAAACGAAGGAACGCGCGATAGCGATTTACGAACGCGAAGGCGGATTGCTGTGGAAGCAGGCGGATTTTTATACGGGCAAGAACGAAACCCGGCGGGCGCGCGAGTTGGTGCTGGCGATGATTGCGACGATTGGCAATTACGAATACTGCTTCAACTGGGTCTTTCATCAGGATGGCGCGCTGGAAGTAGAAATTATGTTGACCGGCATTATGCTGGTCAAAGGCGTGACTGCCCAAACCGAAACCGATCACCAACACGGCGACAAACACGGTCATCTGGTCGCGCCCAACATCGAAGCGCCGCATCATCAGCACTTCTTCAACTTCCGTCTTGACTTGGATATTGACGGCGCAGGCGCGAACAGCATCGTCGAACAAAACACGATGGCGTCATTGCCCGGCAAAGCCAATCCGCAAAACAACGCCTTCACGATGAAAGAAACAGTTTTCAAACGCGAACTCGAAGCGCAGCGGCAATTGAATTTTGCGACTGTGCGTCGCTGGAAGATCATCAATGCCGAAGCGAAAAATGCGCTCGGCCAAGCGCCCGGTTATTTGCTCGTGACGGGCGAAAACTCGCCGTCGTTTTCCGGCCTCAATTCGTGGGTACGCCGCCGCGCTGGCTTCCTGGATCATCACCTCTGGGTCACGCCGTATGCGCCGGAGGAAATGTATTCGGCGGGCGATTACATCAACCAAAATCGCGGCGGTGAAGGCTTGCCCGCGTGGACAAAAGCGAATCGCTCGATTGAAAAACAAGACCTCGTGCTGTGGTACACGATGGGCGTCACGCACATTCCGCGCCCCGAAGATTGGCCGGTGATGCCGGTGCATAAAACGGGCTTCAAGTTAATCCCGAATGGCTTTTTCACGCGCAATCCGACGATGGATTTGCCGCCGGAGCAAGCTGGAGAACGGTAAAATT
>JAXLQQ010000155.1:0-1761 GCA_046331525.1 Blastocatellia bacterium
TTTCGCGGAGTTCTCTTCGCGGTGAATTTTCCAAATGTCGCAGACGGCGGCGAGTTCAAAATTAAGCTGCTCCGCCTGACTGAAAAACGCGGGCACAAGCGAACCCATCATCCGGTCGCCTGCGCCGAGAATCGCCACGCGGACGCGATCATTCGCGCCGCGCACGCGGTCATAGCTGTGGGCCGACAGGCTGCTGGCCGTGATACCAACAGCGGCTGCCGAAGTGGTCTTGAGAAAGTCTCGTCTGGTGCTGTTGCTCATTATGAACTCCTTCAGAAATGCGCCGCCGCTCTCGCAAGAACGAACGGCGAGTGATGTTGCCAGGGCATTGGGAAAACGGTTTGGTGAATGCCTACTTTAGAAGAGGCATGAAGCCTTGTCAACGAATGGCTGTTTGGTATGACCATTGCGATTGGAGATTGGAAATTGGAGATTTAAGAGGGATTAGGGCGTTAGTAACGCCGCTGAATTTTGATCCAGATGCACAGTCGTATTGGCGTGCGTCTGTAAAATTGAAGCGGGCGCGAGCGGCGACACCGGGCCTTCCAGGCAAGCTTTGACCGCTTCGGCTTTGCGGGTGTCGGGAACGATGCAGATGATTTCGCGGGCCTTCAGTATTTGCCGGATAGACATCGAAATCGCTTGTGTCGGCACGGCTTCCAGTGTGGGAAACCAGCCTTCGCCGAACTGTTGGCGGCGGCAGGCTTCGTCGAGGTTGACGATGAGGTACGGTTCTTCGGTATCGAAATCGGCGGGCGGATCGTTGAAGGCGAGATGACCGTTTTCGCCAATGCCCACAAACGCCACGTCAATCGGAGCGGCGGCAATCAACGCGCCAACATTCGCACAAACTTCCGCTGGGTTCGCCTCGCCATCCAGCAGGTGATGTGCTTGAATACCGGTCGGTTCAATGAATCGTTCCAACAGATATTTGCGAAAGCTGGCCGGATGCGTGATTGGCATGCCTATGTATTCATCGAGGTGAAACATCTCAACCTGGCTCCAATCAATGCCCGGCGCTTTTGTGAGCGCGTCCAGAAATTCAAATTGCGACATGCCGGTGGCGGCAATGATCCGTGCTTTACCGTTGGTCGTGATGGCATGGCGCAGAACGATGGCGGCTTGCTCTGCGGCAGCTTGTCCGAGAGAAATTTTGTCGTCGTAGATTTTGATGTCCATAGTGAAATTTGAGCCACGAATTTACACGAATTAGCACGAATGGTTTCACCTCAAAAGGCACAGTTGAACTGTCTTTTGCGCTTTTTGTGGTCATTTCTAATTCGTGCCAATTCGTGTAAATTCGTGGCAGAAAAAGTATGCAAATCGAATGTCCCGGTTTTTTTGATCTTCAGGTGAACGGGTTCGCAGGTGTTGATTTCAATGAACCTTGCACGCCCGAACAATTGCAATTCGCCGTCGAAGCCCAGCGCAAAACGGGCGTGACCCGTTTCCTGCCTACGCTAATTACGTCGTCTACGGAACATTTTGCAAGCTGTGCGCGCGCGCTTGTGAATTTTGCTGATCCGGCGCTCGCCGGGATTCATATGGAAGGGCCGTACATTTCGCCGGAAGACGGGCCGCGCGGCGCACATCCGAAAGCACACGTTTGCGCGGCTTCGCGGGAGGATTTCAAGCGCCGACAAGACGCCGCGCAGGGCAAGATTGTGCTCGTCACACTTGCGCCGGAAGTGCCGAATGGGATGGCGTTGACTGAATATCTGGTGACGCAAAACATCAAAGTCGCCATCGGCCACACTGCTG
>JAXLQQ010000156.1:0-1550 GCA_046331525.1 Blastocatellia bacterium
GTACTTTACTTTGAACTATTCACGGCGCAGTGCACTTAGCGGGTCAACTTTTGTCGCGCGGCGGGCAGGCACAAAGCACGCCACGAGCGCAACGGCTAACAACAGCAGCGCGATGCCGCCGAATAGCAGCGGATCGGTCGCGTCCACTTCGTACAAAATTGCATTTAAAAAGCGCGTTAGTCCCCACGCCGCCAGCAAGCCCAGTCCCGCACCTAGAACCGCCATTTTCAGCCCTTGCCCCAACACCATTTGCAACACTTGATAAGTTTGCGCGCCCAGTGCCATCCGAATGCCGATTTCGTTACTGCGTTGAGTAACGTTATAACTCATCAAATGTCAATTGTCCGTCGTCCGTTGTCACTTGTACATTTGTCTTACAGCCCCCCTACTCGTCATCAATCCCATTGCACTGCTCATTCGGATCGAAGTGCTATCATCGGATCAACTTTCGTCGCCCGGCGCGCGGGGATGAAACACGCGAGCGCGGCGACACAAGTCAGCACAGCAACGAGTACGAGAAAAGTCACTGGATCGGTTGGGCTCACGCCGAATAATAAATCGGCCAGGAAGCGCGTGCAGGCGAAGGCACCAGCCAGCCCTATCCCGACGCCAACGAGTGCCACGCTCATTCCCTGCCGCACGATCAGCGCCAGCACGTCCAGAGGACGCGCACCCAGTGCCATGCGAATGCCGACTTCGCGCGTGCGTTGGGCAACGCTGAATGACATCACACCGTAAATGCCGATGGCAGCAAGCACCAAAGCCAACACGCCAAAACACCCCAGCACCGTGGCCGCGATGCGCGCAGGAAACAGCGGCAGGCTCAAATGTTCCTGCATCGTTTTTACGTTATAGAGCGGCAAGGCGGGATCGAGGCTTTGCACCGTCTGGCGCACAGCGGCCAACGCACCGGCCTCGTCCGCTGCCGTGCGCACTACTAGATTAACTAGCGAACTGTAATTGCGCAGCAACGGCTGATAAACCAATAGGCGCGAGCGTTCGCCGAGGCTAACGTATTTACCGTCCTGGGCGACCCCAACGATTTGCCACGCGGGTTCCGCTGCGCCGCCGAATTTGAATTGCCTGCCAATGACGTTTTCGCCCGGCCAGAAGCGGCGCGCAAAGGCTTCATTGACGATCACGACGCGCGAGGCCGAATCGCGTTCCTGCGGCGTGAATTCACGCCCGGCCAGCAGTGCAATTCCCATCGCGCGAAAGTAATCCGGGCTGACGCGCGTATAAATCGTCGAGGGCATCTCACCAAACTTAGCCGAAGTCTTCCCTTCCACATAGACCACTGTGGTGGATTCCGTCAGCGTCAACGGCAGGTAATCGGCGAGCGCGGCGGCTTCGATGCCGGGCAGCGAACGCACCCGCTCCAACACCTGTTGCTGAAAGGCTTCGCCGCGCGCTTTGTCATAGCCCTGCAAACCGAGATCGAACGAAAGCAACGCTGCGCGGTGAGGATTAAAGCCGGGATGCAGCGTTTGCGCCTGTTGCAAGCTGCGCACAATCAAACCTGCGCCAATCAGCAATACCAGCGAAAGCGC
>JAXLQQ010000157.1:0-1545 GCA_046331525.1 Blastocatellia bacterium
GGGGCGTATGGGGCAACCCGTGGGGGTTCGAGTCCCCCCTTCGGCATACCACTTTTGACCTTCCAGAATAGACATAAGTCTTTTATTTAAGCTGATTTCCTGAATAACAGGATTTCGGCTTTTTTCTCACCGGGACAGGATCGGGACAAATCCTGCGAAGAACTGCCCAGACTCTCTACCGCCGTGCGTAAATGCTGCGAAGAAGTGCGGGCATAAATGGCCGTCGTCTTGATGTTGCCGTGCCGTGCCGCAGCGGCAACCGTAAACGCATCAAAGCCATTTTCCAGCATGCGGGTCACAAACGTGGCGCGCAGATCGTGGAAATGCAGCCCTTCGATTTCCGCTTCCTGACAAACCTGCGGGAAAGTGTCCTTAATCCAGTCCACGCCGCCAAAAATCAGATCATTGAAATCGAATTGCGCCAGATCAATCGTTTCGTTGATCGCTTGCTTGAGAACTGGATTCAGCGGCACTGAACCATTTCCCGTTTTTCCGTCACGAATCAGAATCAGTCCTCGTTCATAGTCCAAATCACGTTTGGCAAGAGTGAGGATTTCTCCTTTTCTGAGGCCGGCCAGCAAGGCAAAACGTACCGCCAGTGCGAGCATCCGACGGCGAGGACTCACCGTAAGGCGTTCAACCAGACGTGTTTCTTCGGCGTGCGTTAATACGCGGTCGCGTGGCAGTTCTCGCAGGGAGGTAATGCCGCGCGCCGGGTTGGCGGTAATGACACCGTAATCCACGGCCAGTTGCAGCACCTTTTGCAAGACTTCGACGATGCGATTGATCGCAATGTTGGAATCGGCTCCTCCGTACTGGTTTTCCCGCTGCCGCCGGTGCGTCTGGAAGGCCAGACAAAGAAACGTATCAATCTCGCAAAGCGGATAGTTCCCAAAGTAAGCAACCAGTTGCGCCGCGCGCCAGCGTTCGGATTTGACGGTCGAGGCGGCTTTTACTGTCTCGATGTGTGGGAGATAAAACTCGTTGACAAAGAGCGAGAAGAGATCGCTTGCGAGCGGCACAACGCGACCGTCGGGCAGTCGTTTGCGTGTTGCTGGCAAGGTGGTGGATTGTTGATGTTGAGCAATCAGATCGGCGCGCTTTTGCTCGCCAAGCAGGATTGCCGCTTTTTGGCTTCGCACCGACTTGGGGCAGTTCCCCCGAAATCGTTTTCCGGTGATGCGAACGAATTCGTCATCGTGAATGCTGAAGCGGTAGCACTTGAGGTCTTTACGCCAAGAGGCAGTTACTTTCATGAAATAACCTCCCGTGGCTTAGATTGCGCGCGCAGAGGGTACACCGTCGCGCGCGGCGTCGGCAATGCCTTGCGCTGCTTGAGCCAGGCGTCTACCTCCGGCCAGAAGAAACGCAGCTTGCCGCGCCTCTTTCCCTGATGGCAGGGGATTTCCGTGTCCCGCACCCAGCAGCGAATCTGCCGCTCGACGCCCGTTAGACTCTCACCGTCGGCGCGCAATTTCTCCGCAAGTTGTTTGATGGTGAGAAACATAAACTTACGCCCACATGAAAAACAGGATGGCGATTGTC